>CBFHLY010000005.1:0-119383 GCA_965656785.1 uncultured Flavobacteriales bacterium
GCCCTGCGGTCTGCGCAACCCCATGCCATCGAGTCGCGCCCGCCCAAACAACGCCGCAAACAGCATCGCCGCCCCGCCGAAGGCGATGAGCTGGTTGAGCCCGTTCACCACGATGTTGGCCTCAAACCCCGCGTCGCTGCTCGGCCGCCCCGCCACATTCAGCGCCTCCTCAAAGGAGATGCCGTTCGCCCCAGAAACGACCACCATCCCCACGAAGACGGCCACCGCCATCCCGGTCAAGATCATCGACCCGAAGAAAACGGCTTGCAACCATGGGTTCATTCCTTCAAATGCCTTGCGAATCATGCGTAATTTTGTCGAGCGGTCTGAGGCGGAGGACGTTCCTCCGATTTCGCCGCAAGTTCGCAAGAATTCCACGATGGCCACCACCCGCATCGGAAACATAGAGCTCGGGGATTGCCCGCTGCTGCTCGCGCCCATGGAGGACGTGAGCGATCCGCCGTTTCGCTTCGTTTGCAAGCAATTCGGGGCGGATCTGATGTACACGGAGTTCATTTCGAGCGAGGGGCTCATTCGGGATGCGGCCAAATCCCGCGCAAAGTTGGACATCTTCGAGTACGAGCGTCCCATCGGCATTCAAATCTTCGGGAGCGAGATCACGTCCATGCGCGAGGCAGCGGCCATAGCGGAGGCGGCGGGTCCGGATTTGGTCGACATCAACTACGGCTGTCCGGTGAAGAAGGTGGCCGGGCGCGGCGCGGGCGCAGGCATCCTGCAGGACATCCCGAAGATGGTGGAGATGACGAAGGAAATCGTCGACACGTGCAACCTGCCGGTCACGGTGAAAACCCGCCTCGGCTGGGACGACGACTCGAAGTACATTGTGGAGGTGGCGGAGCGCTTGCAAGACGTGGGCATTCAGGCCATCAGCATCCACGGCCGCACGCGCGCTCAGATGTACAAGGGCGAGGCGGATTGGTCGCTCATCGCAGAGGTGAAGTACAACCCGCGGATGCGCATTCCCGTGTTCGGCAACGGCGACATCACCTCGCCCGAAAAGGCGGTGGAGTACCGCGAACGCTATGGCGTGGACGGCATCATGATCGGCCGGGCCAGCATCGGGTCGCCGTGGTTTTTCCGGGAGGTCAAGCACTACATGGCCACGGGGGAGCACCATGCGCCGGCGACGTTCGAAGAGCGGGTGGCCGCGGTCACCACCCACTTCGAGCGCAGCATCGATTGGAAGGGGGATCGGTTGGGGGTCGTGGAGATGCGCCGCCACTATGCGAACTACTTCAAGGGGTTGCCGGGGTTCAAGCCGCACCGCTTGGATTTGGTGACGCTCGATGACCCCGAAGCGATTCGGGCGAAGCTGCGCGAAATCGCGGCGCTTTACGACGGCTTCGAAATCCCGGCTTAACGGGACATGCGCCGGATGAGGAGGCGCACCATCAGCGCCGATCCCACACCGCCTACGACGATGACGACGCCCACCGTGCCGAGCACGTCGGTAAGGGCCAGCCGTACGGGGTATGCGGGCACGATGGAACCGTCGAGTTTCACCCAGCCGTAGCGGGCTTGACCGACGACGAGGGCGATGCCAAGCGCCGTCCCGATGGCTCCGCCGAGCACGTTGATGAGCAGCCCCTGCCACGAGAAGGCCTGTTCGAGGCGCCGACCGGTCAGGCCCAGGGCTTGCAGCACCGCGATGTCCTCGCGTTTGTCCAGCAGGAGCATGGTCAGCGAGGCCATGATGTTGAACGCCGCGACGATGAGGATGAAGCTGAGGATGACGAACGTCGCCCATTTTTCCGCGCGGTTCGTCTTGGTAATCAGCGCGTTCTTCTCCGCCCGCGTGCGCAGCCGCGTTCCTTCCGGCAGCCGCTGGGCCAAATCCCGCACCACCTCCTCCACGTCCCACCCCTCCGCCGGCTCCAGCTCGAACCGGCTGCACGCGTCGGGCCGCTCGAACAAATCCCGCCCGGCCTCCAGGGACAAGAGCACGTACCGCACGTCAAGGTCGGCGTTGATGCTGAACACGTCCACCGCCCACGCCTCCACGGTCCGAAGGGCCCGCTCCCTGCTGCGCGCCAAGGATTTGCCTCGTTTGGGCGCGCGCAACTTCACGAGGGAAGCCTGGTCCGATTGCGTGTTGGCCCCCAAGGCATTCCGCACGCCGAGCCCGAGCGTGACCGTGGGCATCCCATGCCAGGACGCCACCCACCGTCCCGACCGAATGGCCCCTTCCACTGGCGTGATGTCCACGAACGCCGAATCGAAGGCGAGCACGGAAACCACCACCGGCGCCCCGCTCGAAAGCTGCGCCACCGCTTCCTCCTCGATGACGGCCGCCCACCGACCCACCGAAGCTTGCTCGTCCAACCAAACCCCGAGCGAGTCCGGCACCACGGCCCCCGATTCCGGCACGAGCGCCAACTCCGCATCCAGCGTGCCGAAGAGCTCGCTGACCACGTCCTCGATCCCGTTGAACGCCGACAAGATGGCGATCATGGCCGCCGTCACCGCCGCGATCACGAACATGGAAATGCTCGAAATCAGGTGGATGAGGTTGCGCGTTCGGCGGCTGAAGATGTAGCGGCGGGCAAGCCGGAGGGGCATGTTCACGGGCGCAAGTTAGCGGGATTTGGCCAGCAAGTCGGCGGCTTCTCGGCCCAAACCCGCGCCGATCGCCACGCCCATTCCGCCCAGCCGAACGGCGGCCACGACCCCCGGCCCGACGGCCTCCACGATGGGTTCACGGACGGCGCCCACGCCCAGCACTCCGGTCCATTCGTAGGCGATGTTTCCGGCGTCGGGCCACAAGTCCGTCAGCAGGGCGCGGAGGCGGGCGCTGGTACCGGCGGCATCAAGTTGCCAATGCCGGCCCCCGCCGATGAGGAGGCGGCCGTCGGGCAGGTGACGGGCGTAGACGTAGCCGGCCTCGAGGTGATACGTTCCGGTGGATGGGCGCGTGGGGTGGGGTTCCGTCACGAGCACGCGGTTTGCTGCCGGGTGGGCGTCCAAATCGGGCAGGAGCTCGCGGGCGAACGCGTTCGTGGCGACGAGGCAGCGGGGGACGGCGATGCGGTGGTCCGATCCGGTTCGGCCCCGCCGTACCGTCAGTTCGACGGGATCACCGGGTTTCACCGCCACAATTTCAACCCCGCGCACCACGTCGACGCCCGCTTCTGCGGTGCGCCGCAACAAGGCGCGGTGGAGGGCTCCCGTGTGCACCGCGCCTTCGAGGGGACTCCAGTCCGCGGCGACGACCGCCCCTTCGCGCAACGAGGCGGGCGCTGGCACGCGCTCAAAGGTGCGCGCGATGCCGGTTACGGGCTCGAGCCACCGATTGAGGTCCGCGAGCGCTTCGGTGGCCACCGGTGCCATGCCTTCGGGCACGTATAGCGCATGGCTTCCACAGGATTCGTACCCGATGGCCTCATCGCCGAGCCACCTGCGCAAGGTGCGCAAGCCGTTGAGTCGCCGTTCGACCAAGGCCAACGCCGCCGCGTCGCCGAGGACCGCTCGATCGTCCAGGAGTTCGGCGGGACTGCCGAAGCAGGCAAAGCCTGCATTGCGCGTCGTGCCGCCATCGCCAAATGCCGAGCGTTCCATCACGGCGATGCGCCAATCGGGGCGCAATTCGGCCAACCGGCACGCCGCGGACAGGCCGACGATGCCGCCACCGACGACGAGCGCGTCGCGGTGCTGCAACCAGGTTTGGTCTTCCCAAAAACTGAACTCCATGCCTTAAATGTATTGTAACTTCCGGCCATGAAAGCCTGGCATTTCCTCTTTGTTGGCGCGCTCGTCGCGGCGATGCAGCCGATGGCCGCGCAGAACCCCGGTGACCTCGATGCGGCGTTCGGTGACGCGGGGGTCGCCTTGTTGGCTCCCATTTCCGACACGTCGATGGACAATGCCCGAGCCGTGGCCATTCGGCCGAGCGGTGAAATCGTGTTCACGGGAGTGAGTGCGGGTGTGGGCGGATTCCAAATGACGGTGGGGCAGCTCCTGCCCGATGGTTCCATGGACGCTTCCTTTGGAACGGGGGGCGTCACGACGTACAGCGCGGCGGGAGGCTCGTGCTTCGGTTACGACGTGGTGCTTGAGGCGGATGGACACGCTTTGGTGTGTGGCGCGGTGAGTCTGACGCCCGCGAACACGGCGTTCGCGGTGTGGCGCTTGCAGCCGGACGGACAGCTCGACGCGGACTTTGGGGACGGTGGCGTGCTGGTTGTGGACCTCGATGAGAGCGAGGATTACGCGCAGGATTTGGTGGTAGCGAACGGCACGTACACTGCGGTGGGGTCGTCGATGCAGGCGGGGACTTCGTTCTACCGTGCGGCGTTGGTGCGCTTTGATTTGGCCGGCAACCTCGACGCTTCCTTCGTCAATGACGGGGTCCAAATCTACCCCGAAACCACCACCACGAACTGCGACATCCGCGGCGGAACGGTGGGCGAAAGCGGCGACATTTACCTCGTCGGTTACACCACGGCTTCTTCCACGACCTACCCAATCGTGCTGCATTTCGACGCGGACGGGCAGGCCGATATGTCCTACGGTTTGGGTGGCATTTTCAACACGGGGGTCGATGGGCGGTACTTTGATGCGCACTACCAAAACGGGCGGTTGGTGGCCGTCGGGGACGCGAACAATGGCTCCGATGGGGTGGCGCGGGCACACGGTCCGACGGGCGCATTGGATGCCGCTTTCGGCACGGCGGGCGAAGTGTTCGTCAGCCCGGGAGGAGCAAATGTGTTGCTGGCCGTCGAAGCCCAAGCCGATGGGAAGTGGCTCCTCGGCGGAACGGCTTACTCGGGATTCATGATGCGGGACTTCATGGTGTCGCGTTTGAACTTCGACGGTTCGTTCGACGCGGATTGGGGAACGGACGGACTGACCATTACGGATGTGTCAGCCGGAATCGAGGACGTGAACGACCTTGCCATCCAGCCCAATGGCGCCATCGTCGCCGCGGGCTTCGCTCAAGTCGCAAACAACGATTTCGCCTTCGCGCGATACGTGGCCGGCGAGTTGGGGGCCATCTTGGGTTGCACGGATGCCACAGCGTGCAATTACAACGAAGCGGCCACCGAGGATGACGGGTCGTGCTACGGGGAAGGCGATGCGTGCGACGACGGGTTGGATGAGACGGTCAACGACGCGTACAACGCGGATTGCGAATGCGTCGGGGAGGTCACCCATGTGGCGGAACTTCCGGGCCATGCGGTTGCGCTGTTTCCGAATCCCGTGCAGGACGTCCTGACCATCGAGTTTGCGCATCCCGTGGCGGGCCAAACCGTTCAGCTATTCGACCCGGCCGGTCGCTCCATCTGGAACGCACAAGCCCACGAGCAGCGACTCCAGTGGGACCTGAGCGACTGCGAGGCGGGCACGTACGTCCTGCTCATCCGGGATACCGACGGCCAATCCGTCCGCCGCATCGCGGTGAAGTGATCAGCGTTTGAGGGCTTGGTCGACGGCTTCGTAGTGATCGAGGCTGTCGTCCAAGTAGAAGTTGAGTTCGGGGATGATTCGGACTTGCTTGCCGATGAGGTCGGCGAGGGCCTTGCGGACTCGCCAGCCTTCGGCGCGCACGGCTTCGAGCGCGGCCTTTTTGTCCGGAACGGCCATGAAACTCAGGTAGACCTTCGCGAGGCCCAAATCCGGTGCCATGCGCACCGTGGTCACCGTGATGAACATGCCGGCAAACCACGCTTGCGACTGGCGTTGGAACAACGTGCTGAGGTCGCGGCGAATGAGTTCGGCGACTTTTTCTTGTCGGATGGATGCCATGCTTCGAAATTGAGGGGTAAATCTACGCGCTCCCCGTTAGAACAGGAAGTTGTTGTACGGGTAGCGCTTCATGTGAATCGCCTTCACTTGTTCGTAAAGCAGGTCGCGGAAGGCGTCCAGGCCTTCTTTCGTGTGGGCGGAGATGAAGGCGGTTTGGATGCCGTTGCGCTCGTAGCGTTCGCGGATACCGGCCATTTGTTCCAACCGCGTGAGGCCCACCATCGGATCCTCCTCAAGCTGGTCGATTTTGTTGAACAACAGGAGGGTAGGGGCGTCGTCGCTCCCGATTTCTGCGAGTGTGGCGTTCACTACGGCGAGGTGATCTTCAAATTGCGGGTGCGAAACGTCCACCACGTGGATGAGCAGATCGCTTTCGCGCGTTTCGTCGAGCGTGCTTTTGAAGCTCTCGACGAGTTGGTGGGGCAACTTGCGGATGAAGCCTACGGTGTCGCTCAGCAGGAAGGGCAAATTCTGAAGCACCACCTTGCGCACCGTGGTGTCGAGCGTGGCGAACAGTTTGTTCTCTGCAAAGACATCCGACTTGGAAATCAGCGTCATCAGCGTGCTTTTCCCGACGTTGGTGTAGCCGACGAGGGCCACGCGCACGAGGGCTCCGCGGTTGCTGCGCTGGGTGGCCATTTGGCGATCGATTTGGGCCAAATCCTTTTTCAGCTTTGCAATCCGATCCCGAATGATCCGGCGGTCCGTCTCGATTTCCTTCTCCCCAGGCCCCTTCATCCCGATGCCCCCTTTTTGCTTCTGCAAGTGCGTCCACATGTTGGTCAAACGCGGGAGTAGGTATTGGTACTGAGCCAGTTCCACCTGCGTCTTGGCATGGGCGGTTTGGGCCCGCGCGGCGAAGATGTCAAGGATGAGGTTCGGCCGGTCGAGCACCTTGACCTCGGGCAATTCGGCTTCGATGTTCCGCAACTGCCGAGGATTCAGTTCGTCGTCGAAAATGAGCATGTCGATGCCCTCTTCTTCCACGTATTCTTTGATTTCCGCGAGCTTGCCCGATCCGATGAAGGTGCGGGTATCCGGTCGGTCCAAGGCTTGGGTGAAAATGCGCCGGGTGTCGGCTGAAGCGGTGGTGGCGAGGAACGCCAATTCGTCCAAGTATTCGTCAAGCTGCGCCCGGGTCGTGTTGCCGGTCAGCAAGCCGATGAGGATACACGTTTCTTGTTTCGCTGCGGTGCCTTGGGGCTGCTTTTTCTCGATCATTGAGCGGGGTGAAAGGTGTCCAAAAACCGCGCAATGCCCGCGATTTCTTCCGCGGTCAAGACTTGGCCTTGCGGGGGCATGAGCCCTTTCCCGTACCGGATGATGCGCTCCCGATCTGCATAATTCATGGTGGAAGCGTTCAAATCAGGGGCTCCACTCGCCATCAACCGCCCATCGTCTCCATGGCACACGGAGCATTTCTGTTGGTACAGCCGCCCCGCTGCTTCTGCAGCAATGGGTGTTGCCTCCTCCGTCGGACCTTCACCGCAGGCCCACAGCACGGCTGCCGCGAGCATTCCTGCAACCACGCGTCGCATCAGAACCAGCCGTATGCTTCGAAGCCCGACATGAACGGCCACGGGATGCGCGAAACGATGAGGAGCAAGGCGAGGCCGAAGAAAAGGGCTTGCTTGCGGTATTTGGCCCGGTCACCTTCCGTGCGCTTGACGAGGCTGTGCCCCAACGTGCCCAACAAGATGCCGATGACCATCACCGAGATGTGTTCCACGGCAAAAAACCGGTAGACGCTGTTTTTCATGACGTCCGGTTGCTGGAACAAGGCCAAGCCTTTTTCGCTCACGAAGTAGAGGATGAGCCCGAGCACGAGTTGAACGTGGAGGGCAATCATGGTGAACAGCCCGCGCTTGCGTGCTCCTTCCGTGAAGGTGGATCCGCCGAGCAAGGCGCCGATGAAGGTGACGACGAGCAAAATCAACGCGACCCAACGGAGGGCGCTGTGGAGGTGTAAAATTCCAGTCATGGCACAAAGATACGTTGCTTCCAAGCGCACAACACCCCGAGGGGACGCCTCGGGGTGTTGCATGCTGGAAGTCGGTTTGGGGTCAAACGACGCCCTGGTCGATCATCGCGTCGGCCACTTTCACGAAGCCCGCGATGTTCGCGCCCCGCACGTAGTCGATGCTGCCGTCGGGGTTCGCGCCGTACTCGACGCACTGGGCGTGAATGGAGGACATGATGCCTTTCAGGCGCTCGTCCACTTCTTCGCGGCTCCAGTTCATCCGCAGGCTGTTTTGGGACATTTCCAAACCGGAAGTCGCCACACCGCCCGCGTTCGAAGCCTTGCCCGGCGAGAACAACACGCCCGCCTCCTGGAACGCCTCAACGGCTTCCGGCGTGCACGGCATGTTCGCCCCTTCTGCCACTGCCACCACGCCGTTCGCGATGAGTTGCTTGGCGTCGTCGCCGTGCAATTCATTCTGGGTTGCGCAAGGGAATGCCGCGTCGCAGGCAATGCCCCAAGGCGTCGCGCCTTCGTGGTAGGTGGCGCCTGAGAATTGTGCGGCGTATTCCGAAATGCGTCCGCGGCGGACGTTCTTCAGGTCCATGATCCAGGCCAACTTCTCCTCGTCAATGCCTTCCGGGTCGTGGATGAAGCCCTTCGAGTCGGACATCGTGACCACTTTCGCACCGAGGTGCAAGCACTTCTCTGCAGCGAACTGCGCCACGTTGCCCGAGCCCGAGATGACCACGGTCTTCGAGTGCAAGTTGTGGCCTTTCGTGCCGAGCATTTCTTGGGCGAAGTAGACCGCGCCATAGCCCGTGGCTTCCGGACGGATGAGCGAGCCGCCCCACTTGATGCCCTTGCCGGTCAAGACGCCCGTGAACTCGTTCCGCAGGCGCTTGTATTGACCGAACATGTAGCCGATTTCCCGGCCGCCCACGCCGATGTCTCCAGCGGGCACGTCGGTGTTGGGGCCGATGTGGCGCGCGAGTTCCGTCATGAAGCTTTGGCAGAAGCGCATGACTTCCGCATCGGATTTGCCCTTCGGGTCAAAATCCGAACCGCCCTTTCCACCGCCTATCGGGAGCGTGGTCAGCGCGTTCTTGAAGATTTGTTCGAAGCCGAGGAACTTCAGGATGCTGAGGTTCACGCTCGGATGGAAGCGCAAGCCGCCTTTGTACGGGCCGATGGCGCTGTTGAACTCCACGCGGAACCCGCGATTGACGTGCACCTGACCCGCATCGTCGGTCCACGGAACGCGGAAGATGATGGTGCGCTCCGGCTCGATGATCCGCTCGAGGATCCGGTGCTCGCGGTACTTGGGGTGGGCGTCAATGAAGGGAATGACGGTTTCTGCAACCTCCTGCACGGCCTGAAGGAATTCCGGTTCGTGCGGATTGTGGGCGGCGGCAGATGCGACGAATGCGTCGATTTGCGCCTGGTGAGAATTTGACATCAACGTGTAGATTAACGTTTGCGCGGCAAAGCTAAATCAAAGACACCCAGTTCGCCCTCCATCAACCGGCAAATTGATGCCCGAAATGTAGTCCGCTGCGGGGGAGGCGAGGAACGCGATGGCGCGGGCGATTTCCGCGGGTTCGGCGGTCCGTCCCATCGGGACTTGGGCGGCCATGGCGGCGAGGACGGCGTCCGGGGTGGTGCCGGATTTTGCGGCCTTCGCTTCGGCGAGGCTGCTCAGGCGCTGGGTGCCGGTGGCGCCGGGGAGCACGTTGTTGACGGTGATGTTGTGGGGGGCGACTTCGGTGGCCCAGGTTTTAGCCCAACTCGCCACTGCACCTCGGATGGTGTTGCTCACGCCCAACCCCGGAAGCGGCTGCTTGACCGACGTGCTGATGACGTTGATGATGCGGCCCCAGCAGGCGTCCTTCATGCCCGGGAAGACGGCTGTGGCGAGCACGTGGTTGCAGACCAAATGCTGCTCAAACGTGCTCCGAAACGCGTCCACGCCGGCTTCCGTGATCGGCCCACCCGCCGGTCCACCCGTGTTGTTCACGAGGATGTGCACGGGGCCTCGTGCCACCACGCGTCCCGCAGCGGCGGCCACGGTGTCCGGCGCACTGAAATCTGCGACTTCCATTTGGTGCCCCGTTCCCGGCAAGGTGGCCAGCGCGGCTTCGAGCCGTTCGGCATTCCGCGCGAGCAAGGTGACGCGCGCGCCGAGCCCCGCCAAATGCTGCGCCGCCGCGAGCCCAATTCCTTGCGATGCCCCACAAACGAGGGCACGTCGGCCGCCCAAATCCAGCGGCATCCAATCCAATGCATTTCGTTCCATGCCGCGAAAGTACAACCGCCCGGACGTGCTGTAACTTCGCTCCATGAAGCGCATCGAACACCTCGGCATCGCCGTGGCCGACCTCGCGGAGGCGGAACGGCTGTTCACGGAAGTCCTCGGCACCGCCCCCTACAAGCGGGAACGCGTGGACGACGAAGGCGTCGAAACGTCCTTCTTTGAAGCGGGCGAGTCGAAGATCGAACTTTTGGCATCGACCACCCCCGACGGCCCCATCGCGCGCCACCTCGAACGCCGCGGCCCCGGCTTGCACCACGTCGCCTTCCACGTGGACGATCTTCCCGCCGAACTCGCGCGCCTCGAAGCGCTGGGCTACCGCAAGATTTCGGGCCCCAAACCCGGAGCCGACGGCAAAACCATCGCCTTCCTCCATCCCGGCGACACCAGCAAGGTCCTCGTGGAACTCTGCGCCGACTGAATCAGCCTCGGCGCCGCTTTTTCCGCCGCTTCTTCTTCTTCGGCCGCATGTCCTCCTCGAACAGCTGCGTGCCCCGTTTTTCGCGCGGTGCGAACGGATCCGTCACCGGCATGTTGCACGCCAAAGGCGGCCGCACTTGCTGAAGGTCCCACTTCAGCGCCAAGGTCCACGGCCGGTACCCCTGCCGCAACACGTCCATCGCCGCCCCGCGCTCTTCCGCGAGCGGTGCGAACTGCAACAAGTCGGTCGTCAACGCCACCCGCACAAATCGCCCGGGCCAAATCCGCACCCCAAAGGCCAATCCCCCCTCCACTGCAAACCGCCACGTCACGTCCTCGGGCGGCGCCCGAAACAACGAATCCGGCCCTGCCGGCGACCACTCCCGCCCCCACAACCCGTCCACTCCCGCCCCGATCATTCCTTCCAAATACAGGTCCGGAGTGAGCGCCACGGCCCGGTATCCGTGCAGCCCCAGCGAAGTCACCCACGCAGCACTCGCCCCTTCCCAAACCGCACTGTCCGCCCGCAGCGAAGTGAATTCCTCCGACACCCGCCTCCTCGTCCCTTGAAACTCCAACGCCACCCGATCCCACAACACCGGCTGCTCAAACCTCCACCACCGCCCCACGAAAAGCGCAGGCTGCAACGCCGATTCCGCCAACCACTGTCCATGCACCAGCGTGTCCAGCGCCCCGCCCCCCGCAGGCAGCACCTGCCACAGCTCCTCCCACTCCGCGGGTTTCGGCTTCATCCCCGCCATGCCCAGCCCCACCGTCCACCCCTTCGGTGCCCAAGCCGCCCCTCGCCGATCGTACAAGTCGTGCCCCCAGCCCGTCGGCTCCCGCTGCGCCCACAACGCCCCCCAGGCGCCCAACGCCACCAGCACGAACAGGACCTTACGCATGCTGCAACGCCCGCAACCGCATCATCGCCGCTTCCGCCACCTCCTCGCTGTCCCAAACCTCCGCAATGTCCGGTCGGTCCATCACCTCCTGCATGATGGCATCCTGCGCCTTTCCAGCGGCAAGCGCCGCGTGGTACCGCGTGTGCGAGAACGTCACTTGGCTGTACAACGGAAGCCACTCGTCCGGGTATTGCTCCTGCAACCGCGCCTCGATTTTCTTCTGCAACAAAAACCGCGGATCCCCCGTCAAATCCCGCATTTCCACATAATTCCGCAACGCCAGTTCGAGGATCGCATCCCCGTCGGGCTTCCGCAACCGCGTGTATTCGGAGAGCGCTTCCCACCAATCCGGAGCCGAATCCAACAGGTCATCGAGCACGGTGCAATCCTCCATCCCGCTGTTCATGCCCTGCCCGTAAAACGGCACGATGGCGTGCGCCGCATCGCCCATCAAGCAGACGCGTTCCCCACGGTGCCACGGCTCGCACCGAACCATGACCAGCGAGGCCGTCGGGTGGTCGTTCCAATCCTCAAGCAGGTTCGGCAACAAGGGCAACACGTCCGGGAATTGCCGCTCGAACAGACCCTGCACCGCTTCGTCGCTGTCCCAGTTTTCGAAGCACTCCGCGTGCCCCTCGTAAGGGGCAAAGAGCGTGCACGTGAAAGTGCCGTTGGGATTCGGCAGCGCCATGAGCATGAAGTTCCCACGCGGCCAGATGTGCAGGGCATCTTCCCGCATTTGGAACCCGCCATCGGCCATCGCCTTCATCTCAATTTCCTTGTAACCATGGGCCAAATACCGCTGCTCAAAATCAAACCGGTCCGTGCGCATCATCCGGTCCCGCACCGCGCTGAACGCCCCATCGGTCCCGAACACCCGATCCGCCTCGACCGCAATCGCTTTTCCCTCCGACTCGAACGTCAAGCGCACGGCATCGCGGCTCCGCAGGTCCACATCGGTGCACTTGTGCCCGAAATGCACCGCCACGTCTGCGTGCTCCTCCGCCGCTTCCACGAGCAACCGGTTCAAGCCGGCTCGCGACACGGAGTAAATGCACTGACCATCCCCGAGCACGCCCGAAACGTCCGCGCGCCCGTAGGGCTGGAGGGTCGTCGTGCCGTCCACGGCGTGCATCAGGCGGCCTTGAATGGGCATGGCGATTTCGCGCACGCGGTCCACCATGCCCGCTTTCTCAAGCGCGCGCCATCCCCGATCGCTCAGCGCGAGGTTGATGCTCCATCCGCCCAAGGCCCGTCCTTTCCGCGGATCCTCCCGGCGCTCAAAAATGTCAACCCGGTGCCCGCGCCGCGCCGCCCTCAGGGCCCAAAGGCTCCCGACGAGGCCGCCGCCCACCACCACAAAGTGTTCCTTGACGTGTTTCATGTGCCGTCAAAGATACACCGCTTCCGAGCCGCGCCCCTGACTTACGCCACCCCGGCCGCAGCGAATGCCTGCGCTAAGTCGGCGATGAGGTCGTCCACGTCCTCCACGCCCACACTCAAGCGGATGAAGCCGTCGTTGATGCCCAGCTGCGCCCGGATTTCCGCAGGCACGCTGCCGTGCGTCATTGCTGCGGGGTGCTCGATGAGGGACTCGACGCCGCCGAGGGATTCGGCCAAGGCGAACAGCTCGGTGGAGGCCACGAGCGTCTTCGCTTGTTCGAGGTCGTTCGACGCGATTTCGAAGGCGATCATCCCGCCGAAGTCGTCCATTTGGCGCGCCGCAATTTCGTGTCCGGGGTGTTCCGGGAAACCGGGCCAGTAGACGCGGCGAACGCCGGGGTGCGCCTTCAGCCATTCAGCCACGCGCCGGCCGTTCGCACAGTGCCGTTCGATGCGCAAGTGCAGGGTTTTCAGTCCGCGCAAGACGAGGAACGAATCGAACGGTTGGGCGATGGCGCCGCAGTTGTTCTGGATGGTTCGAAGTTCGGCGTCGATGGCCGCGTCCTTCGTTACGAGGGCGCCCATGACCACGTCGCTGTGGCCGCCGATGTACTTCGTCACCGAGTGCATCACGATGTCCGCCCCGTGTTCAAGCGGGCGCTGGAGCATGGGCGAGGCGAACGTGTTGTCTACCGCGAGCCGGATGCCGCGCGGATTGGTGAGGGCAGCAATCGCCGCGATGTCCGTGATCTGCATCATCGGATTCGTCGGGGTTTCGAGCCAAACCAGTTTCGTCCGTTCCGTGAGGGCCGCCTCAACGTTCGCCGGGTTTTGGGTGTCGACGAAGTGGAAGGTGACGCCCATGGGGGCGGTGTTCGTGCGGAACAGGCGCGCCGTGCCGCCGTAGAGGTCCTGGCCGCAGACGACTTCGTCTCCAGGGCGCAGCGTTTTCAGTACCGTGTCGATGGCCGACAGCCCCGAGGCGAAGGCGAGCCCTGCCGTTCCGCCTTCGATTTCGGCGAGGGCCGCTTCGAGGGCCGCGCGCGTGGGGTTGTGGCTCCGCGAGTACTCCCAGCCCTTGTGCACCCCGACCGCTTCTTGCACGTAGGTGGAGGTTTGGAAGATGGGCGTCATGATGGCGCCCGTCGAGGGGTCGGGTTGAACGCCCGCGTGGACGGCGCGCGTTCCTTTGCCGGTGGCTTTTGGGTTCATGGAAACGGATTTTGGCCTTCAAAGGTAGGTGGAAGGAAAGGGCTGACCAACGGGCTCAAGAATTTCCCTACATTGCCGCCAAACCCATTGATGATGAAAGCACTTTCCTTGATTGCAGCCGGCGCATTGGCCGCAAGCACCTTGACCGCTCAGACGAGCTTGACGACGGCCGTCGACTTCACGGTCACCGACATCCACGGCGCGGAGCACACCTTGTTTGAATACCTCGATGCGGGCAAGCACGTCTGCCTCGACTTTTTGTTCACGACGTGCGGACCGTGCCAAGCGAATCAACCCTACTTTACCGAAGCCTACCACTTGTACGGCTGCAACGAAGGCGACGTCATTTTCCTGTCGCTCGAAACCACCGTGGGCGATGCAGAAACCGAAGCGTACGAGCTGAATTACGGAGGCGATAACCCGCCGCCCATCGCGTCGTGCACGGACGGCGGCGCGTGCGAGGCCGCAGCGCCCTATGGCATAGGCGCCTTCCCGACCTTCATTTTGATCGCTCCGGATCGCACGATCCTCGAGCAGGATATGTGGCCGTTGAGCGACGGAGCGCAGACTTTCGTGAACTACTTGACGCCCTATGGCATCGACCAAATGGCGTGCGTGGTGGACGTCCCCGAAGCGGCCGTGGAGCGCACGGAAGTGGTGGCCTACCCGAATCCCGCCCAAAGCGCGGTTCGGTTGCGGTTGCCCGCGGGGCTGGATCCAGCCCGGGTTGAGGTGGCTGATTTGACCGGCCGGTTGGTCTTCGCGGAGTCCACGGCGGGCACGAACTTGGTGCTCGATGTGGCCGACTGGACGGATGGCGTCTACGCCGTGACCGTTCACCGCGGAGCGCAGACGAAACGGACGCAGCTGGTGGTCGCGCACTGAGCGGCGTGAAAAAACCCGAACCGCGAGGTTCGGGTTTTTTGTTGCCGGTGGGATGGTGCATCTTTGGGGTTCATGCCCATCAAGCGCTTGCCCCGTTGGGATGCTGCCGCGTGCGCTGAGCTGGTGGCAGAGGCTTTCGAGGATGCGGGACACCGTTCCCTCGTGGTTGCTGCTGCGGAGCGCATGGCTGCGGCCATCCACGCCTTGAATGCACTCGACCCGGAGGACCATTGGGACTTGTTCGATGGTTCGGGGTTGGGCGATGCGTGGCGCGTAACGGTGGAGAACACCACGACCGGTGAGGTGTGGAGGGCAGGAGGGAAGCGCGCAGGCCAAATCGCTTGGGCGCTGGACGAGTTGTGGCAAGACGCCCCGCTAGCGATGTCGCCTGTGCGGTACCAGCGGTTGGCGTTCCGCATTTTGGAAGAACATGCGTTTGTGCCGTTGCGTGCCGAGGGGGCGGTGCCAGAGGCGTGGGATGAGGTCGTGGGCGACCTGTTGTCGCTGGCCATGGGGGAACACCGGAACCATTACGTGTTCACGTGGTGGCAGGCGAATCACGGGCGCTGGCGGTGAGGTGGTGCGGGGTTTGGCCTACCCCTTCCGGCGGGTGCGCGCAAGCCAGCTCGGCAAGACCAGCGCGCCAGCGAACAAGTACGGGAAGTAGGTGAACAGCCGCCACAAGACCGCGACCACCGCGAGGTAAGCCAGCCCCGTCACGTCCCCGAGGAACGCCGGCAACGCCACCTCGGCGAACCCGGCAGAACCCGGCGTCGGACTGATCATCAGGATGATCCACATCACCAATTGCCGCCCAAACACCGCGGCATGCGGCACCGTCTCAAAGAACACCAGCAACAGGCAATTCAAGGTGAGGTACCGCGCGCTCCACGAAGCCACGGTCGCGCCCATCGCGCGCACCCACAAGCGCATCCCTTGTCCCCGCATCGCATCGGAGGCGATGACCAAATCCGCCGTCCACGCTTCGATGCGCGGCTGCCAACGGCGCAGCGGCCGCCAACCAAACCACCGGTTCAACCTCCGCTCCACGGCCCGCGGTGCCACGAGGACCCCCAGCACGATGAGGGTGGTCAAGACCGCGATGAAACCGTATCCCACAAAAAAGAGCGGCTCGACCGGCCAATCGCCCGACGTGACCGGGAAGAACGCCCCGCCCGTCAGCGCCACGGCCACGGCCACGATGGGCACGGCAATGAGGTAAAACAGTTCGTCCATGAGGGCCGTCACAAAGACCGTCGCCACGCTCCGGCCCACGGGCAGCCCCTCCCGCTTCAAGATCAGGATGGCCACCGCCGATCCGCCTACCACGCTCGGCGTCAAGGCGGAAGCGAATTCCCAAAGCACGATCGAGCTGAACGCCGACCGCCAATTCAGCTGCCCGAGCCCGAGGATGCGGAGGCGCACCATGTAGGCCGCGTCGCGCACGAGTACGCAAGCCACCGCGCCGATGAGGGCCCAGGACGCTCGGGGGCTCCACGTGAATTGGGCAAGGAGCGCGCCCGTCGTCGTTTGGTCCCCCGTCGCCGGGTCGCGCACGGGGTCGTCCCACGACGCGTCGAGCATCCACCACGCCACGCCGATGCCGAGGACAAGGGGCAGGAGCACCTTCACGGGGGACAGCGCGCGCTTCAGTCGGTGGGTTTCGGAGCTGGACACGACTCGAAGGTACGTCAGGCGTAGACTTCGGTGCCCTCGGAGCAGTTCTGGCACATGGGGATATCGGCCCGGGCGGTGAAGAGCTGCTGGCGGAAGGCGGCGTAGGGTGCGCTGTGCCAAATCTCCCGAAACGGCCGGTCGCCCGCGCGCCCCATGCTGTGGTGGGCGTCCTTGTCGAAGCAGCAGGGGACGACTTGGCCGTCCCAGGTGATGACGCAGCCCTGCCACATGCGCCAGCAGGAGTTGTCGAGGGGGTTGCGGAGGCGCCACCGGCCGTCGTCGCTGCGGTCGTAGCGGCGGAAGGTGGGGTCCTCGGTCAGGAGGGGGTGGCCGTCGTGCGGGTCGTCGAGTTGGGCCGTTTTCAGGTCGAGCTCGTCGACGCCGTACTCGCGGGCGAGCTGGCGGATCTCGGGGACTTGGTGTTCGTTGGGGCCGACGACGAGGAATTGCCAAACCACGTGGGGCGTGGCCGAGCCGGCAGCGCGCCGGGCTTCGAGGACGTTGCGGGTGCCGTCGAGGACGCGCTGGAGTTGGCCGCCGACCCGATAGGCCGCGTAGGCTTCTTGGGTGGTGCCGTCGATGCTGACGATGAGGCGGTCGAGGCCGGAGGCGACGAGGCGCTCGGCGCGTTCGGGCGTGAGGTAGTGGGCGTTCGTGGAGGTGGAGGTGTAGACGCGCCGGGCTTTGCAGGTGCGAACGAGGTCGTCGAACTGCTTGTGGAGGGTGGGCTCGCCTTGGAAGTAGAGGTTGACGTAGACGAGGCTCGAGCGGAGTTCGTCGAGGATCGGGCCGAGCAGTTCGGGGTTGAGCATGCCCGTTGGGCGGGTGAAGGACCGGAGGCCGGAGGGGCATTCGGGGCACCGGAGGTTGCAGCTCGTCGTGGGCTCGATGCTCAGGCTCATCGGGAGGGCGCGTTGCTCGGCCGGGCCGCCGCGGCGGGCGCGGCGGAACCCTGCGTGGAGGGCCAAGGCGTTGCGGAGGCGCTGGGGGGTGAGGGGGGCGAGGCGGCGGATGCGGTCGCGCAGGATTTGGCCTGAAAAGCGCATGGACTCAAAATTAAGCCCGTTCTGCTGATTACCTTCGCTTGCATGATTGCCATCGGAAACACCCTGCTTTCGGAAGACCTGTTCGATCAGCTGTTCGCCTGTGATCTCAAGGCGTGCAAGGGCGCTTGCTGCGTGGAAGGCGAAAGCGGTGCGCCGCTCGAGGCGGATGAGTTGGACCAAATCGCGAAGGTGTTCGAAACCATCAAGCCGCGCCTGCGGCCCGAAGCCCTCGCGGTCATCGACGAGGTGGGGCTTTACGAAATCGACTCCGACGGAGACCACGTGACGCCCATCATCAACGGGCGCGAGTGCGTCTACGCGACGTTCGATGCCGATGGCACCGCGAAATGCGCCTTTGAGCAAGCTTGGCGGGACGGGGAAACCGACTGGCCCAAGCCCATCAGCTGCCACCTGTACCCGATTCGCCTCAAGGAACTGCACGACTTCACGGCCTTGAATTACCACCGGTGGCCCATTTGCGATGGCGCGCGGTCGTGTGGGGTGAAGGCCGGGATTTCGGTGCTGGAGTTTTGCAAGACGTCGCTGGTGCGGCGGTTTGGGGAAGCGTGGTACGAGGAGGCGCTGGAGGTGTACCGGGTTTGGAAGGCGGAGCGGTCATGAGGTTTCTGCTCGTCTTGCTCGGGTGCTGGGCGGGCTTCGTGGCGGCGCAGTCGCCGTTCGCGTCGATGTGGGGTGCGGAGTGGCACGAGGGGCCGTGGGAGGTTCCTGTGCCGACAGAGGGCGTCAACTCGACGGCGCATGAGATGCTGTTGGGGGCGAGCGAGGGGGGGCTGGTTGTGGGGCGGATGAACGTGCAGTTTGACGCCCAATGGTGGGAGCAGACGGCGGATTGGAGTCCCTTGGTGACGAGCCGATTGGGGCGGCCGGATGCGTTCGATGCGTTGGAGCCGATGGGCGGGTGGGGGTTGAAGTCGCCGGCTTGGCCCGGGTTGGGGGAGGTGACGCATTTGGCTTACGACGGGTCGCGGGAGTGGGCGGTGCTTTCGGCGTACCGGGATGCGGAGCGGGAGGATGTGGATTTGTTTTTGGTGTCCCGGACGCGGGAGGGGTGGGGGGAGCCGCGGCCGTTGGATGCGTTGAACACGCCTTACAACGAGGTGTTTCCGAATTGGATCGGGGGGAGGTTGGTGTTCGGGAGCGATCGGCCGGGGGGTGCGGGTGGATTTGCTTTGTATGTGAGCGATCGGTGGTCGTCGTTCAAGGCGGTGGAGCGGCTGGGGGAGCCGTTGAATGGGCCGGGCGACGACGTGGCGGCGATGGCGACGGGTGCGGGGTGGTACGTGTGCACGGCGCGGCGCGGGGGGCAGGGGGGATTGGACATTTGGTGGGTGGGGCGTGCGGATGACCGGGAGGAAGTGCCGATGGCGGCGGGTTGGGTGCTGCGGGTGCTGCGGGGCGATGGTTCGGTTTGGGAGGGGGCGGAGCTGGTGTTGCGGGGGGTGGATGGAGCGATTTGGTTGCGCGAGGTGCAGGGGGCGGATTGGATGCCGTTGGATGGGGTGCCGCTGGAGGATCAATTCTCTGCGGTGGTGAACGCGGAGGTTCCGGGGAATGGGATGTTGGAGTTGAGGCGGTTGTCGGATGGGCGGGCGATGCGGTTGCCGGTCCGTTCGGGCGTGCCGTTCGTTTTGAACTTGTTGGCGCTCGAGTTGATGGGGGAGCTGGATTTGGTGCAGTGGGAGGACACGACGCAGCTGGCGGAGCCGTTTTCTTCGGTCCAAATCCTGTTCGCTCCCAACGCCACGGCGATGGACGAGTTGGGGGAGGCCGAATTGGCTCGGTGGTGGGACCGCTGGACGGGCGATGATTCGGGGCCCGTCACGGGGGAACTGATCGTGACGGGGTTCGCGGATGCTTCGGGCACGTCGGCGCGGAATGAGCGGGTGAGCCGGTTGCGTGCGGAGGCCGTTCGGGACTGGTTGGTGGCGCAAGGGGCGCCCGCGGACCGGGTGATCGTTCGGGCGCAATCGGATCGGAATCCCTTACCCGATGCGGGGTGGGAGCGGGTTGCGCGGCTGCAGCCGAGGTATGCAGAGCTGGTGCCGTGCGAGCGGCGGGTGGAGGTTCGGTGGGGGGCGTGGTGAGATTTGGCCTGCAACT
Source organism: uncultured Flavobacteriales bacterium (assembly GCA_965656785.1). GTDB lineage: Bacteria > Bacteroidota > Bacteroidia > Flavobacteriales_D > Sanyastnellaceae > JALQTD01. The sequence continues at coordinate 19,684 of CBFHLY010000005.1, forward strand.
GCCTGCTCGAGCTTGAGATGCCCTAATTTTGCACCATGTTAGTGAACATGATGCGGGCGAAGCTGCACCGCTTGACCATCACGGAGGCCAACCTCAATTACATTGGAAGCATCACGCTCGATCCGGACCTGATTGAGGCGGCGGGGTTGCTCGACGGTGAACGCGTCCAAATCGTGAACGTGAACAACGGCGAACGGCTCGAGACCTACATCATCACGGGGGAGCGCGGTTCCGGCGAGGTGTGCCTCAACGGTCCAGCGGCGCGCCGGGTGCAGGTGGGCGACGTCATCATCGTCATTGCGTACGGGATGATGGAGCTCGAGGAAGCGCGGTCGTTCAAGCCCACGGTCCTCTTTCCCGAAGAAGGCACGAACCGATTGACGTCATGAATGCGAAGAAGGCCGTGACGTATTTGGCCTTCTTGGGCATCGGAGCGCTGCTGTTTTACCTCGCGGCGGCGGCGGTGGAGGATTGGGACGCGTTGAAGCGCGACATGCAATCGGCGTCTTGGCCGGGCATTGCGGCTTCGTTCGTGATGGGCTACCTCGCCATTGTGAGCCGTGGGATGCGGTGGTTGCTCCTGCTCGATCCCCTCGGGCACAAGCCGAAGGGCGCGCACAGCGTGCACGCGGTGGCCTTCGCTTACTTCGCGAATACATTTGTTCCCCGCTCGGGTGAATTGGCCCGATGCGCGGCCTTGAACCAAACCGACAACATCCCCGTGGACCAACTTTTCGGTACGGTCATCAGCGAACGGGTCATCGATTTCGTCTTCCTCTTTCTCCTGACGGCCATCGCGGTAGTCGGCAACCTCGATGCGTTTGCGCTGTTGTTGGAAACGATGGAGCTTCCTGCCGGCCAAGGGTTGTTCTTGGTGGGCGGTTTGGGGGTGGTGGCGGCCGGGCTGTTTTGGGCCTTCCGGAAGCCGCTGATGAAATGGGGGCCGGTGGCGAAGGTCGTGGCGTTTTTGTTGGGCGTTTGGGAAGGGCTGATCAGCATTCGGCACATGCGCCGCAAGGGCCTGTTCATTGCGCACACGGCCTTCATTTGGACGATGTACTTCTTGATGGCGTACGTGATTTTCCAAAGCATTGACCGGTTGGCCGGCATCGGGGTGTTGGAAGCCGTTTTCGTCATGGTGGCGGGCGGTTTTGGCATGGTGATGCCGGCTCCGGGAGGCATTGGGGCGTACCATTGGGCCGTGAAATTGGCGTTTGTGGCGTTGGGATACGAGGGCGATTTGGGATTCGCGGTGGCGAACGTGGTTTGGTTTACCCAAACAGCGATGATCATCCTCACCGGGGGCATTGCCTACCTGGCCTTGTTGTGGTTCCGCGTGCGCAAGGACCAAATCGCGCAATGACCATCGAAGACCGCGTCGCCGCCTGGAAAGCGGAGGGGCTCCGCGTGGTCTTCACGAATGGGGTGTTCGACTTGCTTCATCGCGGTCACGTGACCTACCTGGCAGCGGCTCGCGCCCTCGGCGACCGGCTCGTAGTAGGCGTGAACGACGATGCGAGCGTGAAGCGGTTGAACAAGGGGCCGGAACGCCCCATCAACGCGGTGGAGGACCGGTGCTTCGTATTGGAAGCCCTGAGCGCCGTGGACGCCACTGCGGTGTTCTCCGAGGACACCCCTGCGGCCCTCATCGCGGCCCTTGAACCGGACGTGCTGGTGAAGGGCGGCGATTACGACCCGGACGAAACGGACCCGTTGAATCCGCGCTACCTCGTCGGCCGCGATGCCGTGCTCGCTCGCGGCGGCTCGGTGGTCGCCATCCCCCTCGTGGCCGGCCATTCTACCACCGGCATGATCCGCCGCTCGAAGGCATGAAAAAAGCCGGCCCTCAACGGACCGGCTTTTCCCTCGAAGCACTCGGCTTCAAATCGTTTCTTCTTCCAAAAACTTCGTGGTGAAGTCCCCGCTGCGGAACCGCTCGTTGCGCATCAAGCGCTGGTGGAACGGAATGGTCGTCTTCACGCCTTCGATGACGTATTCGTCGAGGGCGCGTTGCATTTTCAAGATGGCCTCCTCCCGCGTCTGAGCGACCACGATGAGCTTGGAAATCATGCTGTCGTAGAACGGTGGAATTTGGTAGCCCGCATAAACGTGCGTGTCGATGCGCACCCCGTGTCCGCCCGGCCCGTGATAGACCGTGATTTTGCCTGGGCACGGCGCGAAGTTCCGGTCGGGATCCTCCGCGTTGATGCGGCATTGAATGGAGTGCATTTGCGGGTAGTAGTTCTTCCCGCTGATGGGTTCTCCTGCGGCGAGTTTGATTTGCTCCTTGACCAAATCATAATTCACCACTTCCTCCGTAATCGTATGCTCGACCTGGATGCGCGTATTCATCTCCATGAAGTAGAAATTCCGGTCGGCATCGACCAAAAACTCCACGGTGCCCACCCCTTCGTACTTCACCGCCTCGGCCGCTTTGATGGCCGCCTGCCCCATCTTCTCACGGAGCTCATCGGTCATGAACGGCGACGGGGTTTCCTCCACCAACTTCTGGTGGCGCCGTTGAATGGAGCAATCGCGCTCGGACAAATGGCAGGCCTTGCCGCGCTGGTCCGATGCGATCTGGATCTCGATGTGGCGGGGTTCCACCACAAACTTCTCCATGTACATGCCGTCGTTTCCAAAGGCGGCGGCAGCTTCGCGGCGCGTGGTTTCCCAGGCCATGGTCAAGTCGTCGTCGTTGTGGCAGACCTTCATGCCTTTCCCACCGCCACCCGCGGTGGCTTTCATCATGATGGGGTAGCCGATTTGTGCGGCGATTTCCTTGGCTTCCTCGAGCGACTCCAAGATGCCTTCGCTGCCCGGAATCGTGGGGACTCCTGCAGCTTTCATGGTGGTTTTGGCCGAGGCCTTGTCGCCCATCGCCTCGATCATCTCGGGACTCGCACCGATGAATTTGATGTTGTTCTCGGCACAAATCCGCGAAAAGTTCGCGTTCTCACTCAAAAAGCCGTAGCCGGGGTGGATGGCGTCGGCGTTTGTAATCTCCGCCGCAGCGATGATGTTCGGAATTTTCAAATACGATTCGCTGCTCCGGGCCGGCCCGATGCACACAGCCTCGTCGGCAAACCGAACGTGCAAACTGTCCGCATCTGCCGTTGAGTAGACGGCTACGGTCTTGATGCCCATTTCCTTGCAGGTGCGGATGACGCGCAAGGCGATTTCTCCGCGGTTCGCAATCAGGATTTTGTTGAACATGGCGTGGCGGTTCAGCTCGGGTCGACGAGGAACAACGGCTGGTCGTACTCGACCGGCGTGTTGTCGTCTACGAGGACCTTGACGATTTTACCGGAGACCTCGCTTTCGATTTCGTTGAAGAGCTTCATCGCTTCGATGACGCACAAAACGGAGCCGCTGCTCACGGTGCTGCCGACTTCCACGAAGCTCGGCTTGTCTGGCGAGGGCTTGCGGTAGAAGGTGCCGATCATCGGCGACTTGACCGTCACGTAGTTGTTTTCCTTTTCGTCCTTCGGCGCAGCCGCGGCGGGTGCAGGTGCGGCTACCGGAGCGGGCGCAGGAGCTGCAGCCGGTTGCGGGGGCATCATGGCCACCTGCGGCATTTGCATCGGGATGTGCGGCATCATCACCTCGTCGGCCTTTCCTTGGGCGCCACGGCGCTTCGGCAATTCGGATTTGATGGTGATTTTGAAGTCTTTCTTTTCGATTTCAACCTCGGTCACGCCAGCTTTGGCGATGAACTTGATGAGGTCTTGGATTTCGCTGATGGTCATGGTTCTCGGCGATTTAGTGTTAGGGCGAAATTACGGCACAGCCGTGCGTTTCCCCCAAGAGTAAACAGTTGAATTCGTTCAGGCTTCGGCCGTGTAGGCCCATTTCAAGTAGACAGCACCCCAGGTGAACCCACCTCCGAACGCGGCGAGGACGAGGTTGTCGCCCGCCTTGAGTTGCGACTCCCAATCGCGCAAGCACAACGGAATGGTCGCCGCGGTGGTGTTTCCGTAGTCCTGGATGTTGATCATCACCTTCTCGTGGGGCAAGCCCATTCGACGCTGTGTGGCATCGATGATGCGCAGGTTGGCTTGGTGAGGCACCAGCCAAGCCACGTCTTCAGGGGCCAAGTTGTTGCGCTCCATGATTTCGTAGCTCACATCGGCCATGCCCTTGACCGCAGCTTTGAATACGGGCTGTCCATCTTGGAACACGAAGTGCTCTTTGGCATCAATCGTTTCGTGCGTCGGAGGATGCAACGAGCCGCCGGCTTTCTGGCGGAGGTAATTCACGCCGCTGCCGTCGGTCTTCAAGAGCGAGTCCTGAACCCCGAACTCCTCGTGGGGCTCAAGCAACACGGCAGCCGCCGCGTCGCCGAACAGCACGCACGTCGTGCGGTCGGTGTAGTCGATGATGGAGCTCATTTTGTCGGCTCCCACGATGACGACCTTCTTGTGTTTGCCCGACTCGATGAATTGGGCGCCGGTCGTCAAGGCGAACAAGAATCCCGAACAAGCGGCGTTCAAGTCCCAGCCCCACGCATTGGTGGCTCCGACTTTGTCGGTGATGAGGTTGGCCGTGGCGGGGAACGGCATGTCCGCTGTCACCGTCGCGCAGATGAGCAAATCGATTTCCGTCGGGTCGATGCCGCGCTTCTCGCACAGCGTCTTGACGGCCTCGGCGCCCATGTCGGAAGTGGCTTTCGTCGGATCTTTCAAAATGTGACGCTGACGAATGCCCGTGCGGGAAACAATCCATTCGTCGTTCGTGTCAACCATCTTTTCGAGGTCTGCATTCGTGAGCAAATCCTCGGGCACGTAGCCCGCAACGGCAGTGATGGCGGCTTTCATCGGCAGGTTTTGTGCCCCCAGCGGGGCGATTTGAGCGGGCTAAGATACACACCTTCACTGACACCCTGTCGTCCCAGCTCAAATCCGGGGCCACGACAAAAAAAAGGGAAAGCCGAAGCCTTCCCTGTGGGTTGCGTTTCGAAGCGGCGAATTAAGCCTCCGCCTTCTCCATCACCACCTTGCCCTTGTAGTAGAGCTTGCCTTCGTGCCAGTGGGCACGGTGGAAGAGGTGAGGTTGACCCGTTGTCGGGCACGTGGCCACGTTCGCGGGGGTCAGGGCGTCGTGCGTGCGGCGCTTGCGCGTACGCGTCTTACTTTGACGTCGTTTAGGATGTGCCATGACAATGGATTATTTCAGTTCTTTCAATGCGTTCCAACGAGGATCCATCGGTTCTTCATCATCGCCTCCTCCCTCGGGTCCATCCAACCGGTCGAGCATGTCCGGGTCGCAATCCGCTTCATTCGGGTGAATGCGGCGGGTGGGCAAGGCCAAATGAGCGAACTCGAAAATCGGCTGGCTCAAATCCAATTCATGGACTTCCGAACCGAGGATCCAGACATCGCTGTCCAAATCCGTCGTTTCGCCCAGCTTGGCGATGACCCGATCTTCAAAATGGACCGGCAAATCGAATGGTCCCAAACACCGATCGCAGGACACTTCAATGGTCCCGTCGAGGGTTATTTGGGCATTCAATTGAGAGCCCACCTGCTCAAAGTGCACGTCCACCGATAAGGCGGCCTGCTGGATTTCTGAGAGGGGAAACAAGGAAAAGAACGTCGAATCCACCTCCATCTGAAAACGGTGGGGCCCTTGCTTCAATCCCTCAAAGGCAATTCGATAAGGGGCCAAGTAGTCCACTGCGTCCAAATTTCGGGAGGGCAAAGGTACGTCGAGCAATTCAAAAAGCCAACACTTGGGTGTTGGTTTCTGAATTTCAGCAGGTTACTCGCCCCTGCGCCGGCTTGCATAGTCGTCGCTTCGGCGCTCCTTCTTTATGATTTCCAATGGGTTGGAGGTTAATTCCCGGTGCTCAATCCGGTTGCGTCGGATGTCACGGGCCGCAAAGAGCGCCGAGCGCAACGAGTCGGGGTTTGCTGAACCTTGCCCTGCAATGTCGAATCCGGTGCCGTGGTCGGGGCTGGTGCGGACCACCGGCAATCCCGCGGTGAAGTTCACGCCCGCACCGAAGCTCAGGGCTTTGAAGGGAGCGAGCCCTTGGTCGTGGTACATGGCGAGGACCCCGTCGAACTGCTTGAACGCGCCCGAACCGAAGAAGCCATCTGCGGCGTACGGCCCGAAGACGAGCTTGTTCTCGGCAGCCAGTTCCCGCACCACGGGCTGGATGATTCGCTTTTCTTCGTCGCCCATCAAGCCGTTGTCGCTGGCATGGGGGTTCAGTCCCAACACCGCAATGCGCGGGTTTGCGATGCCGAAGTCCCTCAAAAGCGATTCGTGCATCAAGTTGATTTTCGTTCGGATCAGCGAGGTGGAGAGGGCTGCTGACACCTCCTTCAAGGCGACGTGGCCGGTGGCCACGCCCACCCGAAGACTTCCGGCGATGAGCAGCATCAAGACGTCGTCGACGTTGGCAAAGTCGGCGAGGTATTCCGTGTGGCCGGGGAATTTGAAGGAGCCGAGCTTCATGGCGTCCTTGTGGATGGGGCAGGTGACGAGCACTTCCACCCGAGTGGCCGCGAGGTCTTGGACCGCGCGTTCGAGGGATTGGAAGGCGAAGGTGCCGGCTTCGGCTGTGATTTGGCCCCAATTCAATTCCCAGGCGTCCTCCCGAATCGCCACCACGTTCAATTGATTCGGCTTCGATTTCTCGGCGCCATCCACCACCGCCCACTTCACGCGTTCCGTCAATTCCGTCAAGGCCAACGCCGCTTCCACGAGGTTTGGGACCGCGTAGAGCACGGGGGTCACTTCGGTGAACATGCGCTCGTCCGCAAAGGCCTTCACCACCGTTTCGATGCCGATGCCGTTGGGGTCGCCGGCGGAAATCGCCACGCGCGTTGGGGAATTTTTGGAACTCATGATGCGGTGCAAAGTTACGGGATGCGCAGGGTGAACTAACTTGCTCCTTCAATGGGAGGCCAACAATTCACAGCGTGGGGCAAGCGGAGCGCGGTTTTCGTGCTGTTGCTTTGGGCTGCGGTGTCTGCGGTTTGGGCCACCCACAACCGGGCTGGCGAAATCACGTACACGCACGTCGAAGGCTTGACCTACGAAGTCCTCATCACCACGTACACGAAATCCACTGCCCTCGCGGATCGGCCGTGGCTGTTTCTCACGTGGGGCGATGAATCCGGACCGGACCTTGACAGCTTGATGCGCGATGCCGACAACATCCTCATTTTGCCGGGGGAAGTTCAGGTGAATTTTTATCGCGGTACCCACACCTACGGCGGTCCGGGGGAATACGAAATCGCAGTGGAGGACCCCAACCGCAATGACGGCGTCCTCAACATCGAAGGGTCGGTGGATGTGCCGTTTGCCATCCGCACGTTGTTGGTCATCAATCCGCTCGCGGGACACAACAATTCCGTTCAGCTCTTGAACGCCGCTCAGCAGAATGCGTGCCGCGCTCAGCCGTGGATCCACAACCCGGGCGCTCACGACCCGGACGGCGACCTCCTCACCTACGAATTGGTCCCTTGCCGGGGGTTCAACGGCAATTTCATTCCCGGATACCAGTACCCCGACGAAATCAGCCCCGCCGACGACGTGTTCGCCATCGATGCGAACACCGGAGACGTGACTTGGGAGGAACCCCAAATCGTCGGCGAGTACAACATCGCCATCCGCATCCAGGAATGGCGGTGGGTGGACGGGGGATTGGTTCGGGTTGGCGAAGTCATCCGCGACATGCAGATTGCGGTGGAACAATGCACGAACGAACCGCCGGTCATTGCCGACGTCAACGACACCTGCATCGTTGCGGGAACCTTTTACTCCCAAGCCTTCACTGCATCCGATCCCAACGGCGACCCGCTGGGCATGACCGCAGTGGGTGGGCCGATTTCGGAGGTGGAGCATCCGGCGGTGTTCACTTACCAAGGCGGTGGAAACGCGACGTTGAATTGGTTCCCACAATGCGATGAGGTGCGCGCGGAACCGTACACGGTGGTGGTGAAGGCGGAGGACGTTTCGACGCAGATGGATTTGGCGGATTTGGAGACGGTGTCCATTCGGGTGGTTTCGCCAGCTCCGGAGGCGCTGGCGGCGGAGGCGGTGGGCAACGCGGTGCTGGTTTCGTGGTTGCCGGCCGAGTGCGGGGCCGCTTTGCCATCGTGGAAGCGGGAGCAGGGGGGGTACCGCATCTACCGGCGGGTGGGCGAGGACGCGTTCGAGGCTACCGCATGCCAAACCGGAGTTCCCCCCGAATGGGGCTACACGGCGATTGCTGAGGTCAGCGACCTCAATTCGACGGGGTACGTCGACGAGGAGCTCCTGGCCTTCGGAGCCACGTACTGCTACCGCATCGTCGCCGAATGGCCGGGCAGCGGCGAGTCCATCGCGAGCGACCCCGTATGCGCCACCATCGTGAAGGACGTTCCCGTACTGACCACCGCGTCGGTGGAGGTCACGGACGGCTCGGACGGTGAAGTCGCGGTCGCTTGGTCGCCCCCGACCGACGCCGACACCACCGTCTTCGCCGGCCCATACTGGTACCGCGTCGAGGGACGCCGCCCCGCCGATGGCCCCGACTGGTCCGAAGTCCACACCTCAGCCATCCGTCCGTGGCTCGGAACCTCGGACACCCTGTTCACTCACGCGCCCGCAGGGACGGCGGCCTCTCCATGGCAGTACCGCGTCGAGGCTTGGTCCGGCGACGACCTCGTCGGCACTTCCACGCCCGCCACCACGCCGTGGCTCGTCCTCACACCCAACGACAACCGCCTCGAACTCACCCTGGAGTACGAAGTGCCGTGGACGAACACCGCATTCGAATTCTTCCGTGCTGAGCCCGACGGGACGTGGCTGAGCTTGGGCACGGCGACGGAACCGCTGTGGGTCGATTCGGGTTTGGTCAACGGCACCAACTACTGCTATTACGCCATGACCACGGGCGAGTACGACGCCCCGGGCACCTTGTCGCCCATCGTGAACCGCTCCCAAGAAGCCTGCGGTCAGCCCTTCGACTTTACACCACCTTGCGCCCCCACCTTCGCCATCGATCCCGACTGCGAAGCCGCGACCAACACCTTGACGTGGAGCGATGTGCCTGGCTGCGCGGACGACGTGATGGGCTACACCATCTACTGGGCTCCGTTCTTGGGTGACACCTTGAAGCCCTACCTCACCCTCGAGGGCGCACCCGCCGACCCGTTCGTATTCAACGCGGAAGGGGCGGAGGGCACCATCGCAGGCTGCTTCGCGGTGACGGCGCTGGACAGCCTCATGCTGGGCCCCGGCGGCGAGCTGCGGCGCAACGAAAGCGCGTTCAGCGACACGTTGTGCGCGGACAACTGCCCGTTCTACTTCCTTCCGAACGTGTTTTCGCCCAACGGCGATGACCGCAACGACCGATTCGAAGCGTTTCCTTGGAAGTTCATCGAGCGGGTGGATTTCCGCGTTTACAACCGGAACGGGGAGGAGGTGTACTTCACCGAGGACCCGTCCATCGAGTGGAACGGGGAGCACCGCGAAGGCGGACTTTGTGCAGACGGCGTGTATTTTTATTCGGCTCGCGTGTTCACCATCCGGCTGGAAGGCTTGGTGGAGGAGCAGTTCAGCGGGACCATTCAACTCATCGATGGGCTGCCCATCAATCCAGAATGAACCATGTTCACAGGCATCATTGAATCGTTGGGCACGTTGGAGGCCCTGGAGTGGGAGGGGACGAACGTGCATTTGACCTTGTCGTGCGCCTTCACGTCGGAATTGAAGGTGGACCAAAGCCTCGCCCACGACGGCGTCTGCCTCACGGTCATCGCCCTCGACGGCAACCGTTACACCGTGACGGCCATCGACGAAACGATGAAGCGAACGAACCTCGGCGAGCGCGTGGTGGGGGATCGCGTCAACCTCGAGCGCTGCACCCGCGTGGGCGATCGGCTCGATGGGCACATCGTTCAAGGCCACGTGGACACCACGGCGGTGTTCGATCGGGTGGAGCCGCAGGACGGCAGTTGGAAGCTGTACTTCCGGCATGCGGTGGGACGGGAGTTCGTTACGGTGGAGAAGGGCTCCATCACGGTGAACGGCGTGAGCTTGACGGTGGTGGATTCCGCGCCGGATGGGTTTTCCATTGCCGTCATTCCGTACACGTGGGAGCACACGAATTTGGGGAGGTTGAAGCCGGGCCAGCGGGTGAACATCGAGTTCGACGTGGTGGGCAAGTACGTCGCCCGCATGCTCGGTGAGCGGGTCGGTTAAGGGCGCTCGATTCGGGGACGCAGGATGAAGTTTTGGCCGAGGTAGACGCGGCGGACGGTTTCGTCGGCGGCGAGGTCTTCGGCGGTGCCGTGTTTGAGGATGCGGCCTTCGAAAAGCAGGTAGGCGCGGTCGGTGATGTGCAGGGTTTCCTGGACGTTGTGGTCGGTGATGAGGATGCCGATGCCGCGGGCGCGAAGCTGTTCCACGATGCGCTGGATGTCCTCCACGGCGATGGGGTCGACGCCGGCGAACGGCTCATCGAGCAGGATGTAGGCGGGGTTCGTGGCGAGGGCTCGGGCGATTTCCGTCCGCCGCTTTTCCCCACCGCTGAGGACGTCACCCCGGGACTTGCGCACCTTCGTGAGCTGGAATTCCTCGAGGAGGGTTTCGAGCCGGTCGCGTTGTTCGGCCCGGCTCAAGGGCTGGAGTTCGAGGATGGCCGCGATGTTGTCTTCGACGCTCAGTTTGCGGAAGACCGACACTTCTTGCGGGAGGTAGCCGATGCCTTTGCGGCTGCGCAGGTACATCGGTTCGCGGGTCAGGTTTTCGCTCCCGATGAAGATTTGGCCTGCATCCGGCTGAATCAGGCCCACGACCATGTAGAAACTCGTCGTCTTGCCAGCGCCATTCGGCCCCAAAAGCCCTACGACCTCACCCGGCGCGACCTCGAAGCTCACGTCGTTCACCACGCGGCGCGCGCCGTACTGCTTGACTAGGCCTTCCGCTCGAAGGAGTGCATCGCTGGACATGGGCCAAAGTTACGGCGCAACCGCCCTCAGAATTCCGCCGAAAAGCCGATGCGCCACCCCCACGTGCCCAGCGTGGGATCCACCGCCCCGTCCATGCGCCGCACCGCGTCCACGCGCAGGAAGTTGAAGATGTTCTCGATGCCGGCGTTGACTTCCCAATACGTTCCGTCCAGCCCCGTCGTCGTTTCCGGCAACTCGAGCAGCTCCTCGTGGCGATCGCTCCAACTCCCGACCACCCCTTGCACCCCGACCACCTCCCGCCAACCCAACCGGCGCAACCCCGGCAAGTGATTCAAAACGAGCCCCTCGGCATGCCACTCCCCGCCACCGCGCACCCATTCGTCCGCGACGAACTCGTAAAAGTTCAGGAGGTTGAAGGCGTCCGAAGTCAGCAACACGGTTCCGCTCGCGGGCACCACCTCCATGAACGGGAAGGGGGCGCTGCCCCAGTACTTGCCGGCGTTGCCGTACCATTCGAGCCGCCCCGCCACGCCGAGCCGCCACCGGTCATTGAAGGTCAGTTCCGCACGCGTGTAATCGTACGAACTGCCCCAAACCCCACGGAACGACCGCGTCACGCCCAGCATCCACATCGCCCGTTCCGAACCGAGGCTGTACCGGTCGAATTCCCCGCCCACGTGCCGCTCGCCCGGAGCAAACCGCAGCCGCACCGTAGCTTCCGTGGCGATGAGTCGGTCGAGCGCCTCGCCTGACGACGGATCGATGAAGGCCAGCGACCCCCTGCCGGCCACCCGCCTGTGTACCCCCTCGGCGAATACGCTCCATCCCGTGCTGAATTCCTTCAGGACGTTCGCCTCGAACCGCTCCACTTCTGAGAGCGTTGTGGAGGTCGCCGTTTGCAACGCGTTGGTCAGGACGGCTCCCTGGTCGAGCAAGCCGTTCATGCCGATTTGTTCCATGTCGCGCTGCGCCTTCAGCCGCACCTCGGTTCGCGGCGTCTTTCGCACCACCCAGCGCATGGAAGCCCCGGCCTTCCACCGCCCATCGAGTCGCCCGTAAGCCGCGTACAAGCGCGGGGCCCAGCGGGTGCTGAAGGCGTTGCTGGTGCGCAGGTCGAGCCGGAGCCGGTTGCCCTCGACCGGGTTGTACGTGCGGGCCGACCACCACGCCCCCCATTCGAGTGGCCCGGTTTGGACGAAGCCGGTGCCGAGGAAGTACCCCGTTTTTTTCAGCACCTGCCACTGCCACATGTTCGTTACCGTATCGATGAGCGTGTAAATTCCGGCCTCCCGCGGGTGGAGCGGAAGCGGACGGTCCGCCTCGCGCCAGTCCGACAACGAGTCCGGAATTTCCAGCACGCCCTCCGCGTACACCCGCACGCCGCCGGGAACCCAGACCGAATCGGGCCACGGCACCGCCGTCCGCTCGAATTCACTCCGGTGCAGGGTCCGCCGCAAATACGCACCCAGCGACCGGTCCGTCGTGCTGAGGTCCATCAGCCCGTCGTCTTGCACGAGCACCCACGCGGAATCGAGCCGTTCGTAGCGCTGATCCCAGCGGAGTTCCCGCACCCAGTTCAGGTTTGCGCCCTCGCTCACGTGCGCTTGTACGCGCGCCATTCCGAGGGTGAGCGTATCGATCCACAGCTCGCCTTCGAACGTCATTTCGCCTTGCCGTCGGGGAACGAAGGCCAAATGGATCGTACTCCGCCCCGCCACGTCCACCGTGTCCAGGATGTAGTACCGGTAGTGGGCGTTGCCGTGGTCGTGCAGGGGCGAAGTGAACGCTCGGTCGAGCAGGAGCAACCGGTTCTCGTACAGGTTGACGTTTGTGAATCGGTCCGCCAATTCGCCGGGAGTGGCGTTCGTCCCGAGGCCGCTCACGCGGGTGTCGAGGACTTGGGTTTGGGTGCGCGGGCCGTCCACCGCGGTGCGCACTTGGGCATCGGTCTCCGCGATGAGCAGGGGCAGGGCCACCCGCGCCTCGCTGCTGTCGAGGTCGTCGAACACGAAGCCGAAGGGACCCCAGTACCAGCGGTTCGCTTGGGCGTGGTTGATGTCGTTCACGTCGAATTCCAGCTTCGTGTACTCGCGGTAGGCCAAACCCCGCACCCGCGCTGGATCGTTGTTCGCCTTCGCCTCGGCCACGCGCTGCATCAGCGGCTTCGCGGGGTTCACTTGGCGGCGGTCGGGCCGCACTTCGGCGATGCCCAGGGCAATGGCGGCCGGTTCGAGGGCGAAGTTGCGCGTGCTCGACACGCCCCGCATGACCTCCCATTCCTGGGTTGCGTAGCCGACGAAGCTGACGCGGAGCTGGCCGGGCCGTTGGTCGGTGGAGAGTTCGTAATGGCCGTCGGGGTCGGTGGTGGTGCCGTCACCGGATGCGGTAAACGCGACCGTGACGAAGGGGAGGGGCTGGCCGGTTTCGGCGTCGAAGACCAGGCCTTCGACGCGCGTGATTTGGCCCGATGCGCTGCCCCAGATCAGGATGAGGCTTGCCCAAATGAGCGAAAAGCGCGGTGTCATCGGTTTGCAGCTGCGGCTTTGCGTTCGACGCGACGGGCGATGGCGATGCCGATTTCGTAGAGGACGAGGACGGGCATCGACACCAGGATTTGGCTTGTCAAATCCGGCGGAGTGATGATGGCCGACACCACCAAGATGGCGACCAGTGCGTGCTTGCGGTAGCCCTTCAAACCGTCCGCCGTGACCAGCCCCGCCCTCGCGAGGAAGTAGACGAGCACGGGCAGTTGGAAAATGATGCCCGCCGCCAGCGAAATGCTCGCCACGGTCTTCATGTACGACATGACGGAAATCCGCGCTTCGACGTCGCCGAGCTCGTAGTTGCCTAGGAATTGCAAGGAAAGCGGTGCGATGACGTAGTAGCCGAACAACACCCCGAGGAAGAACAGGACCGACGTGGCCGCTCCGACGCCCCGAGCGGCGCTGACTTCGCGCTCCTTCAGGGCAGGCCGAACGAACAGCCAAAACTGCCGGAACACCACCGGAAACGCGATCACGAGGCCACCGATGGCCGAAACGAGGATGTGCGTCGTGAAGTTGCCGAGCATCGTCGTGTTGATGAGCTCGTACCCGATTTCCTGAACGCACAGCGCATCGCCCGCCCCGATGGTTTCCGACAGCCAACACCACGCGCGGTAGCTCACAAAGTCGGGGTTGCGCGGCCCGAATAAAATCGTGTCAAACAGGAAGTCCTTCGCCACGAACAGCGCGATGCCTCCCGCGAGGATGGCTGCGGCGGCGTAAAACAGCCTGCGCCGCAGCTCCTCGAGGTGGTCGAGGAATCCCATTTCCTTCTCGTGGGTCGCTTCGTCGAGTTGATCCAGTGGCATGCGGGTGCAAAGATGCGGCGATTCCGCGGGATTTGGCCTTAAAAAATGCCTTCACGCAGGAGGTCGTGCAAGTGGACCAAACCCACGTACCGACCGCCTTCGCGCACAATCACCTGCGTGATGGAAGCCCCCTCCATCACCTGAAACGCCTCTACCGCCAACGCCTCGGCCTCCATGATGCGCGGCGAACGCCCCATCACCTCACCGGCCACCGCATCCTGAACGGCTCCGCGCTCCAGCGCCCGCCGCAAGTCCCCGTCGGTGATGATGCCGGCGATGTCCTCGCCCTCCAGCACGACCGCCGCTCCCGCCCGCCCGGCACTCATCGCGAGGATGACGTCCGTCATCGGGGCGCTCGGAGCCACGGCAGGCCGCCGCTCCCGATCGACGAGGTCGCCGAGCGTGGTGTACAGCTTCTTGCCGAGCGCGCCCCCGGGGTGGTAGGTCGCAAAGTCCCGCGAGGTGAACCCCCGCGCCTCCATCAGGCACATGGCAAGGGCATCGCCCATGGCGAGCTGGGCTGCGGTGCTGGCCGTCGGAGCCAGGTTGTGCGGACACGCCTCGCGATCCACGGTCGTGTCGAGCACCCCATCGGCGTGCGTGGCCAGGTGGGAATCCATCGCGCCCGTCATCGCAATCAACGGGTGGCCAAGGCCCTTGATGAGCGGTGTCAATGCCTTGATTTCCGGTGAGTTACCGCTTTTTGAGATGCAAAGGATGACGTCGCCTTTTTGGACCAAACCCAAATCCCCATGAATCGCCTCCGCCGCGTGCATGAACCCCGCCGGCGTTCCCGTGGAGTTCAACGTAGCCACCAACTTGTTCGCGATGTGCGCGCTCTTTCCGATGCCCGTGATGATGAGCCGTCCGGGCGCGTCGAGGATGCGGCGCACGACGCCGATGAACTCGGTTCCGATGCGGTCCTTCAGGGCGGCGACGGCTGCGCTTTCCACGTCCAACGTCTCCAACGCCCTGCGTCTCAGCTGGTTTTCATCAAATCGAACCTCTCGGGGGTGCATATTTAAAGAAAGGTTAAAATTTTCGCCTGCGGTTGCGCCACAGGGCCTATCTTTAGGTTGCGCAAGTTAAACCAAACCGCCGCTCGTCGGCCTCGCCAGCACGCTAGATGAAGATTGAGGACATGACGCCCACCGAGGCGCTCAGCCATTTTTTTGGGTTCGATGAATTCAAGGGAGAGCAAGAAGCTGTCATTCAGGCGGTGCTCCATGGCGAGGACGCGTTCGTCATCATGCCCACGGGAGGAGGGAAGTCGCTGTGCTACCAATTGCCCGCGCTGATGTTGCCGGGGACCGCGATCGTGGTCAGTCCGTTGATTGCGCTGATGAAAAACCAAGTGGATGCCATTCGGGGGCACCACGAAGACCGCGCCATCGCGCACTTTCTCAATTCGAGCTTGAACAAGGCGGATGCGCAGCTGGTGCGCGAGGACGTCATCGCCGGCCGCACGAAGTTGCTGTATGTGGCCCCGGAAAGCCTGACGAAGGACGAGAACGTGCAGTTTTTGAAGTCGATTCAGCTCAGCTTCGTGGCGGTGGATGAGGCGCACTGCATTTCCGAGTGGGGCCACGATTTCCGACCCGAATACCGCCGCATTCGAAGCATCGTCCAGCAAATTGCCGATGTGCCCATCATCGCGTTGACGGCCACGGCGACGCCCAAGGTGCAGGCGGACATACAGAAGAACCTTGGGATGCGCGATGCGAAGCTGTTCAAGGCGTCGTTCAACCGACCGAATTTGTACTACGAAGTGCGCCCGAAGAAGGACGCGCTGCAGCAGATTGTTCGGTACGCCCGGAATCACATCGGCAAGAGCGGCATTGTGTACTGCTTGAGCCGGAAGAAGGTGGAGGAGATTGCGGAGGTGCTGCGGGTGAATGGCGTGCGGGCTTTGGCCTATCACGCGGGCATGGACGCGGGGTTGCGGAGTCGGATTCAGGACCAATTCCTGATGCAAGATGTCGACGTCATCGTGGCGACCATCGCTTTCGGCATGGGGATTGACAAGCCCGATGTGCGGTTTGTCATTCATTACGACATGCCCAAGTCCCTCGAGAGCTATTACCAAGAAACGGGCCGCGCAGGCCGCGACGGGGGCGAGGGCCATTGCATTGCGTTTTACAGCCACAAGGACATTGAAAAGCTCGAAAAGTTCCTGCAGGGCAAGCCGATTGCCGAGCAAGAAGTGGGGTTCCAATTGCTCCAAGAAGTCACGGCGTTCGCGGAAACGGCGATGTCCCGCCGCAAGTTCCTGCTGCATTACTTCGGTGAGGAATTTGACGAGGTGAACGGTCCGGGTTCGGACATGTGCGACAACATGCGCCACCCGAAGCCGATGCGCGACGGGCAAGAGGACGTCCACATGATCCTCGGCATGATCCTCGAACACAAGCAGGCGTTCCGCATGCCGTTCTACACCGGCGTATTGTGCGGCGAAGCGAACCGCGAAATCGTAGACTATCGGGGGACGGAGAGTTCCTTCTGGAAGCGCGGGGCGGAGAACGATCAGCACCATTGGAAGGCCGTTTTGCGCCAAATAGTGGTGCTGGGCTTCGTGCGCAAGGAGGTGGAGAGCTACGGAACGCTGAAGTTGACGGCGAAGGGGGAGCAATTCTTGACCGCGCCGCATCCCGTGCAGCTCGTGGAGGAGCGGGATTTCTCGGACGTGGATTCCGGGGATTCGATGAACCAAACCCGAGGTCCTGGCGGCGGTGCAGCCGATCCCAAGCTCCGCAAGTTGCTCACCGACCTGCGCAAGGCCGAAGCCAAGCGCCTCGAATTGCCGCCATACGTCATTTTCCAAGAGCATTCCCTCGAGGAGATGGCCATCCATTACCCGCTTACGCACGACGAGTTGATCCGGGTGAACGGCGTCGGGTCGGGCAAGGCGAAGAAGTACGGGGAGCCGTTTTTGGCCCTCATCAAGCAATACGTGGAAGAGGAGGGCATCGAACGCGCGGACGATTTGCTCGTGCGCTCGACCCAAACCCGCGGCAACTCAAAGGTCCACATCATCCAGCGCATCGACCGCCAAGTCGACCTCGAGGACCTCGCGAAAGAGCTTTCGATGAGTTCCGAAGAGCTCATTTCGGAGTTGGAGGCCATCGTGGCGGCGGGTACGAAAGTGAATTTGGACTACTTGCTCGACGACATGCTGGGGGAAGAGGGCATCGAAGAGCTGTTCGACTTCTTCCGTGAGAGCGAGGACGCGGGTCCGGATGCGGTGGTCGAGGAATTCGGAGACGTCTACACCGAGGAGGAACTTCGCCTTGCCCGCATCAAGTTCCTGAGCGAGTTCGCGAACTGATCGCCGCGCTCAGGATCCTTTGCCCCACAATTCCAGGGCGGCCTTCCAAAACATCCGTCCCGCAGCGTACAGCATGAAGGCGGAGAACACCAGTTTCACCACCGTCGGGGACAGCTTCAACGTCCACTTGCTGCCGAAATACGCTCCCACCACGAACGTTCCCGCCAACACCAAAGCGTAGCGCCAGTTCCAAGCGCCCTCTTGCGCGTAGCTCATCACGGCCAGCACCCCGATGGGCGGCAGCATCATGGCGAGCGACGTGCCCTGCGCCATGTGTTGCCCCATGCCGAGGAAGTAAACCAGGGCAGGAACGATGATCATGCCGCCGCCGATGCCAACGAATCCACTCACCACGCCAGCGACGAGGCCGATGGCCAACAGGATGAGCAAGGTGGAAAGGTCCATGGGGGGAAGTTTAGGGCTCAAAAGTCGAGGCTGAATGAGAAGTTGAATACGCGCCGTTGAAACCGACCGTCGTCCACGCCATAGCCCCAGTCCGCACGCACCCAGTACCCCATGAGGCGGGTGCGCACGCCCCAACCCAGGGCCCATAAAATCGGCTCGTGGTTGTTATCGATGGTCACGGTAATCGGGTTTGCGGAAACGGTTTGGAAGTTGAAACCGTTTTCGTCGGCGTACGGGTGGGGCCCGTTCCAAGCGGAGCCGCAATCGAGGAAGCTCACCGCTTGGAGGTGGCGCAGGAAGTCGGTGGGGATGGGGCGGCGCGTGAAGGTGGTGACGAGCGGCAAGCGAAGCTCTGCATTGATGAGGGCCAAATTTGCTCCGTTGCGGGCGTTGTTGCGGAAGCCGCGGAGGGGCGTGATGCGCGTTTGGTAGGCGTAGGAAACGTCCGGATCGATGGGCGTGCCGGTGTTGGGCGTCAGCGAAAGCACGTTGTCCACCCCGCCCAGCAGGTGAAGCAGGCGGTCGCGCCCGATGGACCAGTCCCCCGCCGCGCGGAAAGCGAAGAGGAAGTCCCGGTAAATCGGGCGGTAATGCCGGAAGTCAAAGCCCACCGTCCCGAAGGTGGCGGCCGCTTCATCGGTGTTCAGGTAGAACTCGCCCCAAACCTTGTACCGGGTGCCGTCGCGCAGGTTGATGTCGCGCTCGCGGGTCGCGTCGTAAACGTAGCTGAGCACGCCGCCGATTTGGCTCGTCACTTCATTCGGCAAGGCCAAATTGTAAGCGTCCGTGGTCATGTAAGCTGCCCGATCGAACCGGTAAATCCCCTCCATCCGCACGCTCCGCACCTCGTCAATCGGGTACGAGAGCCGGTAACGGAACGTGTGGATGTGCGTTTCGATGAGTGACCGGTTGTCCGCCGAAAGGCGCTGCTGGCCCTGTCGCGCAACGCTCACGGTGCGGTCCAGCCGCCCCGTCAAATCCGAATACGAAAGCGCGTACAAGCTGTTGCCCAAGTTTCCGGACAGCCGGAACCCCGCGATGAAACGCCGGTCCTCGAACAGGTCGCTCATGCTCACGCGCGTCAACCCGCCCAGTCCAGGCTGTGCTGAAATCACCCCATTGTACGGCTGATAGAACGCCGAGTTGAAGGTGTTGTCGAGTTGGGAGGTGATGGACTCGATGGCGTAGTTGAGTCGGTAGTTGCTCGCTTTGGGCAAGACCACCGGAGCGGGCGCATCCGCAGAATCGGAAGGAGCATCCTCCGTTACTTCGAGGGGAGCCGCCGCCCCGAGTGGCCCGAATACATAATCCCGAAAGTCCACTTCCCCCACGCCAGGGCGCCACTCCCAATCTTGCTCCCATTCGCCCAGGTCACCGCCGACCGCAGAGGCGGCGTTGCGCACGCCCGATTGCTGCTGGTTGGCGGCGGCAAACCGCAGGTGCGGGTGCCCCATCAGTTCGTGGGCGTACAGCACCGTGCCCGCCTCGGGATGCAAACGGAAGTCCGTGACCGGCGCGGTCAGTTGTTCGACCACGCGGGTTTGGGTGAAGAACCGGTAGTGAATGGCCGTGTCGATGGATTCCACCACGCTGTCGCGCCAAGCGAGGACGCGCTCTTGCGGATGCCCGGGCCGCTCACTGAGGAACGTCACCCGGCCATCGGGCAGGGGTTGCGGCAGCCGTTCATCGATGCCCGGAGTTTCCGTCAGCCGGGTGAAGGCCAAATCATCTCCCAGCCGAACCGCATACACGTCCAGCCGGCTGCCCGCCGAAGCCCATTCATCCCGGTCTCCCGGGGCCGGTTCCGGCCGGTTCGAAGCGAAGACGATGGACTGGCCGTCCTCGCTGAATCGCCCGTCCAAGTCGTCGTATCCATCGAGCCAAAGCGGCCGCTGCGTATTCCCCAACAGCTGGTAGAGGTAGAGGTCGGAGGCGCCACCTTGCAGTCCGGTGAACAGGATTTGGCGTCCATCCGGCGCGAAGTCCATGGCGCGGATGCCGTCGAGCTCGGCGATGTCGCGGACCGCTTGTTCACTGCGCTCGAGGTCGACGGTGACGAGCTGGACCGCTCCTTTCGATTCCAAGGTGTAGGCGAACAACTGGCTGTTCGGGTGCCACGCGAAGACCGGGAACAAGCCGCTGGAGGAGCGGTCGATGCGGTGCCCGTGCTTTCCGATGCGCTCGTGCTCTCCGGTTGCGGTGTGGTAGACGGCTACGCGGATTTGGGAGCGTTCCTCGGTGGCGTAGGCCCAGTGCGCTCCGTCCGGGGACAGCGACCAGGCGATGAGGTTGCGGTCGAGCCGAAGCCGAACCGGGAGGTCGCCTGCGTCCCGGCGAGCGCTGCGGCGGGAGGGCCGATCGTCCACGGCGGGCAGGAGCTGGGCGAGCGGTTCGGCGGCCCGCAGGTGGTACCGCGTCACCTCCGCGAGCAGTTCATCCAGCCCCAAACCCGTCGCGAATTGGAAGCCCCCCTCCATCGTTTTGCTCACCCGGGCCATGTAGAGGATGTTCGCCACCACCGGTTCGCCGAACACGTCCACCACGTACTTCCACACCCCGTGCCCGAGTTCGGCCGCGGGGAGGGAGCCGCTGAGTTCGATGCGTTCGAAGGCCCCACTGCGCGCGTGGTCGAAGATTTGTGCGGCGTGCCGGGGCGACCAGGGTTCCGCCGCGTAGCGGTACAGGCCTTCGGTGAACCAATCGGGAAAGGTGATGAGCGCGTTGTTGCGCACGGCGTCTTGCCAGCTGCCGCCGAACAGGATCTGGTTGAACAGGACGCGTGCGAGCCCGTCACGGACGGCCGCTTCAAGTTCGTTGCTGTCGCCGGTCCCGTAGACGAACAGCTTCGTGCCGATGAGGGTCGCCGTGCCGCCGATGTTGTTGTCGTCGCTGATTTGCGCGCCGATGTTCGATTGCCGGAACGCCTGGTGGTCCGTGTAGACGAGGATTTGAATGGGGCCTTCGAGCGTGCGGTCGAAGAGCTGCTCAACGCGTTGACGGGCCGCGGGCAGGATTTGGCCTACTTGCTGCGCCAAATCCTGGCCTCCTGGATAGAAATACACGTCGAACGTTTCCATCGGGTAGTGCATCCAGAAGAACTCCTGGTACTGCACGCGGTTCTTGCCAAACGTGACATTCGACCCATCATAAAACTGCGCGGTCGCCCGCCCGGCGAGGGCCAGAACGGCGAGGAGCCACGCGCTGCGGAGCGCAATCAACAGGGGGGAGGAGGGCCGAGGCATGTTGGAATTCTCCGAAAATTACGATTTCATTGGCAATGGCGGGTGGTGGGGCGGGGGTTGGTTGCGAAATTTGGCGAATGGAATTGAAGCATTGGACGTTTGGGCCGTTTCAGGAGAACACGTGGTTGATCCGTTCGGCGGATGGTCGGGGCATCGTCATCGATCCAGGGATGTCGAATGCAGCGGAGGAGGCGCGGTTTGAGCGCGATTTGGAGGGCGTGGAAGTGGTCGGTTGCTGGTTGACGCATGCGCACCTCGATCATGTGGCGGGGGCGGCCTACGTCGCTCGGAAGTTTGGGTGCGTGCCGCGGGTGGCGGAGGCGGATGCGGCGACGTACCAGCAAGCGCCGTTGGCGGGTCGGGTTTACGGGTTTGAAATTGCGGACTTGCCGGAGCCGACGTGGTGCGATTGGTCGGTGCGCCAGGTGCTGGACTGCCTCGGGGAGGCGGTTGAGGTCCGTTTTGCGCCGGGGCATGCGCCGGGGCACGTGGTGTTCGTGCACCACGAGGCCGGGTGGGTGATTGCAGGGGACGTGCTGTTCCGCGAGAGTGTGGGGCGGACGGACTTGCCCGGTGGCGATGCGGCGGTGCTCCGACGCTCCATCGAGCACGAGTTGTTCGACCTGCCGGAGGAGTTCGCGGTGCACTGCGGCCACGGCCCTTCGACGACCATCGGACACGAGAAGGCGCGCAATCCGTTCGTCAATGCGGCAGGATCCGGGATGATGCAGCGGGGCTGATCAGGCTTTCTTGAGGCGGAAACGGAAGGTGGTGCCCTTGCCGAGCGCGCTGTTCACGACGATTTGGTCTCCGTGCGCTTCGACGATGTGCTTCACGATGGCAAGGCCCAAACCCGAGCCGCCCGCCGCCCGCGACCGGCTTGCATCCACCCGGTAGAACCGCTCAAAAATCCGGGGCAAACTCGCCTCGGGGATGCCGATGCCGTTGTCCTCGACTTCGACGACGAGGTGCGCATCGGCGTCGCGCAGCCGGACGGTGGTGTTGCCGTTGGGATTCCCGTAGCTGATGCTGTTGCCGATGAGGTTCGTAAGGACTTGCCCCATGCGCTTTTCATCCCCGAGAGCGAACAGGGATCGGGCGCCTTCGGTGTCGAGGGTGAGCTTGATGGCAGACCGCTTGGCTTTCGGGTCGAGGGTGTCGATGATTTCATCGGCCAAGGCGACGAGGTCGAACCGCTCCATCTTGAGCTCCAGCACGCTGCTTTCGATGCGGGAAATGGCGTCGAGGTCGTCGATGAGGCCCGTCATGCGGTCGATGTTGCGAACGGCCTTCAGGAGGAACCTCCGGGCAAATTCCGGGTCGTCGATGGCGCCTTCGTGCAAGGTGTACACGGCGCCTTGGATGCTCTGGACCGGCGTCCTCAATTCGTGGGCGAGGTTGCCGATGAATTCCTTTCGGAAGTCTCCGATTTGTTTCCACTTGCTCACCTCGGTGCTCTGCATGGTGGACCAGGTTTTCGCCAACGTGCGCAAGGTTCCCGGCCAGTCATCCCGCATGTGCAACCCATCCCCCCGATTCTTTTTCGGCTGCATGCGGTCGATGGCTTCCATCGTGTCCTTCAAAGGCCGAAAAATCAGCAGGTGGAAAATCGCCGCATTCAGGGAGCCGATGGCGGCGCCGATGCCGATGGACCAAGCGGCAATGCTTCCCGGCGAGAGCCGTTCACCTCCTCCCGGGGCGACCACTAAAATGCCCGCCACCAAAAGCGCGGTACCGACGCCCGTCCAAGCCGCCACCATGGCGGGTGATCGTTGCCGGTTCAATGCCATGCTCAGGGTTCAAATTTGTACCCGACGCCTTTGACGGTTTTGAATCGCTTGTCTCCGAGTTTTTCACGGAGCTTTCGGATGTGGACGTCGATGGTTCGGTCGCCGACCACCACGTCGTTCCCCCAAACGCTCGATAGGATGACCTCCCTCGTGAAGACGCGACCGGGCTGGGACGACAACAAACTCAGCAACTCGAATTCTTTCTTCGGAAGGGTCATTTCTTGCCCTTCGCGCATGACCACATACCGTTCGCGGTCGATGACGATGCCTGAATCCGTGGCGGACTCTTCCGATTTCACTTCTCCCCGCCGCAGCAGGGCCTTGATCCGGCTCACCAGCACGCGCGGCTTGATGGGCTTCATGATGTAATCGTCGGCGCCGGCGTCGAACCCGGCGATTTGGCTGTAGTCTTCGCCCCGCGCGGTCAGGAACGCGATGATCGTGTCCTTGAGTTGCGGTTCCTCCCGAATCTGGACGCACGTCTCCATGCCGTCCATTTCCGGCATCATCACGTCGAGCAGGATCAAATCCGGTAGCATTTTCCGCGCCAACTCCACGCCTTCGCGCCCATTCGACGCCGCGTGCACGATGAAGCCTTCCTTCTCCAAGTTGTACGACAAAATATCCAGGATGTCCGGTTCGTCGTCTACGAGGAGGATGGTGTGCTGCGCCATGATCGGTGGTTTGCCGCGAAGTTCGTGTCGTCAGGGTTTACGCAATGTAAAGCAAACGTGAGGGTTTTGTCACGCGTGGACTCAATCCTTGATGCGGCTGAAGCGCAATGCTTTGAGCATCCACTTGGGCAAGGGGCCGTCGGGATCGCGCTTCTTTACGTCCAAAAACAGCCCCCACTTCTCCACAATCGGCACCTTGTGCACCTCGATCAACTCGATCCAGCATTCGTCGGGGTCGTCGATGTACGTGCAATGCACCTTCGTTTCCCCCATGCCGATGGCGTCGTTCGAATCGCATCGGAACCCGAAGCCCGCCGTGTCCAGCTCCGCCCCCAGGGCCTGCATGCCGCGCACGTCAAATCCGAGGTGCGCAATCCCCGTGTCGCACCAAATCCGATCTTCGAAAATGAACCGACCCTTGCGGTCCAGAGCCTGCACGAGTTCGATGTAGGTTTGGCCGGTCACCGGACCGAATCCACCGGCTCCCGGTTTGGGCTGCGTCAAGCGAACGCGGCGATACCGCTCCTTCCCACCGGGCAAATGCGCCCACTCCTCGAACACGCCTTCCTCGTCGAACAGCACCACGGAGTAGTCCAATTTGTCCGCATACAGCCTCAGGGCCTGATCGATGCTGCTTACCCCCACGGTACATCCCATCACGCCCCCCGAAGGATGCTTCGGCCGCTCGAACCAATCGTCCGCCTCCAGCACCTGAAACAGGGTATCGTCCGGGTCCCGCAAATAAAACGTCTTCGCACCCCAAGGCGTTTCCCGCAGTTCCGCGTCCACCCGGGCGCCCTCCGTGGCGAGTGCGTGCGCGTGCATCCGCTCGATGTTCGGCGTTTTCATTTGGACGGTGGTCAGTCCCAAGTCGCCTTGCGCGATGGTCCATCCCGCGGGCTTGGGCTCGAACGAAGTCGGACGCAAGACCTCGAAAGCGCAACCGCCTTGCAGGTTCATCACCATGGAGGCGCGTTTCGTGATCGTTTCGCCGCGTGTGTGGCTGTCCATCAACGGCGCTGCTTGCACCGAGTCGAAGAACGGAATGTTCATGCCGAAGAGCCGGCGATACAGCCGCAGCGTGCGGTCCATGTCGGTGATGGCGATGCCGATGTGTTGCATCCCTTGGATGCGGTAGCCGGGGTTGCTCATTGCTTCGAAGATTCGATGGTGTTCACGTACGCGGTCCATGCCGCGGCTCGTTTTTCGTCAGCCCAAAACCGCTTCGCCCTTCGCCGCCCGCGCCCATCCAGCGCATTCCCATACCACCACACGCCCAATCGGCTCGCGATGGCTTGGCCCGCCAAGGCAAAAACAAAGGTCCAGCCCCCGCCCAGTTCGGCGGGCGGCGCGACCACGGCCAGCACCGCGGCCACCAAGGCCCACGTGACCGGATACAGCACCATGCCGGCGGCGCTCTTGAACGTGCTGACGAAGCAAATGTCCTTGACGCGCTTGCGGGCCTGCGCCTGCAGCAAAATCGAAAGCAGGGCGTTCAAGGCGTTGGGCACGACGATGAAGGGAGCCAACACCCACACCCATGCGGTGCCTTTTCGCGCCTCTTCGGGCCGGGTGCCGATGTCCTCGGGCCGCACTTCCGAACCGACACCGGCCGCCTCTGCACCTGCCCAAGCCGCGGCCACCGCGTCGAGCTGGGGCTCCGAAAGCGAGTCCAACGCTGCGATGCGCTCGCGGGTGCGCGGCCAGGAATCGGCTCCCTGTTCCGTGCTTCGCAGGGCTTGAACGTAGGGATTCAGGACGCGGTAGTGTTTGGCCGGCTGCACGTTGACCATCAAGGCGTCCAAGGCCTTGGCGATGGCTCGGCTCGCTTGGTTCGCGGGGATGGTGCCCGTCTCGGAGTCGATCCAAGAGGCCCAATCGAGCGGGGCGCCGAACCGGAGACGGAGCCTGCGCCGCAGCGAACCGTAATCCTCGTAATCGATGCCGACCGGCAGCAAGACGAGGTCGTTTTTAAGTTGCTCGTGCGTGGTTTGGGCCAAATTCAAGAGGTCAATCACCCCGCGCTTCAACGGCCGCAGCGACCGCTCCCCATTGTGATTTCCCTCGGGATACAGCCCGATGGCTGCCCCGATGTTCAAGCGCTCCACGCAGATCTCGAAAATTCGCTGGTTCCGTTCCCCGATGTCGGCGAGCCGATCCCGCCGGCGGAAAATCGGCAACATGTTGAAGCTGAACAGGAAGAACCGGACGATCGGCTTGTAAAAGATGTCGGACCGGGTCAGCCAATGAATTTGGTGGCGCGAAAGCAACGAGCAGAGCACCAGCGGGTCCATCAAGCCGTTCTGGTGGTTCGCGACGATGATGAGTGGCGTCCCGGGCGCCGGTACGTGCTCCAAGCCTTCCGCGCCTTCAATTCGGTGGAAACGCGTGATGGCGGCGGACACCCACGGCAGGGCAAGTCCGTAGCCGAGGTGACGGCTTTGAATGGGCGGTTCGTGAAAAGGCTTGCTCACGGTTTATCTCAGTTGGGCACCAGTTTCTTGTTCGATGGCGAGCCGAATGCGCTCCACCGTCTTGTCGATTTGCTTGTCGGTCAGCGTTTTATTCGGGTCCTGAAGCCGCAGGGACAGCGCGTAACTCAGCTTGCCTGCGGGCAATTTATCGCCTTGGTACACGTCGAACAAATTCACCTCACGCAGGATCTTGCGCTCGGTGTTCCGTGCGATGTGTTCCAGTTCGCTGAAGGCCACGTGTTCATCGAGGATGAAGGCCAAATCCCGCCGCACCGCCGGGAACTTCGGCAACTCCTCCGCCTTGATCCGCCGTCCCCCCATCCACTGCATCACCGGCTCCAACCGGACCTCCGCGGCATAAACTGGCGCGTCCACGTCCGTGACCTTCAGCGCCTCCGGGTGAACTGCTCCCGCCCGCGCCACCACCTCGTCTCCCAACTTCCACGTCACGCCGCCCACCAGGAGCCCCTCCGTTCCGCGTTCCATCGTCAGCGCCTCGTGCACACCCAGCGCGCCAAAAACCGACTCAACCTCCCCTCGAAGCGCAAAGAAATCCGCATCCTCCTTCCCGTTGTTCCACCGCTCGGGCGCCTTCCGTCCCACCATCCACAGCGCCAACCATTCCGTCTCCTCGAACCCGCCGTCGCGCCGCGCATACGTCCGCCCCAACTCGAACAACCGCATGTCCTTCCGCTGCACGTTCCGGTTCCGCGCCACGTTCTCCAAGCCCTGAACGAGCAGCGAGCCCCGCATCACGCCCAGGTCTTGGCTCAAGGGGTTCAGGATTTCGATGGCGGTGGAGGGGTCGAGCGCAGCTTCTCCCGTGGCGGCGTGCAGGGTTTCCGCGTAGGCCTTGCGCGTCAGCGAATTGTTCATCACCTCGTGGAACCCACGGCTCACGAGCGTGTGAGCGATGCGCGTGCGCGGCGATTCGCGGTCCACGTCGCGACGGATTTGGGCCGTGCTCGCCATGCGCTTCGGCAGCGGCACGTGGTCGAATCCGTGGATGCGCAGCACTTCTTCCACGACGTCTGCGGGCCGGGTCACGTCGGTCCGATACGCCGGAACCCGCAGGTAGAGGGCGGTTTCGGTTTCCTTTTCAATGGCCAAGTCGAGCGAAGCACAAATCCCGCGCACCCGATCCCGTTCAATCGCCACGCCGATGAGCCGATCCAATGCCTCCCATTCCAACGTCACTTCCGCTCCATTCGGCAGCCCATCCGACTCCGCGGCGAGGTAGCCTCCGACCACGTGTCCGCCGGACCACGTGCAAATCAAATCCGCCGCACGTTCCAACGCGGTTACCGTGGCCTCGGGGTCCACGCCGCGTTCAAACCGGAACGAAGCGTCCGTAGACAGCCCGTGGCGTTTAGCGGTTTTCCGCACCGTCACAGGTTCGAACCATGCCGACTCGAGGAAAATGCGGGTGGTCGATTCCGAAACGCCGCTTTCTGCCCCACCGAACACGCCGGCCAAGCACCGCGGGCTTTCCGCGTCGGCGATGACGAGGTCCGCGGGGTCGAGGGCGCGCTCGATGCCGTCGAGCGTGGTCAGGGTTTCACCAGGCAGGGCACGGCGGACGTGGACGGCGCTTCCGCGCATTTGGTCCAAATCGAAGGCGTGCAACGGCGTGCCTAGCTCGTGCAGCACGTAATTCGTAGCGTCCACCACGTTGTTGATGGCGCCCACGCCGATGGCCTCGAGGCGCTGGCGAACGGCCTTCGGGGACGGCCCCACTTCAACGCCCTCGATGACGAGTCCGAGGTAGCGCGGAGCTCCGTCAGGGGCTTCAACCTGCAGCGCCACCGCGGGATGCGTTTCGACGCGCTGAAGCGTGGGCGCAGCCGGGTGCGTGAGCTGCAAGCCTTCGGCTGAGATGCCGTCGACGGTTCCGTGTTCGAGCCCCGCTCGGAGGTCCCGTGCCACGCCCCAGTGGCTCATGCCGTCGGTGCGGTTCGGCGTCAGCCCGATGCCGATGACGTGGTCGCTCCCCACTCCGTAAACATCCGCAGCAGGCGTTCCGGGCTTCCACGTGTCGGGCAGTTCGATGATGCCATCGTGGGACGCGCCCACGCCGATTTCGTCTTCAGCACAAATCATCCCCATGGAGACCTCCCCGCGGATTTTGCCCTTCTTGATTTTGAACGGTTCGCCTTCGGCCGGGTGGAGGGTGGCGCCGACGGTGGCGACCACGACGGTCAGGCCCGTTCGAGCATTCGCGGCACCGCAGACGATGCTCAGGGGCTCCGCTTCGCCGACATCCACGGAGCAAACTTGCAAGCGGTCGGCGTCGGGGTGGGGGGCTGCGGACAGGATTTGGCCCACCACCAAACCGCGCAAGCCTCCGGGCACATCCTCGACCTCGTCAACGCCTTCGACTTCCAAGCCCGTTGCGGTCAGCACAGCGGCCACCTCCTCAACCGGGACTTCGACGTTGATCAACTCCTTGAGCCAGCGAAATGAAATGTTCATGGTTCCTCAAATGTGGTGTGCAAAGGTAGCAGGACGGCCGGGATTCGCGGTGGACAAACAGCCGCTTCGCAGCGGGACGAAATTTTCGGTTGAGTTCAAAGAAATTGGATTAACTTCGCCGTCCCAAATCGGCAAGCGCAAGCTTCCGATGGAACAACGGGATGTAGCTCAGTTGGTAGAGTACGCGTCTGGGGGACGTGTGGTCGCTGGTTCAAGTCCAGTCATCCCGACATCAGGAAAACCCGGAGCCTGCGCTTCGGGTTTTCTTGTCAAACGACCAGCACATGGATTATGCTTTTGAACGGGATTGGCAGACGCTGTTGCGGCTGATGGAGGAGCGATTCGGCGAACAGCCGGACATCACGTCCATGATTTTTGCCGTGGGCTTGCAGGAATGCGGCCAAGGCTACGGCCGATTCAAGAAAGACGCGAAGGTAGACATCATGCACGTTGGAGTCTGCACGTTGCTGATTCCGTTCGGCATTTACGAGGAGTTGGGAACGGACGACGACGGGTGGCCGCATTTTCGACAGCTCGCGCCCATTGCGGCATCGACCAAGGAGGAGCAGGAGTTGATGATGCGGCGAGCGCTGGTCGACTACTTCCAAGCGTGGATTGACGGAGCGAAGTGAAAACAAAACGGGCGGACCTTCATGGCCCGCCCGTTGTGCAATGCTGCGGCGTCCACCGCTCATTCAATGAAGACCGTGGCTTCGCTCAGGGTCTGCTCTTCGATTTTGATCAGGCCGGTGCCGTAGAGGGCGGCCTTGCTGGCTTCGATGTCGAGGACCGCGAATCCCGCCTGTCCCGCCACGTAATAGTCCGAAAAGTTGAACGTCACCATGCCCGCGGCATTGGAAACAGCGGTGGTGTCAAACCGGGGCTCGCCCACGAAATCTTGGTCCACAGAACCGAAGGCATACAGGCGAACGGTGGCCCCTTGCACGGGTGCTCCGAGCTCATTCAATACGATGACGTTCGCAATCGTTTCCTCCACTTCGTAGCAACCGGTCAAGCCGATCGTGCCGATGAGGGCAACAAGAAGGGCATAGAGGTGGTTCTTTCGCATATCCGATTCTAAATTTGCAGACTCAATAGGGTCCAAATATCCGATAAAATGACGAATATGAAACGTTCCTTGAACCTCTTTGGTTGCGTGGCGCTCGCGGTGGTGTTGATGTCGGCTTCGAATTGCTCGCGGCTGGAGGTGCCCGGAGGGGTGGTGGTGGAACGAGGCGGTCCGCGTTTGGCCCAAATCTCCACCCGTTTCGGCGACATGATCGTCCAATTGTCGGACAGCACCCCACAGCACCGCGACAACTTCGTAAAACTCGCGGAAGAGGGCTTCTACGACAGCCTGCTGTTTCACCGCGTCATCCGGGGCTTCATGGTGCAAGGAGGCGACCCGACCAGCCGCAATGCAGCACTGGGCGCTCGCCTCGGATCCGGCGGCCCCGGCTACACCATTCCCGCGGAATTCAATGCCGATCACCTGCACTACAAAGGCGCCCTCTCGGCGGCACGTCAAGGCG
This sequence comes from uncultured Flavobacteriales bacterium, assembly GCA_965656785.1. GTDB lineage: Bacteria > Bacteroidota > Bacteroidia > Flavobacteriales_D > Sanyastnellaceae > JALQTD01. The sequence continues at coordinate 49,860 of CBFHLY010000005.1, forward strand.
ATCAGGTCAACCCCCAACGCGCTTCCAGCGGCAGCCAATTTTACATCGTCCAGGGAAAGCGCGCGCCGAAATCGCAACTGCTCAACTTCGAGGCGACCATTAACCGCAAGAATCCCGGGCTGAATTTCCGGTACAGCGACGAGGCCGTTCAACGCTACGATTCGCTCGGCGGCACGCCGTTCCTCGACATGGACTACACCGTATTCGGTTACGTCATCCAGGGGCTGGACATCATCGATTCCATCGCCGCGGTGCCGACGGCTCCGGGAGACCGGCCGGTGGACGACGTCATCATGACGGTGAAGATGCTGAACTGATGATTGAATTGCTGAACACCCTGCGCGCCGAAGTGGAAGGCGTGGCTTTCGATGGTCCCGCGTCGGTGGAAACCTTCCGCGTGGCTTGGCTCGGTCGCAAGGGGCGAATGAAGGACTTGCTCGCCCAGTTCAAGGACGTGCCCGGCCCCGAAAAGCGCGAAGTCGGTCAAGCGCTGAATGCGTTGAAGTCGTTGGTCGAGGAGAAGGTGGCCGCCGCTTCGGCTTCGGCTTCGTCGGTGGAAGTGCCCGCTTGGGGCGATTCCACGCGACCGGTGGGCGGCGTTCCCGTGGGGACGCACCACCCGTTGGCCGTGGTGCGCCGCGAAATCGTGGAGATTTTTGAACGGTTGGGCTTTGCGGTGTCCGAAGGGCCTGAAATTGAAGACGATTGGCACGTGTTCAGCGGATTGAATTTCCCGCCCGAGCACCCGGCTCGCGACATGCAGGATACGTTCTTTGTGGGACGCGATCCCGATTGGCTGCTGCGCACGCACACGTCTTCGGTCCAAGTCCGTGAAATGGAAGCCCACGAGCCCCCGATGCGCCTCATCATGCCGGGCCGCGTGTTCCGCAACGAGGCGATTTCTGCCCGGGCGCACTGCATGTTCCACCAAATCGAAGGTCTTTACATCGACGAAGGCGTGTCCTTCGCCGACCTCAAGCAAACGCTCCTGCAATTTGCCCAAGCCTTCTTCGGTCTTGACACGAAAATCCGCCTGCGTCCCTCGTATTTCCCCTTCACCGAGCCCTCTGCGGAAGTGGACGTCTACTGGGGCTTGAAGACGGAGGTGGACAAGCGCATCACGAAGGGCACGGGGTGGCTCGAAATCCTCGGGTGCGGCATGGTCGATCCGGCGGTGTTGGAGGCCTCGGGCATCGACTCGACGAAGTTCAGCGGGTTCGCATTTGGCATGGGCATCGAGCGCATCACCATGTTGCGTTACCAAATCGGAGACCTCCGGGCCTTTTTCGAGAACGACTTGCGCTTCCTGGAACAGTTCGCGGGCGAGGCCTGATCAGTTGCCGAGCGGCAAGGTGATGGTCAGGCGTTCGCGCGTGCTGTTCAGCCGTTCGACCACCACGCGCGCGGCGAGTTTTTGGAGCTGGTCATACAGCCCTTGCCACCGCGAAGTGCCCGATTCTTTGCCTGCGAACAAGCTGCTCATCTCCCGGGAAGTGCGCGTGTGGTCGGACGTCACGCTGAATTTCCATTCGAGTTCATGCTGGACGACTTCGACGTTTATGGGCGTTTTTCCTTCGCCCCAGTCTTTGAATTGGCGGAGGAGGGTGCGCAGGGTTTCGCGGACTTCGTCGTTTACGGCGAGGTTGATGTTGGTCGGAACGTCCCACGTGATGGGGTAGGCCAACTCCGCATCGAGCTGCTTCAGGAAGGACGCGATGTGCTGGTATTCGGGGTGGGATTCGTCCGTTAGGCCGGGGTGAAATGCCCAGTGGGCGCCGCCGTCGATTTCGGAATCGCTCAACCGGGTGTGGGGTTTGTCTTGAACGGGTAAACGACCGACCGGGATGAGTGAGCGCAATCGGATGATGCGGCTTCGTTCGGTGCGCAGGCTTCGGCGCATTTCGCGGTTGTGAAGGGCCAGGGTCAGCAGGCCGAGCGCGAGCAACGCCACGACCCAAGGCCACGCTCCGGTTTGCTGCGCGGCGTGCGAATCCGCCCCGAGTTGAAGGGCTTGATCAAAGGGGTCCGGCTCGTTCAACGTCCCGATCGTAAACCGCTTGATCGGCCGGTTGTTCTGGTTCGCGTACGAACTTGCGATGGCCAAATTCACGCTGTCAAGCGCCCGATACGATTCAATGGCTTGTTCCGTGTCGTTCCGTCCCGCTTGGTACGCGGCTTGTTGCCGCAACACCTCCGAAAGCAGCCACTTGTTGCCGGACAATTCTGCTCCTTCCCTGGCGTCGTGGAAGTGGAGAATGGCGATGCTTTGCGACCCCGTGCGTTGTGCACAACGGGCCACTTCGAGGGAGGCCAAGGCGTATTCTTCGCGGTGGTCGCGGGGAATGATGGCGCGCAGACTTCGGGCCCATTCGAGGGCTTCCAACACCAAGACGGACTCGCTCTTCAGGATCTTCAAGACGTCTTCCCGGTGCTTGATGCGCTGCTCCAACGGAAGAGGCGCTAGTGCCACGAGCAATTCGTTCTGAATGGAGTCGGGAAAGGCGAGGTTCTTCTTGATGAAGCTTTGGGCGCTCATGGTTTGGAGCCAGGCCAAATTCTGGTCCGTCGCCCCCTCGAGCTCAATCGTTTCAAAAATCGCTTCGATGGCTTCGTGCGTCGCGAACCAGTCGCCTTGGATGAAGGCGATGCGCGCGAGCAACGCCCGAAGCTCTGGGTGTTCGGGGTGGAGCTGCAGCTCCGCGCGCACCAACCGTTCCGCCGTTTCTTCTTGCCCCAGGTGGATCTGGATTTCGACGAGTGCCTTAACCAGTTCGAGGCGCGTGTCGTTGTCGCACGCGTTCAGGTGCACCTCGGCTTGCTCCGCCGCTACTCGGGCGTCCGCCAAGTTGAGGGTACGGGCGTGAGCTTGGGCGATGCCGCGGTAAGCGAGCGCGAGTTGGCAAGGCGCGTACGTGCGCTTCTCCACCTTGCGAAACATGGCCAAGGCAGCGGCCGGTTTTTCGGCCAAAAACAGCAAGGAGTCCCCCAAGGTTTGCATGCGCTCCGCCTCGACGCTCCACACGTCAGTGATGGCTTGTTGGGCTGCGCTTTCGTGGTGGGCAACGCCGGTTTCTCCCAAGACATGAATGCCTTCCTGGGCGCGGTTTGGGCTGAAAACCAAACCACAAAGCGTGAACCACAAAGCGAAGCGCTTCCCGCTTGAGCGGAAACCGATTCGAGGACCTAGTTGCATGGTGTCCGAAACCTAGCACACAAAACCGACGCATCGCGCGTCAGGTTCGGTAGGTTTTCGGCTTGTGGACGTTGAAAACTGTTCAGTCGTTCCAGACCACGTCCATGACCACTTCGCCCACCGCCCCGAGCGTCTCCTTCGAAATGATGTCGAGGTTGTCCGCGTGGGTGTGGTGGTGCGGCCCGTAGCCCATGGGGAGCACGCGCATGCGGTAATGCACGATGTTCACGCTGGGAATGCCGGCGAATTGGCTGATGAAGAGGTTGTCGTCGATGGTTTGGGGCGTGACTTCGGTGGTGAACAACTCCGCATGCCCGATCCGTTCCGCCGTCTTCCAAATGTGCTTCACCTTCGCCGGAGCGAACGCCATCGAAGTCCCTTCCATGTTGAACCGAGCGTCCTTGGCGCCGACCATGTCCAGGAGGATGCCGTACTTCGCTTGGTAGCCAAAAACATGGGGCTCGTTCGCCCAAAACTGGCTGCCCAAGCACCACGTCAACGAACTGTTCGAAGAGGGCGGTGCCCATTCGGGTGCGCCGTAATCTTCCGCGTCGAAAAAGATGATGTCGATGCCGACATCCGGTGCCTGCTTCCCAATGTTCCGGGCGATTTCCAGTAGGACCCCAACCCCCGACGCCCCGTCATCCGCCCCGTCGATGGGCTCTCGTTGCCGCAACGTGTCCTTGTCCGCAAAGGGCCGGGTATCCCAGTGGGCGAACAACAGCACCCGGTCCGCCCGTTCGGGGGCAAAGGAGCCGATGATGTTCCGGATGCCCAAAACCGTTCCGTCAAACGCCCGGGCCCGCCCTTCTTGCACCGTCACTTGCGCTCCATGGCGCTCCAATTCCCGTTCGAGCCAGTCCCCACAAGCCGCGTGCTCGGGCGTGTTCGGCACCCTCGGCCCGAACCCCACTTGCGTGGCGACGTAGGCATAGGCGGAATCCGCGTTGAACGGCGGAACTTCAACGCTCGCTCGCTCCGCGCCCTCCCCACCATCGGGTCGCTCAAAGCGCTGTTCGAATTTCGGCGTCCCCGCCGGTTCGGGATCGCATCCCGAAAGCATGAGCACCGCCCCGACCAGTCCCGCAATCCCGGTTGCGAGGCGCATTACCCTTCGATGTTCCATGTGCTGCCTTCCTTGCTGTCTTTGATGGTCACCCCCAAGGCCGTCAACGCATCGCGGATGGCGTCGGCCGTGCTCCAGTCCTTGTTCGCTTTCGCGTCGCCCCGAAGCTTGACGAGCAAATCGAGCAACGGCGAAGTCAGTCCTGCGTCGCTGCCGCCGGGTTCCGGAAGGCCCAGACCATCGAGCCCCATGATGTCAAACGCGCATTCGCGGAACGTCCTGCGCAGGGGGTCCAATTGGTTTTCTGCCAGCGACAGTTGACCCGCGGCTGCTGCGTTGGCCCATTTCACCCCCTCGAACAGCGTGGCGATGAGTTTGGGCGTGTTGAAGTCGTCGTTCATGGCGTCGAAGCAGCGCTCCCTCCAGGCCTGCACGTCGACATCGGCTGATGCCGTGCCCGGTTGGACGGTTTCCAACGCGGCCATGGCTGCCATCATGCGCTCGTAGCCCTTTTCGGCGGCTTGCAGGGCCTCGTTGGAAAAGTCGAGGGTGGAGCCGTAATGGCCGCCGAGCATGAAGAAGCGCACCACCATCGGGCTGTACCCGCGCTCGAGGAGCTTGTGGTTGCCGGTGATGAGTTCTTCGGGCGTGAAGCCGTTGCCTTCGGATTTGGCCATCTTCCGACCATTCACCGTCAGCATGTTGCCGTGCATCCAAAAATTGACCGGACGCGGCTCGCCGTTGGCGCCCACGTTTTGGGCAATCTCACACTCGTGGTGCGGAAACTTCAAATCCATGCCCCCACCGTGGATGTCGAAGCGCTCGCCCAGGTACTTCGTGCTCATCACCGAGCACTCCAAATGCCAGCCTGGGAAGCCCTCGCTCCACGGCGACGGCCAGTGCATCAAGTGCGTGGCGTCTGCCTTTTTCCACAGCGCGAAGTCCAGTCCATCGCGCTTCTCTTCCTGGCCGTCGAGCTCACGCGTTGCGGTCATGAGCTCGTCGATCTTGCGACCGGACAGCTCACCGTACGGGTAATCCGCGGCGAATTTGCGCACGTCGAAGTACACGCTTCCGTTGGATTCATAGGCGTACCCACGCTCGAGGATGGCTTTGATCATCTCGATTTGCTCGACGATGTGCCCCGTGGCGCTGGGCTCGATGGACGGCGGGAGGATGTTGAACAACCGCATCACGTCGTGGAAGTCGTTCGTGTAGCGCTGCACGACCTCCATCGGTTCGAGGTTTTCGAGCCGCGCCTTCTTTGCCACCTTGTCTTCGCCTTGGTCGCCGTCGTCGGTCAAGTGCCCCACATCGGTGATGTTGCGGACGTAGCGCACTTGGTATCCGAGGTAGGTCAGGTACCGGTACACGATGTCGAAGGTCAAAAACGTGCGGACGTTGCCCAAGTGGACGTTGCTGTATACGGTGGGGCCGCACACGTACATGCCGACGTGTGGCGGGTGAATGGGCTGGAAGGCCTCTTTTTCACCCGTCAAGGTGTTTTGGATGAGCAAGGGTTGCATGGATTTACAAAGAAAACGCATGCGGCGCTTGCTTCCGCGAAGTTGTGGGGCTTATTGCGCCTTCGTGGCGTGGGAGGGGCCCAAACGCCGTTTCCACGCAGCCAGCATGACCTCCACCAACCCTTCCACGTCCACCTCATGCTGCCAGCCCCAATCCTTGCGCGCTGCCGAATCGTCGATGCTCGTGGGCCAGCTGTCGGCGATGGCCTGGCGGGAATCCGGAGCGTAGGCGATGGCGAAACCGGGTTCCCGCTGCCGAATGGCGTCCGCGAGTTCCGCTGGCGTGAAGCTCATGGCCGCGAGGTTGTATGCGGTGCGGATGGCGACCGATTCCGAAGGGGCGTCCATGAGTTCCAGGGTCGCTCGGACGGCGTCCTCGATGTACATCATCGGGAGCGGCGTGTCCTCGCTGAGGAAGCAGGAATACGTTTCGCCCCGGGCGGCCGAGAGGAAAATGTCCACCGCGTAGTCCGTGGTTCCGCCACCGGGCAGGGAACGGTGGCCGAGCAACCCGGGGTACCGGAGGCTCCGGACGTCTACGCCGTACTGGGTGTGGTAATACCGGCACCAGCCTTCGCCGGCCACCTTCGAGATGCCGTAGACAGTGGTGGGATCGAGGGGCGTGTCTTGCGGCACGTCGTGCTTCGGGGTCGCCGGCCCAAACACCGCGATGGAACTGGGCCAAAACACCCGTTCTACCAGCCCTTCGCGCGCGCATTCGAGCACGTTCAGGAGCGAAGTCATGTTGAGGTCCCATGCGGCGAGCGGCCGCTTTTCGCCCACGGCCGAGAGCATGGCCGCGAGGTGGTAGACGGTGGCGTAGGTGTCGCTTTGGAACACGGCGCGCATCGCGTCCCGATCGGTCGCGTCGAGGTGAACGAACGGGCTGCGGAGCACGCCTTCGTCCTCCGGAGTTCGGATGTCGGCAACGATGACGTTTTCGGGGCGGTGTTTGGCCTGCATCGCCAAAACCAGTTCCACGCCCAGCTGACCGGCGGCGCCGATGACCAAATGCTTCTTCATGCGGAGCAAAAGTAGGCAAGGAGCGGGCGTAATTTTACGCTCCCAAACCCCGAGCTCATGACTTCCGTTGACGACTTCGATTACACGCTGCCCGATGCGGCGATTGCGCGGCATCCGGTCCATCCGCGTTCTGCGGCGCGCATGCTGTTCGTGCCGGATGGGGGCGAGCCGCGGCACTTGCGCTTTACGGACCTGCCGGGATTGATGGCGGAGGGGGATCAGCTTTGGCACAACAACACGCGGGTGTTGCGGGCGCGGCTGATGTTGGCGAAACCGACGGGGGGGCGGTTGGAGTTGTTTTTGCTCGAACCGGCGGGGGCGACGATGGAGGAGGCGCTGGCGGCGCAGGGTTCCGGGGAGTGGCGGGTCATGGTGCGCGGGGGGAAGCGGTGGAAGGATGGGTGGGCGGAGGTGACGTGGTCGGAGGGAGAGCGGCGGTTGCGTGCGGAGCGGGTGTCGGCGGGGGAGGAGGCGTGGACCGTGCGGCTGAGTTGGACGGGAGAGGCGTCGTTCGCGGAGGTGATTGAAGAGTTGGGGGCGGTGCCGCTGCCGCCTTACCTCGGGCGGGATGCGGAGGATTCGGATGTGGAGGATTACCAAACGATTTACGCGGAAATCCCCGGGAGCGTGGCGGCTCCGACGGCGGGGCTGCACTATGACGAATCCCTTTGGGCGGACTTGCGTGGGGCGGGGGTGGATCCGTGGGCGGTGACGTTGCATGTGGGGGCGGGGACGTTCAAACCGCTGGGGCAGGGCGGGGTGGAGGACCACGCGATGCATGCCGAGCGGTGCATTGTGAGCCGGGAGGCGGTGGAGGCGCTGGCCCGACGGGGGGTGCGCCGTTGGGGGACGGGGACGACGACGCTTCGGACGCTGGAGAGTTTGTTTTGGTACGCGGTGCTTTGGCGCCAAACCGGTGCGCCTCCCAATGCGGTGCCGCAATGGGTTTGGAAGGAAGATGCAGTGCTTGAGGAATGGGGCTGGGATCGGCTAGAGGATGCCGCACGTTGGCTGCTGGAACAGCCGTTCGAGGGGTTGGATTTCGCCACCGGCATCATGATCATTCCCGGCTACAGGATCCGATCCATCGACGCCCTCGTTACGAACTTCCACATGCCGAAAAGCACGTTGCTGTGCTTGGTTTCGGCGGTGGTGGGCGACCGATGGAAGGCGCTTTACGAAATGGCGCTTGCTGAAGGGTATCGCTTCCTCAGTTATGGAGACGGCAGTGTGCTTGAGGTGCACCGATGAGGAACCACAAAAAAGGGCGGCCCTTGGGCCGCCCTTTTTCGGTCGATGACTGAAGGGTCAGTTCCGCATGTCTTGCAGTTCCTCTTCCTCCAGCATCGAGTTCAAGATGCGCTGCGGGAACGCCCCGCGTGCCCGTGCCAACAAGCTTGTTTGCTCGCTCAAGAAGTCGTCTTTTGCCGGCGCCTCGCTCACGCTCTTGGTCGAGATGACCCACACCCCGTTTTCGCCGACAATCGGACCCACAACGGCCCCAATCTCTGAACCGGCCGCCGTGCCCACCACCAAGGGCTCGGCTTTCGCACCTGCACCGCGAATGGTGGGGAATTTCAGGGCCACCTTGCCCGAGTTGCGCACGTCCACACCCTGATCTGCAGCGATGGAGGCCAAATCCGAGCCGCCCATGGAGGCCACCAACTTCTCCGCTTTCGCTTCTTGGATGGCACCTGCGCGCATCGCCTCTTCGACGTGTTCAAAGCGCGGTTCTCCCGCTTGCTTGACGCGGTCGAGGAAGGCCACCACGTAGGTGTTGTCGGCCAAAATCGGGTTCGAAATGTCCCTTTCTTCCGCACTCCACGCCCAGCTCACCAATTCACCAGCGGTGCGAAGTCCAGCGATGGTCTTTGCGTTGCGGGCAATGTCCGTGGCCACGTTCGTCGGGAAGCCCTGTTCGCCAGCTTTCGCCATGAAGCTCTCGCGGTCGGTGACGCCGATGGCGAATTCACTGGCGCTTTGGTAGGCATTGCGAACCGTTTCCGAAGACGGTTCGACGGCTTGTTCGATGATCGCCACGCTCACCCGTTCGACGGGCTCGGTTTGGCCTTCCACTTTGATGATGTGGTAACCGTACTGCGTTTCCACCACGCCGGTCGACCCGGGTGCGTTGTCGAAGCAGAAGTTCTCAAACGGGGCCACCATGCGACCGCGTGGGAAGAAGTCGTAGAACCCTCCCTTGTCCTTGGAGCCGGGGTCGTCGCTGAACCGAGCCGCCAAGTCCTCGAAGTTGGCACCGCGGCGAATGGCGCGCAACAAGCTGTCGGCGCGCGTTTTCAATTCCGCCAATTCGGCCTCGTCGCCTTGCGTGTCCGGCATCAACAAGATGTGACGGCACGAGGCGCTGTCTGGGCGCGAAGTGAATCCAGCGACTTTTGCCAAACGGTACATGTTGCCGATGCGGTAGGGACCGACGAGGTCGCCCTCTTGCGCTTCAAAGAAGGACGCTTCGGAAGCATTCGTCTCGGTTTCTGCGCGGGCCAACGACCGCTCGTTGTAGTTGAGTCCTTGCTCAGCGAAAAAGGCCGAATCGTTCGTTGCCGTGCTCCAAGCGTTTTTCGTCGCCGTCAACGCTTCGTTGATCTTCGCAGCGTCCTGGGCAGTGGCCTTGACGGAAATGCGAGCGAACGTCACGTCGCGTCCCGCCTTTTGCTGAAATTCCGCATCGTTCTTGTGGGCGCTGAAGTAGCTGCGCACGTCGCTGTCGCTCACGTCTACGCTGGCATCGTCCAAGCTGGCGTAGGTCACCAAGACGTAGTCGAAATCGACTTTCTTGTTCGCGGCCATGTGGTCGTACTTGCCTTCCAACGAATTCGTGTAGACCCCGGCAGTCAGCAGCGCGTCGTACTTTTCGCGGATGCGCTTGTCGCTGATGAGGTTCTTGTACTCCATGAACGAGGCGCGACCTTCGGGCGTGCTCAACATCGCGGAGAAGTTCTGCTGCCAGTACTGCTTGTTCTGAGCGTTGGAGAAGAAGGCCCGATTCAGGTAGTCCGACTTTCCTGTGCCAAACAAGAGCTCCTGGTATTCATCGTCCGTGACGGTCAAGCCCAAGGCAGCGATGCCCTCGCTCAACACGGCACCTTCGGTCAGGTCCTTCCACACCTCATCGGCCAAGGTTTCACCGGAGAAGCCCAATCGACGGCGGTTTTGGACTTCGTTTTGGTATTCCATAACGGTGATGCTGATGCCGGCGACTTCGCCCACTTCCGGGTTTTGGCCTCCACCGAACATCGCCATAACGGCGTCATAAGGCACGAGGAATCCAAGCATCCCGATTCCAATCATGACCATCAACAATCCTTGGCGGTCTCGAATTTTTTCAATCAACGACATGACAACGTCTTTATTAAGGTGCGCGAAGATAACGAATTCAGGCGAAGGACATGCATCCTTGCCTTGGCCGACCGATACGATTGAAGGGGGGGAGGGGTTTCGTTTGTGTTAAGATTCCTCCTCGGGCAAGTGAATGCGCAAGGTTTCGATGCGGTTGGACTCCACGGCTTCCACTTCAATGATGGTTTCGGCGAGGGAGAGGGTGAGGCCGGGCGTGGGGATGGTTTCGGTTTGGTGCAAGACCAAACCGCCCAGCGTTTCGTACGCGTCGTGCAGCGGCAAGCGCAGCCCGTAGCGTTCGTTCACGGTTTCGACGTCCTGCCGTGCGGAAAACCGCCAAATCCCCGGCGCGATTTCTTCCTCGATCAACGCCTCCACATCGTGCTCATCCTCGATGTCGCCCACGATTTGCTCGACGATGTCCTCCATGGTCAGGATGCCACTGGTTCCGCCAAATTCATCCACGACCACCGCGAGGTGTTTCCGCCGCCGGATGAATTGGCGCAGGACCTCATCCGCCGGCATGGGCTCGGGTATGACGAACGTGGAGTGCAGGATGGACGTGAGCTTATCGGGGCGTTTGAACAGGTCCCGGGAGTGAACGTAGCCCACCACGTTGTCGATGTCACCTCGGTAGATGACGATCTTCGAAAGTCCGCTTTCGACGAACAGTTCCCGCAGTTCTTTCATTTCCGTGTTGAGTTCGAGGGCCACCACTTCGTTGCGCGGGATGAGGCAATCGCGAGCGCGCACCTTGTTGAATTCAAGGGCGTTCTGCATGATTTGCAGTTCGTGCTCGAGCTCTTGTTCCGGCTCCATCCGCCCGCTCATTTCGCGGATGAAGTGGTCCAAATCCGTCGCCCCCATCGGCTCCGGCGCGTCCCCATCTTGGGCGCGCCCCATTAACCGAATCGACAGCGTGCTCAAGCCCACCACCAACAGCCCGGGAAGCAGCAGGACGTAGTGAGCCAATGCGAGCGGCACCGAAAGCAACTTCAGCCAGCGATTCGGATTGGCGTGAAAAAAACTCTTGGGCAGAAATTCCGCCAAGACCAGCACGATGAGGGTAGTGAAAACCGTTTGGCTCCCGAGTGCCAACACCGGTGAAGCCGCTTCGTTCCAATCGGTTACGCCGAACAGCCAGTGGGCGATCAGCTCCCCCGACTCCATGCCGCAGAACACCAGGGCGAGGTTGTTGCCCACCAGCAGCGTCGCGATCATCCATTGCGGCCGCTTGGAAAGGTGAGCCAAAAGCACGCCCTGCCAGGTTTGTTTGGCGTCGAGCTCCAGCTGCAATCGGTTCGCAGAAACGAAAGCGATTTCCATGCCAGAAAAGAAGGCAGAGGCCACGAGAGAGGCCAAAATGATGAGCAAACTACTCGCCGGGTCTGGGTCCATGGGTCAACGATTCCGAGCGGCGCGGCTCAACCTTGTTGTTTTTCCAAGCGTTTGCGAAACCGTCGTCGGAAACCGTACCAAACACTGGCCACCGCTGGGATGATGAGCACGGTTCGTCCAGCCTCCCAGCCCTCCGTGTAAATGGCGTGTACGGCCGCAATGGAGGCAACGACGATGGCGGCAAGCCAAAACCATTCCGCAATGCGATGTGCGCGAATCTGCGCCGAAGAAACAGACGGGTCCATGGGTCGAAGATAAGGCGTTTTCGTTCGCGTCAAGGCGGTTCGGGAACGGTGAGTTCTCCCGTGGGTTGAAGGATGCGGTAGCGCTCAAACCGCCCATCGGATTCCAGCCCCTGCCCGTGCAAGACCCCATCCTCGGTGTAAATCGTCACGGCCCGGTTCGTGTACACCCGGTTCGAGTCCTCATTCCAAACCAAGTACTCCGTCTCCAGTCGGTCACCCGCAGCATTCTCCAGCACAACGTCGTCCTCCGCAACCAACCGCAACGTCGCCTCATCCAACGTCCCGCGCAACGCGGTCAGGGTGCTGCTGTGCTGGTGTTCGTCCCCCCCGAGGTACAGGGTGAACCCGCCGTCGACCTCGATGAAGTCCGTGGCTTTCTCCTTCCCTTCGGTCCCCGTCCGCGTCAAATGGCGCGCCACGAGAACGTGCTGCACGGTTCCGCGTTCGCTATAGGACAGCCGCACATCTTCCATGAGCAACGGCGGGGGCGGAGGCGTCGATTCGGCCTCAGGCGCAGGAGCGGTCGCTCCGGTGCATCCTGCAACCGCAACGACCGCTCCCAGCAAGGCGATGGACGCCTCAGCGAACCCGAATGCGCGTGGTCTCACCCGCACAAGGACAGCCTGAAATGGAACCGACTTTAAAGGAATCGCCCGCGGCTTTCCCCACGGTGAAGATGTCGTCCACCGTCGGGAATTGCTTTTCGCAGTTGGCGATTTTCTTCGCCGCCCGAGCGCTCACTTCTTCGTCACCCAAAGAACGAGCCCGTGCGTAATAGTCGGCAGCAACCCAGTAAGCTGCGCGCATGCCCAAGGCCCCGTCATCGCAAGACTTGGCGGCTCCGGCAATGGCGTCGCCGATGAGCATGTACGCTTCTGCGCTTTCGGGATCGATTTCGAGCAACTGATTCGCGTAGTTCTTCGCCTTGTACGCGTTGCCCAAGAACGACGCGACTTGGCCCGCCTTCAAGATGTACGTCGCGCGGTCACCGCAATCGGGGCAAAGCTCCACCGCCTGTTCGAGGTAATTGAAGGCTTCGCTGTAGTTCTCGGCTTTCGCGTAGTTGATGCCGATGCTGTAGGCCGAAGTGGAGCTCGGTGAGGCGGCGTGCACCGCCGTAGCCACGGGGAGGTACAATTCGTTGTCCGTGCACTCCTTCTTGTTGAGGAGGCGGAGGATTTTCTCCAAAAGCACCATGTCGTCTGAAGACTCGTCGTATTTGGACTGGAGGACGGGCACCATTTCTTCGCAATCGGCAATGGTCACGAAGACTTGATCAATGTTCCCCTTCACCTTTCCGTAGATGCCTGCCTTGCGTTCGTCACCGGCTTCGTTGGCAGCGGCAATGGCGGCGTCGCAGTAGTCGGCCAACGTCAGGTACTCCGTGAGCATTTCCGCCAACTTCGCCTTCGCGGCATCGTCCTCCATGTTCTTCATGGCGTAGAACGAAGTGATGTAGTAGTTGCTGAGCGTTTTGGCGTCGGCTTCTGCCCCCAAGCAGTCCACAGCTTCTTTCAGCCAAGCATTGGCCACTGCAGCACTGTCCTTGCCGTAGAAGTCGTAGTAATCGTTCGCCTTGTCCGCGAGCACTTCGCAGCGGTTGTTGGGGTGCTTGTTGGTCGAAGGAAAGTTCTCCATGTACCAATCGTAGACCATCAAGATGCTGTCTTGCAGGGCGACAACGCGCTCCGTTTGACCCTCCTCCTCCGCTGTTTTCAAGATTTTGTCGAACATCCGAAGGCCATAGGCGTAGAAGCTCTGTGAGGCGCCTGCAGGGCAACGCTCGTTGACCTTGTTCCATTGGATGTACGCTTCGTTGTAGTCCTTCTGCTTGTAAAAGCTGATGAAGTTGTTCAGCGATTCTTTGCAAAGTTCTTGCTGCTCGGGCGTCTCCCCATACTTTTCTTGGGCTTGAGCGTTACCGATCCACAGCATCAGCGCGGCTGCCGTCGTGAGGAACAGCGCGAAAGGGTTCGTGTTCGTTTTCATGTCCTTGAGTTCTTGCGTTTTTTGGTCAGTCATACAACCGGGGAATCAGCCAATTGTTCTTGAGGAATGGAGAAAGGGATAGGCCAAACTGGAATCGCATGTAGCGTTCTTCAAGCGCTCCTTCATTGGCTGTGGTCCGCGTTCCAAATTCTGTACCAAAATGGAATTGCGATGCCGAGCGGCTGCCGAGCATGGGAATGCTGATGCCCGCGGTGAGGGTTTCAAAGGTCAGCGGTTCGCCATTGAATGCCATGCCGAGGGTGCCGCTTCCCGCTCCCAAGCGGTAAGTGCTCAGCGACCAAACGTTGGTGCGCTGGTTCGACCGCGCAGGGGTCCACTCCACGCCCATCCGCACCGCTGTGGCGCGATCCCATTCCACCCCGTCGGACAGCAGGTTCACGGATTGTTCCGAGGCGACGGCTGCCCAATCTTGCTGCACCCAATCGCCGATGAGGACGAACCTCCGGCCGTTGCCGTTGTTGAAATGGAGGGCGCCGCCGAGCCCGAGGCGAGCGGGGATGAGGCCGGAGGCACTCACTTGGTCGTTGAAAAACGCCGTGTCGAGAGGGGTGACTATGCCCCCGAGGGTTTGCGTGGTTTCGACGATGCGGATTTGGTCCGTGCTGAGGTAGGCCGCGGGGCTGTACGTTGAGCCAAAGCGCAGGGAAGTGCTGCGTTGGAATTCGAGTTGGTCGTTGTATTCCGCCCGCAACAGCCATTCGTATTGCATGCCCAGTTCCAGGCCGGGCGAGCGGTGTTGGTCGGTGGTGCGGGTTCGGTTGTCGAGGAAGGTGGGGTCGAGGATGTCGAGCCGAGTGGTCCGCTGGATTTGGCCAAAAACGTAACGCAAACGCGCCCCAAGGAACAGCTGGTGCTTCTGCACTTTGATGCTGTCGGCAGCTCCGGCCGCAATCCAGCCCCCGCGTTCGAAGGAACGCGCGAGACCGAGGTGCAGTTGGGTCAAACCGCCTTCACCGTCGTACGTTTCGCGCACGAGGCCCATGCCGTCTGCGGAGTACGTGCGCGTTGCAGCAAATCCCGAGGTGCTGTAGGGGGCCATGCCCAAATTGAAAGCCGACTTCCCGCCCTGACGTTTCACGGCCAAGGAGATTGGCGTGGTGTTGCCGAATGTGCCGTCGGCGCGCTGGTCACCGAGCCGCAACTCTTGCAAAATGGCTGCTCCACCCACTTCGAAGGTGGTCTTGAGCAGGCCTGCGATGGACGCCGGGTTTTCCGTGTTGATGAATCCTGCAGGAGCCGCAGCGGTGCCGCTTCCCGCCAGTCCGATGAGCCCGGTGGTGGTGGTGGGATTCAGCAACCCCAATCCGTTGCGGGAGTAGGGAGAAAATTCCGTGATTTGGCCTTGAGCAGCGGGAATTCCCCATGCCAAGCTCGCGAGCAGCGTGCCCCAAACCAGGGCGAATCGGGCAGCAGCGGGCACGTTAGATGAGGCGTTTGAGAATGGCATGGTACCCCTTGAGGGTCAAATTTGAGTCCGCAAAAATGAGCCCGGAATCCCGTTCGTGCAAATATTCAGCGTCGCCGCCTGTCCAAAACTCCTGCAAATCAGGCCAACGTTTGCGAAATTCAGCGATGCGCCCTTGAATTTCCGCTTGCGCTCCGCCCCAAGCTCCGGCCAGCAGGCTTCCGATGGTATCGGTGCCGATGTGTTCGGGAAGCGTGCTGGTGGGCGCGCTCAATCGGTCGCGCCAATCTTCGACGAGTGGCAGGTTTGCGGTGCCTGCGTACATCGCCCGAAACCTCAGGTCAATTCCCGGAGCGATGCTGCCCCCATAGAAGGTCCCGTCCGCGACCAGGTCCACGGTGATGCACGTACCCGCATCCACAATGACCGACACGGAATCGGGATGCAAGTCGGCCACCGCTGCGGCGTTGGCAATCCGATCCCAACCCAGCGTTTCGGGCGTGTCGTAGTCCAAATTCAGCCCGCATTCGTTGCGGTTCTGCAAGAAACGAGTGGGGTAGGATTTGAGCACCGCCTCGACCGCTTCATCCAGGACGCCGCTGGCAGCCACAAGGACGTGCTCCGGCGATCCCGTCGGTACCGTCATCCAGCCCAAAGCGGCTTCGTCGTGCAGGACCTGAGTCAATTCCCCCCCGACGAACACGCCCAGCTTGAGCCGGGTGTTGCCCTGATCGACCACCCAAACCATCATTGCACCGGCCATTTGAACGTTTCGAGCAGGTGCCGCGTGTCCTCCCGAACCCGTTCCAACGAAGGGCGCAGGCTGTCGGGATTGGGTACGTGGTTGAAGTAGAGTGAACCGCGGATGAAGTGGTGGGTGGAATCCGTGGCGTAGAATTGCAGCGGTGATGCCACCGGGCCGTCCAGTTCGAACAGCACGCCGTACACGCCGTGATCGGGGAAGGCGAAGCGTTTTCTGCCGATTCCCAAGGCCTTGATGTCGTGGGAAAATGCCATTTGGTGAGCCTCCTCAATGAGCACGGACAAGTCAGCGTCCTGCAAGGGCACCATCGTCACGTGCCAACGCGCTTGCAAGGTTGGAAACACCACGTTGAACCAGCAGGTGCCATCCGTGCTTTGCTCCCCGATGACCCGTTCAACGGCTGCGAACTGTGGAAGCTCGAAGGAGGCGTCGCATTCGGGCTGGACGGTGCGGTAGGTGGGAGCGGGATGCTCAATGCGGAAGTAGCCCCGGGGCTTCGGGATGGCGTCCGGGCGACACGCTCCCAACCCCAATGCAGCGACCAAACCGACCATGACCTTATTCATTCCCGTGGTTTTCAGGTAACGTGATTTTTACCCGCAACAGCTTGCGCGAATTCGCCGCATCCACCTGCAAGTCCACCCCCGCAAAGGAAATGCGTTCGCCGCTGCGGAGGATGCGGCCCGCCTGCTCGGTGATGAATCCGCCCAACGTGTCGCTTTCGCCTTTCGCGGATTCCCATTCCTCCTCATCCAGGTCCAGCACCCGATAGACGTCGATGAGCGCCGTTTTCGCTTCGAACAAAAAGGTGCGATCGTCGAGGCGTGAGTAGGCCAAATCTTCTTCATCGAACTCATCGGCGATCTCGCCAACGATTTCTTCAATGACGTCCTCGAGCGTGATGAGTCCGCTGGTGCCGCCGTACTCATCCACGACGATGGCGATGTGCGTTTTGCGCTCCTGGAAGTCCCGCATCAAGTCGTCGATTTTGCGGTTTTCTGGAACGAAAAACGCAGGGCGAATGAGGTCTTGCCACGCCACGTGTTCCTCCTCGATGCGCGGAAGCAAGTCCTTGATGTGCAGGATGCCTACGAGGTCATCCGGGCTCCCCGAGTGCACTGGAATCCGGGAGTACCCGCTTTCCACGACGTGCGCACGCAGCACTTCCCAGTCCACGTCGTGCCCGATGGCTTCCATGTCGGTGCGCGCCGTCATCACCTGCTTCGCGTCTTTCGATCCCAGGGTGACGATCCCTTCGAGGATGCGCTGCTCTTCTTCCGTACGCTCCCCATCGGCCGTCAATTCCAGCGCTTGCTCCAGGTCTTCCACGGACAGCTCCCGCGTGGTGTTGACCCTCCGATCGAGCCAGCCGCCCAATCGCACCAGCGGCCGCCAAACCGGCGTGAGCAACTGCTGCGCCAGCTGCAACCCTCGAGCCGTGCGCTCAGCGAAGGCCATGCCGTTGGTCGTGGCGTACACTTTGGGGATCACCTCTCCGAACAAGACGATGAGGAAGGTGACGGCCACCACATGCAGTGACCATTGCATCCAAGGTTCGAGGCCTTCGCTGGGGAACAACCGCTCCATCACCACCGTAGATATCAAGATGATGCCGATGTTCACCAAGTTGTTCAATACCAAAATGGTGGCGAGCAAATGACGCGGTGCTCGCTCCGAGTCGGGATGCTTCAAGAGGCGGAGCACGCGTTCCGCCCTTGGCTCGCTTTCGCTGCGTTCTTCGAGCGAATGGAGGTCGGTGGGAGAGAGCGAAAAGAAGGCCACCTCCGAGCCGGAAATGAGGGCGCTCACGAGCAGCAGCAGGGCCACCGAAATCCACGGCAGCCAAGAGCTGGGTTCGGCAGGGATTTGGGCCAGGACCAAACTCATGGACATGGGTTCAGTGAGCAATCAAAAGGGGGCGTCCCCTTCCGGTTCCGGGGCGTTGGGGGCCTCGGGTTGTGCTGCAGGCGCCGAGTTCGCAGGCTGGGCGTCAGCGGCTTCAGCGGGGTGGGGTGGGCGGTTGCCACCGCCTTCACTCGGCCGGTCCAGGAACTGCATCACGTCCGCCACGATTTCGGTGGTGTAACGCTTTTGGCCGGTTTGGTCTTCCCAAGAACGCGTTTGCAATTTGCCTTCGATGTAGACTTGAGATCCCTTACGGAGGTACTGATTTGCCGTTTCTGCGAGGCCGCGCCAGAGCACGATGTTGTGCCATTCGGTTTGCGTGATGCGCTCACCGGAGTTGCGGTCTTTGTAGGTTTCCGAGGTCGCCATCGGGAAGTTGCACACGGGCACTTGGCTTTGCGTGTAGCGCATTTCCGGGTCACGACCCAGGTTGCCTACGAGGATGACTTTGTTGATGCCTGCCATGATTCAAAGGTAGGCCAAACCCCAAATCGCCTGACCCCCTTCGGAGCCGTTTTGTCCACAATTTGGCTCAGTCGATGCCCGCCGTGGCGCGCAGTTCGTCCCAGACCCGTTCGGTCATTCGGGGCCAGGGTTTGGCCTGCGCCTCCTCCCACGTCAACCACGCCCAATCCGCCCCCCAATCCGCCCCCGGCCCGTCCACCTCCCACACCCCAAATCGCCCCCAAACCCGCCGGTGGCTCAGCACATGCGCCCTCCCCGGTACCACCTCCCCCCGCCAAATCGCCCCGGCAACCGGCGCCCGCCACTCCCCACCCGACATTCGCCCCTCCGTCCACGCCCCTGGAAACTCCCACAGCCCGCCCCAAATCCCCGCCTCCGGCCGCGCCCGCACCGCGACCCGCTCCCCATCGGTCAACACGTGCCCCACCGCGGTCACCTCCACCACCTTCGCCTTCCCCGCCTTCACCGGTCGCCGCGCGGCCGCTTCCGCCTCACCCGCCGATGCGCACCCTCCCGCCAGCGGGCACTCCCCGCATTTCGGTGCCCGCGGCGTGCACACCAACGCACCCAGTTCCATCATCGCCTCGTTGTGCCGCCCCGGCGCCCGCCAATCCAACAACCCCTCCGCGGCCGCCTCCACAGCCCGCCGACCCGCCGGCCGGTCCACTGGCTCGTCCAGCCCCACGAACCGCGCCACCACCCGATTCACGTTCCCGTCCACCGCAGCCACGGCCTCGCCAAAGCAAATCGAAGCCACCGCCGCCGCCGTGTACGGTCCGACTCCCGGCAATTCCCGCCAGCCCGCGGCCGTCTCGGGAAACACCCCATCGAGCTCCTCGACGACCCAGCGCGCCGCGCGATGCAGGTTCCGCGCACGGCTGTAATACCCCAGCCCTTGCCACAGTTTCAACACCTCGCCCTCTTCCGCGCGCGCTAACGCCTCCACCGTGGGAAACGCCTCCATGAACCGATGCCAATACGCCGTACCTTGATCGATGCGCGTTTGCTGCATGATGACCTCGCACAGCCACGTTCCGTAAGGGGTCGGAGCAGCGCGCCAAGGCAGTTCCCGGCGGTGTTTTGAGAACCAATCGTTTAGCGCTTGGGTGGCGGCTTCGGCGGGAACATTTTCAGTTTGTTGCATCACCTGTTTCGTTTTCAGCCGGATAACCTTATTTTTGCACCCCTCAATTTCAATCCATTGGGGCCTTTTGGTACCGACAAACCTACAAGCAAGATGACGAAAGCAGACATTGTGACCCGCATTGCAGATCAAACGGGCATGGAGAAACAGGATGTTCAGAACACGGTGGAGGCGTTCATGACGACCGTGCGCGAGTCCGTGGAGAGTGGTGAAAACGTGTACTTGCGCGGCTTCGGAAGCTTCGTTGTGAAGACGCGTGCTGCGAAAACCGGCCGCAACATCAAGGCGAAGCAGTCCATTCAAATTCCCGCTCACAACATCCCGTCGTTCAAGCCTGCGAAGGAGTTCGTGGATCACGTGAAGGCAAAAGTTCCCGTACAGGGATGAGTTTGAAGAAGGGACAGATTGCCCTGTTGGTCGCGGGCGCTGGGGTGTTTGCTGCGGTGCTGCTCTTGGAGCGCAAACCGTCGAGTTCAGCCGATGCCGCCATCGCCGAGGTGCAGGCGTTCGAGTCGGACACCACCCTGTCCCCGGTGGACCGGGCCGTTGCGCTGGTCAATGGCCCCAATCCGATGGAGGGGGTGATGATGTTGCGGGAATTGGCGGAGTCGGATCCGCCCGAAGTGGATGCGGTCGTTTGGTTGGGCATTTTCTCCGTCCAAAGCGGCCAGATCGACAAGGCCCGCGAGCGCTTCACCCAGGTGCTCGGGCTCGAACCCGGTCACTTCGAGGCGACGTTTCAACTCGCCTTGCTCGACATGGAAGAGCAAGCGTACGAACGCGCCATCTCGGGCTTTGAAGCGTGCATGGAAAGCGACCCCACGTTCCACAGCGGGTTGTTCTTTGTTGCGCGATGCTATGACTTTTTGGGCCAACGGGAAGCGGCGTTGAGCCGTTACCACGCCTATTTGCCCTTCGCTCCTGACACCGCGGTGACGGCGAGCGTTGAGGGCTTCATTCAACGATTGGAAGCCGGAGAATCCGGTTCATCAGACTAAAACCATACAGCTATGCCAAGCGGAAAAAAACGGAAGCGCCATAAAATGGCCACGCACAAGCGCAAGAAGCGTCTGCGTAAGAATCGCCACAAGAAGAAGTAAGGCATAGCTCGGGCTGCGGCAATGGGTCGTGGCCCGGGCGTCTTGCCTTGCGCAAACCGATTCGCGCGTGAGCAAAGAATTGGTCATCAACTCGACGCCTGCGGGCGTCGAAATCGCCTTGGTCGAAGATGGTGTGCTCACAGAGCTGCACCGGGATCAGGGAGGGACGGATTATGCTGTCGGAGATATCTATCTCGGACGGGTTAGAAAGGTATTGCCCAGCCTCAACGCCGCGTTTGTGGACGTGGGGCATGAGCGCGATGCCTTCTTGCATTACTTGGATTTGGGTCCTCATTACCGCACGCAGCAACAGTACGTGAAGCGGGTGATGGGGGGGAAGCAACCGGTTTCGGATTTGGCCCATTTCAAAAAGGAGCAAGAGCTGGATAAAAAGGGCAAGATCAAGGACGAAGTCAGTGCTTCGCAATTGGTGCTTGTTCAGGTGGCCAAGGAGCCCATCAGCACGAAGGGTCCGCGCCTTACAGCAGAGGTGACCCTGCCGGGCCGATACCTCGTTCTCGTGCCATTCAGCGACAAGGTTTCGCTTTCTTCCCGCATCAAAGGGGAGGAAGAGCGCACCCGGTTGCGCCGGTTGATGCAGAGCATTCAGCCTCCCGGATTCGGAATCATCGTTCGCACGGTAGCCGAAGAGAAGGGCGCTGCGGACTTGCATGCAGACTTGGAGGACCTTGTGAACCGGTGGGCGGAACTGCACAAGCGGTTGCGCCACGCGAAGCCGGGGAAGCGGGTGCTCGGTGAAATCGATAAAACGAGCGCCGTCCTCCGGGATGTTTTGGCGCCCGATTGCACCGCCATCCACGTCAACGAGGTCAAGTTGGCCGATGACGTGCGCAATTACTTGCGGAGCATTGCGCCCGAGAAGGAGGAAATCCTGAAGGTTTCAAAGGACAAGGATTTGTTCAACACTCGGAGCATTCACCGGCAGATCAAGTCGGCTTTTGGCCGGCAAGTGAACTTGCGCAGCGGCGCCTACCTCATCATCGAGCAAACGGAAGCCATGCACGTCATCGACGTGAACAGCGGCGGAAGGAAGGCCGGTGCAAAGGACCAGGAGGAGAATGCGCTGCACACGAACCTCGAGTGCGTCGATGAAATTGCGCGTGTGTTGCGGTTGCGCGACATGGGCGGCATCATCGCCATCGACTTCATTGACATGGCCAAGCGCGAGCACAACAAGCAGCTCACCGATGCGCTGAAGGCGGCCATGGCGAAGGACAAGGCGAAGCACAACATCCAGCCGCCGAGCCGATTTGGTGTAGTGGAGTTGACGCGGCAGCGTGTGCGTCCGGTTGCGAAGATCAAAACCGCCGAAAAATGCCCCACCTGCAACGGTTCGGGCGAAGTCGGCGCTTCCATCCTGATCACCGATACCATCGAGAACAGCCTGAACTACCTGACCCAGGCAGAAGGGCATCGAACGTTGACGCTCGTGGTGCATCCGATCGTGGAAGCCTACTTGAAAGCCGGATGGTGGAAATCCCAAATCCGCAAGTGGCGGAAGCAGTTTGGAGCCACCATCCAAGTGGAGTCCAACAGCTCCATGGAATTGTTGGAATACCACCTGTTCAATCAGCTTGGTGAGGAGCTGATTACCTGATGAAGGGGACGCCGCATCCGCTCACGAGGCAGGTGGGGCGTCCACTTCTTTAGGGTAGCACAAGAACGATTTTGCCACCACCAAATCCGAGGCGTTCCGCGTGTCGTCCAAGGCGTCGGCCAAGTCGGCCACGCGGCCGTCTTTGAACAGCACCTGAATCCCTCCTGGTTTGTAGGCCTGGTTGCGAACCCGGTCGTTCAACACGAACCGGCTGGCGGTATCCTCGTCAACGCCCCACGCATCCGCCACGGCTTTCACTTTCGCTTGAACTTCTTCAGCGTTGAATGATTGAGCCCGCAATTCAATGCGGAACAAGCGCCGACCGATCAGCCGATCCGCCAAAGTGCGCAGCGTGAAATCCTCGTGGTTTCGCCACGACTTCAAGGCCGACAAGATGTCGCTGTCGTCCAAATCCGAGAAGCGATCGAGGATTTCCGGGTCGGCCAAAAAACGCGTCCGGTCTAGGCGGTTGCGCAGGAACAGGCCGAGCGCGGGCGTCGCAAACAACGGTTCTCCCGCTTCTCCCAATTCGTGGGCGCGTTTCAGGCACTGCATCAACATGTACTCTGCGCTCAACACCGTTCGGTGCAAGTAAACCTGCCAATACATCAGCCTGCGCGCCACCAAGAATTTCTCGATCGAGTAGATGCCCTTTTCTTCGATGACCAAGTTGCCATTCACCACGTTCAGCATCTTGATGATGCGCTCACTGCCGACCTTACCTTCTGCCACGCCCGAATAGAAGCTGTCCCGGGCCAGGTAATCGAGCCGATCCATATCGAGTTGCGAGGAAACGAGTTGGTGCAAAAAGGCCTTCGGATGGTGGTCATTGAAGATGTCAATCGCCAAATCCAAGGCGCCATTCAACTCCTCGTTCATCCGGTTCATCATCAGCACCGACAAGTCCTCGTGGTGCACCCCTTCCACCAAGCTGTGTTCCAAGGCGTGGCTGAACGGCCCGTGTCCGATGTCGTGCAGCAAAATGGCGGCACAGGCCCCCTCCGCTTCCTGCTCCGTGATGTCAATGCCTTTTTCTCGGAGCGTGTCGATGGCCTCCTGCATGAGGTACATGGCGCCGACCGCGTGATGGAACCGGTTGTGAACGGCGCCGGGGTAAACCAAATGCGATAACCCCAACTGGCTGATGCGCCGCAACCGCTGCATGTACGGGTGGTCCATCAGGTCGAGCGTGAGGCCGTACCGGAGCGAAATGAACCCGTAGACCGGATCGTTGAGGATTTTGCGTTTGTTGGGTGGTGCCATGGGGTACGAATTGCCCGCAGGATGTCGTTTCTTCGTGCAAGGTAAGTTCCCCGCTCCACCCGCCGCGTGCGAATGTGTGGGCGTGGGTCTGAAATTTACTGTTGCATCTTCCATTCAACTTGAACGCCTACGCCCGCATGACGCATCGCAAGCCACACATTCTTTGGGTCGATGATGAAATCGACTTGCTCCAACCGCACATTTTGTTCCTGGAGAAAAACGGGTACGAACTCGTGTCGGTGAACAACGGATTGGAAGCGGTGGAGCGGGTGTCTGAGGGCGTGTTTGATTTGGTCTTCCTCGATGAAAACATGCCGGGGATTCAGGGCATTGAGACCCTTCGGCGGATCCAAGCGCTGCGGCCACACCTGCCCGTGGTGATGATCACGAAGAGCGAGGAGGAACACACGATGAACGAGGCGTATGGCGCGAGCATCAGCGACTACCTCATCAAGCCGGTGATTCCGCAGCAATTGCTTGCCGTGCTCAAGCGATTCCTGCACGTGAACCAGTTGCAAAGTGAGCAGTTGCTGACGGATTTTCAGCAGGCTTATCGGACCATCACGATGCGGTTGATGGACCGGCTGGACGCCCGTGATTGGATGGGGATTTTCCAGCAAATCGTTCGATTTCAATTGAAATTGACGGATGCACAAGACACCGGCATGCTCGACATGCTCGATGCGCTGACGACGCAAGTGGACCAAGCGTTTACCAAGTTTTACGAGCGGAATTTGGAGGAGTGGATGGCCGGACCGGGCGACGACGTGCCCACGTTATCGCATCGGTTGCTTCCCGAGCGGTTGACGCCGCTGTTGGAGTCGGCTGGGGAACGGCCCATTTACTTGATTGTCATCGACAACTTGCGGTTGGATCAATGGGAGCTCATCGAGCCCATGCTGCAGGACAAATGGCGCGTTAAGGCCAAATCCCCGTACTTCTCCATCCTTCCCACCGCCACCCAATACGCGCGCAATGCCCTGTTCGCTGGCCTCAACCCCGCAGAAATTGCGCGCGTCCACCCGCAATGGTGGAAGGATGAGCGCGACGATGCCGGAAAGAACCTCCACGAGCGGGAACTGTTTCAAGCATTTTTGAAACGAATCGGGTACGAACGCCGATCCGATTATTTCAAGGTCACGCGGCACGAGCACGGCGTGAAGTTCGTGGACCAACTGCATACCACGAAAGGCAACGGCGTCACCGCAGTCGTCTACAATTTCGTCGACCAACTCTCGCATGCACGAACCGACAACGACGTCATCAAGCAGCTGACCGAAGGGGAGGCGGGCTACCGTTCACTCACGGCTTCGTGGTTTAAAAACAGCACCTTGCGTGAGGCGATGGATTGGATGGCGGAGCAGGGGGCTTGGGTCATCGTGACCACCGACCACGGCACCATTCGGGTGGAAGATCACGTCGTGGTACGCGGGGAACGGGATACGAACACCAACCCCCGCTACAAGGTGGGAAAGAACTTGGGGTACGACGCGAAGCAAGTCTTTGAAGTGCGGAATCCGGAGGTGTTTGGGCTGCCGAGGCGGAATTTGGCGGATTCCTACATCTTTTCCCGCGGGCACGATTTCTTGGTGTATCCGAACAACCAAGGCGAACACGTCCGCCGGTTCAAAGGGACGTTCCAGCACGGCGGAATTTCAATGGATGAGGTGATCATTCCGTGGGTGGAACTCGAGCCGCGCTGAGGATGGAACGGAAGGTGATTTGGCAGGTGGAGGTGCCGGATGTGGCGTCTGTGGAGCGGTGGGCGCCTGAGCTTGCGGAGCGGTTGCCGGAAGTGGGCGTTGTGGCGCTTCACGGGCCGATGGGGGTCGGGAAGACGACGTGGGTGGGAGCGATGTGTCGGCACTGGGGGGTGGCGTTGGGCAGCGCGAGTCCGACGTTTGGGTTGGTGCATTCGCATGTGCGTCCGGGGCGTTCGGAGGTGGCGCATTGGGACCTGTATCGGCTGCGTTCTGAGGAAGAAGCATGGGATGCGGGGGTGGAGGATTCGTTCCTTCAACCCATTTTGAACTTGGTGGAATGGCCGGAGCGTGCGCCTTCTTTGTTGCCGGAAGATGCGTGGTTGATTCGGTTCGAGTGGGTGGAGGGCATGCGCCGGGTGAGCTTGGAAGCTCCGGTGACGGGGATGCCGTGAACTTTCCTAATTTCGGCGGAACATGGAAGGACAGCGCAAAGGCATTCAGTCGCTCGCACGGGAGGCGGCTTTGCTCCCTCAGGAGGCCCTGAAAAAGACCGCGGCCCGCGGCAAGGAGTTGGTCATTGGCATTCCGAAGGAAGACAGCTTGCAGGAAAAGCGGGTGGCCTTGGTGCCTGAAGCCGTGGCCTTGCTGGTCGCACGCGGGCACCAGGTGCTTGTCGAGACGGGTGCAGGCTTGGAGGCGCATTACACCGATTCAGATTACAGTGAATCGGGCGCGCGCATCGTGTACGACCGCCGTCAAGTGTTTCAAGCGGCGCATGTGGTGAAGGTGGAGCCGCCATCGCTCGAAGAGGTGCAATTGCTCAACAACCGCAGCATCCTCATCAGCGCCCTGCAATGGAGCGTGCAGCAGGAGGGCTTGCTCGAAGCGTTGATGGCCAAACGCATCACCGCCATTGCCTGGGATTTCATCCAAAACGACAACGGCATCTTCCCGCTCGTCCGGGCCATGGGCGAAATCGCGGGCAACACCTCCATGTTGGTGGCCGGTGAGTTGCTTTCGGGACCATTCGGTCGCGGCACCATGCTTGGGGGCGTCTCCGGCGTGCGCCCGTCCGAAGTCGTCATCATCGGAGCGGGTACCGTAGCGGAATTCGCCACCCGCGCCGCCCTGGGGCTCGGCGCGACGGTGAAGCTGTTCGACAACAGCCCCCACCGCTTGATCCGGCTCCAAAACGCCATCGGCCAGCGCCTGTGGACGTCGACCATCCAGCCCTCGGTGCTTCAGGACGCGCTGCGCACGGCGGACGTGGCCATCGGTGCGCTCCGAGGAAACGGCCCCCGTTCTCCGCTCATCGTTTCGGAGCCGATGGTTTCGGGCATGCGCAAAGGCGCGGTCGTGGTGGACGTGACCATCGATCGCGGTGGCTGCTTCGAAACGAGCCGGGTGACTTCGCACGAGCGGCCCACGTTCATCGAGATGGACGTCATCCACTACTGCGTGCCGAACATCCCGTCGCGCGTGAGCCGAACCGCTTCGAAAGCGTTGAGCAACATTTTTGCCCCGTTGTTGCTTGAATTGGGCGACGACGGCGGCGTGGAATCGGCTGCGCGCCAAAACCGCGTTGCGCGTTCCGGAATCTACCTGTTCAATGGCGTTGTGACGCACGAAGGCATCGCCCGGGAGGCCGGGTTGCCGTTCAAGAACCTGGATTTGCTGCTCGCTGCGCTTTAAGCTTTCCCGCTGACCGCTTTGCGGATTTGGTGCAGCTTCATCAGCGCATCGACCGGGGTGAGGTGGTCGATGTCGAGGCCCAAAATCTGTTCCCGAACGTCCTCCAGCACCGGATCGTCCAGCTGGAAGATGCTCATTTGCATGGACGGCTCGACGTGCGGTTGCGGCTGCCAATTTGGCCCGCCTTCTGCTGCTTGCGTTTCCGACGATTCCCGCCGCGATTCCAGGGTGCTCAGCACTTCTTCGGCGCGCTTCACCACCGACGCGGGCATCCCCGCAAGCCGGGCCACGTGGATGCCGAAGCTGTGGTTGCTCCCGCCCGGAACGAGTTTCCTCAAGAAGACGATGTGCTTGCCCATTTCCTTGACGCTGACGTTGAAGTTTCGGATCCTCGGGAACCGTTCGCTCATGTCGTTCAATTCGTGGTAATGCGTGGCGAACAGCGTCAGTGGACGGAACCGAGGATGTTCGTGCACGTACTCAGCGATGGACCAAGCGATGCTCACCCCGTCGTACGTGGAGGTGCCCCGTCCGATTTCATCGAGCAAGACCAAACTCCGATCCGTCAAGTTGTTCAAGATGGATGCGGTCTCGTTCATTTCAACCATGAACGTGGATTCTCCACTCGAGATGTTGTCCGACGCGCCGACTCGGGTGAAAATGCGGGTGCACAGCCCCAGTTGAGCAGCATCCGCGGGCACGAAGCTGCCGGCTTGGGCGAGCAAGGAGATCAGGGCGGTTTGGCGAAGCAGGGCGCTTTTTCCCGCCATGTTGGGGCCGGTGATCATCAGGATTTGGTTCGCCTCCGGGTCGAGCTGCACATCGTTCGCGACGTACGATTGACCGGGCGGCAACGACTGCTCAATGACCGGGTGACGCCCCGCAACGATGTTCAGCCCCCAGCCGTCGTGCAATTCCGGCCGCGCATACCGGTGGTCGCGGGCCACTTCGGCGAACCCGTGCAGCACGTCCACGTGAGCGAGCACCCGCGCATTCGCCTGAAGCGCTCCAATTTCCGCCGCCACTGCGACGATGAGGTCGTCGTATTTCCGCTGTTCGAGCACTTCAGCTCGGGTCTGAGCGTCGACGATTCGCTCTTCCAGCGCCTTCAGTTCCTCGGTGATGTAGCGCTCTGCTTGGGTCAGCGTTTGCTTCCGAATCCACGTGGCCGGAACCTTGTCCTTGTGTGCGTTGCGCACTTCGAGGTAGTAGCCAAAGACGTTGTTGGAGGCAATTTTCAGGCTGGGAATTCCCGTTGCGTCGGACTCCCGGGTACAGATGTCATCGAGTGCTTGGCGGGCGTTGCTCCGCAGGTCGCGCAGCTCGTCGAGTTCATCGAAGATGCCCGGACGGATGACGGGGCCCTTGCTTACGGAGAGGGCCGGTTCATCGGCCAAATCCCGTTCCAGCCGTACCAGCAATGCATCGCAAGGCGTCAGTTGCTCCAAAAACGGAAGCAACGCATCCATCCCTTCGACCGCGGCTGCCAACTCATGGACGCACCGAAGCCCGACCCGCAACTGCGCCAGTTCGCGCGGTGCGATGCGACCGGTGCTCGCTTTCGAAGCCAGTCGCTCCATATCCCCGACGCGACCGAAGAGGCTCCGCAGCGAGCCGAGCGCGTCCGGTGATTCCAGCAGGGCATCGATGGCGTCGTGCCGCTGCTGGATTTGGGCCAAATCCGTGGACGGCATCATCAACCACCGCCGCATCATGCGCGCGCCCATCGGCGAGGCGGTCCGATCCAACACCTCCACCAAAGCCCGACCATCGGCCGAAGTCGGTTGCAGCACCTCCAAATTCCGGAACGTGAACCGGTCCATCCACAGCACGCCTTCCTCCGCAATGCGTCCCACCTGGCGCAAGTGTCCCCGCCGCGCATGCTGCGTCGTGTCGAGGTAGTGCAAGATGGCTCCGATGGCCACCCCCGCCAACGGCGCATCGGCCAGCCCAAACCCCTTAAGCGACGCCACCCCGAACTGCTTCTCCATCGCCTCCATCGCCCACTCCTCGCTGAACACCCAATCCTCCAGCCGGCTCCGATGCGCATCGGTCTTCACCAGCCCAAACACGTCGTTTTCATGCCCCCGTTGGTAAACGATTTCCGATGGGGAGAACGACCGAATGACGCGCTCGATGAAATCGCCGTCCCCTTGTCCAGCTTGGAAATCGCCGGTGCTCACATCCAGGAAAGCAATGCCCAACGCCTTGCGCGTCCAGTGCACGGCGCAGAGGAAGTTGTTGGACTTCGCCTGCAGCACATCATCGTGGAGCGTGACGCCGGGGGTGACGACTTCCGTTACGCCGCGTTTTACCAAGCCTTTCGCCGCTTTCGGGTCTTCGAGCTGGTCGCAAATCGCCACGCGATGCCCCGCCCGCACCAAGCGGGGCAAGTAGTTGTCTAGCGCGTGGTGAGGAAAGCCGGCGAGTTCGATTTCGGAGGCGCTGCCGTTTCCGCGTTTGGTCAACGTGATTTCGAGGACTTTCGATGCTCGAATGGCGTCTTCCCCAAACGTTTCGTAGAAATCCCCCACGCGGAACAGCAAAATGGCATCGGGATGCTGCCGCTTCGCTTGGTCGTACTGTTGCATCAAGGGGGTGGAGGCTCGTGCCATGCGCTTCGCTGATTCTCGGGGAACCCTCGAAAGTACCAAGCAAAACGCCCCCGGCACGTGGCCGAGGGCGGTGTGTTTTTCACAAGGCGTTCACATCACGCCACGCGCAAGTTCTTGGCGCCGCTGCCCTCGAATTGTTGCGCAGCATAATCGCGGGTCACGGTCAGTTCTTTCGTCTTGGAACCTGGCAGTTCGAACATCGCATCCCGCAAAATGGCTTCGCAAATGCTCCGCAATCCCCGCGCACCCAGCTTCAGGTCGATGGCTTTCTCCACCATGTAGTCCAAACCGCTTGCGTCGAATTTCAAGGCGATGCCGTCGAGCTCAAAGAGCCGAACGTACTGCTTGATGAGCGCGTTCTTCGGCTCGGTTAGGATTTGGCGCAACGCGTCTGATTCCAAGGGCTTCAGGTGCGTCAGCACGGGAAAGCGGCCGATGAGTTCGGGGATGAGGCCGAACGTACGGAGGTCTGCCGCGCTTACGTAGGACAACAAGTCGTCCTCTTGGTGGGTGGCCGCTGAGCCCTTTTGGTAGCCGATGGCGGACCGGTTGATGCGCCGCTCGATGATTTGGTCAATGCCGGCGAACGCTCCTCCACAGATGAACAGGATGTTCTTCGTGTTGATGTTGACGAGCTTCTGTTCCGGGTGCTTCCGACCGCCTTGCGGTGGAACGTGAACTTCCGCGCCTTCGAGCAACTTCAAAAGGGCCTGCTGCACGCCTTCTCCACTGACATCCCGGGTGATGCTGGGGTTGTCGTTCTTGCGGGCAATTTTGTCGATTTCGTCAATGAACACGATGCCGCGCTCTGCGGCTTCCACGTCATAGTCCGCCGCTTGGAGCAGTCGGGAAAGCACGCTTTCTACGTCCTCGCCGACGTATCCAGCTTCGGTCAGCACCGTGGCATCGGCAATGCAGAACGGCACTTCGAGCATGCGCGCGATGGTCCGGGCGATGAGCGTCTTTCCGGTGCCGGTTTCACCGGTCAGGATGACGTTCGACTTTTCGATTTCGACGGATTCGTTTTCTTTCGCGGGGTGCAACAGTCGCTTGAAGTGGTTGTAAACGGCGACACTGACGGTGCGTTTGGCGTCTTCTTGGCCGATGATGTATTCGTCGAGTTTCGCCTTGATCTCAGCAGGTTTCAACAACTTGAGCTGCTTCGACAGGCTGGACTTGGCGTGTTGCTTCTGTTCTTCCTCGATGATGTTTTCCGCTTGTGCAACGCACAAGTCGCAGATGTGGCCTGTGATGCCCGCGATGAACACGTTCACCTCATCCTTGCTCCGTCCGCAAAAGGAGCAGGTGATGTTTTTCTTGGAACTCATGAGGGGTTCGCCGGGATTACTTGCGCTCGAGCACTTCGTCGATCATGCCGTAAGCCTTCGCTTCGGCAGCGATCATCCAGTGGTCGCGATCGGCGTCGGCCCACACTTCGTCATACGGCTTGCCGCTGTGCTGGGCGATGATTTCGTACAGTTCTTTTTTCAACTTCTGGATCTCACGTGCCGTGATTTCGATGTCCGAAGCTTGGCCGCTCGCACCGCCCAACGGCTGGTGGATCATGACGCGGCTGTGCTTCAACGCCGTCCGCTTGCCGGCGGCACCTGCGCAAAGCAGCACCGCGCCCATGGAAGCCGCCATGCCCGTGCAGATGGTGCTCACGTCGGGGCGGATGTATTGCATGGTATCGTAGATGCCCAGCCCTGCGTAGACGCCTCCGCCCGGCGAGTTGATGTAAATCTGGATGTCCTTCGAGGGGTCGGTGGATTCCAAGAAGAGCAATTGCGCTTGGATGATGTTGGCGACGTAGTCGTCGATGCCGGTGCCCAAGAAGATGATGCGGTCCACCATCAAGCGAGAGAACACGTCCACCTCACGGAACGGCATGGGCCGCTCCTCAATGACCGTCCGGGTCATGTTTTCGGGGCCATACGCAGCCGAGATGTAGCTTTCGACGGTATTGCTGCTCAAGCCGCGGTCCTTGACGGCGTACTTGAGGAATTCTTTGCGTTCGGTCATGGGATAAAATTACAGTGTAAATCCTCCACCGTCCTAGAAGCTTTGTGAATGCAGGACGGGAATTTGTGAACGGTTGGCATTGAAGAACTGGGAAATCAAAAACGCCCGGCGTGAACCGGGCGTTTTTCGCACAAGGCTTTCGCGCTCAACGCACTTCGGCGGCGAGCTTTGCGAATTCTTCGTAGGAAACGGCTTTGTCCTTGATGGTCACGCGCGTTTTCAAATCGTCCACCACCTTGCGTTCGATGATCACGTCCGCGATGCGGCGGCGCTCCTCTTCATTCGCCAAGGCGTTTTGGGCAAACGACTCCAAGTATTCGCCTTCGATGGGCATCCCGTACTGGGCGTACTGAGCGCCGATCATGCGCTTGGCTTCTTCGAGGAGTTCCTCCTGGCTCACCCGCATTTCCGTGGCCTTCATGACCGCGGATTGGATGAGTTGCCAACGGAGCGATTCCGCGTAAGCCGGGTACTCTTGGTTGACTTGCTCTTCGGTGATTTCCTGCTCATTGGCCACTTGGATCCAACGCTTCATGAAGTCATCCGGCATCGGCATTTGGAGGTGCTCCAACAGGTCCACGACAAACCGACGGCGGAACACCCACTCCGCATCGCGGTCGAATTGCGCTTCGATTTCCTCCTTGACCTTGGCTTCGAAGGCCTTGGCGTCGGACACCACGTCTTTGCCGAGCACCTTGTCCCACAACTCCTGGTTGTTTTCGTGCAGGTGCATGCGCTTGATTTCCTTCACTTCAAATTGAAATGAACCCTTCAAGTCGTGCACTTGGTCGTGCGAGATGTTGAGCATTTTGCCCAAATCATCGTGACCGTGGCTGACCAAATGCGGATCCACCGTCACCACATCGCCCACCTTCAAGCCCTGCAACGCCTTCTTCGTCTTCTTGTCGGAAATGTGTTCGATGGAAATGTTTGCGTCGTTCGCAATGCCCCCTTCGAGGACCGCTCCTGCGTCATCGAGTTGAGCCATGTGCCCCACGAGCAAATCCTTGTCGCCGGAAACTTCTTCGTCGGTCAGTTCGCCGTGGCGGCGGCGGTGGTCTTCGATGGCGGCTTCGATGGCTTTTTTGTCCACTTTGATGGAATGCCGGGTGAACACGGCCTTCTTGCCGAATTCGAGTGAAATCTCCGGAGCCAAACCAATGTCATACGCAAACTGGAAATCCCCAGGTTGGTCGAAATTGCCGCTGTCCTGTTCGTCCTCAGCCGGAATGGGCTGGCCCAATACGTTCAATTGCTCCTCTTCGAGGTACTTTCCGAGCGACTCCTGCAGCAGCTTGTTGATTTCGTCCACGAGCACGGGCGTTCCGTACTGCTTTTTGATCAAAGCCATGGGCACCTTGCCCTTGCGGAATCCGGGAATGGTCGCGGATTTGCGGTAGTCATTGAGCACTTGCTCCACGCGCGGCTGGTAGTCGCCGGGTTCGAGCTTCACTTTCACACGGGCGGTCAATTCGCCCGAGGTTTCGCGTTCAATCTGCATGGATTGCGATTTGGTTGTTCAAAGCTTCTAGGCCAAAACCCATGCCCGCCGGCATGCGCATCAGCTCCAAAGTGCGGGTGAAGGGACTCGAACCCCCACGCCTTGCGGCACCAGATCCTAAGTCTGGCGTGTATACCAATTTCACCACACCCGCATTCCCCGAAAGGGGCGCGAAGGTACGCAGGAATTCGCTGAATCTGAACCTTTGCGGGATGGAATCCCCTGCGCTTGGGCGGTGCGGGTTGAAATTTTAACGGCCGTGCGCTGTGCGAACCGCATTCGGGCTCGAACTTGCGGCTCGATGAGGGGTTTCAGTTCGATCGTGGCCTTGGGGTTTGGGGTGCTGTTCGCGTGGCTTCCGGGGGCTGCGCGTGCCGTTGCACCGGACAGCACCGGGCACCGCGTTCGCATCGTCCAAGCCGAAGCCATCCTTCGCGACCCCTCGATTCCGGGAGCCCAGCGCCTCTTGGGCAACGTGGTGCTGGCCCACCGCGACGCCACGTTGAAGTGCGACAGCGCCTGGCGCTACGACGATGGCCGATTTCGCGCCATGGGCAAAGTCCAAGCCCTTCGGCCACAAGGTTGGTCGCTCGAAGCCGAAGAACTGACTTGGAATCCCGAGGCGGAGCTCCTGCTCGCAGCCGGCCCCCCCGCGCACCTCATCGACGGAGAACTCTCCGCGTCCGGCCCGGAGCTGTGGTACGACTGGGCCGAGGAAGCCGCGTGGTTTCGCCAGCGTACAACGCTTGTGATGGAGGATCGCGTTGCTACGGCCGACCGAGGCCGGTTCGAGTCCGCCTCCGAGTGGCTCGTTCTCGGCGGCAGCGTTGAGGTCGAAGGGGCCGAGGAACGGGTCGTTTCCGACTCCTTGAAAGTGCACGCGCGCGCCGGAGACCTCGAATTCCTGGGGACATCGCGGGTTGATCAATCGGATGGGCAATGGGCGGTTCGGTGTGAGCGCGGCGTGATTTCGGAGTCGGGAGGCTGGGTTGGAGGGCACCTCCTTCGAGCGTGGGTTCGACGCGGGGGCGAGGGGGTTTGGGCGGACAGTTTGGCGTGGACGGATGACGTGCGCGAGGCCTGGGGACATGTGGAGGCGTTGGACACCGCGTTGACGCAGGTAGTGCGCGGCCGTCACTTGCGGCAGGAGCGGGTGGATTCGGCGTGGGTTTCGCGCGTGGTGGGGGAGGCGCGGCTGATTCAGGCGAACGAGGGGGATACGTTGGTGTTGGTGGCGGACGAACTCGTGGAAGCCGAGGGGCAACTCAGGGCGTTTCCGAACGTGGTGTTTCGGCAGGGGGAGGCGCTCGGGATGTGCGGGGCGTTGATTTGGTCCGAGGAGGTGGATCACCTCAGGATGCTGCAGGATCCGCGGCTTTGGCTTGAAGGCCAAATCCTCTCCGCCGACACCCTCGACCTCCACCTATCCGAGGGTGCCCCCGACCGCCTCTACGGCGAGGGACACGTCCATTTAACGCGGGTCATCAACGACAGCTGCGCGGACCAAATCAGCGGTCGAACCCTCACCGGTCAATTCCGCGACGGGGACCTCGATCGGCTGCTCATCGAAGGCAACGGGGAGGCCATCTATTTCGTAGATGACGATGCGGAACTCCAGTTCAACCGTGCGGCCTGCAGCCGCCTGCGCATCCGCCTGGAGGACGGACGGGTGAAGGAAATCGCGTTGCTGGACGCGCCCAATGGTCGGTTCCTCGCCCTCAACGCCTCCCTGCCCACCGACCGCTGGCTCGAGGGCACCGTCCTGCACGAGGCGCCGAGCATTCCCGGAACCGCTCCGTGGCCGCCTGAGCTTCCCCGTTAACCCGCGTTCATCAATTCCCGTCGCCCGCTGGTGCATTCCATGCGGATGTGCGCGGCCGCTGCCCGTTCCTTTGCGGTCATGAGGTGGAAGTTGGTGGGGGCAATGTGCGCGGTGAGCTGCGCGGTTTGGGGGCAGCGACCCCCGATGTGGGATCCGCCCGATGCAGGGCGCGGGGGCATGGGTCAATGGGCTGTGACGCCGGTTTCCACGCGTTGGGTGAGTTGCCGCATCTCCGATGGTTGGTCGGCTTGGCAAGGCCAAACCCCGCTTCGGCGTTCCAGCTGCTGGGCCCTCCACGCCTCCACGGCCCAGTCCGGACCCCGCTGGTCGTCCGCATCGGTCCAAGTCGTGTACGAGCAAGCTCTGGCCCCCGGATGGGAATCCCGCATCGCCCTGGGAGGCGGGCGCGAAGCGTGGCCCGAGGTGCGCCGCGTCGATTGGAGTCCCGAGGCGGCTTGGTCGCTGTGCCACCGTTCCGGGGATTGGATCGCCGGCGGTTGGTGCCATTGGCGCCCGGGCCGCTCCATGCGCATTCCGGTCACGGGCCTCTGGGCCGCTGGAACTTGGGGCGATTGGTCTGCAACGGGCCTGTTGCTCTCCACAGGTGCATTCGGTGCGTGGGCAAGCCGGGTGGTGCATCCGCGATGGACGGTCCAAGTCGGTTGGCGCAGCGACCCGATGCGGTTCATGGTGGGCGTCCAAGGCCGATGGGGCGCAGTTTCCCGGTGGAGTTGGGGGTGCGAACAGGCCGGATGGGGCGGCGCAAATTGGAATGGCCATGTTGAAGTGCGCTAAATGGTTGCTGGCCTGCTGGCCGGTCCTGTGTTCAGCACAGGTATGGGAAGGTGCAGCGGGACGTTTCGTGGAATCGGGAACGTTGTCGGTGGAGGAGGCGGCAGCGTTGGAGGATTACCTGGCCTCATCTGGATTGCCCGTTTCCATCGAGGAGGCGGCGGCTGTGCCGGGGCTTTCGCCGGAAGGAGCGCGCCGGTTGATGGCCGATCCCATTTGGTCGCGCTGGGTGCAATCGGGTCAGGACTTGCCTGCCCGAAGCCGGTTGCGCCTCACCTGGGACCTTCGCCGGTCGCTCGGATTGCTGCCCGCGGACTCCTTAGCGGGCGGGCCCTTGGGGTGGGGGGTTCGCGCCCAGCGCTCGGGGCATTGGGCGCTCCGTTGTGACCGCGGGCCCGGCGAGGCGGGGATCGATCACGTGGCGGGATTTGTGGTGGCGCCGACCCTTCGGGGCGTGCGGACGATTTGGGGTGACCACGTCATTCGATGGGGGCAGGGACTGGTAGGCTGGAGTTCAAGCGCTTACGATGCCATGCGGTCGGCGACGTCCGCGCAACGCATGACCCAAGACGTTCGGCCCGTGCTCGCCGGCGATGCGTTGCCGGTTCGCAGGGGCTTGGCGGCTTCTTCTCCCGTGTCAGGAGGGCGAGCCGTCGTTTCGTTGGATGTGGGAGGGCGCGAAGTGCGGTTGGAAGATGGGGTGCCGGTCACGTGGTACGGCGATGGTCAACACCGCACCCCGGCCGAACGGAATCGGGCGCAAATTCGCCCAGTGCGCACAGCGATGATGTGGCACCGAACGGCTGCAGATCGAGGGGGCGGGTTGGCCTGCGAATGGGGCAACGTGGCGGGCCTGCCCAGCGCAGCGATTGTCGGCGGACACAGTTACCGGAACTTTGCCGCCAGCCGGTGGGTCGGAGAAGTGGCATGGAGCAAAGGAGGCTTGTCCTGGGTGCTGGGGTCCATCTGGACGTGGAGTCCTGAACTGGATGCATTCATGCGCTGGGAGCGATACGCTCCGCATCACCCGGGGTCCGGTTGGGGCGACGTCCGTCCCGCTGGGGGGGCGATGTGGACGTGGGGTTGGGAACGCCGAGGAAAGCGCATGAATCAGTTCGCTCGGTGGGAATGGGACGGCCTCGACTTGAAGTCAGAAGTTCAAACCCAATTCGAACTTCGAAGAAAGGAGCGATTGACCATCCGGTGGCAGCGCACCGATGAGTTGCGATGCCTTGTCGAGTACCGCAGGGACCAGCATCAGTGGGGGCTCCGTTGCTGGGGCCAAATCATCCAGCATCACGGTACCGCTGGAGGCCTCCATTGGACCTGGCAGCCGGCACCCGATTTGCCGAAATGGCGTCTGGGGTGGTCGCGATCGGACCTGGCCCCTGGAGCCCTTGTTTACCGCCTGGAGCCCAATGCACAAACCTGGCAAACGACCACGCTCTCCGGAAGGGGACAGCGGTGGTGGATGCAGGTGGCCTGGAAGTGGAGCCGGCATTGGAAATGCACGGGCAGTGCCTCGTTTCTGCACCGCGAAGATCGGTGGTCGCTTGAGGATTCGGGGCCCTGGGAATGGAAAGGGGCAGGGCGAGGTGAGGTGAGGTTGCGTTTGTCCTACGCGATGTAGTTTATCTTCGCGAAAATTCAATCCTCATGGCGACGACGTCGGACATCAAAAATGGCATGGTGCTCAACCACAATCACGGTTTGTGGCAAATCATTGAATTCTTGCACGTTAAGCCCGGTAAGGGGGCGGCGTTTGTGCGGACCAAATTGAAGAACTTGAGCACGGGGCGCGTGGTCGATCACACGTTCAATGCGGGGGTGAAGATCGAGCCCGTTCGGATTGAGACGCGGGAATACCAGTACCTGTACCAAGACGAAATGGGGTACCACTTCATGAACACCGAGACGTACGAGCAGATTCCCGTCGAAAAGGTGGTCATCAACGCGCCGGAGTTCTTGCAAGACGGCCTGATTTGCCAGCTTCAATTCCATGCAGAAGAAGAGCGCGTTTTGAGCTGCGAATTGCCCTACCACATTGAAACGGAAATCACCTACACGGAACCGGGCATCAAAGGCGATACGGCTACGAACACCATGAAACCTGCCACCACGGATACGGGCGTTGAGGTGCGCGTTCCGTTGTTTGTGGATACGGGGGATTGGATCAAGGTGGATACGCGGACGAAGGAATACGTGGAACGGGTAAAGAAATGATCCCGTCATGACACCCAAAGTCGAGCGGCTCGAGCGGAAGGTCGAACTCCAAGACTACAAGTTGGGTGCGTTGTTGGAGGTGACGCGGGCCATCAATGCCCGTGCTTCTGAAGAAGAATTGATCGAACATTTTCGGCGGACGTTGGCGGAATACCTCGGCATCGACCGCTTGGTGTTGTACACGTCGGTCAGCGGGGAATGGCGGTGCATGTTGACCACCGGTGTCGAAGGTGCGCTGCCGCCTGTTGCAGCCTCCACGACGTTCGAAGCGGGCCAGCGGGTGATCCTTAATTCTACGGCGGGATCGGAAGTCTTTGACGTGGTTGTGCCCGTGAAGCAGGATCAGGAGGTGTTGGCCTACGTGCTTGCAGGAGATACGCAGGAGGGAGTGGGCGTCAGTCCGGTGGTGAAGCACCTGAATTTCATCACCACCTTGACGAACGTCTTGGTGGTGGCCTTGCACAATCGGCGGTTATCGGAGGCGGCCATTCGGCAGGAAGCTACGCGACGGGAACTGGAGTTGGCCGCGGAGATGCAGGCGTTGTTGGTGCCCACCGAGTGGCCCGAGGATCCGGATGTGGAAGTGTCGGCTTACTACCGCCCACACCGGGAGGTCGGGGGCGATTATTACGACCTGTTCCCTGTGGAGGGAGATCGCTTGATGTTTTGCATGGCGGATGTGAGTGGAAAAGGAGTTTCCGCTGCCTTTTTGATGTCCAACTTCCAGGCGAATTTGCGGGCCATCTTGCAAACGGAGTCTGAGGATTTGGAGCGCAGCATCCGGATGTTGAACGAGCGCGTCATGTCGAACGCTCGCGGTGAGAAGTACATCACGATGTTCGTGGCGTGTTACGACCGAAAAACGCGGAAGTTGACCTACATCAATTGTGGGCACAACCCGCCGCTGCTCATGGGGCCGGAGGGGACCGCGCAGCAGTTGGTCAACGGTTCGGTGGGGCTGGGCATGTTTTCGGAGATTCCCTCCGTAGACTTGGGCGAGGCCACCATCGCCCGCGACAGCGTGTTGGTGTGCTACACGGATGGGCTGGTGGAGCAAGAAAATGAGGAAGGCGTGCCCTTTGGCATGCAACGGATGGAGCGGCTCGTTCGCGAGCGTCGGGGCATGGACGTGACCCAAATCCAGGCCGCCCTGCTCGAATCGGTAGAATCCTTCCGCGGTGCCGAGCCCACCTTTGATGATACCGCGCTGATGTTAGCGCGGTTTCGGTAAGGAGATTTGGCGTTGCGCCTCCAAGTCCCACACGACGAGCAGCGCCAAGAACCCCCAAAACGGTGCGCTCGCCTTATCCGTATCGAGGTAATTGTTCAAGACCCCGTGCACGAAATACGTGACCAAACCGAGGAACACCCCGACGGCCAAGCGCCGCGTCTCCGCGTCGGCGACCGTTCGGTAGAGGCGAAACCCCAAGTGCAGGACCCACCCGAACAACCCCACCACGAACAGCGCCCCGGGCACACCCTGTTCGGCGAGCGGTCCGAGGTACTCGCTGTGGGCGTTGCCGCCATCGGCGTTGTTGGTGCTGATGATGGTGCGGTGTTCCGATCGCTGAAAGGGTGCGTAAACGAACTGGTAAGTGCCCGGTCCCCAGCCGGTTACGGGGCGTTCTTGGAACAGCGCTAACGCGCAGCTCCAGCGGTTCAGTCGCTCCAAGTTGGAGGCGTCACTGGAAACATTGGAAATGGATTCCACGTGTTCAGCCAAGTCGTCGGAACTGTCTTGGTCGTTGCGCTCGAGTTGGATGAGCAGGCTGTCCAGCACCAAGGTTGCAGCAAGCAAGGCCCCGATTCCAATGACGAGCAACGTCTTCAATCGAAACCCAAGCCGCATCAAGGCGAACAGCGCCGTCACCGCCGCCAACGACACCCACGCCGCGCGGGTGTACGACAGCACCATGCCCACCAAAAGAATGCCCAACAACCCCCCAATGGCCACCCGCCAGACCAATTCAAACCGTTTCGAAAGGACGAGCGCCAAGACCGGCGGAATGAACATGGCAAGCACGGCACCATAGGACGTGTGGTCCTTGAAGAACGGACTCATCACCCAGTGGCCCGCGTCCTTATCGAATCCGTAGCTCGCGTGCCGCACGAGCGTGTAGCCGATGACGATCGCCAGGGGGAAGGCGTAGAGCAGGATGGCTCGGTGGCGCGATTGGGGTTGGGCGAGGAAGATTTGGCCTGCGAAGAGGAAAAAGCCTGTGACGAACCAAAGCCGGGCCACGAAGAATTTCAGGGAAACCAACGGGTCCCAGCTCAACACCGCCGTGAAGGCGATCCAAATGAGCGAGGCCGCCACCCAGCGCGTGGTGGGGTGTGCCAGGAAGGGACGGGGAGGGGTTTGGCCCATCAGCCGCCGCGCCACCAACAGCGCCAGCGCGCCGGCCAACATCGGCTCCGTGGGCAAGTACAAGCCCACGCCCCCGACGTCCTCCAAGTTCAGGCTCAAGGGCACCGCCGCCACAAGCACCGCGAGGTACGCGTCCAGCCGAAAGATCGCAAGCCCCAGCACGGTGAGCGCCGCCGGCAACAACGCCACGTACCACGCGTCGACCCACCAAGCCGCCGACAGCACCGCCGCAAAGATCACGGACGAAGCCACGACCGCGCGGTCCGACTTCGCCCACGCCTTCATGCCGCGTTCGCCCGTTGAATGTTCTCCGCAGCGAGCAAGCCCAGCAATCCGAAAGCGCACGTCGCCACCACCGAAACCACCACGATGAGCCAGCGAATCGGCTTCGCCTTTTTATCCGCAGGGGCCGCGTAGTCGACCACGAAAGCCGAGGCGAGTTGCGTTTCTGCGTCCAACTTCATGAGTTCATAGCGCTTTTTCAACACCGCTTCCCGATCGTACGCCGCTTCAATGAGGCTGGTGAGCTTGGAGAATTCCGTTGCGTACTTTGAGATCTCTGCCATTTGGGCCTTGATGAGTTCGGCGTTGCGGTAGTTGCCTTCGGCCATCGCCGTGGCGTACTGTTCGTTCAAGCCGCCAATTTGGGTTTCGAATTCGTACAAGCCTTTGCTGTGGAGGATGCTGATTTTGCCCTCCATTTCGGTGATTTCATCCTGCACTTGTTGGAACGATGCGGCGGCGTACTTGAGGGCCGCTCGGGCGCGGTCATTCCGCAGGTTGTTCGATACGGAATCGGCCA
This sequence comes from uncultured Flavobacteriales bacterium, assembly GCA_965656785.1. Classification (GTDB taxonomy): domain Bacteria; phylum Bacteroidota; class Bacteroidia; order Flavobacteriales_D; family Sanyastnellaceae; genus JALQTD01. The sequence continues at coordinate 90,881 of CBFHLY010000005.1, forward strand.
AAAAGGCAATGTCATTGGCCATGTCCGCTGCCACCTGTGGGTCGGCGTCCAACACCGACACCTCGATCGACCCATAGCGCGTCAGGTTCGCGTCCACGTTGCTGCTGTATTCCTGCATCAACAAGGTGCGCGCACCGGGCGCTGAACGGTCGATGTCGTAGTGCTCCCAGAGGTCGTATTTTTCGATGATGCGGCTTCGGATCCGGTCGGAGTTCAGGATTTGCAGCAGCCGTTCCGCGTCCTCGGTTTCGCCGTATTCCAGCAAATCATTGCGCTTAACTTCTTCGTAGAACTGCTCGCCGATGGAGTGTTGCGGGGTGGCGAACAAGATGACCGACGAGCGGAATTGCTCTTCCATCAGCAGGGCCACGATCGAGGAGAGGATTGCCGAGGCCAAACCCAACACAATGAAAGCCTTGCGCTTCCGGTAAATGAAATGCAGCAAGTGCGAGGAATCCAAGGCGGGGTCGTTCGTCATGGGAAGTCGTTCTGGGCGATTCGAGTTGCGGCCGCAAAGCTAAGGCAGCAGGCGGACCGGATGAACAACGCATGCAGGTCGCGCTTCGTATGTGGTCTATCTTCGCCGGCATGGCGCGCATCGCCCTCAATGCCCGACTCCTCATTCCCGGCCGGCTCGAAGGCATCGGTTGGTTCACGCACGCGCTGTACCAACGCATCGTGGCGGCGCACCCCGAGCACGAGTTCCTGCTCCTGTTCGACCGGGCGCCCGGAGCGGAGTTTCAATACGGAATGAACGCAACGAGCCGCCGATTGCTGCCCCCGGCGCGCAGGCCCTTCCTGGTGGACGCTTGGATGGACTTCGCTGTGCCGTGGGCGCTGAGGAGTTGGGGCGCCGACGCCTTCGTTTCCACGGACGGGTTCTTAAGCCGGAGGACGCGGGTGCCCCAGCTTTCGGTAATGCACGACCTGAACTTTGAGCACCATCCGGAGTGGTTGCCCGAACGCGATGCGCGCCATTATCGGGCGCGATTTCGCGAGTTCTCGGCCTTGGCGGCGCGCCTTGCAACGGTGAGCCGGTATTCCCAACAGGACATTCACGCCACGTATGGCGTGCCCCTCGATCGCATCGACGTGGTGCCCAACGCGCCCTCGGGTCATTTTCGGCCGTTGTCGGATGCGGAGCAACAAGGGGCCCGGAACCGGTGGAATTTGGGCAACCCCTACCACTGTTTCGTGGGCAGTTTGCATCCGCGCAAGAACATTCCGGGCTTGTTGCGGGCCCATGCGGCGTACCGCAAGGCGGGGGGAACGTCCGATTTGTTGGTCGTGGGGGCGCCCATGTGGGGCGAGTTGCCCGCGGAGTGGCGTGGCGTGGAGGGCGTGCAGTGGTTGGGGCGGCTCGGCGCGGAGTCGTTGGAGGAAGTGGTGGCGGGGGCGGATGCGTTGGTTTACCTGCCTTATTTTGAGGGGTTTGGGATTCCGCTCGTCGAGGCGATGGCCGCCGGGGTGCCGGTGGTCGCTTCGAACGCGACGTCCTTGCCCGAGGTGCTCGGAGGGGCCGAAGCGGGGCTGGTCGATGCCGATGATGCGGAAGCGGCAGCCCAAATCCTGAAGCGCCTCGAAACCGACCGCGCGTTCCATGCCGATCGCCGTGCCGCCGGCCTCCTGCGCGCCCGGGATTTTTCATGGGACCGATCCGCCGAACGCTTCTGGGAGAGCATCGAACGGATCCTGCCATGAGTCGGTTGAAGGCGTACGAGGTGCGGGGGGCGCGAGAGGCGGGGTGCGATGAAGCGGGCCGGGGGTGCTTGGCGGGACCGGTGGTGGCCGGCGCGGTGGTGCTGGGGGATGGGTTGGCGCGGGTTTTGGTCCGAGAAGGGCTGTTGAATGACAGCAAGAAGCTGACGGCCCAACGGCGCAACCTCCTGCGTGCCCGCATCGAAGCCGAGGCGGAGGTCTGGTGCGTGGCCTTCGTGACTCCGGGAGAAATCGACGAAATCAACATCCTGCAAGCCTCGTTTCTCGCCATGCGAAGGGCGGTTAAGGGCCTGGGCCACCCACCCGATCGGCTCCTCATCGACGGCAATCGGTTCGTGAGCGAGCCGGGCTTTCCTCCACACGCGTGCCACATCAAAGGCGATGGGCGTTTTGCGTCCATCGCGGCGGCCAGCATCCTCGCGAAGACGCACCGGGACGCGTTCATGCGCACGGCGGACGAGCAATTCCCGGGGTACCATTGGGGTCAAAATGCAGGCTACCCAACCGCGGCTCACCGAGCAGCCATTCGGGAGTTGGGGGCCACTTCACTTCACCGCCAGTCCTTCCGATTGCTCCCTGAGCAGTTATCACTGTTCGACCGATAGTGGATATTCCGCGACATTCGCCGATGTTATCGTTTGGTTAATCCCTTGATAACGTGATTCGGGTCTGTTTTGTGGCGACGGAAAAATCCCTAATTTGCGGCTCATTTGAATAACCAAAACACCGCCCTATGAAGTTTTTAAATTGGATGTTCGGTGCGTTGTTCGTGGCTTCTGCTGCGATTTCGTCCGCGCAATGTGACCTGTTCATCTCCGAGTACGGGGAAGGTTCTAGCAGCAACAAGTGGATTGAACTCTACAATCCGACAAGCGGAGATCTGGATTTGAGTCAGTATCAAGTTCAATTGTTCTCCAATGGAAGCAGTTCTGCGAGCCAAACGTTGGCCTTGTCAGGCACATTGGCCGCTGGGGCGGTCTACACCATCACGAACTCCGGAGCTGTTGCGGAAGTGGCGGCGTTTTCGGATGTGACGTCTTCGGTGACCTTCTTCAATGGCGATGACGCGTTGGCATTGCTGGATGCAGCAGGCAACGTGCTCGACGTGTTCGGAGAAATCGGAGTCGACCCCGGTTCTTCGTGGGACGCGGCTGGCGTTTCTGGGGCAACGTCGAACCACACCATGGTTCGGCTTTCCTCCGTGACTCAAGGCAACACGGATTGGGTCTCCTCATTCGCCAACGAATGGGAAGTCTACGACTCGAATGACTTCTCCTTTCTCGGCGGGCACACCTTCACGGGGGTCTGCGGCGCAGCGGTGGAAGGTTGCACGAACGAGAATGCAACGAACTACAACCCAGATGCCAATGCAGAGGACGGTTCCTGCTTGTTCGACAACGCATGCAACGTCGACGGCATCGTGATTCAAGCCACGTCCATGCTGACGTTCGAGCCAGCGAACCTGAGCATTGAACCGGGCACGGTGGTGGTCTTCGAAAACATCGGAGGCACGCACAACGCCAACTTTGACATCAGCACTGTTTCGGGTGAATCCTTTGGCAACCCGGTAGCCTTCAGCTTCGACCCCGTGACCAGCGACGGCACGTCAGCTGCTTGCATCGGTTCGCACACATTCGATGTCCCAGGCGTTTACACCTACGATTGCTCTGTGGGCAGCCACGCCGCAAGCGGCATGGTGGGCACCATCACGGTAGGAACGGGCGGTTGCACCAACGCGGCTGCACCGAACTACAACCAAGCGGCCGATTACGATGACGGTTCGTGCCTCGAAGTGGTCAACACCCCCATTGCCACCATCCAAGAAGGTCAATTGACGGACGCTTACACCGGTCAAACCGTCGTTACGACGGGCATCGTCACAGGCGTCTACGGTTCGCTCGCCTCGGTCCAAGACGGTCAGGGCGCTTACTCCGGCATCTGGATGTTCGGTTCCAACGTCAACTTGACGGTGGGCGATGAGGTCGAAATCACGGCGGTGGTTGCCGAATACTTCGGCCTGACGCAATTGAACAGCCCGTCGGTGGTCATCCTGTCTCAAGGCAATGACTTGCCGGCCGCAGAAGCCCTGTCTACGTTGGCCATGGCTGACGAACAATGGGAAGGTGTTTTGGTGACCGTCACGGGTGACGTGGTGGATCCCGCGCTTGGCTTCGGCGAATGGTCGTTGAGCGATGGTTCAGGTGACGCCCGTGTGGACGATCGCGGCTACGATGCGTTGTTGACCGGTGCGGTCATCGCAGGTTCAACGTGGCAAGTGACGGGGCCTGTTGAATACAGCTTCAACAACTTCAAGCTCCAGCCCCGCACTGCGGACGATGCCTTGCTTTACGGCTGCACGAACCCCGCTGCCACGAACTACAACCCCGCCGCGGGCCTCCCGGACGGTACGTGCATCTTCACCGACCTCGAGTGCTCGCTCATCTTCTCAGAGTACAGCGAAGGCAGCTCCAACAACAAGTACCTCGAGATCTTCAATGCCACGGGCAATACGGTGTTCTTGAGCCAGTACACCATGGGCAATTGCTCAAACGGTTGCGACGAGCCGGATGCCCCCTTCATTACGGACCAAGTGGATTACTGGACATTTAACTTCCCAGCGGATGCTGCAATTCCGAGTGGGGGTACGTTCATTGTCGCGCACCCTTCGGCCTCTGCTGAGATCCTTGAAGTGGCCGACATGACGTACGGCTTCTTGTCGAATGGCGATGACACCTACTTGCTCGCGGAAATCACCGCTACTGACACCATCGTGGTGGACCAAATCGGCACCATCGGTCCGGATCCGGGCAGCGGCTGGGAAATCGCGGGCGTCACGAACGGCACGCAGAACCACACGTTGGTTCGCAAGCCGGGCGTTTCCAGCGGAAACGGCGGCGACTTCCTCGCCTCAGCAGGCACGAACGAGTTCGATTCGGAGTGGATTGTTTTGGACATCGATGACTTTTCAGGCCTCGGCATGCACAGCATCGACGCCATCTGCGCGACCTCGTTCGAAGGCTGTACGGATGAATTCGCAGTGAACTACGACCCGACCGCTACGGTGGACGATGGGTCATGCGTCTACATCCCGAACCTGACAATTCAGGAGATTCACCAAACGGCTGCGACTGGCCAAGTCATTACGACGGGCATCGTCACGGGCGTTTATCCTCCGCTTGGTGACGTCGCGGGCAACCCGAGCTTCGTCATTCAGAACGGCACCGGCGCGCAATCGGGAATCTGGGCCATCGGTGAAGGCGTAGCCATCGGCGATGAGGTCGAGGTGACTGGCGTGGTTGGAGATGTTTACGGTTTGGTCCAAATCCAAGGCGCAGTCGCGGAAGTTCTCACTTCGGGCAATGCCCTCCCCGCTGCAGAGTTGCTGACCACCGGTGCTGTTTCTGACCAGCAATGGGAGAGCGTCCTCGTTCGCGTGGAGGCCGAACTCACGGACGCGGTCGGCAGCTACGGCGAGTGGCAGTTGAACGACGGTTCGGGCATGATCCGCGCCAAGGACCACGCCTTCATCGCGCAAGACGCGGTCATCAACGTGGGCGGAGTGGATTACGCGCTGCTCGAACAAGGCGCGAACTACCGCGTGACCGGCCCCAACTTCTTCTCGTACGGTTCGTACAAAATGATGATCCGCGATGCAGCCGATGTGGTGCGTTTGGGATGCACTGACCCGAGCTTTTTGAACTACGACGAATTGGCTCAGGAAGACGACGGCAACTGCTCAAGCGTAACGGGTTGCACCAACCCGGATGCGGACAACTACGATGCGGCCGCAGTGGCCGATGACGGCTCGTGCCTCATCTCCGGTTGTGGCGATGTGAACGCACTCAACTTCGATGAGTTGGTGAACAACCCCACGAACGACGATTGCTACTACACCCTCCCGAACCTGATCATCAACGAAATCCATTACAACCCGTGTTCGGCGCAGGGTGGCGATTTCGATTACGAGTTCGTTGAGATCTACAACGCAGAAGACATGGCGGTCAGCCTCGCTGGTTTCGTGTTCTACAACACGTCAGGAGGCAACCCGGAATTGGCATACGAATTCGCAGCGGACGACGTGCTCGCTGCCGGTGAGTACGCCATCTTGACGGTGAGCGAAGCCGGAGCAGCGAACTACGCTTACACGGGCGCACAGATCTTCCAAATGTTCACGGGCAACTTCGGCAACGGCGGAGAGGCGATCAGCTTGCAGGACAGCTACGGCAACATCATCGATGAGGTGGTCTACGCTTCCAGCGGGCAATGGCCGAGCACCACGGTGAGCATTTTGGGCAACACCCTCGTTCAAAGCCCCAACGGCGACTGCTCTACCTTGGAGTTGATTGCGACAAACTTGAACAACGACGACCCGGACAACTGGCAGGGCAGCTTCGTGGACAACGGCACCCCGGGTGCGGCGAACTCTTCGGCGTTCGGTTGCTCGGAGCCCACGGCCTGCAACTACTCGGCTACGGCGTACTTCGATGACGGCAGCTGCGATTACTCCTGCCACGGTTGCACCTACATGGATGCATCCAACTACGACATGAACGCCACGTTCGACAACGGCACGTGCACCTTCGACCTCGTCGATCCCTGCCCGGCTGACTTGAACGACGACGGGTTCGTATCGGCAGTCGACTTGCTCCAGTTCTTGGCGTCGTTCGGCATGGACTGCCCGGAGTAATCTCCGACGATTCAAGACTTTACAATTTGTTGATTTGGGAAGGGCGCCGCTGAGGGCGCCCTTCTTCTATTTTTGCCGCCCTACTTTTGCCGCTGCATGAGCGCTCTTCACTTCATATTGACCCTGTTGGGCGGCCTCGGCCTGTTCTTGTTCGGCATGCGCACGATGAGCGATGGCATCCGACGGGGGAGTGGAACGAACATGCGGACCTTGCTCGGGCGGTTGACCCGGAGCACGGGGCTTGGCGCGCTGACGGGAACGTTCGTGACGGTGGTGTTGCAATCGAGCTCCGCGGTGACGGTGACGCTGGTGAGTTTGGTGAACGCCGGCATGATCACCGTGCGGGAGTCCGTCGGGGTGTTGCTTGGGGCGAACATTGGAACGACCATCACGGCTTGGCTCGTGGTGCTGTCCTTGGGCGGCTTGTCCTTCGGTGAGTTGGCGCTTCCGTTGGTGGGCTTGGCGTTGCCCTTTTTCCTCATGGAGGGGACCAAATCCCGCAACATCGGCCAAATCGTCATCGGTTTTGCCCTACTCTTCATCGGTTTGGGCGTATTGCGTGAAGAATTCCAAGCCCTCGATGCCGCCCAGGTGATGGGCCAGTGGAACTTCAATTCGGTCGGCACCTTGGGCATGAACGTGTTCCTGCTCTTCTTCGGCGCGGTGCTGACGGCCCTCATCCAGTCGTCGAGTGCGGCCACCGCCTTGACCCTCGCCGCCGTACTTTCCGGAGTCATGAGCTTGGAGAACGGTGCGGCCATGATCCTCGGAGAGAACATCGGGACCACGGTCACTGCGAACCTCGCTGCGGCGGTGGGCAACCGCGACGCGCGTCGAACGGCCCGCATTCACTTCATGTTCAATTTCATCGGCGCGTTTTGGGTCGTTTGGTGGTTGCCGGTGATCGTGGAGGGGTTGTCGTGGATGTGGTCGGGCGTGGCGGACGATTCGAATCACGATGGATTGGTTTTGGCCAGTTTCCACACCCTGTTCAATGTGACGAACGCCCTGCTGCTCAGCCTGATCACGGATCGCCTGGTGAAATGGAGCGATGCGCTCGTGCGCCACGGTGTGCAGGTCGACCCGGTCCAAGCCGAGCTCGATGCGGACTCGGTGCGCCAATTGCCTCCCGAAATTGCGATCGAGCGGGTGCAGCAGGAATTGCTTCGTTCGGCCCGTTTGGCAGCGCGCATGAACGGCTTGGTGCGCAAGATGCTGGCGCCGATTGACGAGTTGGAGCGCGACGACCTGTTGAGCCTCATCCTGCGTTCGGAGATTCGCCTCGACGAGGGCGAAGGGCGCATTGGTGACTCCCTGCATCACATTACGCAGCTCGAGCTCAGCGCAGAACTGAGCGAGCGCATCCAGTCGTGCATGAACGCGAACACCGACATCGAGCGCATCGGTGACGTCTACAAGTCGCTCGCTCGGAAGTTGGGACAACGCGAGGTGGCATTCAGTTACTTCATTCCCAAGCAACGGGAGCGACTGAATCGCATGTTCGATTTGGTCGAGGAGGCCAATGATTTGATGGTGCGATCACTCGATTCGCAGCAAGAAGTGAAGAGCGATGCGGTGGCGGAGGTGGAAGGCCGAATCAACGGATACCGCGAAGTGTTGCGGGAGAAACACCTGAAGGACACGGACCGCGGACGGTATCCGCAAGCCAGCGGTTTGCTCTACCACGACGTGGTCACCTCCCTCGAAGAAATCGGGGACCGTGTGGCTCATGTGAGCAGCCAATTCGCGTCCGAGGACTGATTCAGGGTTTGACGAAGGCCGGCGTGATGACCTCCTCCGAGGCGTTCAACGCACGGTCCCAAATCATCAGCCGGAACCGCATCGTGTCGTATTCCGAGGCGAGGTGCCACGTGGGCATGTCGATTGCGATGGTGCCGTTGAGGGCGGGGTTGGCGCCACTCGGCGTGACGCGCGGAATGCGGTAATAGAACGGCACTTGCCCGGCCTCGGGGTTGAGCGGGATCCACGTCCATTCGCCGTCGTGCAGTTCCTCGTACTCGCAGTGCAGGTTTTGGTGATGCGGACACGTCGCACAAAAATTCGGGGCCAGGGTATCGCCTTGATCCAGCCCCAAATCCCCATCGCCGTCCGTGAACGCAATGACCAATTCGCGCCCGCCATCCGCTTGGGCGTCAAACGAAACGAAGGCGAGCGTCGGCTCATCCGGAAAGGCGGGCTCCGGCAAGCAGCCCACTGCCGCCGCTGCGAACGCCCCCAAGGCCATAGAAAAATGTCGTGCGCGCATGGTGATTCAAAGCTAACGCATTTGCACCTTCGCGTCCTCGAATGATGCACGCCACTCCCGTTCATTTAACGTCCTTTCGGTCGCGTTGGCAACCGACCCCCGCCGATTCGGAGGTGGCGTCGTTGCGCGCGGCCCTGGCGGATTGGTTGGAGGCCGGAGCGGTGGAATGGCCGGCCGACTTGGAGGCGGCGTTGGAGGCTTGGCAGCGGGTGCACAACCCCGTGTACGCGGAGTGGCGGGCCGCTTGGCACGGGCGGTTCATGCCGGTGGAGGCGTTCAAGCACCGCCGGGTGGTGGCTGACGGGGTCGCACCGAAGGTCGCGTTCAGAAGTTCCGGCACCACGCCAGGAGCGCCCACGTCGGTGCACGCGTTGGACGATGTGGCGTGGTACGACGCGGTGGCTTTGGCGGGATTCGAGTGGTTTTACGGCAACATTCGCGATTGGGAGGTGCTCGCTTTGTTGCCGGGTTATTTGGAACGGGGGCATTCGTCGCTCGTGCACATGGTCGCGTCGTTCCGGCGGGCCACGGGGGCAGCGGACGTTGAGGCGGGCTTTTACCTGCGGGATTTGGCGGGTTTGCGGAAGGCGGTGGAGGAGGGGCTCGCTTCGGGCAAGCGGGTGCTGGTGATGGGCGTGACGTACGCGCTGTTGGACTGGGCCGATGATTTGGGCCAAACCCCCATCCGCGGAGACCTCTCCCGCCTCACCCTCATGGAAACCGGCGGCATGAAGGGCACCCGCGAGGAATGGACCCGCGAGGCCGTTCACGCCCACCTCCGCCACGCGACGGGCGTGCCGCACATCCACAGCGAATACGGCATGACGGAACTTCTCTCCCAAGCCTACGCCGTCGAAACCGGTCGCTTTCGGTGCCCACCTTGGCTGCGCGTGGTCATCGGGGATCCCGGTGATCCCGGCGCATGGCTCGGTACGGGGCGCCGCGGCCGCATCCACCTCGTGGACCTCGCTAACGTCCACAGCTGCTCCTTCCTTGCCACGGGCGACGTCGGTCGCGCCCACCCCGACGGCTCGTTCGAAGTCCTCGGTCGCTTCGACGCAGCGGAGGTCCGCGGGTGCAATTTGATGGTGCCCGCGTGAGGTTATCAACAACCAGCGCGCCGTTCGGGAAAATTCCTCAAATACGTAACATCAAATCTTTGGTCGTGCGGGGTGAAGGTGCCATCTTGCGCCCGCAATCTCAACCTCGGTTCGTACCATGGAGTTCGCCATCGCCCTCATCGGCTTTTCTCTTGCTGCATACGCGGTGGTTGGAAACGACTGCATCCAAACCTTGGGGACGTTCCTCTCGTCCAACAACCACCGCCCTTGGTGGCAGTTGTGGTTGTTCGCGGGGAGCATCATGGCCATCACCCTCATCATGGGATACATGGGACTCGGGAGTTACTTGGGAGGCGCCGCGGCGGATGACCTGACCTTCGGCAAGTTCACGAAGCTCTTCCCCGAGGGCAATCCCTTTCCGACGCTGTCTTGGTGGTACGTGTTGCCCCCGTTGGTGCTGCTCGCCATCACGCGCATCGGCATTCCCGTGAGCACGACGTTTTTGGTGCTCTCGTTCTTCAGCATCAAAAGCTTGCCGTCCATGTTGACGAAGAGCCTGGGCGGATATGGCGTGGCGTTCCTGTTTGCGCTGGTGATGTACTTGGTCCTTTCGAAGGTGACGGAATCGTACTTTTTGCGCAATCCGCTGGCGGAGGGGAAGGGACCGATGCAAAGCCGCCGGTTTTGGAGCATCTTGCAGTGGATCAGTACCGGGTTTTTATGGAGCCAGTGGTTGACCCAGGATTTGGTCAATATCATGGTGTACCTCGGTTCACCAACGGAGGTGGGGCCGGGGACGTTCGCGTTTGCGTTGGTGACGCTGTTGCTCTTGCTGGGCTTGATTTTCTACCAGCGGGGCGGGCGCATTCAGGACATTGTTTTGGCCAAAACCAACACCACCGACATCCGTTCCGCGACCTTCATCGACTTCTTTTACGCCCTGACCCTGCTGTTCTTCAAGTACGATTCGCTGGGGATTTGGGACGGGGGCATTCCGATGAGCACGACGTGGGTCTTCCTCGGCATGCTGGCCGGCCGCGAAGTGGCGATGCGGCTTCAGCTGAAGTTGAACGAAGGCCGCCAAAACCTGGCCGTCATGGTGTTCATGGACCTCGGCAAGGCGACCATCGGGCTCGTCATCAGCATCCTGCTCGTGGTGCTGCTGTATTTCGCTGAGGGGAGGGACTTGACGCTGCTGTTCGGCTGATCATTCCACGTTCAGAAGGAAGTACTTCTTCTTACCGCGTTGCAGGAGCAACTGGCGGTCATTGAGCAAATCCTCGGTGCTGAACACGGTATCTTCCCTGACCTTCTCCTTGTTGACGCTGATGCTGTTCTCTTTCAGCGCACGACGCGCCTCTCCCTTGCTGGGCAGGAATCCTGACACGTCAGTGAGCAGGTCAATGACGCTGACTCCGGATTCGAGGGTGCTTCGCGAAACGCGGGCTTGGGGAACGCCAGAGAACACGCTCAAGAATTCGGTTTCGGGCAGGGCGCGCAGGTGGTCGCGGGTGCTTTTGCCGAACAGGATTTCGGAGGCCGCCAGGGCGGTTTCGAGGTCTTCTGCACTGTGCACTCGGGTGGTGACATCGGCAGCCAGGGCCTTCTGCATGGCGCGAGCGCCAGGGTTTTCGGCGTGTTCGGCTTCGATGGCCTCGATCTCTTCGCGCGTTTTTAAGGTGAAGATGCGCAGGTATTTGGCCGCGTCTTCGTCCGCTGCGTTGATCCAGTACTGGTAGAATTGGTAGGCGGAGGTTCGCTTTTTATCGAGCCAAATGTTGCCGCCTTCGCTCTTCCCAAACTTTGACCCATCCGCCTTCTTGATCAACGGAGCCGTCACCGCAAAAGCCGAGCCACCGCCCATGCGCCGAATGAGCTCGGTGCCGGTGGTGATGTTGCCCCACTGGTCGCTGCCGCCCATTTGGACCAGGCATCGCTTCTCCTTCCAAAGGTGGTAAAAGTCATATCCCTGAACGAGCTGGTAAGAAAACTCGGTGAAGCTCATGCCCGATTCGAGCCGGTTCTTCACGCTGTCCTTCGCCATCATGTAGTTCACGGTGATGTGCTTGCCCACTTCGCGGATGAAGTCGAGGAAGTTCCATTCCTTGAACCAATCGTAGTTGTTGACGACCTCTGCGGCGTTGTTGCCCGTGAAGTCGAGGAACTTTTCGAGCTGGGCTTGTTGGCCTGCGAGGTTCGCTTGCAGCGTGTCCAAATCCAGCAACTGGCGCTCTGCGGTCTTCCCACTGGGGTCGCCCACCATGCCCGTTGCGCCGCCGACGAGCGCGATGGGTTTGTGCCCTGCGCGTTGCCAATGTACCAGCAACATGACGGGCACGAGGTTACCGATGTGAAGCGAATCGGCCGTGGGATCAAAGCCGACGTATCCGGCGGTGCTGCCTTGTTCGAGCTGTTCCTTCAGACCGGGCATCATGTCGTGCAACATGCCCCGCCATTCCAATTCGCTGATGAAGTCCATGGGTTCGTTTTTCGGAGGCCAAAGATACGGCGGTCACAAGTAGGCGACAGCGCGCTCCAATTCCAACGAGCGGGAGCCTTTCAACAAGACCGTGCGCCCTTCGCACCCCTCCTGTTCAAGCGCTTCGAGCATTCCCTGTGCGGTGCGGAACCCCCGGAGCCCCAACTCCTCGGCCACCGCTCCGAAGTGGTCCCCAACCAGCCAAGCCTCCACGTCGAGCGACGCCGCAACTTGCGCAATGTCGCGGTGCGCGGACGTGGCGTGCTCCCCTAGTTCGCCCATGTCCCCCAGCACCGCGAGTGGCCGAGGATGCCCTCCCGCGGCAAAGGTCTTCAGCGCGAGTTCCATCGAGGACGGGTTGGCGTTGTAGGCGTCGAGTAGAATGCGGTTGCGCTCGGTTTGCGTCCATTGGGAACGGTTGTTCGTCGGTTGGTAGTCAGCCACCGCCTTCAGGCCGTCCGCCCAAGGCACTCCGCACGCGTTGCCGACCACGAGCGCAACCAGCGCATTCTCGACGTTGTGCGCCCCGTCCATCTGCATGGCGAACGGGCCCGTTGGAACGTCGTGGAGTCCGTGCAGCAGGAAGGCGCTGCTGCCTTCGAGTCCATCGGGCAGGGTCGGGAGCAGCTCGGCGTGCGGGGGGTGGTTGGGCGTGCCAAACAGCGTTCGGTTTTGGCCTTCAGACACCTCCATCAAATTCGCCTTGCCCGCATTGACGAACACCCGGCTGTCCGGGCGATCCGATAGGAATTGGAACAACTCCCGCTTCCCGCGCTTCACCCCTTCAGGCCCACCGAACCCCTCCAAATGCGCCAATCCGATGTTCGTGATGAGCCCCCAATCGGGCTCAGCAATCTGGCACAGCGCCGCGATTTCGCCCACCGCATTCGCGCCCATTTCAACGATGGCGAGGTCCGCATCCATCGGCATGGACAGCAACGTCAGCGGCACCCCGATTTCATTGTTCAGGTTGCCCTTGGTGGCGACCGCATGAAACCGTTGATTCAGCACCTTCAGGAGCAGTTCCTTGGTCGTCGTTTTGCCATTCGATCCGGTCATGCCGATGACCCGCCCTTGAAACCTTCTCCGGTGTGCACGGGCCAAATCTTGCAACGCCTTCAACCCATCTTCCACCCAGGCCATTCCCGGTTTTCCCGCCAACTTTGGATCGTCCACCACCGCTCGAAACGCGCCGGATTCCAGCGCTCGCTCGGCATACTGGTTGCCGTCGAAGCGCTCGCCCTTCAGCGCGAAGTACAGATTTCCGGGCTGAATCGTTCGCGTATCCGTGCTGATGCCGTGTCCCGAGTCGTACCAGCCGAGCAGTTCAGAAGGTGGGGTTGCTTCCATGGGGACAAAGAAAACGCCCCGTCTTCGATTGAAGCGGGGCGTTCTGAAACGTTTTGAGCGGTTGCCCGTTGATCACAGGCCTGCGGGGCTGCCGACCCGGTCCATGGCGCAGCGGAAACCGATGCTCGCTGAGGACTTGTTTTGGTCCAGGTAGCGCCGTGTTCCGGGGCTGATCCAGTAGATGCGGTCGTCCCATCCACCGCCTTTGTAAACCCGGGACTCGTTCGTGATGAGCGAAGTCTCGCCGTAGTTGTACATCCGGCTTTCGTCGTTGACGGCTGCTGCGGGTTGGGCGTAAAGCAGCGAAGACTCCACGTCGCCATCCCGGTAATCGATGTTGTCAGCAACGCGGTAGTTGTCGCGGTCGAGGTTTTCTTCGAGCGTTTCGTTGCGGTACCGCGTTTTTCCTGGCAGAGCCAGGATGTTTTCCGAGAAGTAACGGCGCAAGTCTGCGGCAATCCACGCCTCGCTGTCCTCAATGAAGTCACGCAATGCGTCTTCCATCATCAAGTTGCCCTCTTCCACCCGCTTGACTTTGATTTCTTCTTGAGCGTTGTCGATGGCTGTGAGGATATTTTCGATCAGGTTGCGGTCCTCGTCGTTGAGGGTCGGTGCAGCGGCCTTTTGGTAGGCGATGATGTCCTCTTCAATTTGGTCCACATCGTACACCACGAAGTCGTAGCGATCGTAGACGTTTCCTTCCGCATCGAGCACCTTCGTCTCGTAAACGTTCCCCCGGAACGGGCGGAATTCAGCAGCGTCCATGTGGTTCAATGGGCGGTACACGTCCATGCACCATTCGCTGACGTTGCCGGCCATGTTGAACAATCCGTAATCGTTCGGTGCATAAGCCGTGACTGGTGCCGTGATGTCCGCGTTGTCGTTCAACGACGTTTGTCCATTCGCAGAACGCCCTGCAACCCCCATGTAGTCACCGCGACCTCTTACGAAATTCGCGTTCATGTCACCCGTGTACCGCTTCGGAGCACCGGGAATCTTGTTCTGGCGCGTGTTGTCGTTCCGGGTGTAGTGGCCGTTCCACGGGTAGGTCCGGCGATCGCTGATAAGCTCTTCGTTGCTGTTTCCAATCAAGGCCAAAGCAGCGTATTCCCATTCCGCCTCGGTCGGTAGGCGGTAGTTCGGCAGCAAGATGCCGTCGGTGATTTGCGCTCTCCGGGTCCCCGCTCCCATGGGGTTGTAGTCGATGAGGCTTCCGCGGTCACCTGCTTCGGGGATGTACTGCCCACTGTAGTAGGTTTCCGTGGTGAAGTGCTCATCATCTACCTGGCCCATCGGGTTGTGTGCAATGATTCCTTCTCGCACCAAAATCTGTTCGTTCACTCGATCCGAGCGCCACTTGCAAAAATCGTTCGCCTGAACCCAAGACACGCCCACGACGGGGTATTCGTCGTAGGAAGGATGGCGCAAGTAATAGTTGACGTAGTTCTCGTTGTAACCGAGCTTTTCCCGCCACGCTGCGGTATCGGGCAATGCGCGTTCGACGATTTCAGGATAGGAATCTCCGTAAACCCGCTGCAACCAGTACATGTACTCCAACCAGAAACCATTCGTGACCTCCGTTTGGTCCATGTAGAAGGAGGATACGGTCACCCGACGCGGCACATTGTCCCATGAGAACATCAAGTCATCTTCGACCTGCCCCATGGTAAAGGTTCCGCCTTGGATGAACACCAAGCCAGGCCCTGTCTCCTGGTCAGGGGCATAGCTCTTCTCGAATCCTCCATTCGAGCTGTCGTTGTAGGCCCAACCCGTGGCACCCGAACGCTCTTTGACGCATCCAGAAAGGGTGAGCGCTCCAAGCGCAACCACGAAGGCCATCGTGCGAGAGGAATTCCAAATCATCTGTGAGGGGGTTTCCATTTCTTGCTTCAAATCTTGCTTACGCGTTCAACGTGCGATAGGTTACTCAATCCGCGTTTCGTTCAGAAAAGAACTAGAATGCGGGGCATTTTATTGCTCGGAACTTGGAACGCTTGTTCCGGCAATCGAACTGAATCGTCATGCTGATTTCGTGTGCACCACCCGTAGCAGGCGTCAGTTCAGACACCGTGATGTCATAGCTGTATCCGAAACGGATGACGTCCGATTCGATGCCCACTGTGGCGATGAAGGCGTCGCGGTAATCTGTGAACAGGATTCCGCGGTACCAGACTCCACCGACGAGCGGTCCCTTCTTTACGTAGACGCCCAGGTTCAACTGACGGAACTCGCCTTGTTGGCGGAGCAAGAAGTTCGGTGAAATCGTTGCTTCGACGCCTTTCACGGAACGTTGCAACGGCAGCACCGCGCCACCGTGCAAGGTGTATTTCATCGGAAGCCGGCTGGTGCCGATGACCAGCGATTCATTGGGTTCGTTCAAGTGGTGAACCGCCAAGCCGAAGTAGTATTTGTCACTGAAGCCGAGCAACCCCGTACTGAAGTCCACCGCTTTCACCATCTCGCCCCGCGGAATGTCCTGCGTTTCATAGATGAAGCCACGCCGGGGGTCGATCATGTCACCAAACGTCAAGCGACTCCAATCCAACGCCTTCTGCATGTACGTTACCTGCAGCGCAGCTTTGATGGAAAACTTCCGCGTCACGGCCTGCTGGTAGCTGTAGATGCCGCTGGCCGTCGTTGTGGTCAGCGTGCCCTGTCCGGCTTGGTCGTTCACCACCAAGAAGCCAAGTCCACCTTGGATGGATTCCACGTGCTGATCGTAGGCTGCAGCCGTGGTGACGAAGTTGCCACTCATCGCGGGCCATTGGTTCCGGTAGGACATCGTCAAACGCGGACACCGCTCCGTTCCAGCGAAGGCGGGATTCAAGTAAAGGGGGTTCGCGTAATATTGTGTGAACTCAGGGTCTTGCGCCCGCGCAGTGTCAGGCGCCACAAGGGCTGCCGACAGCAGGAACAATCCGCTGAGAACGGACAAATTGACGGGGGTGAATCGTAGCTTCATCGCAGGTTTGACCAATGAATCCACAATAATAGAGAAAAAAGCGAGGCAACGCATGTTTTTCAAAGGAGTTTCGGGATGAGAGCGCTTCGGGCACACGATAATCCATGAACGCACGTTCATGCTGAGGTGTTGCATAGATGGAAAATGATGAACTTCGCGACATGGTGATATGGAAGGTGCGATTCGCCCTGGTCTGGGGCCTGTTGGCGGTGTGGTCAGGAGCGCAGTCGGGTTGGGGCCAAACCCCGTCCGAGTTGCTCGCCGGCGCCGCCGAAATCCAATGGTCCCCCGACCTCCCATGGCTTCCGGAGGAGGGATTTGAACTGGACGGCGTTCCCTACGGAGTGTGGGAGTGGCCCACCGAATCGGAGTGGGGAAGTGGTGTTCTGTTGACCGTCGATGCAGAATGGGCGCCCATCGAAGGGGTGCAGGCAGGGATGGTCAGCCGCTTGAGTGATTTGGCGCGCTCGGGACGCGGAGAGGAGGGCTGGCCCGGGGCTTCCTTCCGTTGGGTGCACGGGGCCATGCAATGGACGGCTCCCATGTTGCGCTACCACGAAGCAACCGGCAACGTCGAGCGGCTTGACCGCTTTGAAGTTCAGTGGGGGCAGCACCCCATGGGCGGTGAGGAGATGGCGGACCGCACGCGGGATTGGCCGGAGAATTCGGTGCTGGCTGAGGGGCAATTGTTTCGCGTGGACGTTCCGCGCGATGGGGTGTACAAGCTCGACGCCGCGTTTTGGGCGGCCATCGACGTCAATCCCGAGGAGGTGGCACCGGAGTCCGTGACCGTTTTTGGCAATGGGGGGCACGCCCTGCCCATGGCGAATGACGCGGAACGCCCGTTGGACCCGTCCACGGTGGCCTTGTGGTGGCGGGGAGATGAAGCAGCAGAGCATGTGGGGCAAGGGGAGTTTCTGTTTTGGGCAGATGGCCCCCACGCGATCACGTACGATGGCGAAACCGGACAATTCACGCACCAGCGGAACCCCTATTCCGACTCGGCGACCTTCTTCGTACGCATCGACGACGTGCCCGGACGTCCTGGAAGCCGAATGCTCATCGCGGGCGGCCTTCCTTCCGGTGTGGAGGTCGAGGACACCCTCACCACCACGCAGCACGTGGCGTTCCATGAGGAGGAGAAACACAGCCCCAATCGGTCGGGGCGCGAATGGTACGGGGAGGAGTTTGGAACCGTTTTGGAACGCACGTTCACGTTCCCGGTGCCCTTTGCTGAGCCGGAAGTGGGCCAAATCCGCATCGAGCTGATCGCCCGGTCCATGCAGGCCGCGAGCTCGTTCACCGTGAGCGCAGGCGCAGCGAGTTCTACGGCATTCCCCAACATCACCTCCACAGCGTCCACCTCTCCGGTGGCCACCTCGGCGGGCCTGACGCTCCAAGGGCAACTCGTAACGGGCAGTGGGAGCAACGCGCGCATCGACGTGAACGTGGCCTTCAATCCCGCCAACTCCGACGCACGGGGTTGGCTCGACTTCATCCGAATCGAGCAGGAGCGTGCGCTGCGTTTTTCGGGCAGCACCGAATTGTTTTTTGGGGCGGATCCGGGCACGGGATGGGTGCGCTACGAGTTGAGTAACGCCGCACTGCTGGAGTCCATTTGGGACGTGACCGATGGCACGCAGCCTGTCCGCGTTCCCTTTGAACTCGTGGGCGAGACGGCGGTTTTCCATGCAGAACGCGATGTGATGCGGCGATTCGTTGCCTTGCCTGGTTATGGCCATGCCGCGCCGGAAGTCCGTGGTCCCGTGGCCCATTCGAACCTCCATGCATGGGCGGGATTGGATGCCGTGCTGGTGACCCGACCGATTTACGCTGAGGCCGCGGCACGCTGGGCGGCCATGCGGGCCGATGAAGGGCTGGCGGTGGGCATCGTCGACCAGCAGACGGTCTTCAACGAATTCTCCAGCGGCCAGCCGGACCCCACGGCTCTGAAAATGCTGATGATGATGTTGTGGGACCGCGCAGAAGACGCAGGCGGCGGGCATCCTCGGTACTTGCAGTTGATGGGCGATGGGACGTTTGCGAATCGAGGCGGTTTGGCCTCTTCTCCTTACATCATCACCTACCAATCCGCCAATTCCCTCAGTCCGACCAGCAGTTACGTCAGCGATGATTACTTCGGTTTCATCGAGCCCCAGATGGGAGAAGGGATCGGGGATAAAATGGCCATCGGCATCGGACGCATTCCCTGTTCGAATGCCACCGAAGCGCTGGAATTCGTCGAAAAGCTCGAGCGGTATGCGGGACTGCTGGATGGGGCTGATGACGGGTGCGGTTTGGACGAGCATCAACCGGAGAAGGGCCCCTGGCGCAACCGCATCACCTTCGTGAGCGATGACATGGACGGCAGCGGTGGCCCCACGGAGTTGTCCCACATGATGAACAGCGAGGAGCATGCGAACACCTTGGCCGCTGAGCATCCGGAGTACGACGTGGACAAAATTTATTTCGACGCCTACCCCCAGTTGAGCACCCCAGGTGGAGAGCGCTACCCGGATGCCTCCGTGGCCATCGATCGGCGCGTGGGAGATGGGGCGCTCATCGTGAATTACATCGGTCACGGTGGGGAGCGGGGCTGGGCGCACGAGCGGGTGCTGACCTCATCCATGATCCGGGATTGGACCAATGGCAGCCGGATGCCGCTCTTCATGACGGCCACCTGCGAATTGGCACGTTTCGATGACCCGGAAGTGGAAAGTGCCGGAGAGTTGATGGTCATGAACCCGGATGGAGGAGCCATCGGAATGCTCACGACCACGCGCGTGGTCTTCAGCAGTTCGAACCAGCAGTTGAACCGGGCGTTTTATGACATCGCTTTGGAAAACGAAGCGGTGGCGGACTTGCGATTGGGCGACATCGCGCGGGTGACGAAAAATGACCCGCAAGTCAGCAACACCTCGAACAAACGGAACTTCACCTTGCTCGGCGACGCGGCCATGCAGTTGGCGTATCCGCAGCACCAGGTCATCCTTTCGGAGTTGCCGGATTCGGTTCGTGCATTGGAAGCGTTCTCGGGATTCGGCTTCGTGGCGGATGCGGCAGGGGATACGTTGCACGATTTCAATGGGGTCGTGACCGTTCGGGTGTTCGATAAGCGAAGCCAAATCAACACCCTGAACAACGACGGGGGGACAGGCCCCTTTGCCTTCACGGTTTTCCGCAACGTCATTCACCAAGGGCTCGCCACCGTGACGGACGGGGCCTTCTCGTTCGAGTTCGTGGTGCCGAGGGACATCGATTACGATTGGGGAACGGGGCGAGTGAGTTGTTATGCGCTGGATTTGACCAGCGGCGCGGATGCCCATGGTGTGTCCGAGGCGTGGCGCATCGGTGGGGTGAACGCGAACTTCGTTCCGGATTTGACCCCACCGCAGGTGGATGTCTACCTCAACGACACCCTGTTCGTGTCGGGCGGGATTGCGACTCCGGATCCCTTTTTGGTCGTTCGCGCCTTCGACGAGGGGGGCATCAACTCCGCGGGGTCAGGCATTGGTCACCAAATGAAAGCCGTCATCGATGGCGACTGGGCTGGGGCCATCTCACTCAACGATTTCTACACCTCCGACCTCGATACCTACCGTCGGGGGACCATCCGGTATCCGTTGGAAGGACTTTCAGCAGGGGAGCACACGATTGAAGTCATCCTTTGGGACGTCCAAAACAACCAAGGTCGCGGCTCGGTGTCCTTCACGGTGGTCGAGGGCGAGGACGTCGTGTTTGACGTGGTGAACGCCTACCCGAATCCCGCCACCAACGAGGTGTGGTTCGAGGTTGAGCACACGGCGGCGTGTGAGTCGGTGGGTTATCGGTTGGACGTATTCGATTTGGCGGGAAGGCGGGTGCATTCAGCAGCGTGGGCGGTGGAGTCGCCCGGGTTCCGCATCGCGCCCTTTCGCTGGGACTTGCGCGATGTCAACGGAAGCTCGGTGAAACCCGGGACCTACCTTTGCCGTATCTCGTTGGAAACAACTTCAGGTGAGGTCACACAACATTCCGAGCGCATTGTCGTTCTTCGTCCGTGATTTGAATCGTTACCTTTGCCCCCCGATAGCTTTGAACATGCGCACACGTATTTTGACTTTAGCCGCAACAGCCTTGCTTTCTGCAGGGTTTGGAGGGCATGGCGTTTGGGCCCAGTTGACCCCCGATGAAGGCTCGCAAATCGTGCAGTTGAACACCATCACCACGGCGGTGCCGTTTTTGATGATTGCTCCCGACTCGCGTTCGGGTGCACTGGGGGATGCGGGGGTTGCGCTTTCGGCGGATGGAAACAGCCTGCATTGGAACCCGGCGAAGATGTCGTTTTTGGAAAACGATTTTGAGTTCAGCCTGAGCTATGCGCCGTGGTTGCGCGCGCTGGTGGATGACATGAATTTGGCCTACCTGACGGGAGTGCGGAAGATCAACAAGCGGCAGGCTTGGGGCGGCGCCTTGCGGTACTTCTCTCTGGGCAACATCACGTTCACGGACGAAACGGGCACGACCATCCGCGATTTCCAGCCGGCAGAATTCAGCTTGGACGTGGGATTCTCCCAGGCGTTCACTTCGAAGTTCAGCGGGGGCATTTCGGGCCGCTTCATCAACTCGAACCTGACAGGGGGGACCAACGTGTTGGGGGCCAACTCCAAGCCGGGTCGCTCAGTGGCCGTAGATGTGGGCGTGTTTTACACGAATCCTTATGCAAAGTTGGGCAAGCGCGATGGCATGTTCAATTGGGGATTGACCGTAAGCAACATCGGGGCGAAGATGGGGTACACGGAAAGCGCGGAGCGGGACTTTTTGCCGATGAACTTGAAAACAGGTCTCGCCTACCAAACCTACATCGACCAGTACAACAGCCTGACCTTCACCGCAGACATCAACAAATTGCTCGTTCCGACCACGCCGATTTACGACCAAGAATCGGGCACGAGCATCGTCAGTGGCTACGATCCCAACGTCGGGGTGGCGACGGCCATCGTGCAGAGTTTTTACGATGCGCCCGGAGTGGTCAACGATGACGGCGTGGTGGAACCAGGGTCTATTTTCCGCGAGGAATTGCGCGAGTACAACATAGGTGGAGGCATCGAATACGACTACAACAGCGTGTTTGCTTTCCGGACCGGTTTCTTCAATGAGCATTACTCGAAGGGAAATCGCCAATTCATCACCTTGGGGGCGGGAATCAAGTACACCGTGTTCACCGTGGATTTGAGCTACCTGATTTCCACGCGCCAGCAAAATCCGCTCGCGAATACGCTGCGGTTCACCTTGCGGTTGCAGTTCTCGGAACTCGCAGGGGGCGATAACGAATGATGCGCATCGGATACGGATACGACGTCCACCAGCTGAAGGAGGGCGAGGAGCTCTGGCTAGGGGGCATTCGGGTGCCGCATGAAAAAGGTGCGGTTGGGCACAGCGACGCCGATGTGGTTTTGCATGTGATTTGCGATGCGCTGCTTGGCGCTTTGGCCTTGCGCGACATTGGCTTCCATTTTCCGGACACGGACCCCGCCTACAAAGGCATTGACAGCAAAAAGTTGTTGGTGGACACGTATCGACTCATCACAGATGCCGGTTGGGAGTTGGGCAACGTGGATTGCACGTTGTGTTTGCAACGTCCCAAGGTATTGCCGTACATCGAAGAAATGCGCGCCTG
This sequence comes from uncultured Flavobacteriales bacterium, assembly GCA_965656785.1. GTDB lineage: Bacteria > Bacteroidota > Bacteroidia > Flavobacteriales_D > Sanyastnellaceae > JALQTD01. The sequence continues at coordinate 113,064 of CBFHLY010000005.1, forward strand.
CATCGCGGGCGTGATGGGCGTCGACGTCGGTCAGGTGAGTGTAAAGGCCACGACGACGGAGAAACTCGGGTTCGTAGGAACCGAAGAAGGGGTGTCCGCCCACGCGGTCGTGCTTTTGCAGCGCGTCGCCTGAGGTCAGTCGTTCGTGCCGGTGCCCTCGAAGTGGTCGGGTTGTTGGGCCAAATCGAAGTGCACCTTGATCACGGCCGTATCGCGCAACAAGTCGACCTTGCCGATTTCGATGCGATCGATGTTCACGCCGGTGCGTTTCTCCAAATCAGCGAGCAATTCCGCTCGCCGCCCTGCGTGAATCAGGTCCACCCGATCGTACACCACGATTTTCGTGGCCATGTGCCGAATCGTCCAGACACGTTCCAAGATCCACGTCAGCAACCACATCGCCGCATTCGCTGAAGCAATGGCCGCCCAAGCCACCGTGCCCGGGGCCAGCGCATTGAGCACGGCAAGCGCGATGACGATGAACAGGTACGTCATTTCCCGAATGGGGATGGCGTCCGTGCGGTAGCGGATGATGCCGAAAATCGCGAACAGCCCGAGCGCGAAGGCCAAATCCAATTCCACCCCCACCAACATTTGGCACAACGTAAACACCGCCGCGCTCACCGTCAAAAACGTGAATACGAACTCCCGCCGCTGCGAAGCTTGGTGGTAAATGAATAATACCAACACCACCGCGGACAAGAGGTTCGCGCCAAACAGCATCAAAAAGTCCATCAAAGGTTCCCAATTCATGGCAGGAAAGTTCGTTCAAGTTCTCGGATGACCGGGCGGTACGTCCGCACGGATTGTTCGGGCCGCGTCAGCGCGGTTCCGACGATGTATTTCGACACGCGCGTGGTGCGTCCGAGTGGCGGATGCGCCCCGCGGAAGGGGTCGAGGGCGTTGAACAACGGGCTCCGGCGGTCAATGCGCTGCTGCTTCATTTCGATGATGGCACAACCTGGCAAGTTCGCTTCGAAGCCATCGGCCGATCGGAAGGTCAGCCCGGTGTCGACCGTAAAGCGTTCCGCCCGTTCCGGGGCGACCAACGTAAACCGCTCGAAGGCACTCGACATCACCGGCACGGACTCTGCAGCGAACGGAAACGCCTCCGCAAGTGCGGCGCGCTCTTCAGCGGTGAGCGGCGCGTCCCAATCCGCTCCACCCACCCGCTCCCAGCGCTGCTTTATGGTGCGCCCGTGCACGGTTTTGTGCTTGACCTCCAAGAACGTGCGACCGTTCGACCGGTAGCGGCGGATGCGCGCCTTGTAGCGGTCCTTTCGGCCACGCGTATGGGCTTGGAAACAGCGCAAATCCGGCGTGTCGAAGAAGCTGTTGTCGTACGTCGTTTGGCGCACCCCGTTTACGGCCAAAACCCGATGCTCCCCCGCCTTCAGCACAGCCGAAATCAGCTCCGGCAGCCACGCTTCCCGAACAACGAACTTCGAGTCAAGGCGGCTGAGGAGCGCGGCATCCTGGACTTCGTCCAGTCCGATGCCCGGCGCGGCGGAGAGAAGGTCTTGCAGGTCCAACGCGGCGAAGATATGGACAACGTGCCTCAATTCACGCGCTACGGGTGTTCGTGTCGCCTGGACACGAACGGCGGTTGAAGGGGGTTTTTGGTTTGAACCATTCGGCACTCTCGTGGGTTCTGAACCTATATTTGCACGACAGAATCGTACAACCATGGCCACTACCACCCGCGCTCGGAGCACGAAAGCCGCCGCTGGCAAGGCGAAGAGCTCCCCTAAATCAGCAACCCCTCCACACTCCAAGGAGGTTTACGAACGCTGGTTTCGTGACATGTATTTGATGCGCAAGTTTGAAGAGCGTTGCGGTCAACTCTACATCCAACAAAAATTCGGTGGCTTCTGCCACTTGTACATTGGACAAGAAGCCATTCTGGCGGGCATGACGGAAGCCATGCGCCCCACCGATCGCTTGATCACGGCTTACCGCGACCACGCGCACCCCATCGCCCTGGGCACCGACCCGCGAAAGGTGATGGCGGAGCTCTACGGCAAGCGCACGGGCACGTCGAAAGGCAAGGGCGGTTCGATGCACATGTTCGATAAGGAACGCAACCTCTTCGGAGGCCACGGCATCGTAGGAGGCCAAATCGGTCTCGGTGCCGGCATCGCCTTCGCCGACAAGTACCGCAAAGAGGACCACGTCACCCTGACGTTCTTCGGCGACGGCGCCGCCCGCCAAGGCATCCTCCACGAAACCTTCAACATGGCGATGACCTGGAAGCTCCCGGTCATTTTCATCGTCGAAAACAACCAGTACGCGATGGGCACGTCCGTCGAGCGCACCTCGAATGTGACGGACCTCCGCAAGCTCGGCGCCAGCTATGAAATGCCGGCGGCTGCGGTGGACGGCATGAGCCCGGAGGCGGTCTACGATGCCCTGTCGGAAGCCGCTGCACATTGCCGCGCCGGCAACGGACCGTACCTCTTGGACATCCAAACCTACCGTTACAAAGGGCACTCCATGTCGGATCCCCAGAAGTACCGTACGAAGGACGAAGTCAACGAGTACTTGGAAAAGGACCCCATTTTGCACGTTCGCAACGTCTTGTTGGAGCAAGGCTGGGCCACCGAAGACGAGTTGAAGGCAATCGAAAAGGAGGTGAAGGCCCTCGTTGAGGAGTCCATCGTTTACGCAGAAGAGAGCCCGTTGCCGGATGCATCCGAGCTGTACGAGGACGTCTATTCCGACCCGTATCCGTTCGTCAAGGATTGATGCGCGGTATCCTGAACCCAACTGAACCCACTACACTGAGCCATGGCTGAAATCATTCGGATGCCCAAGTTGAGCGACACGATGACCGAAGGGGTCGTCGCGGCTTGGCACAAGAACATCGGTGACGCTGTTGAGAGCGGAGAATTGCTCGCGGAAATCGAAACCGATAAGGCGACGATGGAATTTGAATCGTTCAACGACGGGGTGTTGTTGCACATTGGTGTACCGGAAGGCGGTTCCGCGCCAGTGGACAGCGTGTTGGCCATCGTTGGCGAAGCTGGCGAGGACTTCCAAGCGCTGTTGAACAGCGAAGCATCGGCTGCCCCCGCTCCTGTTGCTGCAGAAGCGGCTCCGGCTCCGGCTCCGGTGGCTGCGGCTCCTGCGGCTGCGCCGGTTGCAGTGGCTCCTGCTCCGGTGGCGGCCCCCGTGGCGGCTCCGGCTCCGGCCCCTGCGGTCAACGGGCGGGTCAAGGCATCCCCATTGGCGAAGCGCTTGGCCGAGGAACGCGGCATTCCGTTGGGCGTGGTCCCGGGAAGCGGAGACGCGGGTCGCATTGTGAAGCGCGACATCGAGGCGTTCGTTCCGGTGGCTGCTCCGGCTGCGGCTTTGGCCGGTCAAGAGCGCTACACGGAAGTGGCCGTTTCCCAAATGCGGAAAACGATCGCCCGCCGCCTCGCAGAAAGCAAATTCAGCGCCCCCCATTTCTACCTGACCATTTCCATCGACATGGACGCAGCGATGGAGGCTCGCAAGCAAATCAATGCCCTTCCCGACACGAAGGTCAGCTTCAACGACATGGTGGTGAAGGCTTCCGCCCTGGCGCTCAAGCAGCACCCCGCGGTGAACAGCTCGTGGCTTGGCGATCGCATTCGGTACAACGAACACGTGCACATCGGGGTCGCGGTGGCCGTTGAGGACGGATTGCTCGTGCCGGTGGTGCGCCATACGGATACGCTGCCGCTGACCGCCATCGGAGCGCAGGTGAAGGAATTCGCTGGCAAGGCACGCGATAAGAAACTGCAGCCGAGCGATTGGGAAGGCAACACCTTCACCATTTCGAACTTGGGCATGTTCGGCATTGAGGAATTCACGGCCATCATCAACCCGCCGGATGCGTGCATTTTGGCAGTGGGTGGCATCCAGCAGGTCCCGGTCGTCAAGAACGGAGCCGTGGTGCCGGGCAACGTCATGAAGGTCACCTTGAGCTGCGACCACCGCGTGGTCGATGGGGCGTCGGGCGCCGCCTTCTTGAACACGTTGAAAACGTACTTGGAACATCCCGTGACGATGCTCGCTTGAGCGCGCTCACGTCTTGAACATTGACACAGCCGTCCCTGAATGGGGGCGGCTGTGTTGCTTTGAAACGCCCACTGCGCGACCTTGCAGCAGCGATGCCCTCGATCCAACTCGACACCCCGATTGAATTCGTAAAAGGCGTGGGGCCCCAACGCGCTGAATTCCTGCGCGTTGAACTCGGCATCCACACCGCGGGCGACCTGTTGGAGCACATTCCGTTTCGGTACGAGGACCGGTCGCAGTTCGTCGAAGTGGCGGCCATTCAATCCGATGCCACGTCCATCCAGCTGCAAGGCGTCATCACGCAGGTGAACGAGGTGCCCACGAAGCGGGGCAAGCGCATCGTTGCGCAGTTCGAAGACGCAACGGGGCGCTTGGAACTCGTTTGGTTCAAGGGTGGCCGGTGGGTCGTTGCGCAGTTGCCGGTTCATCAGCAGGTGGTTGTTTTCGGCAAGCCCGCGAAATTTGGAGGCAGGTGGAACATCGCGCACCCGGAAGTGGAGCGCCTGGAGGCCTTTCGGGGACGGCAGGGGCTCGGCCTGCAGCCGGTTTACTCCTCGACCGAGAAGCTGTCGAACCGCGGGCTGTCTTCTGCCGGCATCGCGCGGCTCATCCGCACGGTGTTGGGCCAAAACGAATTCACCATCCCGGAAACCCTGCCCGCTGAACTCCTCGCCGAGCTCCGCATGCCCTCCCGGGACGAAGCGTTTCGAAGCGTTCATTCCCCGCCCGACCCCACCACCGCCGACCGCGCCCGCAACCGCCTGAAATTTGAGGAACTGCTTTACCTCCAGCTGCTGCTGGTCCGCAAGAAGCAACTTGCGACCACCGATCAACCCGGTGTGCGCTTCGGAGCCGTCGGCGATCGGTTCAACACGTTCTACGCGAACCACCTCCCGTTCGAGCTCACCGGCGCCCAAAAGCGCGTGATGCGCGAAATCCGCGCCGACACCAACACGGGTTGGCACATGAATCGCCTGCTCCAAGGCGACGTGGGGTCGGGAAAAACGGTGGTGTCCCTCCTGACGGCCCTGCTCGCCATCGACAACGGTTACCAAGCCTGCGTCATGGCCCCTACTGAAATCCTCGCGAACCAGCATTTCGTCGGGTTCAAGGACTTGCTCGCCGAGCTGGACGTGCGCGTCGAGCTGCTCACCGGATCGGTGAAAAAGGCGGATCGCGTGCCGATTTTGGAGGGCTTGGCGAACGGCGAGGTGCACATCCTCGTCGGCACCCATGCCCTCATTGAGCCCGGGGTGAAGTTCAGGGCGTTGGGATTGGCCGTCATCGATGAGCAGCACCGGTTTGGCGTGCAGCAGCGGGCGAAGCTTTGGGCCAAATCCAATCCGCCCCCCCACGTCCTCGTCATGACGGCCACGCCCATCCCGCGCACCCTCGCGATGACGGCTTACGGCGACCTCGACGTCAGCATCATCGACGAATTGCCGCCCGGCCGCAAGCCCATTCGCACCGTCCACCGAACGGACGGCGCGCGCCTCCGCGTCCTGCAATTCGTCGAGGAAGAAATCGCGCGCGGCCGCCAAGTTTACGTCGTCTTCCCGCTCATCGAAGAAAGCGCGACCCTCGACCACAAGGACCTCATGGACGGCTACGAGAGCCTCTCGCGCCGCTTCCCGCTCCCGACGTACCGCATCAGCATCGTGCACGGCCGCATGCCCGCCGAGGACAAGGACCTCGAAATGAAGCGGTTCGCAAACGGCGAAGCGCACATCCTCGTGGCAACCACGGTCATTGAGGTCGGCGTGAACGTCCCCAATGCTTCTGTGATGATCATTGAATCCGCCGAGCGCTTCGGCCTTTCCCAACTGCACCAACTGCGGGGCCGCGTGGGGCGTGGCGCCGAGCAGAGTTACTGCATCTTGATGACGAAGGACGAGCTCGGGAAAGAGGCGGCGCTGCGGATGGAGACGATGTGCCGAACGAATGACGGGTTTGAGATCGCGGAGGTGGATTTGGAATTGCGGGGGCCGGGCGATTTGATGGGGACGCAACAGTCTGGGGTACCGGATTTGAAGATGGCGGATTTGATGCGGGACCGGGAGGTGTTGAGCGCCGCGCGCTACATCGCTTCGCGGGTGTTGGAGGAGGATCCGGAGCTGGCGAAGCCGGAGCATGCTATCCTCAATCGGGAGTTGAAACGTGTGGCGGCGGGGCGGCCGGATTGGAGCCGGATTTCCTGAACTTCGGGGCATGAATGCGGAATGGAAAGGTTGGGCGTTGGGGGCGGTGGTCGCTGTGGTGTCGGCGGTGGCTGCGTT
>CBFHLY010000006.1:0-105569 GCA_965656785.1 uncultured Flavobacteriales bacterium
CCCACCAGCGCAGATGGTACTGCTACGGCGGGAGAGTATGTCGACGCCACTCTTGAGGGTCCCCTAACAGGGACCCTCTTTTTTTGCCTTGAATTGTGCGAATCGCTTCAGGGCATGTGCACAGACGCAGTAAGTTTGAAGCCCGGAATTTCACTCCGGATTGAATCGATCAGGATATGCAGAATTTGGTTGCAATTGTCGGACGGCCCAATGTGGGCAAGAGCACGCTGTTCAATCGGCTTACCGAGACGCGGGATGCCATCACCGATCCGACCAGCGGCACCACCCGCGACCGGAAGTATGGGCATGCGCTTTGGACAGAGAAGGCGTTCACTGTCATCGACACTGGCGGTTGGATTACCAAAAGTGATGACAAGTTTGAGGCGGCGATTCGAACCCAGGTTCAATTGAGCGTCGAAGAGGCGGATCTCATTGTTTTCATGGTCGATGTCCAGACGGGCGTCACGGATTTGGATGAGGACATTGCGCGCTTGTTGCGGCGCAGTGGCAAGCCCGTTCTGCTAGCATGCAACAAGGTGGATACCGGTGCGCACGACGTGGGTTCTTCGGAATTCTATTCCCTGGGTTTGGATTCGCAAGTGCATACCATCAGTGCTTCGAGTGGTTATGGGACCGGTGAATTTTTGGATGCGTTGGTGTCGCAGTTGCCTGAGCTGCCGGAGCCGGAGGACAGCGGGGTCCCGAAGATTGCGGTCATTGGGCGGCCTAACGTTGGCAAGAGCACGTTGATCAACACCTTGTTGGGGCAGGAGCGGAACATTGTGACCGACATTGCCGGTACAACACGCGACAGCATCCACACCCGCTACAACATGTTCGGTTTTGATTTCGAATTGGTGGACACGGCTGGACTGCGCAAGCGGAAGCAGGTGGAGGACCAGTTGGAATTCTACAGCACGTTGCGAACCATTCGCAGCATCGATGAAAGCGATGTTTGCATGCTCCTCATCGATGCAGACCAAGGGTTTGAGCGCCAAGACTTGCATGTGTTTTGGCAAGCAGTCAGTAGCTACCGCGGCGTCGTCATAGTCGTCAACAAGTGGGATTTGATTGAAAAGGATCACAACACGATGGCTGCTTATGAGGAGAAGATTCGGGAACGCATCGCGCCGTTCACCGATGTGCCCATTGTCTTCACATCCAACGTCACGAAGCAACGCATCATCAAGGCGTTTGAGGCGGCCTTGCACGTGAACGAAAACCGCCGTCGGCACATTCCTACGAGCGAGTTGAACGAGTTCTTGTTGCCCATTATGAATCACCAGCCGCCCCCCATGTTCAAGGGCAAGATGGTGCGCATCAAGTACGTGACCCAATTGCAATCGCAGACGCCGACGTTTGCCTTCTATTGCAACCTGCCGCAGTACGTGAAAGACCCCTACAAGCGGTTCTTGGAGAACCACTTGCGGGAGGCTTATGATTTCTCAGGTGCTGCGTTGCGACTCTTTTTCCGCAAGAAGTAACGCTTTTTTGAATTCGGGCAGGGGCTTCTCAGGGCCTGCGGCTGCCGTGGGTTTGAGGTATTCAACGTCGATGTTGTCCGTGACTGCATGCAGGCGGAAGTCCTCAATGATTTCGAGAACATCGGGGTCCACCCGTTGAGCCTTCGAAGCATCGAGTCGTATTTTGCCTCCGTTGGGGATGGAAGCAAGGGCCTCTCGGATACCTGCTTTGTGCAAGAAGGTGACGTCTTCAGGTAGTCGAATTTCGCACGTGTTGGTGCTGGGGTCGATTCGGTATTCCGTGAAGGGCCGGCGGTAGTGGTCAAGCAAAATGGTGACGATGGCGGTGGCCAGGCCAATGCCGATGCCCACGAGTAAATCCGTAAACACGATGGCCAACACCGTGATCAAGAACGGTACGAATTGACGCCGCCCTTCCTTGTAGAGCCGTACAAAGGTCTCCGGACGGGCTAGTTTGTATCCCACGACCAAAAGGATTGCGGCCAAACTCGCAAGCGGGATCAAGTTCAGCCACCTTGGAATGGTCAACACAGCGATGAGCAGGAAAGCCCCGTGCAGGATGCCGCTGAGTTTCGTGACTCCACCGCTTTGAATGTTCGCGGAACTCCGCACGATGACCTGCGTAACGGGCAGGCCGCCGACGAGGCCGCTTAGTGCGTTGCCCAAGCCTTGAGCCACGAGTTCGCGATTTGTCGGGGTCACGCGTTTGTGCGGGTCGAGCTTGTCAGTGGCTTCGACGCACAGCAGGGTCTCGAGGGAGGCCACCACGGCCAAGGCGATAGCGAGGGTCCAAATCTCCTTGCTGAACACCATCGAAAAGTCCGGAAAGTTCAACAGGGAGGAGACGTCGCTGGTGATGGGAATGTTCACCAGGTGGTCAACGCTGAGGGCGTATTCGGCGGGGGCAATCCCCTGCAGGAAGGCGCCGAGGAGGACCGCGATGAGGGAGCCGGGGACGAGGCGCGACCAGTTTTGGCCTTTCACCCACGGGGTTTCCCAAATGAGCAGCACGGCCAGGGACGCCAGCGCAATCAAGACGGCCCACGGCTCGAGCAATCCCCCAGCGTGCCAAAGCTCCGAAAACGTGTTGTAGCCATCCGGCTGCAGGAAATCCATCTCCCCCTCCGGATCGGCGTCGTATCCCACGGCGTGCGGGATTTGCTTGAGGAAAATGATGATGCCGATGGCCGCCAGCATGCCTTGGATGACGGCGGAAGGGAAGTACAGGCCGATGACGCCTGCCCGCAACAGCCCCAGGACGATTTGGATTGCCCCCGCGAGGACCACCGCAGAGAGGAATACCTGAAACGTGGGCAGCGATTCGATGCCGCCAAGGACGATGACCGTCAATCCCGCTGCGGGCCCTGAGACGCCTAGGGGCGAGCCTGAAAGCGCACCAACGACGAGGCCGCCGATGATGCCGGCAATGATGCCAGAAAGGGGAGGGGCCCCTGAAGCGAGGGCGATTCCGAGACAGAGCGGCAAGGCCACGAGGAAGACCACGATGGATGCGGGCAGGTCGTTTTTGAAGTGCTTGAACATGAAGCAAGGGTTGAAGCCGGCGCGAGCCAGCAGTTTTTTAGGGAAAAAGAGGGACGCGCTAACGCGTCAAGGGCGAAGGTTCAGCAGCTTCGCCTCGGTGGGGGCGAAGGGGGCAATCCATGCCCTGCCCGCTCGGGTCCCACCGATGGGTTGTGCAGACGGCTGTTCATCGACCGCAGGCCAGCCACTGCCATCCAGCCCTTTGCGAGCACCTTCACCTCATCTTCTCGCTCCTCGTCCTCGCTTTCGTCGGCATCGCTCCGGTCGCTCTCCGCCTCATCGGACCAAGGGGCGTCTTCGCCCGAGTTCTCCACATCACTCCATGGGGCGCCAGCCCAATGCGATTCCACCACCGAAGCGCAGTGCACGACAAACCAAAGGCTCGCCAGCACGGCAACCCAAATGCGCACCGAAGGGAATCGCGTCGCGTCCATCAGGCCGTTTCCGTTTCGGCCGCCCAGCTCGGCTGGACCACAAATTCCACGCGCCCTGTGGACACGTCATACATTCCACCGATCACGGCGATTTCCCCGGCCGCCTCCATTCCCGAAAGGATGGTGCTTTTTTCCCGGATTTGCTTCACCGTGTGCGAGACATTGGCTTCCACGCAGGCCTTCAAGTTGTCGTCGGTCGGCTCCGCCCCACGCACGGATTGCACCGCGCGCACGGCCGGCTCAATGTGGAGCAACAGCTCGGTGATGTGACCATCCTCGAGTTTACTCCACGCCCCTTGTACCGCGCCGCATTTCGTGTGACCAAGGACCAAAATCAACTTCGCTCCCGCATACTTGCACGCATACTCCAAGCTTCCAAGGATGTCGGAACTGACCGTGTTGCCCGCCACCCGCGCCACGAACATGTCGCCGAACGCCGCGTCGAATACTTCCTCCACGGGAACCCGCGAATCGATGCACCCGAGCACCGCGGCATACGGATATTGGCCTGTAGCCGCATCCGCGAGCAGGTTGCCCCGGGATCGTCGATGCGTCAAGTGATTCAAGAAGCGCTCGTGACCGCTTTGCAGCAAGCGAAACGCCTCGAAGGGCGTTAAACTCGCCTGAAACGCGTGGTTAATGGCCCCTTCAAGGGCAAGGTAATCTTCAGTTTTTGGCATGAGAACAGGTTATGGTGAATGGTTGATGAGCATGATGACAAGGATTTCGTGGCAATCAGCAGAACAAAAATAACGAGGGCTGAATGTACGCATCAATCTTTGTGATGTTTAAGTCGGTGAACTGAAGTACGAGCCCCCTTGTTCCTCCGTTATGAACTTTACCCTTCAGCAATTGCGCGCCTTCGTGACGGTGGTTTCGGCGGGCAGCGTGACACGAGCGGCCGAGGAGTTGCACTTGACTCAACCGGCGGTTTCGATGCAGCTGAGGGGATTTGAGGACGGGTTCGAGCGTCCGTTGTTCGAGCGGGTGGGCCGCCGCATGGACTTGACGCCGTTTGGCGAGGAGGTGTTGGAGCATGCCAAATCCATTCTCAACGAGGCCCATTCCATCCACCGCAAGCGCTCAGAACAACCGGGCGAATGGACCGGAAACCTCTCCATCGCCTCGGTCTCCACCGGGAAATACGTGCTCCCCAGGTTCCTCGCGGCATTCGCTGCCGACCACCCGCACGTGTCCATCCAGCTCGAAGTGACCAACCGCAGCCGCGTCATTGAACTCCTCGAGCAGAACGCCGTCGATTACGCGCTGGTCAGCCTCCCGCCCGAACGCATGGAGGTCGAGTCGATTCCGCTCGTTCCAAATGAGCTGCACATCGTCGCCCCTCCGGGATGGCGCATTCCCGATCCGCAGTCCCCAGCATTCTACGATTGGCTCGGTGAGTCCGCGCTGATTTTCCGCGAGTCAGGGAGCGGAACCCGGCGCGCGTTCGAGCGCTTGCTCGCCGCAGGAGGCGTTGACATCTCGCCGGTTTGGGAGCTCGCGACGAACGAGGCCGTGAAGCAGGCCGTAATGGCCGGAATGGGCATCTCCTTGATGTCCGTGGCGGGTTTCGCCCCGGAAAAGCGCCTGGGCCTCATCGCCTCCACCCCGGTGCACGGCGATTGGGAAACGGCTTGGCAGCTCGTGCGACGAAAAGGAAAGCCCGTCACGGCACTGCGCGCCCGGTTCGAAAGCCATTTGTTGTCGAAACGCGATGCCCTCGTCGCCGAGCACTTCCCATGGGCCGCGACGTGCGGGCAGATCAACCGATGATGGCCTGATAAATCGGGAATCCGAGCGTCAAGTTCACAGGGAAGGTCACCGCGAGTGCCATGGGGATGTACAGGCCCGGCTGGGCCTCAGGAGCCGCAAGCCGCATGGCCGCTGGAACCGCGATGTACGAGGCGCTGGCCGCGAGCACGCTGAACAGAAACCGATCCCCCGGAGACTCAAACCACCAGCCGGTGATGTAGGCCGTGATGGCCCCGTTCACGAGGGGGACGACGGTGGCGAGAGCCGGCGCAAACGCCCCGTGCTTCATGAAATTCCGCAATCCCCGTCCGCTCACCAGTCCCATGTCGAGCAGGAAAATGGCGAGGAAGCCCTTGAACAAGTCCGTGGTGAACGGGTGGATGCCTTCGGCTTGCGCTTCCGTGGCCGTGGCGCCGATGACCAGGCTCCCGAGGATGAGCACCACGCTCCCATTGCCGAGGGCGTGTCGAATGACTTCCTTCCAGGACAAATTCGAAGTCCCCGTCCCAAACCGTTCCTTCAAAAACACCCCGACCACAATGGCCGGCGCTTCCATGAGTGCCATGACGGCGACCAAGTGACCGTGAAACGCCGTGCCCTGCGATTCGAGGAGTGAAACCGCCGTCACGAACGTCACGGCACTGATCGACCCGTATGCGGCCGCAATGGCACCGGCGTTTTCGGAGCCGAATTTGGCCCGAGCAAGGAAGAACACATAGAGTGGAACCGCCATGGCCAAGCCGATGCCCAGCAGCGCAGCGCGCAGGAATTCAGATCCAGACGGGCTGTGCGCCATCTCCTGCCCGCCTTCGAATCCGATGGCGAACAGCAGGTACAGGGAAATGAATTTGGAGGACGTTTCCGGAATGGCCAAATCCGATTTGATCTGGACAGCAAAGACGCCCAATAGGAAGAACAGCAGCGCCGGGTTCGTCAGGTTCTCCAGTAGCAATGAAGCGCTCATGCCGCGGATGACTTGTGGGGCCGCGCTGCCGCTCGCTGCACCCGTTCCCTCAGCGCCGCTCCCAATCCCGTTTCAGGGAACGCCTCCACGCAAATGCGCTTCACACCGCTTCCGTCCAATTCGATGAAGGCCGCGTAGAGGTTGCGCGCCGCTTCCGCAAGGTCGCCAGTCGAGGAGATGCGGTGGTGGCGAATGCCCGGTTCACCCGGCCACTCGGCCGCCCGAGCCGACCACGTGACCCACGCGTCCCCCGGCTGAGGGAGTTCGAGGCAAACCGGCGTGTGGGGGGCGTAGTGATGGGGGAGCGCGCCCGGCGCTTCCGGCTGATGGGCATCGGATCGGTGAAGGGGCCAGGCGTGCGGGGTTTGGCTTTCCAAATCCTGCTGCGTCAGCGCCCCCAACCGGTACACCTCACCCACGCCGTCCGCATCCCAGCCCACGATCGTGGATTCGATGCCCGCTGTGCACGGTCCGCCATCGAGGATGTGATCCACCCGATTTCCCATGCCCGCCAGCACGTGCTCCGCGCGCGTGGGGCTCACATAACCGCTCATGTTCGCACTCGGCGCGGCCAACGGCACATCCACCGCAGCAATCACAGCGCGGAAGAGCTTGGAATCGGGAATCCGAACCGCCACCCGCGGCAACCCCGCACACGCTTCGTCCAAGACGCCCTCACGCCGGGGCAACAACAACGTCAACGGTCCCGGCCAAAAGGCTTCCGCCAACAACAAGGCCTCGCCCTCCAAATGCGCCACCTCCCGCACCATGTCCAAATCGGAGCAGTGCAAAATGAGCGGGTTGTTGCCCGGTCGGTTTTTCGCGGCGTAGATGCGTTTCAGCACCGTGGGGTCGTCGCTTCTGCCTGCCAAACCGTAGACGGTTTCCGTGGGCAGGGCCACCAGCGCACCGCGCATCAACAGCGCGGCCGCATGCTTCCAGTCGGATCCGATGCGTACCATGCCGCAAAGGTCTGCTGCCCCTCAACAACCGCGCATCAGGATGCGTGATGCCAGCAATTAGAAAACCGCACGCGCGATGGTGGCCGTGGGTTCCGGTCGCCCCATCGTGTAAAAGTGCAACGCGGGAACGCCCGCCGCTTTCAGTTCCTTCGCCTGCGCAATGCACCACTCCACGCCGATGGTGCGCACTTCCCGGTCGTCCTTGGCCGATTCCACCGCCTGGACCAACTCGTCCGGCATGTTCACGTGGAAGTTTTGGGGCAGCGCTTGCAGTTGTCGGCGGTTTGCCAGCGGCTTCAGTCCGGGGATGATGGGCACGTGAATTTCTGCGGCGCGGCAAGCCGCCACGAAATCGAAGTACGCTTCGTTGTCGAAAAACATCTGGGTGATGACGTACTCCGCGCCGTCCTCGACTTTGCGCTTCAGCCACCGCAAGTCGCTCGCGGCATTGGGGGCTTCGAAGTGCTTTTCCGGATAGCCGGCCACGCCGATGCAAAAATCCGTGGCGTTCGTGTTGCGCAATTCGGGGTCGAGGTATTGTCCGCGGTTCATGTCCGCGATTTGGTTCAACAGGTCGATGGCGTACGCGTGGCCATCCGCCTCCGCCTTGAACCGGCCCTCGCTTCGGATGGGGTCGCCGCGCAGCACGAGCACGTTGTCCACGCCCACGAAGTCCAAATCGATCAACGCGTTCTCCGTTTCCTCCTTCGAAAAGCCGCCGCAGATGATGTGCGGCACCGCGTCGAGGTTGTACTTGTGCTGGATGGCGGCGCAAATGCCCACCGTTCCCGGTCGCTTGCGCACCGTCCGCTTCTGCAGCAGCCCGGACTGCACTTCCCGGTAAACGTATTCCTCTCGGTGGTACGTCACATCGACGAACGCCGGTTCAAACGGCAGCAATTCCTCCACCGTGTCGTGGATGCGTCCGATGTTTTCGCCCTTGAGCGGCGGCAGCAGTTCGAAGCTGAACAGCGTGCGCTTCGCCTCTTGAATGTGTTGGGTGATTTTCATGCCAAATGCAGATTCATCGAAAGCGCCTTGCGCGCCTGTTCATGGGCCATGCCACGCCGTTGTGCATAGTCCTCAAGTTGGTCCGCTCCCACCAGACCCACCGCGAAATAGCGCGCTTCTTGCGGAGCGAAATAATAACCGGAAACGGCGGCGGCGGGGGTCATGGCGAGCGTTTCCGTCAGCCGAATGCCCAATCGGGATTCCACGTCGAGCAGTTCCCAAATCGCGCGTTTGTCCTCGTGATCCGGGCAAGCAGGATACCCCGGCGCTGGCCGAATTCCCCGATACCGTTCGCGAATCAGTTCTTCCACGGAGCACGCCTCGTCGGGCGCATAGCCCCAAAGCCGCACGCGCACTTCGCGGTGCAGCCATTCAGCGAGGGCCTCCGCAATCCGGTCCCCCACGGCCTTTGCGAGGATGGAGGCGTAGTCGTCCCCTTCATCCGCAGCCGCTTGGGCCCACGCCTCCACGCCATGGACGGCCGTCGCAAAGCATCCGATGTGGTCGTCTGCGGCCACGAAATCGGCCAACGAACGCTGCACCCCATCCCGCTGGGGCAGTTGTTGCCGGAGGAATTCAAACCGAACCCCTTGCGGCCCAACGGCCACGGATTCCGGCCCCACCCGACGGGCCGCGAAGAGGCCCGCGATGGCACACGGCCGAATCGACGCTTCCGCCTCCCAACGGTCCAGCAGCGCCTCCGCATCCACCAAGACCTTCCGCGCCTCTTCCCCCACGACCTCGTCGTCGAGGATGCGCGGAAACGCCCCCGCCAAGCCCCACGCCCGGAAAAACGGTCCCCAATCGATCAGTTGCCGCAACCCGACCACGTCCACGCGTTCGAACACGTGCACCCCGGGATGGGCGGGCGCGGGCGCGGACTCGCCCGCAATCCCTCCCCGTTCGCGCGCCACCTCAAGCGGCAGCAGCGATTTCGCTTCCCGATCCCGCGCGTACTGCGCCCTCACCTTTTCTTGATCGGCCTTGAGTTCCGCGAGGAACCCCTGTCGCTGCGTGTCCGAAACGAGCTTCGCCACCACCGGAACGGCCCGCGACGCGTCGTTCACGTGCACCACATCCACGGACGGCGCGCGGGGCGCCAGCTTGACCGCCGTGTGCACCCGCGAAGTCGTGGCCCCTCCGATGAGCAGCGGTTGGGACATGCCGCGCTCGGCCATGGCCTCGACCACCTCGGCCATTTCCTCCAGCGAAGGTGTGATGAGCCCGCTCAGTCCGATGACGTCCGCTCCTTCCCGTTCTGCGGCGTCAAGGATGTCGTGTTTCGGCACCATCACCCCGAGGTCCACCACGCGGTAGCCGTTGCAGCCGAGCACGACGCCCACGATGTTTTTCCCGATGTCGTGCACGTCGCCTTTGACGGTCGCGAGGACCACCGTGGCTGCGGGCCGACCTTTCGCTTTTTCCGCCTCCAGAAAGGGCGTCAAGTAAGCCACGGCTTGCTTCATGACCCGGGCGCTTTTGACGACTTGGGGCAAGAACATTTTGCCTGCGCCAAACCGATCGCCGACCTCGTTCATGCCGTCCATCAGCGGCCCTTCGATGACGGCAAGCGGCGATCCGAGTGCCTGTCGGGCTGCTTCAGCGTCTTCTTCCACACATTCCGTCAGGCCCTGAATGAGCGCGTGTTGCAGGCGCTTCCGCCAAGGCAGTTCCTTCCATGCGGCTTGTGCGCGGCCCGCGTTAGATGCCGCGCCCTCGCTGCCGTGCTCGTCGGCCCAAGCCAGCAACCGCTCGGAAGCGTCGTCGCGCCGGTCGAGCAAGACGTCCTCCACGCGCTCGAGAAGATCGGCAGGCAGGTCATCGTAGACGCCGAGCAACGTGGGGTTGACGATGCCGAGGTCCATGCCCGCCCGAATGGCGTGGTAGAGGAAGGCCGAATGCATGGCCTCGCGCACCACGGGATGGCCACGGAAGGAGAAACTGACGTTGGAAACGCCGCCGGACACGTGGGCGCCCGGCAGGTGGGCGCGGATCCAAGCGGTCGCCTCGATGAAGTCGAGGGCGTTTCGGCGGTGTTCCGCCATGCCCGTGGCGACGGGGAAAACGTTGGGGTCGAAGATGATGTCGTTGGGGGGGAAGTGGATTTGGTCCACCAAAAGCCGGTACGCCCGTTCGCAAATCGCAATGCGCCGCTCGTACGAATCGGCTTGGCCCTCCTCGTCGAAGGCCATCACAACGACCGCGGCCCCATAACGGCGAATGGTGCGTGCGTGCTGCAAGAACTCGGCCTCACCGGCTTTCAGCGAAATGGAATTCACGACCCCCTTGCCTTGCAACACCTGAAGGCCCGCTTCGATGATGGCGAAATCGCTCGAGTCGATCATGATGGGGATGCGGGCGATGTCCGGCTCGGAGGCAATGAGGTTCAGGAACGTGCGCATGGCCTCGACGCCGTCGATGAGGCCTTCGTCCATGTTGACGTCCAAAATCTGCGCCCCGCCTTCGACCTGTTCGCGGGCGATGGCAAGGGCCTCGTCGTATTGTCCTTCTCGAATGAGCCGCGCAAACCGCCGGCTTCCGGTCACGTTCGTGCGCTCACCGATGTTGATGAAGTTCGACTCCGGCGTGACGTTCAGGGGCTCGAGCCCGGCGAGTTGCAAGGTGGTGATGCGGCTCATGAGGCGGGGGCGTTGGCGGGCAGGGGACGGGGCGCGTATTCGGAGGCCACGCGGGCGAGGGCGGCGATGTGGTCGGGGGTCGTTCCGCAACAGCCGCCGAGGATGTTCAACCAGCCCTGTTCGAGGAAGGGACGAACGGCTTCCGCCATCGCATCCGGACCTTGGTCGTACTCGCCAAGTTCATTCGGCAAGCCGGCATTCGGATAGGCGCTCACGCGGCACGGGGCCTCGCGCGCCATGACCTCCAAGAAGGGAGTGAGCTGTTCGGCTCCCAAGGCACAGTTCAGGCCGATGCTGAAGGCCGGAACGTGTTGCAGGGAGATGAGGAAGGCCTCCGTGGTTTGGCCACTCAAGGTCCTGCCCGAGGCATCCGTGATCGTGCCCGAAATCAGGATGGGCAACCGCTCGCCCCGCGCGTCGAAGGCTTCTTCAATGGCGAACAAGGCCGCCTTCGCATTCAACGTGTCAAAAATCGTCTCCACCAACAAGGCATCCGCGCCGCCCGCCATCAATCCATCCGCCTGCTCCCGATAAGCCGCGACCAACTCCGTGAACGTGATGGCGCGGAAACCCGGCCGGTTCACGTCGGGGGAGAGCGAGGCGGTTTTGTTCGTCGGTCCGAGGGCCCCTGCCACAAAGCGGGGCACCCCCGTGCGCGCCTCCGCTTCATCCGCCGCTTCCCGAGCAATCCGCGCAGCGGCTTCGTTGATGCGAAACGCCCAATCTTCCAGTCCATAATCCGCTTGGGCAATGCGCGTGGCGCTGAAGGTGTTCGTTTCGACGAGGTCCGCACCTGCGGCCAAGTATTCCGCGTGGATGCCTTTCACAACCTCTGGACGCGTCAAACACAGCACGTCGTTGTTGCCTTTGAGCGGTCGTTCGTGTTCCGCGAACAGCCTGCCGCGAAAGTCCTCCTCGGAGAGGCGGTGGCGTTGGATCATCGTGCCCATGGCACCGTCGAGGATGAGGATGCGCTCGGCGGCAGCCTCGTGCAGGGTGTGGGTTCGTTCAGAAAGGGAGTTCATGCCGTTGCGATCGATGTTGGGCTCAGTCGCGCAAGCGGAAAGGTTCAAAAAGAACCGTTCGTGGCTCATCTTTCCCACCATCGGTGGG
Organism: uncultured Flavobacteriales bacterium; assembly: GCA_965656785.1. Taxonomy (GTDB): domain Bacteria; phylum Bacteroidota; class Bacteroidia; order Flavobacteriales_D; family Sanyastnellaceae; genus JALQTD01. The sequence continues at coordinate 11,902 of CBFHLY010000006.1, forward strand.
GAGGATGTGGCACCCGGCCCATTCCCGGGTTGCCAAGACTTCACAGGGCCTGTCCCTCCGTCTTTCGCGATAAGCATGCGCAAGGTACGTCGAAATCGCGACGATTATTTCACGCAGATTTCCCATTACTTTTGCATCCACATGAGCTATTACTTCACCTCAGAGTCCGTTTCGGAAGGGCATCCAGATAAGGTTGCAGACCAAATCTCGGACGCCATCATCGACCACTTCCTCGCCGCCGACTCCCAGTCGAAAGTGGCCTGCGAGACCCTCGTGACCACCGGTCAGGTCGTGCTTGCCGGCGAAATCAAAAGCGAGGCGTACGTCGACGTGCAGCAAGTCGCCCGCGACGTCATCGAACGCATTGGATACACGAAGAGCGACTACATGTTTGAAGCGCAATCGTGCGGCATTTTGAGCGCGCTCCACGAGCAATCGCCCGACATCAACCAAGGCGTCGACCGCGCCACTCCCGAGGAACAGGGAGCCGGCGACCAAGGCATGATGTTCGGTTACGCCTGCCGCGAGACCGAGAACTTCATGCCGCTTCCGCTCGAGCTCAGCCACCGCTTGCTCCGCGAGCTCGCCACCATCCGCCGCGAGGAAAACAGTCCGATGCCCTACTTGCGGCCGGATGCCAAGTCCCAAGTGACCATCCAATACGCCGATGACGACACGCCCGAGCGCATCGAGGCCATCGTCGTTTCCACGCAACACGACCCCTTCCACGAAGACGAGCAGACCATGCTCGACCAAATCAAAAAGGACGTCCAAGACGTCCTCATTCCCCGTGTGAAGGCGACGATGTCCGAGGACGTGCAGGCGCTGTTCGGCGATGACATCACCTTGCACGTCAATCCCACGGGCAAGTTCGTCATCGGAGGCCCGCACGGCGACACGGGGTTGACCGGTCGGAAGATCATCGTCGACACCTACGGGGGCAAGGGCGCCCACGGTGGCGGTGCGTTCAGCGGCAAAGACCCGTCGAAGGTGGACCGCAGTGCAGCCTATGCCGCGCGCTACATCGCGAAGCATTTGGTGGCTGCCGGCTTGTGCGATGAAGCCTTGGTGCAGCTCGCTTACGCCATCGGTGTCGCGGAGCCGGTCGGCTTCTACATCAACACGTACGGAACATCTCACATGAACTTGACGGATGGTGAAATCGCGGACGTGGTGCGGACGATTTTCCCGACCCGCCCCTACGACATCGAACAGGCCTTCCAGCTCCGGATGCCCATCTACGAGGAGACCGCTGCCTACGGACACATGGGGCGCGAACCCGAGGTCAAGACGAAGACCTTCCGCCATGCAAACGGCAAGGATTTCAGCGTGGAGGTCACGCTCTTTCCGTGGGAGAAACTGGACCGCGTCGAAGCGGTTCGGGAGGCATTTGGCCTTTAATCCTCCGGAGTTTGCCACGAAAAACGGCCCGTTCTGCGGGCCGTTTTTGCGTCGTGTCGGTTAGAACAGGAAGTCGTAACCGGTGAGCTTCATTTTTTCGTATTTCTCCCGGTTGAAGCCGAACAATTGGCTGCCCTTGTGCTGCCCCCGTCCGCTGCCATCGGATTTCTTGTCGAGGTCGATGAGCAGGGTGGTTTTGAACAGTTTCTTGCGGAAATTCCGCTTGTCGAAGCTTTTGCCGAGCGCCGCTTCATAAAGGGTTTGCAGCTGGCCGAGAGTGAATTCTTCGGGGAGTAAATTGAAGCCCACAGGTCGCCGTTTGACGCGCCGCTTAAGCCGCTCCTTGGCGTACTGCACGATGTCGTTGTGGTCGTAGGCCAAATCCGGCATCTGCAAATAAGGAACCCACTGCATCCCATATTTCTCCCAACGCTCCGCTTGGAAATCCTCCTTCCTCACCAATGCGTAGTGGGCCACGTTGACCACCCGCCCGCCCGGGTGGCGGTACACCTTGCCGAAGGCCTGCAGCTGTTCGATGATTTCGGGGTCGTCGTAGCCGAACAACTGCTCGAACATCTTCCGCGCACTCAACATGAATTCCGCGGTGTGGTGGATGTAGCGGCTCGGCAGCATCAGCGCGCCCTCAAACGGCTTCCGTGCGCTCTTTGCGACCAGGATTTGCAATTGCTGTCCATCGAACCCGATGAGCACCAAACTCAGGGAGATGGCGACGTTGAAATCCGGTTCTTCTTGGGGGTACTGAAGGGAATCGGTCATGGCTGCGGGGTGAGCGCGCAAGGTAATTCACTTCTCAATGCGGGGTCGTTGGAGTTTGTTAAGGAATGGGCACCACGGACAGGGCATTGTGCATAACCGTGTCGATGCGTTGTGGATTTCCCGGCGCGGAAGGTGGTGGTGAATGGGGGTAAATTAGAGGTTCCATTTTTGGTCCAAAATCCGTCCATGAGCGATTCCCCATACACCACCAACAACCGCGTGCGCAACGCCACGCGCAGCCCGCTTTCTCCGGAACTTTCCCTCGGCAAATTGCCGCCTCAAGCCATGGAACTCGAAGAGGCGGTGCTCGGTGCGATGATGCTCGAAGCGACGGCCGTCAATGCCGTGATCGACGTCCTCCAAGCCGAGAGCTTCTACAAGGACGGACACAAGGCCATCTACGCCGCCATTGCCCAACTCTTCAACGACTCCGAGCCGGTGGACATGTTGACTGTGACGGAAAAGTTGCGCAAGAACGGCGACCTCGCCCTCGTCGGTGGCGCCTCCGCTGTGGCCAAATTGACGGCGCGGGTGGCGAGCACAGCGAACATCGAGGCCCACGCCCGCATCATCTCGCAGAAGCACATCCAGCGCGAACTCATCCGGGTTTCCACCGAAATCACCACGAAGGCATTCGAAGAAACGACGGATGTGCTGGACCTCCTCGATGAGGCGGAAAGCAACCTGTTCGAAGTGGCGCAGGGCAACATTCGCCGGAGCTATGAGTCCATGAAGGACATCATGAAGAAGGCGCTCGAAGAAATCGACAACGCCCGAAGCCAAGAGGGCGGCGTGAGCGGCATTCCGTCCGGATTTGCAGGCATCGACAAGGTTACGGGTGGATTCCAACGCAGCGACATGGTCGTCCTGGCCGCTCGCCCGGGGATGGGGAAAACCGCCTTCGTGCTGTCCATGGCGCGCAACGTCACCGTCGATCACGGCATTCCGGTCGCTTTGTTTTCGCTGGAAATGTCCGCCATCCAAATCGTGCAGCGCCTCATTTCCTCCGAGACCGAAATCAGCTCCGACAAGTTCCGGAAAGGAACCCTCGAGGACCACGAATACACGCAACTTCACGAGCGCATCGGCAAGTTGTCCAAGGCGCCCTTGTTCATCGACGACACCCCGGCGCTGAGCGTTTTTGAGTTGCGGGCCAAGTGCCGCCGACTCAAGTCCGCCAACGGCATTGAAATGGTCATCATCGACTACCTCCAGCTCATGAGCGCCGGTTCCGACAAAGGCAACCGCGAACAGGAGATTTCGACGATTTCGCGTTCCATCAAGTCCATTGCGAAGGAGCTGGACATCCCCATCATTGCGCTGTCCCAGCTTTCGCGGAGCGTGGAAACGCGAGGGGGCGACAAGCGGCCGATGTTGTCCGACCTGCGGGAATCCGGGGCCATCGAGCAGGACGCGGATTTGGTCGCGTTCATCTACCGGCCGGAGTATTATGGCTTCACGGATTACAAGGATGGCATCGACACGGCGGGGTTGGGGGAATTCATTTTGGCCAAACACCGGCACGGCGCCCTCGAAGACATCCGGTTGCGCTTCGTCCAGCGCCTCGCGAAGTTCACGAACTGGGACGAGTTTGAACAAGGCCCGGGCTTCGATCGCGGGGGAGGCACGGGCGGCATGATGCCCAACAACGACTTCATGAACCAGCCGCCGACGGTGACGGTGCGGTCCCGGATGGATGACCTTCCCGAATCCGACGCGCCCTTCTGAGCGCAGCGCTCGCCTTCGTAACTTCGGAACATGGCAAAGCGAACGGTGCACCCGGTGAGGTGGTGGGTATTGGTGGTCTTGTTGTTTTGGGGAGTTGGCGCTCAGGCGAGCCGGGTGTTGCTGCCCATGGACGACAGCCAGCAGAACCATTTGAAGGCTTATGGCATCGCCTTTTGGGTGCTTGAGAATGACCTCGAAGTCGAGTGGTTGTTGAATTACCGAGGCGGCAGCTTCCTCCTTCCGAACGCTCCCGAAATCGTATCCGAGTGCGTCATTCGGGGGGTGTCGCACCAAGTCATCGCCGACGTCCAAGCCGCGGCCATCCTCTCGGAAATCGCCGATCCCGAGGTGAACATGGAGCACGTGAAGCTGGAAGTGGCGCCGAAAATTGCCGTGTACAGTCCGGACGGCAAGATGCCGTGGGACGATGCGGTGACGCTGGTTTTGGCGTACGCGGAAATCCCCTACGAGCGGGTGTACGATGCGGAAGTGCTGAACGGTGAGCTGGTGGAGTACGATTGGTTGCACCTCCACCACGAGGATTTCACGGGCCAATTTGGCAAGTTCTACCGCAGCTACCGCAATGCGCCTTGGTACCAAGACGAAGTCGCGAACCAAACCGCCTCCGCACGCACGCTCGGGTTTCACAAGGTGAGCCACATGAAGCGGGAAGTGGCCCTGACCATTCGGGATTTCGTCTTGGGCGGGGGCTTCCTGTTTACGATGTGTTCTGGGACGGATTCGTTTGACATTGCCCTCGCCGCAGAGGACGTGGACATTTGTGCGGCACCCTTTGATGGCGATCCCGCCGACCCGAATGCCGCAAACGCCATCGATTACGAACGCGGGTTTGCGTTTCAAGACTACACGCTGGAGATGGATCCCATGGTGTACGAGTTTTCCAACATCGATGCCACGGAGGACCACACGAAGCTCAAGCAGCTCAACGATTTCTTCACCCTGTTCGAGTTTTCGGCCAAGTGGGACATCATTCCCACCATGTTGACGCAGTCGCACGAGCGCGCCATTCCGGGATTCATGGGCCAAACCACTGCTTTCCGCAAGGATTTCGTTCGCCCCGATGTCATCATCATGGGCGAAACCAAGAGCACCCGGTCAGCGAAGTACATCCACGGCGAGTTGGGGCAGGGGCAGTGGACGTATTATGGAGGGCACGATCCGGAGGACTACCGCCATTTGGTCAACGATCCGCCGACGGACCTGAACCTGCATCCTAATTCATGCGGTTACCGGCTCATTCTGAACAACATCCTGTTCCCCGCTGCGAAAAAGAAGGAGCGAAAAACCTGAGCTCAGTTCCGAACGAGCACCGCAAGGGTGAACATGAACAGCTCTTCTCCGCATTCAGAGAACTGGTAATTGAGCGGGCCTTCTGATCGCTTGGCCATGCTCAAGAGGCCCAATCCTGCGCCTCCCCGTTCGCTCAATTCGCCTTCGCAGAGCGTTTCCACATAAGCTTTGCGGAGTTCGTCTCGGCTCATTCCATTCACCGTCGCCAAGCGTTCGCGCAATTCGGAGGCCATGTCAAAATCGACGATGTTTCCCGTCTGGACTTGGAATCCGAGTGGGGTTTGTTCCAAGGTGAGGAAAAAGGGGGTTTCGCCTAGCGCATCGACCCACCCGTGGCGCGAAACGTTCTGCAAGGCTTCGATGAGGACGTGTCCGACGCGCCGAGACCGCTTCAGTGGACTGCCAACGGACATCACCGCTTGTTCGCTCAAAGCCAACAACGCATCCGAGGCGGTTCCTGACAAATTGCCCGTGTACGAGACCAAAATCCCCATGTCGCCACCTGAATCCGCGCGGCCTTGGAGACGCTGGTGCATCTCCTCACGCAAGGGGCGGTGTATGGATTCGAAGTCGTGCATCGCTCAAAGGGTAGACGAAAATACGAAAAACAACGATGAACAAACAAATGCCTTCGATGTTTTGCGCCATTTTAACAACACCAAGATACTTCGAGTTGCGCCGTGCACGGGGGAGGAGGGGGGGAAATGTACCGATAGTTTTCCACGGCACTAAGCAGTTTCGTCGGGAGTTATCAGGTGGAAACGCTGCGGTGACGGCGCACGTGGTGTTCCGAAATGAGCGAAATCCCTTCCGGCGTGCGGATCATGTCGTAGAAACTGGGGTGCATGAAGTTCAGCGTTCGTTGGAACGGCCGTCCTTCGAAGTGGCAACGCCAAACTTGCAAAGCGAGGCGTTTCGTGGTTTCCCAAGCGTACGGGTTGAAGCCCATCGGACGGGAAAACCGCTCGATCCAGAGGCGCGCTTCTGCGAGGTTGGTCACGGTGTTGCTGGCTTGGAAGGCCATGGGGTTCAAGGGAAGTGCCATGATGAATTGCGTTTAACAAGACAAAGGATGGAAGCCACATCGTAACGGATTTACGAACCGGATTTTTTTTGAAATTCGGGCGAAGCATCTGGGGGCACAATGGGTGCGTAGCGAAGGCCCTCGGGGGTGGAGAGCACCGTGAACGCTAGGGCTGGGAGGCGGTAGATTTGGACATCGCCCACCTCCCAAGGCGCGGATTGCCCCAAATGCGCCGCCACTTCCGCGAGGAAGGCGATCCGCACCGGACGAGGCCAAACGACTCGAGCCAGCCGATCCAGGGCCCACAGGTTGCACCGCAGCACGTGCACGTGCCCCGCGGCATCCCGGCATGTGAGTTCGGCACAGCGGGGTTCAGCGAGCAATTGTACCGCCAGCACTCGGCTGGTAGGAAGGGTCAAGGGAAGGTGGGAATTGATCATGGGGCGAAGCAAGGCCCCCACCTCGTAACGGATTTACGTTCTGTACGCGTCCAACGATTTTTTCAAGGCGTCCACCACCCGATCGCGCAAAGCCGGAGGCGACACCACTTTCACCGCAGCGCCTGCGCCGAGGATCCACTCGACCAATTCGTAGGTTAGGAGCACGCGCAGGCGCAACGCCACGCGGCCATCGTCTAGCGGCGTCAGGGATTGGCTCGCGTGGACAGGCTGGCTCGCCACATAGCGGGCGTGCAACGCACTGCAGTGAAGCAGGACGTCCTGCGGCTCTGCGTCCAGTTCGGTGATGCCGATGGAGTGGGCAAAAAACCGGTCCGACGAAAAGTCCGGGGCCGGATCGAACCGCTCTTCGGTCAGCGTGACTTCCTCCACCCGGTCAAGGCCGAAGGTCAGGTAGTCGCTCCGCTGGACGGACCAGGCGATGAGGTACCAGCGGTTGCGGTATTCCTTGAGCAAGTAGGGGGCGAGGTGATACGATTTGGCCTCCGTTGCGCCAAATTTCCGGTAACGGAGCATCACCCGCCGGCGCTCCCTGATCGCCTTGAACACGTCCCCCAGAAACTCCGAACCGCCCACCACCGGCGACGTCTCGAACTGCACCACATCGGTGAGCTGCTCGGCATCGAGGTCGGGCGCCAAGCTCAGGCGGTCCTGGATTTTCCCCAAGGCTTGGTCGAACTGAGCGAAGACCGGCAAGTCCCGGTATTGCAGCAGGGTTCGCGCCGCAAAATGGATGGCATCGCGCTCCTCGTCGTTCAGTTGGACGTCGTTGATGCTGTAGCCGGGGTCCGTGTAGTAATAGCCCTTGTGGTCGCGGTTGAAGGCGATGGGCGCATAAAAGCCGAGGGACGACTCGTTCTTCATCGCCCACATGTCCTTCTCTATGGTCGAGGCGCTGATGCGTTCGCGTTGGCTGCCGTACAGGGCTTCTTCGCAGGCCTGTTGGAGGTCGGATTTCGTGGGGAAGGGGCGCGCGGAATTCGTCAGGCACCGGTCGATGATCCGGTAACGCATGAGGGCATTCTTGTTCACGGCCATGACCCGAAATTAAGGCGTTTTTTCGTCGGCTTGCAGTTCGCTTTCAAAGCGCTGCATCAAGGCCAAACCCCGATCCACATACCCCGGATGGAACGTCCTCGCCACCCCGTCGGCCGGGAACGGCTTGCCCGTGTTGTGCAGGTGGAAGGCGTCCTTGAATCGCCCAGCCCGGAGCGCGTCGCCGTAGGTCTCGTCGATCCAGCGGATGCCCAGCGGGATGGCCGCGTCGCCGCGCAGATCGCGGATTTGGACATCCAGCCCGACGCACTTGTAGCCCATGAGCTGGAAGGGACCCCAACTCGTCGCCAAGTTCCGCAACGCCTCCTCGCTCGCCCCTTGCAGCTTCTCCGTGGTCACGTTTTCGATGCGCTCGCGCTCGCCCGCTTGGACCGCCACCAGTCGGTCGAAAACGTGCGATTCGAAACGCCGCCCCGCCGGCTTGCGCCCCCCGCTTTCCAATTCGATCAAGGCCAAAAAATACGCTGCAGGCAACGCCCGCTTCCCCGCCTCCTCCTGCACTTCCTCCCCGTAATGCCGCCACGTGGCGCGGTGCCCATGCAACAGTCCTCCGCCGTCCCACCGGCCATTCCACCGCCGACCAAATTCCCAACCGCCCGCAGCGACGGCTAGCAACACCGCCACCGACAGCACTACGCTCCAAGTGCGCCCGAGCCGCTTCATGCCCCCACGGCCTCAAGCGCCCACCGGACGACCGGCAGCCAAAGCAGGGCGGGCAAGAAATTCACGAGCGGCAGGGATTTGACCTGCAGCAGGTCGAGGCCCAAACCCAGCAGCAGCAGGCCGCCCAGCGCCGACCCTTCCTGGATCAGTTCGGGTGAAACCGCGTCCCCCAGTCCCATGAAGGCGAGGGTGAGGCCGCCCTGGATGACGAGCACGGCCGGGGCCGCCCACAGCACCCCACGCCCCGCCGCCGCCGCAAGGAACGCCGAGCTCACTAAATCCATCGTCCCCTTCGCGTACAAAATCGAAGCGTCCCCATGCAGCGCGTCCTCCATGCACCCCACCACCGTCATCGCCCCCACGCAGAACAGCAACACCGCCTGAACGAGTCCGCCCGAAGCGGCGCCGGAAGTCCAGCGCTCCAGGCGTCGATGCAGGTGCAGGGTTTGGCCCACTGCGGCGCCCAAAATCAACGACAGGAACACCGCAAACGGGTCCTGCATCTTGCCCACCATCAACACCGCGAGGCCCAACGTGAAGAGGCCCAGCGCCTGGAACGTGACCGCGCGCAACGACTCCGGCAAGCGGCCGCGCAACGCGAGCCCCACCGATGCGCCCACGGCCACGGCCGCAGCATTGTATAGCGTACCCAACATGTCGGAAAGTTACATTTGCACCCGATTCCGTACGCCATGAAATTCACCCTCGAAGCCACAGACCCCGGTTCCCGCGCGCGCGCAGGCCGATTGATGACGGACCACGGCGTCATCGAAACGCCGATTTTCATGCCCGTCGGGACCATCGGCAGTGTGAAGGCGGTGCCGCAGCGGGACTTGAAGGAGGACATCAACGCGGACATCATCCTCGGCAACACGTACCATTTGTACTTGCGGCCGGGAACGGTCACGTTGGAGAAGGCGGGGGGATTGCACGGATTCATGAACTGGGATCGGCCGATTTTGACGGATAGTGGGGGGTTCCAGGTGTACAGTTTGGCCGATAACCGGAAGATCAAGGAGGAGGGCGTGACGTTCCGCAGCCACATCGACGGGAGCAAGCACTTCCTCAGCCCGGAGGTGTCGATGGGCATCCAGCGGAGCATCGGGGCGGACATCATCATGGCGTTCGATGAGTGCCCGCCGTATCCGAGCGAGTACGGGTACGCGCGGAAGTCCATGGAAATGACGCACCGGTGGCTCGATCGCTGCATCGCGCGGCTGGCGGAGACGGAGCCGCTGTACGGGCACGGGCAGGAGCTGTTTCCCATCGTGCAGGGGTCGACGTTCAAGGACTTGCGGGTCGCGTCGGCGGAGGCGATTGCGGAGCGCGGGGCGGCGGGGAACGCCATCGGAGGGCTGAGCGTGGGCGAGCCGCACGAAGAGATGTACGCCACATGCGACGTGGTTTGCGGCATCCTGCCCGAGGACAAACCCCGCTACCTGATGGGCGTCGGCACCCCCGCGAACATCCTCGAATGCATCGCCCTTGGCGTGGACATGTTCGATTGCGTCATGCCCACCCGCAACGCACGCAACGGCACGTTGTTCACGTGGCAGGGCGTCATGAACCTCAAGAACGCGAAGTGGGAACAGGACTTCACGCCGCTTGACCCGGAAGGCACGTCCCCCGTGGACCACTACTACACGCGGTCGTACGTGCGGCATTTGTTCAAGGCGAATGAGTTGCTCGCGCTGTACATCGCGTCGGTGCACAATTTGGCCTTCTACCTCGACCTTGTGCGCACGGCGCGCCAGCACATCCAAGCTGGCGATTTCCGCGAATGGAAGGACCGCGTGCTGCCGCAACTGACAGCGAAGGTCTAATTTCGCGGCATGGCAGGCGGCAGTTCTTGGCTCCAGCGCATCGGGCTCACCCGCCTCGATCGCTACATCATGCGGAAGTTCCTCAGCACGTTCTTCTTCATGATCGGCGTGTTTTGCATCATCGCCGTCGTGTTCGACTTGATGGAGTACCTCGACGATTTGTTGCGGAATGAGGCGCCGCTCGGGGGGACGTTGCTGTACTACTTGAGCTTCTGTTTTTACTTCGGGAATTTGCTGAGCGGCTTCATCGTGTTCCTGACCATCATTTGGTTTACGAGCCGGCTGGCGCAGCAAACGGAGGTCATCGCCATGTTGAGCGGCGGGATGAGTTTTCGGCGGTTTTTGCGCCCGTATTTCCTGGCGGCCACGCTGCTGGCGGGGATGACGCTGGTGATTTCCCATTGGATTTTGCCGTTGGCGAATGGCCAAAAACTGGACTTCGACTTCCAATACATCCACACGAAATTCTCCATCGCGGACCAGCACCTCTACCGCGAAATCCAGCCCGGTGTCATCGCCTACTTCCGCAGCATCACAGTGGACCGCGAAACCGGCTACCGATTCCAACTCGAGCGTTGGAACGAAGCCGCCCAAATGACCCAGCACATCACCGCAGCGAAAGCCCAATGGCAATCGGAGGACAGCACCTGGCACCTCGTGAACGCGGCCATCCGCGACCTCGACCCCGTTTCGGGCACCGAGCGCTTTCGTTACCTGACGGCCTTCGACACCACCCTCACGATGCGCATCAGCGATTTCGGCCAGCGGTCCGAACTCATCTCCACGATGACCACCCCGCAACTCGACGAGCACATCGCCGCTGTATCCGCCCTCGGTGCTCCCATCACCCGGCTGGTCCTCGAACGCCATGCCCGCACGACGAACGCGTTCACCATTTTCGTCATGACCCTCATCGGCGTAGCGGTGGCCTCCCGCAAACAGCGTGGCGGCATGGGCATGCACCTCTTCCTGGCCGTGCTCATCGCCTTCGCCTACGTGTTCTCCTGGAAACTCATCACCGTTTACGCGGCTGAAGCGCCCATTCCAGAGGGTTGGGACCGGGAAGTGTGGTGGCTGTTCTCGGCGTGGTTGCCCAACTTGCTGTTCGGTGCACTCGGCTTGGTCCTTTACCGCCTCGCTCCGAAGTAATCACTCCGTGATGGACTGCGTGGCGAGCTGTTCGTGCAACGCGTTGACGGCCAGCAAGGCGGCGCTGCCGTACCACGGATGCAATTCCATATCAAAAACCCCGGCCGCAACCGCCGGGTCGCTCGCGGTCCAAGCCCGCGCACTGTCCACCGAAGGCGTGTCGAACACGTACAGTCCGCGCAATGCCCCGCCGTCTAGGAAGGGCCCCGCGAGCACGAGCTTGCCTTCTTCAGCCATCCGCTCGATGTTCTGCAAGTGCGCCGCTTGCAACGCTTGCGCCTCCTCCTGCGTGGCGCTCCGATTCGATCCCGTTTTAAGGTGGGCGAGCACGTAGGAGCGCATGCCATATGCATCGGCCCCCTCGCGCGTCATGCTGACGCTGGGTACATCCGGTTCGGCCGTGCAGGCCAATAACACCATCAGAGGAACGATCCGCAACATGTGGTCAAGATAGCACGCCAGCCCAAGCTGTCCACCCCCGCACCGCGGCACGATCCGCCACCCGCATGGCTTGTTCGTGCGACGCGTACAGGCCGAAGACCGCCGATCCGGTGCCGGTGAGCTGCGTATACGTGGCCCCGTCCGCCACGTGCGCCAACGCCTCGGCCACTTCCGGAACCAACGCCGCCACCCCGTTCGTGAAGCTGTTGCCCACCCCTTCGGCATGCCACCGCTCCACCGGTGCATCGGGCAGCCGCCGCAAATCGAACGGCGCCGGCGCCACCTCCAACCGACCAAACGCCTCCCGCGTGCTCACGTGCACCCCCGGATGGACGACCGCCACTGACCACCCACTCCAACTCGGACGCCCCCCGCGAATCGGCTCGATGCGCTCCCCCCGGCCGCTCACAAACGCGGCCCCATCCTCCAAAAAGAACGGGCAATCCGAACCCAACGCTTCGGCGTGCGCCCGCAGCCCTTCCGGCCCCAAGCCCAATCCCGCCACTTCGTCGATGGCCCGCAACATCCACGTGCCGTCCGAGCTTCCACCGCCCAATCCCGCGCCCATCGGCAACACCTTGTGCAACCGTACGCGCAAACTCGGCAGGTCGTACCCGGCATCGGCAAGCTCGCGGTGCGCCCGCTCCACCAAATTTGACCCTGGAGTTCCTTCGGGAATCGCCAATCCGGAATACGCCACCTTCAGCGCGCCGCGCCCCTCCACGACGTGCACCTCAAGCACGTCCGTCCAATCGATGGCCACGAACACGCTCTCGAGGTCGTGAAAACCATCCGGGCGCCGGCCCGTCACGAACAGGCCGAGGTTCAGTTTGGCAGGAGGAAAGTGAACCATCGCGGGAAACTCAGTCGAAGTAACCGAACCGGCGCAACTTCGACTCGTCGTCGCGCCAATCTTTGTCCACCCGCACGTACAGGTCGAGGAAGATCTTTTTTCCAATGAGAACTTCGATGTCGCGCCGAGCGTCCATGCCCACCCGCTTGATCATGTTGCCGCGGGCGCCGATGACGATTTGCTTCTGCGTCTCGCGTGCCACGCGGATTTCGGCGCGAATCTTCACCAGCGCGCCTTCGTCCTCATACGATTCCACGACCACTTCGCACGAGTAGGGGATCTCCTGCTTGTAGTGCGTCAGGATCTTCTCTCGAACGATTTCCGCGACAAAAAACCGCATGGGCTTATCGGTCAACTCGTCCTTCGGGAAATACGGCGGCGCCACGGGCAGCGATTCGACGATGCGCTCGAGGAGGGAGTCCACGTTGAACCCGTGCAGGGCGCTGATGGGGGCCACCGAAGCCGAAGGCATTTGTTCCTTCCAATAGGCCACCCGCTGAACGGCACGTTCCTGATCGGACAGGTCAATCTTGTTGATCAAAATGAAGGTCGGCAAGTTCATCTTCGTGATCTTCTCCCACGTCTGCGGATCCGCCAACGCGTCTTCAAAGACGTCCGTCACCACGAGCAACACGTCGGCGTCCTGAAGCGCCGTCCGCACGAACTTCATCATCCCTTCCTGGAGCTTGTAGGCCGGGTCGAGGACCCCGGGCGTGTCGCTGTAGACGATCTGCCACATGGGGTCGTTGACGATGCCCATGATGCGGTGACGCGTCGTTTGGGCCTTCTTGTTGATGATGCTCAGGCGGGTGCCGACGAGCTTATTCATCAACGTGCTCTTGCCCACGTTGGGTGAACCGATGATGTTGACGAAACCGGCGCGGTGTCCCTCAGGCGCCTCGAGCTTCGGATCGGGCAATTCCCAAGGGAGCGTTTTCGGATCGACCTCGTGGTTTTCGACCAAAGGAACGCGCTTCTTCGGTTGCTCGTCGGCTGGTTGTGAGGAGTTAGGGGCCATGGTTGCGGTCAGCAGGTGAGGGACAAAGGTAGGGGGGATGCGCCCGCAGCGGGCAGGCCGCAAAAAGATTTAGGCCAAAACCCTTGCACAAGGAAAAAACAGCAGTACCTTTGGCCTCCGCTACGGCGGAAAAACAAATCGCGGGGTGGAGCAGTTGGTAGCTCGTCGGGCTCATAACCCGAAGGTCGTCAGTTCGAGTCTGGCCCCCGCAACACAGAAAAATGCCCGGTTCACGCCGGGCATTTTCCTTCCCCATGAACTCGTCCCTGTCCCGCGGTGAAACGTTGATCGATGGCCCCGATGGCCGGGCGCGCTTGTGGCCCGCTGCGGTGGCGAACGCCGACGCGTTGATGGTGGAGCTCGAGCGTGAAGTGGATTGGCAGACCGAATTCATTCGGATGTTCGGGAAGACGTACGAAGTGCCGCGCAAGGTGGCCTGGCACGGTGATGCGGGGGCGGTGTACCGCTATGCTGGTGTCACCCACGAACCCGCGCCGTGGTTTCCTGCGCTCGAACGGTTGCGCGACCTCGTTTCCGAGCTGGCGGACGCGCCGTTCAATTCCGTGTTGCTCAACCGGTACCGGGATGGGAACGATCACATGGGCTGGCACCGCGACAACGAGCGGGAACTCGGAGAACAGCCTGTCATCGCTTCGGTTTCGCTCGGTGCGGAACGCCGATTCGAATTCCGGCATGCGACCACCAAGGAACGCGTGTCCTGCCGACTGCCGGCCGGATCGGTCCTCGTCATGGACGGGCCGCTCCAGTCGATGTGGCAGCACCGCTTGCCGCGCGAAACCAAGCTCACGGAGCCGCGCATCAACCTAACGTTTCGGCACGTGCTCAGTCGCAGAACGAGCTGAAGAGCGTCAGGAAATCGAGGACGTCCGTTGAACCGATCAGGGCGCTGTTGTCCAGGTCATACGGCCCCGTCCAAGCGTTCCCATAAGCACCGAGCAAGAGCAATAGGTCATCGAGCGCCCGCATGCCATCGCCGTTGAAGTCGCCCTCGCAGTCCGCGCTGGGCAGGAACCCGTCGCCGCATTCCATGGCCCATTGCGGGAAGACGTACGATTCGGCTTTGCAGAATGCCGCTTCGGCCACTTCGATTCCGATTTGGCGTCCACGCCCATCGTCTATCGGCGGGTGAATGCCCCCCCACATCCTCGACAAGGCACTTTCGTTCGCCGCATCCTGGTAGGTCGCCCACTGCAAATCGAAGCTCTGCGAAGGCCCCTCTTCGAAGACGAGGAACTCGTTCTGCTCGATGTGCCAGGTGCCAAGCCCTCCCGGGAAGTAGTTGCTGCCCGTCAACTGCGTCAAGATCTCGGCAGCGGCTCGCGAGAACGTGGAATGCCCGCTCACGTAGCCGGCGAACGGTGGGGTCACAAAGGACGGGCGCTGGTAGGGCCACCAGTATTCGGCGAGGATCCAGCCCACGCCCGCTTCGTCGATGAGGGGAACCTCCACGTAGTCGGGGCCGCGCCACGTGTACAGCTTGATCTTGCCGATGTGTTCGCCGTTCAGGCCTTGAAGCGGGTCGCCCGCCTCGACCACTTCGATGTAGCCCGGGATGAGCGGAATGCCTTTGGGGGAGTAGTTGTCGAGGGACGGGTCGGTGCTTTGGCCTTGCCCGGCCATGTAGCGAATGGCGGACACCGGGCGGATGTAATCGTAGAATCCCTTGACGCTCCACGTGGCCACCGCGCTGTCGTGCATGGCGCCTGCGAGCGTGAGGTAGGCTTTTACGGTGTATTCCAAATCCGGGATCACCGGCCCCTGTCCGCGCCACCGGTGATCGAAATCCGGGTAGTCCATGATTTCGTTCAACAGCGTGAACCAGTGTCCGGGGGGTGTTTCCGAATCCGGACCGTCCGCCCAAAACTCCGCAATGGCCCGTGCGTAGTCGCCTCGGGGCACCATATTCGGTTCATACGGCTCGCCGGTCACGGGATTCATCGCGTGCCCAGGCGTCGTGTGCCCCCCTTCGAAGAAATCGTAAAACGTGGGGAAATCGGCCAGATCGGTCACGAAGCTCCCGTCAGTGCCCACTCCGTTGGGTGAAATGTCCCACATCACCCCATCCGAAGGATCGAGGTGCGATTGCCAAACCGAAACCATCGAAAAGTTCCACTTGTACGGGTCGTCGATCCCCAAGTCGTTCACGGGGTCGATGTACGCCGGCGCACCGGGGTCCTTCCAGACATGGAACGTGCACCCGTCCCGCTCCACGAATTCCAAATCGCTGGAATCCAATGCAAACGGCGTTACGCGGCCCCATTCTGGCCCCACGAATGCGGGAACTTCGGTGGAGGCGTTGCCGCTTTGGTCAATGAACAACGTCAATTCGATGGCTTGCCAGTGGTCCGGATCGATGATGTCCGGGTTGCCCGGCAGTTCCGGCTTGATATTCGGATTCACGGCTTCGTAGCAGATGGGCGCAAACCCATTCGCCTCGTTGGAGCCGTCGCTCAGCCCCATGGCAATGATGTGCTCGGCGATGTAGTTGCCCAAGGCCGCCGGTCCGTCCGTCGCGTAGTCGGTGGAGGTGAAGCTCGAAGGGTAGCCGTAGGCAGCCATTTGGTCCTCGATGTTGGCCAAGGTCAAATCCCCGTCCGGCGAATCCGCAAACCGGTGGGTCATGATGCGGTAAACCGCGTAGCTCATGGCCTCCTCCTGAGCGGCCTGAACGCCTTCTGGGGTGTCCGGAATCGCGAGCTGGGCGGGGTCGAAAGGGCAGGTGTAGTTGCCGAAGGTTTGGCCTAGGAAAAACGGAAGCGCGGGCCCATCGTCGTAGGCGATCCACGCATCGTACATCGCGATGGAAGTGTGCAGCAAGTTCCGCGCATGGACCGTCGGCCGTGCGAAATCATTCCGAATGCCTTCGAGCACCTGCTCGTTCCACGTGTGCGCCACGTTCATCTCTTGCGTGAGGCCCAGTGCAGGCAGGGAGCAGGCCAAAGCGAGGCCTGCAGCAAATCGCGTCAAAAAGTTCATGCCAGGATGGTTGGAGCTTCGAATTTAACGCCTTCGGTTGATTCCGAGCGGGATTTGGGTCGGATTCCTAAATTCGCGGCCATGAACAACAACGTTTTGACCGTTCTCTTCTGCCTCGCCTTTGCGGGCATCGGATTCGCAATCGGCCGGGTGACTGCTCCGCATTCCTGCTCCAGGCACCGCGGTGTGACCCGTGCGCACGTCTTGCACGATGAGGCGGTGGAGGTGATCGTTGCTGAAGCTTCCGATTCCTCTGTGGTCATTCCGGGCGGTGAAGTCACCTGGGTGCAAGACGGCGATGAAATCCGCGTCAACGTGGAGATCGATGAGGACGGCGAAGGCCGCCGCATCATCGAACGCCGCGTCGTGGTGGAAGACTGAAATCAGCTTTCAACAAGGAACCCCATGCGCCCCGCTTCGTAGTCGCGGAGGGCGTCGTTGATTTCACGGGGTGCACGCATCACAGAAGGGCCGTGATCGACACGGGGTTCCTAGGGGGGCGCCGCTCAGGAACAGCACCAGTGCAGGCTCGTCACACCGAAGCCGCAAGGCCTCATCGGTCGATGCACCGTCCAGGACCAGCATCTTCTTGCCCTCGACAACCTGCCCATTGAGCGCACTGCGGCTGTCGAGCACGTAAGCGGCTCCGACCCCGTCACGGGGCATGGGCAGTGTGCACTGCGCGCCCGCTTCGCCCAGGCAATTCGCAATGCGCAAGGGATGGGCCGCAGGGATGGGCGAAGCGTGGCCGTTCCACTCGCCATGCACGAGGGCGATGTCCCAGCAGCCTTCCTCCGCAAGGCGCACCCCGGGCCGCTCGCTGTGCACGATTCCCGGGCCGCAGTCCATTCATTGCGTGCCCCGTGCCCGCACCACGTGGTCGTTGCCGCGGCTGTCCCGGTGGGGGACCGCACCGGCATAGATGCACGTGACCGGCGAGAAGCCGCGGTGGGGGTGGGGGCCGACGCCCACTTCGAGTTGGTTTTGGCCACCAGGCAAACCCCTCTGCCAATGGTGCACCAACAAAAACGGGCCGATGCGTTCCACTTCCCGTGCGGGGAGTGGCTGTTCAGTCCAATGGTTTCCCATCAACACGCGGCGGGCAAGAACTCGGAAGATTTTTCGAGGCAAGCCGGGAACTTCAAACAGGAATTGCAGAATGCCAAACTCGTCGGCGCATTATCTTTGAGCACAAATGTCACCCATGAACCGTTCGACTTCCTTCCTTTTTGCAGCATTCGCTGCCGTTCCCCTCATGTTGTCAACAGGTTGCGGCTCAGGAGCAGAAACCGCTGATGGTTCGGCTCCCGAGGACGATGCCGCTGCTGCGGTCTGCGCGTGCATGCAGGAAAAGCAAAGCAAGCTGACTGGGGTGTTGGAACAACCCGGGACCGAAAACTGGACCGCTGAACAATGGACCAACGCCATTTCCGCAGAAGCGAGCCCGTGCATGCAATCCCAATCCTCTCCCCAAGAAGAACTGGCGGCCTCGAAGCTCGAAAAAGAATGCCCAGGATACGAGGCCTATGCAGAAAAGGTCAAGGAGTTCAGTCAGCGACTGGCCTCGGCAAAAACGCAAGAGCGCGAGGAACAGGTTCAAGACATCCAGGAACTAACGGGTGGCGGTGGTGCCCGCGATTTGCTCGATCAGTTGAGCAACAAAGGCAAGCAGTAACCCGCCGTCATTCTTCCCCTTCTTCGCTGATTCCCAACTGGTCGAGCAAGTCCTTGACCTCCTTTTCGGTACCCTTCAAATGCTCCGAGCAATAGGCGAGCAGGACCGAGGAGCGGCGGATGTATTCCGTTAGGGAGTCCACGGAAACTTCCGGGGATTGGAGGGTTTGGACGATGTCGCGGAGCTCTTCAAAAGCAGCGTCGAAGGATTGGGGTGAAGGATGAGTTGCCATGTTCAAGTGCGTTCTGTAGGGGGAGTGGAAGCCACCACCTCGACTTCCAGCGCGCCGTTGTGCAGTTGCAACGTGAGCCGGTCACCGGGTTGGACAGCGTCGTGATCCGTGATGCTTTTTCCTTCCTTACGGACAATTGCGAAGCCGCGTTTCAACGTGTGCTCCAAGGCGTAGGCGTGAAGGGTCGAAGCGAATTGGGCCAAATGATCGTTGCGCAACCGCAGGAGGCGACCGGGTTCGAGGCGAACCACGCGTTCGGCTTGGGCCAATTCCGCCCGCGACGCATCGATTCGGCGACCAGCGGCGTGGGCAAGTGCTTCCCCGAGGTGGTGGAGGTTGTTGCGGCGCGAAGTCAGTTGGGTGTTCGCGGCGTGGCCAACGCGGTCGCGGTGATTTTCGAGGGCGTGCTGGCGGTTGCTCAGTTGCAGCCGCGCGTTGCTTCCAATGCGGTTGCGGAAGTCGAGGAGGAGTTGCTGCCGCTGGCGCGTGTGGAGGTCGGCTTGGCGGGCTGCGGTTTGGGCCAAATCCAACACCGCTGCCCACGCCGCCGCACACCGCTCAACCCACCGGTTCGCGCAGTCCGTTGGCGTCTTGTGGGAGGTGTGTGCGACCAAATCTGCCACCACCGAATCGCTCTCGTGCCCGATTCCCGTCCAAACCGGCACCTCCGCCGCCGCAATGCGCCGGCATAAATTCAGGTCATTGAAGCAGTCCAAATCGATCTTCGATCCGCCCCCGCGGACCACCACGATGACGTCGGGCTTCCACGCTTCGGCTTGCGCGAGCGCCCGAATGAGGTCGGCAGGCGCCCCGTCTCCCTGAACCCGCGCTGCACAGACCTGCAACTGCATGCGCAGTCCATACGGGTTGCGCAACGCCACCGTACAAAAATCCCGAAACCCACTGGTTCCCGGCGACCCAACCAAGGCCACGCGCTGCGGCACCCGGCTGAGCGGCAGCCGCCGATTCCATTCCGTCTCCCCCGAGGCGACGAGCTGCTTGATGGTGGCCTGCTTGCGCCGTTCGAGTTCGCCCAACATGAATCCGAGGTCGATCTTTTCGACGTGCAGGCTCAACCCGTGCACTTCGTGGAAAGACACCCGTGCATGAAAGACGATCTCCGCCCCAGGGCGCAGCACTTGGGGCAAGTCGTCCCCGAGTTCTTCCTGAATGCGCAAACCGTTGGTACGCCAAATAACGCCGCGCATCGCCGCCTGCTTCACCCCTTCGCTCTCGTCAATCAGGTCGAGGTAAACGTGGCCCCGGCCTAACGTGCCATTGACCTTCACGATTTCCGCTCGTACCATCCACACCCGGTTACCGGTCGCCCGATCCAACGCCGACTTGATCGACGTGGCCACCTGCCGCAGCGAGTAGATCTTCGGAGGAGAGGCGGTTTCGCTCACGGGCTTCAGGGATTCCAAATCCGCGCTACGCGGCCGCCCTCGGCGGCGAACAGCACCAGTCCTGAGGGCAAGCTCGACACGTCCAGCCGGTTCAGGCCCGGCTGCAAGTTCCACGCTCCCAACAACCGCCCATTCACCGAAAAGGCCTGCAGGTGCTCCACGGCATTCGTCGTCCACTCGAGCGCGCCCGAGCGCACCGCGGGAGCGGCGTCTTCAAACTGGCAATCTGGACCGCAAATGGCCGTGGCAGCCCCTTCGGTGAAGGTCATGGAGCCGCCCGCAAACGAATCGCCTGCGGTGCCGCCGTTGCCGTTCGCCGCCAGCGATGCGTAATACACCGTGACGTCGCCGGACCCCGCGGCTGGAGCCGTCCAATCCACGGTGAACGTGTTCGAAGCGCTCAAGTCGTTGTGCTCCACGATGTGCCGACCGCCCACGTTTTCGAGCTGGGCATTCGCCGACGGGTTCGAGAAGGTGCCCGCATTGCTGTTGTCGGCCAAAAGGGCCGTGGCTTGCAGGCCGAAGCCGGAGGGTGAGTTGGAGGCGTTGACGGTGAAAACGAGGCGCATGGTTTGGCCTGGCAAGTAGAAGATGAAGTCCGTGGCCTGCTCCAGATCCGTCAGCATCACCATCGGTTCGGGCGCGAAATTCCCGCCACTGTGGCATTGCGTGCACGCGGGCTGGCTGCCGGGAGCCCCGGTTCGATCTTTCCCCTGGTGTTCCGCCACTCCGGCGCTGTTCGCCATCAAGCCCAAGGCCAAAGCCGTGGTGCAACCAAGTCCGATGATGCGCGTCTTTTTCATGTGTCGTGTTTGTTCGCGACAAGTTACAGAATGCACCCAATCTTATTTAATTTGGTCTCATGAAAATGTTCCGTCGATTTGCAGTCGTGGCCTTGGCTGCGGCTTTGGCTCCCCAGGCGTTCGCCCAAAAAGTGGACGGCGAAGCCCCCGCTCAATTCGAGCAACTCGTAAAGGTGAACCTCCTGGATTTCGCCTTCGGTCAGTACACGGCGGTTTACGAACGCGTCATCGGTCCGTACACCTCCGTCGCGCTCAACCTCGGTGGCATCGGTTACTACGATTCCGCGGAATCGTACAGCATCGGCTCGTACTACGACGAATTCGGGTACTGGTACAATGCTCCGGCGGAAGTGGAAATGGAGGTCAGCGGTTGGGAATTGACGCCCGAAATCCGCCGTTACGGGTTCATCTTCGATGGCATGCCCGAGGGGCTCTATGCATCGGCGTTCGTTCAGTTGCGCGGGCTGAGCGCGGTGGTGGATGAGACCCTTGATTTGGAGGAAATCAACTCCGAGGTCTACGGGTTGGACTACCCCTATGAAGTGGACCACACCTTGAATTTCTTCAGCTTCGGTGGCGGATTCAACTTGGGCTACCAATGGATGGCGGACAACGGCTTGGCCGTTGACGCGTACTTCGGCCCGATGTTCCGCCGCGTGAGCCGTTCGATGGAGTTCGACAACTTGCCTTCCTTGGTCGGGGAGGACGCGCAGGTGGTGGCGGAAGATGCCACGGAAGACCGGATGCGGAATGAGTATTGGTTGCAGCGGCCCTATTCCAATGACCTGTACACCGGCCGCACGGGACCCTGGGTGCGCGGTGGCATCTCGGTGGCGATTTCGTTTTAATGCGATTCGCTGTTTTCGTGAGCATCCTGTTCGCGGCGTGCACCGCTCCCGAGGTCGTCAGGCCGGGGGAGGAGGAGGCGTTGGCCGTCATTGACCGGTGCTTCGAAGGGATGAGGACCCACGACGCGGCGTTGTTGGAGGCCTCGGTTCGTCCAGATGCCGTCATCACCCGCTTGCGGACCCGCGACGATGGAAGTGTGGACGCGTTCACCACCACCGGCGCTCAGTTCGTGGATGAAATTGGGAAGCCTGGCCCGGCTTACATCGAGCGCATTTGGAATCCGGAGGTGCTCATGGGACCGCGATTGGCCACCGTTCGAGCGCCGTACGATTTCTACGTGGACACCGTCTTCAGTCACTGCGGCATCGACCACTTCACCCTCGTGCGCGAAACGACGCGGTGGCGCATCCAAAGCATCGCGTACACCTTCGAAGCTTCGAATGAAGCGGATTGCACGGCACAATTTTCAAGCCCATGAAACGAATCATTCGCTGGATCTTAATCGGCGTCATCGCCCTGGCGGCGGTGGGCGCTTGGTCCCTTTGGAATCAACCCCATACCGATTTCACGAAATTGGAGGCGGCCGCTCAACTAACGGACGCCGAGGTGGTCGCGTCCTTCGATGGGGAGGCTTCGCCGTGGCTGAATCAGCCGATTGAAGTCACGGGGAAAGTGGTTTCGGCGACCGCAAATTCCCTGCTGTTGGATGCAGGCGTGATGTGCCACTGGTCGGAAGAGGTGCTGAAGGATGGGGAGTTGGAGGGCCAAACCGTCACCGTGCACGGCCGCTTGGTCGGTTACGATGCGTTGTTTGGCGAGGCGCGTTTGGACCAATGCACGTTGCGCTAGGGCCAAATCCTTCCGGCCCTCCCGCAACATTTAACGTACTTTCGTAGTCCATTCAAGGAGATGCGTAAATCGATATTCACCACCGCCTTGTTCCTCGCTTTTGCTGGGGGCGTCTGGGGCCAACTCACCATCACGTCTGACCTCACGCTCGAGGAGTACGTGAACGACATCCTGCTCGGTTCGGGCGTCAGCGCTTCGAACATCACGTACACGGGCAGCATGCTGCAGCTGGGGTACCTCGAGAACGGGGAGGATGACTTCTCCGTTGCTTCGGGCTTGGTCCTGAGCACGGAGGTGGCGGAGGCCACGGATTGCGGTGATGCCGGATTTTGTACCGATTGCATCGGGATGTTCACGGACGACGACTTGTTGGACATCGCGAACAGCGTTCCGCCTTTGATTGGCCAAAACTTCACCGTAGCCGACGTCAACGACGGCTGCATCCTCGAATTCGATTTCATCGCCACTGGGGACACAGTCCGGTTCAATTACGTCTTCGCTTCGGATGAGTACCTCACGTTCGTGAACACCACGTACAACGATGTGTTCGCCTTCTTTTTGAGTGGTCCAGGAATCACCGGTCCGTACTCAAGTCCAGCGGGATTCCCGGATGGCGCCGTGAACATCGCGGAAGTCCCTGACAGCGACCCTTCGTTGCCCATCACCATTTCATCGGTGAACCCGAACACCAACGCGGATTACTACATCGACAACCCGGGCGGGCAGGATCCGTGCATCAACGGTTACACCGTTCCGTTCACCGCGGAATGGCCCGTGGAATGCGGCGAGACGTACCACATCAAACTCGCCATCGCGGACGGCACGGATGGGGCGCTGGAGTCCATCGTGGTGCTGGAGGAAGGTTCGTTTACGTCAACGGCGGTGGTGGATGTGGATTTGTCCATAGACGTCGGCGGCCCAGAGGAGAACACCATTTACGAGGGCTGCGGAACGGCGACCCTGACCTTTACGCGTCCCATTGAGACCATCCTCGAGTTGGAGGAAATGGTGATCATCGACTATTCTTCCAGCGTTGGCATCAACGGCGTGGACTTTTCCCTCTTGCCGGACACCATCGTGTTCCCGCCCAATGTGCCCACTGTGTCGTTTGAATTGCAGGCCTTTGAGGACGGCATCAGCGAACCTGCCGAGACCATCATTTTCGAAATCTTGAACTTGGCTGCGTGCAACAACGAAGGGTTGGTCACGTATTTTGAGTTCGAAATCGCGGACGATCCCGATCCCCTTGAAATCGTCGCCCCTGGGGTTCAAATGTGTCCCGGGGAGTCCCGGGTGTTGCTTCCGGAAGTTACCGGTGGATACGGGCACTATACTTACTCGTGGTGCGACGGTTCGGATGCGGATACCCTGTTGGTGAGCCCGCCGGACAGCTACACGTGCACGCTCATCGTCGGGGACACCTGCTCGCTGCCAACGGCGGCCGCGGATTTCGATGTCCAGGTCTTGCTCCCACCGAATGCAACGGCAGGGGAGGACCTCATTGCCTGCGGAGACGCCGCGTTGGAAGGCAGCATCATCGGGTTGCCGCCTGCGTCCTGCGTCAATGAATCCGGCGCTTACACCTACTGTTATGACAACGCGCAGGACGTGTCGTTCACCTACTGTCCGGACAATCCCGGGGACGGTTCGTTCATGACCGTGTCGTTTGATGCCGGTTCGGTGGAGAATTTCTTCGATGAGTTTTGGGTGTACGACGGTCCCGACACCGGGTCGCCGCTGCTGGCCGGACCGATTTATGGCGATTTGAGCGGGCTCACGTTCACGGCGAACAACCCCAACGGCTGCATCACCATCGCGCTGACGCCGGATTTTTCGGTTTCGTGCACCAGCGGTTCCCAGACCGAATGGGCTTATAACGTAGGCTGCACCAATGCGGGCGGCGTCAATTGGTTGTGGACGCCCAACGCAGGATTGAGTTCCACCACGTTGCCGAATCCGGCGGTCACGATTACGGACCCGACAGTGTACACGCTGACAGCGAGTTTGGCCTATTACCCGTTCTGCGCGATGACGGATGAAGTCCTTGTGACGCCGTCGTTCTCCTTTGAAGTCAACGCGACGGACCCGAGCTGCTTCGGCAACGACGGTCAAGTGGAGGTGGAAGTGACGCCCAACGGCACCAACGGGCCGTGGACCATCGAGGCGGTGAACGGTGCAGGCCAAGTGGTGGCCTCTGCCCTGAATTTCAGCGGAGTCAGTGTGTTGAGCGGCCTGGTTCCAGGGGATTACGAAGTGTGGGTGTCGGACAGCTATTGCGATGCGATGGAGCCGATTGCCCTCGCGGAGCCGGACCTGTTGACCATCACGGCTTCGGCCGATACCACGATTTGCATCAATGGCACCGCCACGCTGACGGCGGTTCCTGCGTTTGCGGATCCGAACTTGACGTGGATTTGGTCGACCGGTGAGGACACGCCTTCGATTGAGGTGGGACCAGTGGGCCCAACGCTTTATACGGTGGAAGCCACATACGATGCAGGCTGTTTGACGAATGAAGTCCAAATCCTGGTCGATCAATACGATCCCCTTTCCATCCTGCTTTCTGCCGATGACGTCATCTGCGTTGGAGACAGCGCTGTGGCTGGGGTGACGGAGGTGTTTGGAGGACTTCCCCCTTACTCCTATGCATGGAGCGCTCCGGGGACGGGAGGGAATTTCAACCCGTCGTTGCAAGAGCAGTGGGTTTCGCCGGTGACGACCACCTCCTTTTGCGTCGAGGTGACGGACGCCTGCGAGACGCCGATGGTGGACGGATGCGTTGAAGTCACCATTCCAGACCCCGTCGACCCGGCGTTCATCACCGATACGCTCGGTGGGTGCCACCCGTTGACCATCGCTTTCGAAGGGCTCGCCACGAATCCGGAGTCCATTGCGACCGAGTACTGGAGCTTCGGGGACGGAGGCGAATCAACCGCGATGGGGGGAGCTTCGCACACGTACATTGGCGAAGGGGTTTGGGACATTCAGCACACCGTGGTGACGGTGGACGGATGCGTGTTCACGGCCTTTGAACCGGCCTACCTCGTAACCTACGACCCGCCCCAAGCAGAATTCGCAGCCTCTCCTTGGCAGTCCGCCGTTCCGCTCACGTACGTTGAATTCACCGAGTACGCGTACAACGAGGCCACGTATTCATGGGATTTCGGTGGTTTGGGCACCTCGGAAGAGCCCAATCCCGATTTCACTTTCCCTGAAGATGTTTCGGCCGAGTACGCCATTACGCTGACGGTCCAAAACGCGTGGGGCTGCACCGATGCCATCACCCACAGCATCCTCATCCAGGAGTCCTTCGTGCTTTTCGTGCCCAACATGTTCACCCCGGACATGGACGGCTTGAACGACGCGTGGAAAATCACGGGCATCGACGTGGACGAAACGGATTTCATCGTCCAGGTCTTCGATCGGTGGGGCGAGGTGATTTACCAAAGCAGCGACATCCATGCCGCATGGGTCGGGGATGTGGACAACGGGACGCACTTTGCTTCGAATGGCACGTACGTGTGGCGCGTGGAGACCAAAAGTTTGGCCACAGGAGAACGCAAAGAGGTGCTGGGCCACGTGACCATCGCGCGTTGATTCAGCGCACCACCGCATACAGCACCGCGAATCCGATCAGGAAGGCCAAGCTCGCCCACGCCCACGCCTGAAGCCATCTCGAAGGGCGAGCGGCCTCCTTCACCCGTCGGGTGACGAGCACCAGGTTCGCCACCCCGATGGCAGGCGCCACGAGGAAACTCAAGGTGGTGGCCACGTCCACCAGCACGGTGATGTTCGACGGAAAGGCCAGGATGAGCAATAAAGCGCCCGCGGCGAGCAGGGCCAATGCAACGTTTTCGTGCCGTTCGTCTTCGGTCGCTCCGCGCACCGAGGCCCACGATGCCGACAACGCCCGCGCGTAGCCGTCCAAGCACGCCACGATGGTGCCCAACATCGCCGTGAACGCCGCCGCCGCAACGGGCCACCAACTCCAGCCGCCGAGCACGTCCGTGTACACGTCGACGAACCCTGCGGCGAAGGCTGCCGTGCCTTCGGGAAAGGCCCGCCCTTCGGCGTGAAGCAGGAGCGCGCCGAGCCCGAGGAACAGCAGGGCGAGCACCGCGCTGATGGCGTAGCCGAGGTTGAATTCGCGCAGGGTGTCGCGGAGGGGAGGATGGTATCCGGTTTGGCGCATGCGCTCGAGCGTCCACAAGCTGTTCCACGCGCTCAAGTCCACGGCAGTCGGCATCCACCCCATCAGCGCGATGAGGAAGGCCAACCCCGCGCCTGACCACGGGTCGAAATCCCCAGGCGGCGGCGGGACCGCAGAAAGCGGAGTGTGTGACCACGCCAGCCCGAAGGCCCCCACGGTGCTGATCACCAAGATGCTCGCAACGACCTTGATGAGGCGGTCGAGTGCCCGGAACTTCCCCCAAGCGAGCAGGGTCGTTGAGGCGGCGAACAGGCCGATGGCCACCGCGGGCGTAGCGTTCCCTCCAGTTGCCGCGCTCGCGCCGAGCAGGTGGTCCAGGAACGATGCCGTGACGATGCCGATGGCGCCCATCACGAAAAAGGAGGTCGTGACGGTGAGCAGGAAGTAACCCCAAGCCGCGCCCTTCCCCAGGGAGCGGTAGCCGGCGATGAGGTGCCGGCCGGTGGCGTTGGCATAGCGGCTTCCGAACTCGAAAAACGGGTACTTCGCAACGTTCGCGGCGACGACCGCCCAAACAAGGCCCCAGCCGGCCAACGCCCCCGCACGCGTGGACTGCACGAGGTGGCTCACGCCGATCGCCGTCGAGGCGAACAGGATGCCGGGGCCGAGGAGCTGGCCGAGGCGGCTCGGCGGGCGGTTGCGCGCGTCGAGCGTGCGGTAGGTGACGAAGATGCGCCAGGCGGTCAGGATTTGGTCCATGCGCCCCATCCGCGCCAAATCCGGATGCTGCGCAACCCGCGGCAACGCCCGATTCAACCGGCTCAGCGCCTCCCAAAAAAAGCGGGCAATCATGCCTCAATGATAGCACGATTGCCCGCTCGTCCGCAAATCCGCGCGGCCCGTCAGCCCTTTTTCTCCCCCACGAACCAGTCCTCCTTGTACTTGAACAGCACGTTGAACGTCGTGAGGCTGCCGTAAATCCGCGTGATGTACTGCTGCAGTTCGACCTTGTCGCTGGCGCTCAGCTTGTCGTTCGCATTCAGTTTCGCCTCGAGCACCCGCAGGCGGTCGCGCGTCATGACGATTTTATGGAAGAACTGGTCGATGGGCACTTCCTTGCCCTTCAGGCTCGAGTCTTCGGGTTGCATGACGAGCATGCCGCCGTCCCACTTGTCGGCCAAGGACACGAGTTCGATCGCATCGTCGCCTTTCATTTCGTCGATGTATTCGGCGAAGACGTGCTCGACGGCCGTGATGATGTCGCTGACGTCGGGTTGCGGGCTGTCGAATGTGCTCGCTTCGAGGACGTCGAAGTGCCCGTACGATTTGGCGATTTCCTTCTCGCCGTGGTCTTTGAAGTAGACGCGCCAAAAATCACCTTCCTGGCCGAAAATGACCCCTTCTCCGTTCGTGGGGTGCTGGACTTTTGCTCCGATTCCAATCATGGCTTCAACAGTTGTGCTTGCTTTTACTTTTGCAAGATGAAAAATGTTGCATTGTGGGTGGGGTTTGTGGCGATTTTCTTGGCGGGCTGCAAGGAGCCTGAAGCCGAGCCTCAGCAGGAACCCCGGCCAGCAGCGCCGGCTTGGTCGCTCGACCAGCTCAGCATGTACGAAGTCTTTCCACGGCAGTTTTCGGGTTCGGGGCATTTGAATGCCGTGCGGACGCGGATTCCGGAGTTGCAGGTGTTGGGGGTGAATTGCGTTTGGCTCATGCCGGTGCATCCCATCAGCGCGGTCAACATGAACGGGACGTACGGTTCGCCGTATGCAGTGGCGGATTACTGGGCGGTGCACCCGGACCTCGGCGACCTCGATGTGATGCGGGCGCTGGTGGACGAGTTGCACGAGGCGGGCATGCTGTGCATCATCGATTGGGTGGCGAACCACACGGGGTGGGACCATCCGTGGATCGCGGAGCATCCGGACTGGTACACGCAAGACGGGTCGGGCAACATCGTCATTCCGCCGGGGACGAACTGGTCGGACGTGGCGGAGTTGAATTACGGGTCGGCTGCGATGCGGGAGGCGATGAAGGACGCGCTGCGGTTTTGGTCCGAGGACGTCGGGGTGGACGGGTTCCGGTGCGATTATGCAGTGGGGGTGCCGGCGGATTTTTGGGGGCCGGTGATTGCGGAGTTGAATGCGGCGCGGCCGGAGGCGCCGTTGCTGTGGTTGGCGGAGGCGGAGGCGCCGTCGTTGCACGATGCGGGCTTTGAGTTGTCGTACAGCTGGCAGGGCTTCGGGGCGGTGGAAGGCGTCGTTGCCGAGGGCGAGTTGCCGGAGTTGATTTACTCGTCGTACCTCACGGAAGTGGCGTCGATTCCGGAAGGGCATCGGAAGTTGCGGTTTGTGACAAACCACGACGAGACGTCGTGGAACGCTCCAGCGCCGACGATGTACGGTGGGGTGGAGGCGATGAAGTGCGCGCAGGCCATCACGGCGTTTTTGCCGGGGGTGCCTTTGGTCTACAATGGCCAGGAAGTGGGCAGTGACCAGGTGCTGAACCTCTTCGAGGACGTGCCCATCGACTGGTCGACGCACCCCGAACTGCGCGGTTGGTATGCGGCGCTGCTGACGGCGCGCGCCACCCATTCGGCCTTTGCGGGAACGGGGTTGGCCTTTCATCCCGCTGCTGACGTGTTCGTGGCCGAGCGCGTCAATGGGGTGGGGGAGCCGCAAGCCTTCCTCGTGGCGAACGTGCGCTCGTTCTCGCAGGCGTTTGATTTCGGACCGTGGTGGGAGGGCGATTGGTCGGAGGTGTTCACCGGGGGCAGCATGCCCGCGAGCGCGACGTTGGCGCCGTTCGAAGTGCAGATGTTCGTCCGCTGATTCACGGGCTCGCGTGAACAACTCGTTCTGACCGGGTCCGTGGATGCCGGGAATTGGACCGAACTTGGGCGCCATGGCACGCAGCATCTGGAAGCGGTACCGTTGGGACCGCATCGGTCTCGTTACCGGAACGTTCAGTTTGATGGTCATCGGCTTGGTCGCTTGGGTCAGTCCGGACGCCCCGCCCAGCGAGGGGAGTTCCGCGGCCGTGCTCAGCCACCCCGATGCCCCGCCGAGCGTGGAGCCCGCGGGCGCCTTGCCCACCAGCAGACGCGTCGAGCCGCAGCCGCAGCCTGAGGCCGAACCGGCTCCCAAGCCGCCCGCGAACATCAAGCCGTGTTCCTGCAACAAGTCCGCGCTGAAGATTCCGCGCAACCCGTACACCGCCCACC
The DNA here is from genome assembly GCA_965656785.1 of uncultured Flavobacteriales bacterium. GTDB lineage: Bacteria > Bacteroidota > Bacteroidia > Flavobacteriales_D > Sanyastnellaceae > JALQTD01. Next base: position 41,788 of record CBFHLY010000006.1, read on the forward strand.
GCGTGGCCGCCCGCAACCTGCCCAATTCGTTCTTCGTGAAGGACAAATCCGGTTTGGACTGGGGCCGCAAAGCCGGCAAACTCGTTCCCGTTGAAGATGGCCGAGGCTACCACATTGCCCCCTTGTCGCACAGCCATAAAGCCTTGCTCCCCAAAGCGCGCAACGTCCTTCACGCCATCGGCAATGCGTTCGCCGACGAACTCAAAGGAACCCCGAGCGAAGGCGCATTGATTCGCATTTCTTCGATGACGCGCACCGCAGCGCAACAAAAGGCCCTCGGCCAGCGCAACTACAACGCCATCGGCGAAGAGTCGACCCACAGTTACGGAGCATCGTTTGACTTCGCCTTCACCGATCGCCCCACGAATGACGTCACCTGCAGCGATGCAACCCGAGCCATCCAAAAGGTGCTGTTGGATTTCCAACGGCGCGGTGAAATTCTGGTCGTTCCCGAAGGGACGTGCATGCACGTGACCGTGCGGCCGTAATCAGTGGCTGACCACGAGCCGCTGCGCGGCCGCTCCCGAGCGCACCACGTACACGCCAGCAGGCCAATCCGCCACGTGGATGATCGGTCCCTGCCCTTCCGCCACCTTCCGACCCGAGGGGCCATAGGCTTGCCATGCGTCGGCTGAACCCAAACGCGTCCACCGCACCGCATCCACAGCGGGGTTCGGCGCGAATTGCCCAGCCGCGGCATCCGCATCGGCCACGTTCCAAAGTTCGCACACCGTGGCCAGCTGGCTGAACCAAAGCGCCGCTCCGAAGATGGCTTGTCCCGCGCATCCGCCGTGGTCGTAGGCGCCCAGGTTGATGGCCGTCACGTCCGGTGCGCCAGCTGCTTGCATGGCCGCTTCAGCAACCAAGGCGTTGTCGTAGTAAACCTGCTCGTCCTCGGTGCAGTAGTACAACCGCGTGGGGGCTTGCGGCGCCCAATCGTGCACGTCGTTGTCTTGCGCAGCTTCAAGGAACGGATTCCCCGGTTCCAACAGCGTGTTGAGCAGGTTCGGTTGTGCGAAATCTTCCGTCAGCACCGGCAGGGCCGCGTTGATTTCAGCCCCTGAAGTCATGCCGTCGAACAGGCCCGGAAGTTCGCTGGCGTGCGGTTCTAAAAAGTATTCGTTCAAGTCGCCGTAAAGGTTGCCATACACGCTTTGCCAACCGAGTGCGACATAGGCCAAATACGCAGGATTCGAATAACTCGCGTCCGCAAACGTCCAAGGGAATTGCGTTCCTGAAATGTCATACGGTCCGGATCCGGGTGCGGCCGCCACGACGGTGTATTGAGGGCGTTCGGCCTCGAGTTTGCGATGAATCGCAGCGGCTGCGTGGCCGCCTTGTGAGTACCCGGAGAGGAAGATTTGGCTTGCATCGTGCTGGCCAACGCTCATGCCCGATTCGTCGAACAGCGCATCCAACATGAAGACCCCCGCATCCGCCTCGCTCGCGGCGTGGACGTACGGGTGCAAGTGCAGGTCGTCGGTTCCGAGGCCCACGTAATCCGGCATGAGCACCGTGAATCCGAGGCCTGCCATCAAGAAGCCCAACTCGCCCTCGTAGTTCAGGAAGGACGGCGTGTTCTCGCGCTCGAACACCGTTCCGTGCGCATACAAGTGGACGGGGTTCGCGCAGCCCATCGCGAGGTCCGTAGGCACGAATACCGCGCCGCTTACGGAAATCGTGTCCTCACCGAAGGGCATGGGGTAGGTCAACCGGTACGCTTGCACCCCCGATATCGGGTTGAACAGCGCCGACGGCAGCCCGTAAGCAACGGCCAGGTTTTCGACTTCGCTCAAGGAGCGGTTTCCAATTTCGAGGTATTGGGCGGACGCCGTTCCCACCATGATGGCGGCAAGTGCGAAGGAGGCGAGGTGCTTCATCATCAGGAGGTAAAAATGGACAAAAGAAAACGCCCCGCCAAGTCAAATGACTCAACGGGGCGCTTTTTCCGTCGTGGAATCAGAGGTGGATGACCTCGTCGTAGGCCGCTGCAGCCGCTTCCATCACCGCTTCGCTGAGCGTTGGGTGCGGGTGCACGGTCTTGATGAGTTCGTGTCCGGTGGTTTCGAGTTTCCGGACGGCCACGAGTTCCGCGATCATCTCGGTGACGTTCGCTCCGATCATGTGTCCCCCGAGCAGTTCTCCGTACTTCGCGTCAAAGATGAGCTTCACGAAGCCGTCTTTGTGGCCTGCGGCACTGGCTTTGCCAGAGGCGCTGAACGGGAACTTGCCGACCTTGATTTCACGGCCAGCAGCCTTCGCGGCTTCTTCCGTCATGCCCACACTCGCCACTTCAGGGAAGCAGTAAGTGCAGCCGGGGATGTTGCCGTAGTCGATGGGTTCCGGGTGGTGGCCCGCAATTTTCTCCACGCAGGTGATGCCTTCTGCGGAAGCCACGTGGGCCAAAGCCGGGCCGGGCACGCAATCGCCGATCGCGTAGTAGCCGGGAATGTTCGTCGCGTAATAATCGTCCACGATGACCTTGCCCTTGTCGGTCACGATTCCGACGTCTTCGAGGCCGATGCCTTCGATGTTCGCGACCACGCCCGCGGCGCTGAGGACGACGTCGCACGCGATTTGGCTTTCCCCTTTTTTCGTCTTCACGGTCACCAGGTTCTCCGCGCCCGACGTGTCCACGCCGGTCACCTCAGCCGACGTCATGATCTTGATGCCTTGCTTTTTGAGCGAGCGCTCGAGCTGCTTGCTCACTTCGGCGTCCTCCACGGGGGTAATGCGGTCCAGGTATTCCACGACCGTGACCTCCGTGCCGATGGCGTTGTAGAAGTAAGCAAACTCCACGCCGATGGCTCCACTGCCGACGACCACAAGGCGCTTCGGCTGCTCGGCCAAGGTCATGGCTTCGCGGTAGCCGATGATGCGCTTGCCGTCTTGCGGCATGCTCGGCAGGTGGCGCGAGCGGGCGCCGGTCGCCACGATGATGTGGTCAGCGGAAACGGTTGATTCCGAGCCATCGGCGGCCACCACGTGGACTTGCTTGCCTGGCTTCAAGGTGCCGTTGCCCATGATGACGTCGATTTTATTCTTCTTCATCAAGAACTGCACGCCTTGCGACATGCCCTCGGCCACGCCGCGGCTGCGCTTCACCATGCCGCCGAAGTCAACTTCTGGAGCCGCTACGTTGATGCCGTAGTCGGACGCGTGGTTGATGTAGTCGAATACGTTCGCGCTCTTGAGCAGCGCTTTCGTGGGGATGCAGCCCCAGTTGAGGCAAATGCCGCCGAGGGCTTCGCGCTCGATGACTGCGGTTTTCAGTCCCAATTGGCTGGCGCGGATGGCGGTGACGTAACCGCCGGGGCCGCTGCCGAGAACAACAACGTCGTATTTCATCGGTGAGGAATTTCGCCGCAAAGTTACAGCAAGCGAGGGGAGCGGCGTGGGTCACTTTGGGAGTCCGTACATTTGCCGACCTTTGTGGGTGAATCGCGCCGAGGGCGCACAATATTGGAAGGATGTTGAATTTGGTATTGTTTGGGCCTCCGGGGGCAGGTAAAGGCACGCAGAGCGCGTTTTTGGTGGAGGCGTATGCGCTGGTGCATCTGAGCACGGGGGACATTTTCCGGGCGAACATCAAGGGCCAAACCGATTTGGGCCAACTCGCTCAATCCTACATGAATCAAGGAAAACTCGTCCCAGACGACGTGACCATCAACATGCTCGAAGCGGAAGTGAACAAGCATCCGGACGCCAAGGGCTTCATTTTCGATGGCTTCCCGCGCACCACCGCCCAAGCGGCTGCGTTGGATGCGTTCCTCGATGGCCGCGGCTCCCCGATTTCGGGCATGCTGTCCCTCGAAGTTCCCGAAGACGAATTGAAGGCGCGTTTGACGAAGCGGGCGGAAACCAGCGGCCGTCCCGACGACGCTGACCCAGCAGTCGTCCAAAAGCGCATCGACGTTTACCACGCCGAGACCGCGCCGGTTGCCGCCCATTACGCCGCTCAAGGCAAGCTCCACGCCATCAATGGGGTGGGTTCCCTCGAAGACATCACCGAGCGGTTGCGTTCGGCGATCGATTCCATTTAATCCTACCCATGGCCAGCGAGAACTTCGTAGACTACGTCAAAATTTGTTGTCGTTCCGGCCATGGAGGTGCGGGTTCCGCTCACTTTATGCGGAATCGCGTGACCGCGAAAGGTGGACCGGACGGGGGCGATGGCGGCCGCGGAGGTCACGTCATTGCACGCGGCAGCCGCAACCACTGGACGCTCCTGCATTTGAAATACCAGCGCCACGTCATCGCCAAGCCAGGCGAATGCGGCACCGGAAACCACAAGCACGGCGCCGAAGGTGCGGACGTCTACATTGACGTTCCGCTCGGAACGGTCGTGAAGGATGCCGAGACCGGAGAAGTCCAGGTGGAAATCACCGAGGACGGACAGGAAGTCATCTTGACGAAAGGCGGGCGAGGCGGTTTGGGCAACGATCACTTCAAGAGTTCCACGCACCAAACCCCGCGCTACGCACAACCCGGCGAAGAGGGGCTCGAAGAATGGAAAATCCTCGAACTGAAGCTGCTCGCAGATGTGGGCCTCGTCGGTTTTCCCAACGCGGGCAAATCCACCCTGCTCAGCGTGATTTCCGCAGCGAAGCCCGAAATCGCCGACTACCCGTTCACCACCTTGCGTCCCAACCTCGGCATGGTGTCGTACCGGGATAACCGGTCCTTCGTGGTCGCGGACATCCCCGGCATCATCGAAGGAGCTGCGGAAGGCAAGGGACTGGGCCTGCGGTTCCTCCGCCACATCGAACGCAACCCCGTGCTGCTGTTCCTCGTGCCGGCCGACAGCATGGACATCCGCGCGGATTACGAGACGCTACTGCACGAGTTGGAAAAGTACAATCCCGAGTTGCTGGAGAAGCAGCGCCTGCTAGCCGTCTCCAAGAGCGATTTGCTCGACGACGAGTTGCGCGCGGCGGTGGCTCAGGAATTGGAGGGCCTGAATCCCATTTTCTTTTCGAGCGTGGCGCAGCAAGGACTGGATCGATTGAAAGACCAAATTTGGTCGGCCATCCACGCCGACCCCCTCCGCCCATGAACCGCCTCCGCCTGCACGATGAAGTCCGCGACGCGCTGAGCACGGGCCGCCCGGTCGTGGCCCTCGAGAGCACGATCATCGCCCACGGCATGCCGCATCCGCGCAACCTCGAAACGGCGCGCGCCCTCGAGGACGACGTGCGCGCTGCCGGTGCGGTTCCCGCCGTCATCGCCGTGGCCGATGGCCACCTTCAAGTGGGGTGCGACGCGGCGCTGCTGGAGCGCCTCGCCACCGAATCGGGCGTGGCGAAAGTCTCGCGCCGGGACCTCGGTACCGCCCTCGCAGGCAACGGCCTCGGCGCCACCACCGTCAGCGGCACCCTCATCGGCGCCCGACTCGCCGGCATCCGCGTCTTCGCCACCGGCGGCATCGGCGGCGTGCACCGCGGCGTTGAACTCACGGGCGACATCTCGGCGGACCTCCAGGAACTGGCCGTGAGCCCCGTAGCGGTCGTCTCCGCGGGCGCGAAGTCCATCCTCGACCTCCCGCGCACGCTGGAAGCCCTCGAAACCTTGGGCGTCCCGGTCATCGGTTGGCGCACCGATGAATTCCCAGCCTTTTTTACGCCATCGAGCGGATTGAGGCTCGTGCACCGAGCCGATGAGCTCGCGGACCTCGCGGCGCGCCTTGCGGCTCAGTGGGAGCTGGGTTTGGCAACGGGAGCACTCATTGCGAACCCCATTCCGGATGAAGCCGCCGCGGCCGCCGCGCCGGTTGAATCGGCCACCCAAGCCGCATTGAAATCGGCGGAGGCAGCGGGCCTCGCGGGGCGTGACCTCACGCCGTTCCTGCTGGCCGAAATCGTCAGGCGGACGGACGGAGCGAGCCTCGATGCCAACGTCGCCCTGGCGCGGAACAACGCCCTCCTCGCCGGAGGACTCGCCGTTGCCCTCGCCGCACGCGGTTGACCGGCGCCCCTTTTCGAGGGGGGAAATCGCCTTAAATTCGCGTTATGAAAGAAGCCGCTTCCCCCCGCCCGGAACTTCGGGAACAGGACTTCCGCGAGCTGTTGCTGGCGGATTACCGTTTGGCCTGCATCAGCCGAGAAACCTCGCTGCTGGGCCGGAAAGAGGTGCTCACCGGCAAGGCCAAATTTGGCATCTTCGGCGACGGAAAGGAACTGGCGCAAATTGCCCTTGCGAAGGTCATGGAACCCGGCGATTGGCGCTCCGGCTACTACCGCGACCAAACCCTAATGATGGCGCTCGACCTCATCAGCCTCAAGCAATACTTCGCCGCCCTGTATGCGGACACGGACCTCGCGAACGAGCCGTCGAGCCGCGGTCGCCAGATGGGCGGACACTTCGCCACGCGCTTCCTCGACGACGATGGACGCTGGCTCGATCAAACGCAACAGGTCAACGTCTCCGCGGACATCAGCCCGACCGCCGGCCAAATGCCCCGGCTGCTCGGCCTCGCTCAGGCGTCGAAGTTGTACAAGCGCCTCCCCGAGGCGGCCGCTGCGAAAGCGGGTTTCACGCGGGGTGGACGGGAAATCGCGGTGGGCACCATCGGCGACGCTTCGACATCGGAGGGGCCGTTCTGGGAAACGATGAACGCCGCGTGCGTGCTTGGGGTGCCGTTGCTCATGAACGTTTGGGATGACGGGTACGGCATCAGCGTTCCGAAGTCGTACCAAACGACGAAATCGTCCATTTCCGAAGCGCTCAGTGGGATGGAGATCAGCGACGGCACGAACGGCATGTACATCTACCGCGTAAAAGGGTGGGACTACCCCGCGTTGGTGGCGACGTACGAGGAGGCGGCCGCGCGGTGCCGCGAGGAGCAGGTGCCCGTGCTCGTGCACGTCGAGGAGATGACGCAGCCGCAGGGCCACAGCACCTCGGGTTCCCACGAGCGGTACAAGTCGGCCGAGCGGATGGCGTGGGCGAAGGAGTACGATTGCATTCGGCAGTTTGGGCGGTTCATTGCGCTGGAGGGGGCGGCGACGGAGGCGGAGTTGGAGGACATTGCGAAGGGCGCGAAGCAGGCCGTTCGGGCGGAGCAGAAGGCGGCGTGGGCGGCGTTCCAGGCGCCGATTTTGGCGGAGCGCGACGAGGTGGTGGGCCAAATCCAGGCCCTGCTCGGCCCCGACGCGGCGACCGATTTGGCTGCCGACTCGGCGCCGATCCGCGCCCAGCTGCACGCCGTTGTCCGGCAGGCGCTGGCGCAGACGGCGGGGACGCACTCGCCGGCGCGGGCGGCTTTGGCGGCGTGGGTGAAGCGCGAAACGGAGGCGAACCGGGAGCGGTACAGCTCCGAACTGCACAGTTCGGGGTACGACAGCGCGCTCGAGGTGAATCCGGTGGCCGCGCGTTACGACGACGACGCGCCCCTCGTGGACGGGCGGCAGGTCCTGCAGCGCAACTTCGAGGTGATCTTTGAACGGCGGCCCGAGGTCCTGACTTTCGGGGAGGACACGGGCGGCATCGGCGGGGTCAACCAGGTGATGGAGGGCATGCAGGCCCGCTTCGGCGAAGACCGCGTCACCGATACCGGAATCCGGGAGTGTACGATTGCTGGGCAGGGCATCGGTTTGGCCATGCGCGGCTTCCGGCCCATCGCGGAAATCCAGTACCTCGACTACATCTACTACGCGCTCCAAATCCTGCGGGACGACGCGGCCACCGTCCGCTACCGCAGCGCCGGCGGCCAAAAAGCGCCCGTCATCGTCCGCACGCGCGGCCACCGCCTCGAAGGCATCTGGCACAGCGGCTCTCCGATGGGGGCGCTGCTCGGTTCGCTCCGGGGCATGCACATTTGCGTCCCCCGCAACATGACCCAAGCGGCCGGGATGTACAACACGCTCCTCGAAGCCGAAGAACCCGCTTTGGTCATCGAATGCCTGAACGGCTACCGCAGCAAAGAGCGGATGCCCGCGAACCCCGGCGATTACCGCGTCGCCCTCGGCACCCCCGAGGTCGTTCGCACCGGAAAGGACCTCACGCTGGTCAGCTACGGCTCGACCTTCAACCTCGCGGCCCGCGCGGCAGAGCGGCTCGCCGAGCACGGAGCCGAAGTCGAACTCGTCGACCTCCAAACGCTCCTCCCGTTCGACCTCAACGCGACCTGCCTCAGCAGCCTCGCGAAGACGAACCGCCTGCTCATCGTCGACGAAGACGTCCCCGGCGGGGCTTCCGCCTTCATCCTCGACGGCATCATGAAGCAAGGAGCGTGGAAGCATTTGGACAGCGAGCCCACCGTGCTCAGCGCCCAGCCCCACCTGCCGCCCTACGGATCGGACGGCGACTACTTCAGCAAGCCCAGCGTCGAAGACATTTACGAAACGGCTTGGCGCATGCTGCACGAAGCGGAACCCCAGCGCTTTCCCGCCCTGTGATGCAAGAGGAACACTTCGAATTGCGCACCGAGTTCATCGACTTGTTGCAGCTGCTCAAGGCCACGGGGAATGCCGCCACCGGGGGCGAAGCGAAACAGGCCGTGGAGGAGGGGCTCGTGACCGTGAACGGCGAGCCCGAAGACCGCAAGCGCCGGAAGTTGCGCGCCGGTGACGTGGTGGAGTTGGCGGGCCAAATCCGCATCACGCTGCACGCGGCCGTGTGAAAAATACAAGCCCGAATCGGCCTGCGTTTGCTCATTTTTGGTGTTATTTGGGAGTTGGAATCAACCCCATTTGCATGAGAACTCTACTGTTGGCCCTCGGCCTGGTGCTCGCTTGGAGCGCCTCGGCCCAAGTGACGTTGCGTGGACGCGTGTTGGATGCGGACCTCGGAGACCCGGTGTTTTCGGCGAATGTGGTGGTGAAAGGCACGACGACCGGGGTGACCACGGATTTCGATGGAATGTTCATCATCGAAGTGCCCGCGTTGCCGACCACGTTGCAGGTCAGTTTCATCGGCTACACGACGCAGGAGTTGGTGGTGAATGAGCCGTCGAACCGGCTGGAAATTAAGTTGCCCGCGGACCAAATCCTCATCGACGCCGCCGAAGTGGTGGGCTCGCGCATTTCCGAAAAACAAAAGCAGGCGCCGTTGACGGTCGAGACGATGGATGTTTTGGCCATCCGCGAAGCGCCCTCGGGCAACTTCTATGAGGGCCTCGGCAACCTGAAAGGCGTGGATGTGACGAGTGCGAGCTTGGGCTTCAAGATCATCAACACGCGCGGATTCAATTCGACGTCGCCCGTCCGATCGCTGCAGCTCATCGACGGGGTGGACAACCAGAGCCCGGGGTTGAATTTCTCGCTGGGCAATTTCCTCGGGGCGTCGGATTTGGACGTGATGAGCGTGGACATCGTGGCTGGCGCGTCGTCGGCTTTTTACGGTCCGGGCGCGTTCAACGGTGTGGTGAGCATGCGGACCAAATCCCCGTTCCGCTTTCCCGGCGTTTCCTTCTCCCTCAAGGCCGGCGAGCGCGAACTCAACGAATTCGCCCTGCGCTACGCGGACTACACCACGAACGAGGACGGCGATCCGGTGCTTGGATTCAAATTGAATGCGTTTCGGTTCACCGCGCAGGACTGGGAAGCCACGAATTACAATCCCGTGGACGCCTCGGGAGTCGACCCCTCGAATGCGGGCCGTTTCGATGCCGTGAACATCTACGGTGACGAGTACCGCCCGGTGTTCGACTACTCCGGGGACAACTCGCAGAACGCCCGGGGGCTGGGCAGCGTGTTCCGGACGGGGTATCGCGAAGCGGATTTGGTGGATTACGGGACCGAGAACACGAAGTTGGGGGCGACGGTGACGCTGCGGCTGCAGCCGGACCGGACGTACGAATCGCCGGAACTGGAGTACGGGTTCAGTTCGGGGTTTGGCACGACGGTTTATCAAGGCGACAACCGCTTCAGCCTGCGCGACATCGAGTTTTATCAGCACAAGCTGGAGGTGCGCCAAACCGACCAATGGTTCGTCCGCGCCTACCGCACGAGCGAAGACGCGGGAAACAGCTACGACCCCTACGCCACGGCGCTCCGGTTGCAGGAGGAAACCCGGAGCGATTACCAATGGTCGAAGGTCTACTACCGGTACTGGGTGGACAGCATCGTGCCGGGCATCAACCAAACCTGGCCGGCGTTGGAGCAGGTCGGGGTGGACCCGGACTTCGGTTTCCCCATCTTCGGCTATCCCGATGGGGCCATCGATGATTGGTATGCGACCAATGCGGACAGCTTGGCGTTGTGGCACGGTCAGGTGCAAGATTGGACCAACAGCGGTTACGCCGGGCTCAACGACGTCGCCTCAAATCCCCTCGGGCACTTGCAGCCCGGAACGCCGGAATTCGAGGAGGCGTTCAATCGCTTGATTCGAGGCAAGAACAACGAAGAGGAACAGGGGACGCGGTTCTTTGACCAGTCGAGTTTGGTCCACGTCCACGGGGAGTACACCTTCAAGCCTGAATTCGCGGAAGAATGGCGCGTGGGAGCCAATTTCCGGCGCTACTCGCCCAACAGCGATGGCACCATCTTCTCGGACACCGCAGGTCGGGTCATCACGAACCAGGAAGTCGGGCTGTACACGGGATTGAAGCGCCGCTTTTTGGAAGACAAACTCATTGCCACCGCGACCATCCGTGCGGACAAGAACCAAAACTTCAACTGGGTCGTCTCACCGGCGGCATCCCTGGTCTACTCCCCAACGGAATCGGATTACCTGCGGGTGTCCTTCAGTTCCGCCCTGCGCAACCCGACCCTCGCGGACCAGTACCTCTTCCTCGATGTGGGGCCCGCAACGCTGGTGGGAAACTTGAACGGGGCGACGGATTTGGTGACCCTTTCGAGCTTCGTGGACTACCGCAACAGCATCAGTTCGGCCAACGGGCTTCCGTTTGGCAATTTGGACACGCTCGATTACTTTGACATCGCACCGTTGCGACCGGAGCAGGTGCGCACGTTCGAAGTGGGGTACCGAACGACCTTGGGCGAGCGGCTGTACGTCGACGCCGGGTATTATTTCAGCCGGTACAACCACTTCATCGGGTACAACATCGGATTGGATGTGCTGTTCGAAAATCCGGATTTTGACCAGTCCATTACCGGGGTGGATGTCTACCGCTATGCCGCGAATTCCCTGAACGAGGTCCTGACGCAAGGCTTCAGCATCGGGGTGAACACCTACATTGGTGATCACTACATGCTCGCGGGGAACTACAGCTGGAATCAGCTCCTGAAAAGCGCAGAAGACGACCCCATCATCCCCGCATTCAACACCCCGGAGCACAAGTACAACCTTTCCTTCAGTGGCCGGGATTTGAGTTTCCGAGATTGGGGCGTTTGGGGATTCGGAGTCAACTACAAATGGGTGCAAGGGTTCTTGTTTGAAGGCTCGCCGCAGTTCACGGGCTTCGTTCCTACCTACGATTTGTTGGATGCCCAAGTGAACCTTCGGGTGGACAAATGGAACACCACCTTCAAAGTCGGTGGGTCGAACTTGCTTGAAAACATTCACATCGAAACCTACGGAGGTCCGTTCGTGGGGCGCATGGCCTACGCGAGCCTGATTTTCGACTTGAATCACCGGGAATGACCTCCTGCTCAAATGCGTTCGTCGGGAAAAAAGTGTGATTAGTACACTCAATTCGAGTTTTTTTCGTACTTTCAGGCTCAATTTAATGTTGAGCCAAACCGCTGAATCCAAATCGCATGAATAGGTTCTTACTCGCTGCCGCAGCCCTCACCTTCGGGTCGTCTGCGGTCTTCGCGCAAACGCGCTACCTCGATCCCGTCTTCGATGAAGTGAATGTCACTTCTGACGTTGTCTATGGATCCAACATCACCGTCTTACCGGCCATGCAAGGCGCGCCTCCCATGGAGCAGCCGCTGCTGTTGGACATCTATGAGCCCGCGGGGGACACGGAGACGGATCGGCCCGTTTTGCTGTATTTCCATACGGGCAACTTCTTGCCCCCCTTCATCAATGGCAGCCCGCTCGGGACGAAATCGGACAACTCCGCGGTTGAAATTTGCACGCGCTACGCCCAAAAGGGATACGTAGTGGCTTCGGTGGATTACCGACTCGGTTGGAACCCGCTTGCAGGAACCCAGGAGGAGCGGTCCATTCAGCTCATTCAAGCGGCGTACCGTGGCGTGCAAGACAGCCGCACGGCCGTTCGTTTTTTCCGCAAGACGGAAGCAGAAGACGGTGATCCTTACGGCATCGACGGCTCTAAAGTCGGCATGATCGGCGAAGGTACCGGGGGCTACATCACCTTGGCTTCGGCGACGATTGAGAACTACAACGACATCATTTTGGATGACTCCGGTGCTCCCATCACGAAGTTTTGGTACACCAGCGGTGCGAATTACATCCCCATGGTCATCGAGACCATCCACGGCAACCCGGACGCGACGACCAATACGTTCGCTCCCGATGGCGTAACCCAGCTGTGCGTGGCGAACCACGTGGAGTACAGTTCGGACTTCAGCTTTCAAATGAACATGGGCGGCGCGCTCGGTGATTTGAATTGGTTGGATGAAGGCGACATACCGATGGTTTCCTTCCAGACGCCCTACGATCCCTTCGCTCCTTACGAAACCTCGGTGCTCATCGTTCCGACGACGCAAGAACCGGTCATTGAAGTTTCTGGTGCCTACGATGTTCACCAAGAAATCAACGGGTACGCAACGAACAACAACGAGGTGTTCGCAGCCTTCGGATTCGACGATCCGGCAGCTCCGGCGAACATGGGCTGGGATGGTTTGTTCCCGGTGTTGAACCAGCTCGACGCCAACGGCAATCCGACCGAGCCGTTTGACAGCGCTCCTTGGCAGTGGTGGGATTACGATGCCGCTGCGGCCATCGACCCGACAGTCGCTGCGACGCAATTGAGCTTGAATCCGACCATGAGCGAGTCAGAAGCCATGGGATGGATTGACCAAATCGACGATTACAACACCCCTCGAATGGGCGTGGCTATGGGCTTGCTCAACGAGAATTCGTTCGAGGACCAAACCCGCTACATGGACGAAGTCTTCGATGAGGTCGTTGTGACTTCGGGCGTGGTATACGGTGAGAACATTTCGGTTTTGCCTGCTTTACAAGGTGCTCCTCCTGCTCCGGAGAACCTGTTGATGGACATCTACGAGCCGGCAGGCGATACGGAAACTGAGCGTCCCCTGATCCTGTACTTCCACACGGGCAACTTCTTGCCTCAGTTCTTGAACGGCAGCCCGCTCGGAACCCGCACCGACAGCGCTGCAGTCGAGATCTGCTCGCGGTTCGCTCGGATGGGTTACGTCGTCGCTTCAGTGGATTATCGTTTGGGCTGGAATCCGCTGGCTTCGACCCAGCAGGAGCGCTCCATTCAATTGATCCAAGCGGCTTACCGCGGGGTTCAGGACAGCCGGACGGCCGTGCGTTACTTCCGGATGACCGCTGCTGAGGAAGGCAACCCATGGGGCATTGATGAATCGCGCATCGCGATGTTCGGTGAAGGAACGGGAGGCTACATCACGTTGGCATCCGCTACCATTGAGAACTACAACGACATCATTCTGGACGATACGGGGGCTCCGATCACCAAGTTTTGGTACGACAACGGCGGCAACTTCATCCCGATGGTCATCGAGACCATTCACGGAAACCCGGACGCGACCACGGACACGTACGCTCCGGACGGCGTGACGCAATTGTGCATGGCGAATCACGTGGGCTACAGCTCGGAGTTTTCCTTCCAAATGAACATGGGCGGTGCGCTCGGCGATTTGAACTGGCTCGATGAGGGCGACATTCCGATGGTTTCATTCCAAACTCCGCACGATCCGTTTGCTCCTTACGAGACCTCCGTGCTCGTGGTGCCAACGACGAACGAACCGGTGATTGAAGTTTCGGGTGCCTACGACATCCACGAGGAAATTAACGGATATGCTGCGAACAACAACGCGGTCTTTGCGGAGATTGGCCTTCCTGACCCCGCATCGGACAACAACAACGGATGGGACGGTTTGTACCCCGTTTTCAACAACTACGTGGGCGACGTTCCTTCTGAGCCCTTTGACAGCTCGCCTTGGCAGTGGTGGGATTACGAGACCATAGCAGCAGTGGATGCGGAAATGGCGTCGACTCAGTTGACCTTGAATCCCACGATGGGACCGGACGAAGCGAACTTCTGGATCGATATCATCCAGGACTACACGGCACCGCGCTTGGCGGCGTCGTGGGAACTGGTCGAACTCGGCCCGGGTTGCACGGACGATGCGGCCTGCAACTACAACTCCCTCGCCACCACGGACGACGGCTCGTGTGAATACGCGGAAGAAGGCTTTGACTGCGACGGAAACGCCACGGCCATCCCCGGTTGCACGGATCCGATTGCCTGCAACTACGACGGTGCGGCAAACGAGAACGATGGTTCTTGCGATTACTTGAACACGACGCTCCCGACGGGCGCGGACGCTCCTTGGTTGGTCGGTTTGACCTTGACGGGCACGCCGTATGAGTCGCTGGGTGCCGCATGCGAGTCAGCAGGCACGGTGAACCCGAACATCGCGGTGAACGGGGTGATCATGGGCGACGGCACCGGGGGCAACCTCGGGTTGAGCAACGTTTCGGATCCCACCGGCTTGCTCGGTGAGTTGGTTGAGGTAGCGAGCGTAACGGCATTCGGCATTTGCGGCGACAACATTGCGGTCAGCATTGCAGGCCAAATGGTGTTCCTCGTTGAACAAGACGGCTACTGGATTTCACCCATCGCAGTCAGCAACGGCCAGTACCTCTGGGTCGCTCCGATGAGCAATTTCGCCATTGGTTGCGCCGATCCAGGCGCCTGCAACTTCACGTCACCTTGCGAATTGAGCTTGGCGTGTGCTTACCCCGATGCGGATGAGGACGGCGTGTTGGATTGCAACGAAATCGTGGGTTGCCAAGACGAAGCCGCGGACAACTACAACGCGAACGCCACGGATCCCGGCAACTGCTTGTACAACGGTTGCACGGACATGGACGCCCTGAATTTCGATGAAGGGGCGAACGTGGACGATGGTTCTTGCACCTATTTGGTGGCTTTCCGCGTCAACATGTCGCAAGAAATAATCAGCCCGAACGGAGTGCATTTGGCGGGTGGTTTCCAAGGGTGGGATCCCAGCACGTTGGCCATGGCGCCCATTGGATTTGGTATCTACGAGGTGCAAGTCCAACTCCAGGCGGGAACGTACGAGTACAAGTACGTCAATGGAAACGAGTGGGGTGCGGACGAGTCCGTTTCGCCGTGTGGCAATGGAGGCAACCGCGTGATCGACGTTCCTTCCGTGTTGACCACGGTCGGTCCCTGCTTCGGCAGCTGCGATCCGTGTGCGGGCTGCTCCAACCCCATGTTCGTGGAGTACAACCCGTTCTTTGGTGGCAACGACGCCGATTGCGTGACGCCCATCGTGATGGGTTGCACGTACGAGAACGCGACGAACTACAACGCACAAGCGAATACCGATGATGGTTCGTGCGTCATCGAGGCAGGCAGCGCTTGCCCGGGCGACCTGAACAACGATGGAGCAGTGGGAACCAACGACTTGCTGGCCTTCTTGGCAAGTTTCGGCCTCGTCTGCGACTGAACGATTTGAATTCAAGAAAGGCCGCCTCGTTCGAGGCGGCTTTTTTTTGGCATGGTTTTCGGTCTGCCCCTCCCCAAGAATTCACATTGGGCCTCAAGTCCAAACAAATCTGAAAATCGAAACACCATGCGCACAACTCCCGTAAACTCCGTATCTTTCGAGAACAATTAATCAGCTCAACAGAACCAAAACACCATGAAAAAGTTCTTGACGGCCCTGGTCTTGGGCCTCGGTTTCTTCACCTTCGTTCAAGCACAAGAAGTAGCGAACGGTCCCCTCATTTCATTGGATAAAGAAGTGCACGATTACGGCACCATCCAGCAGAACGATGACGGAGCGTGCGTCTTCACGGTGACCAATTCGGGTACGGAACCCCTGATTATTTCGCGTTGCAAGGGTTCTTGTGGCTGCACCGTGCCGAAGTGCGACACCGATCCGATCATGCCCGGCAACACATCGGAAATCACGGTTCGCTACGACACGAAGCGCATCGGCCCGATCAACAAGTCCGTGACCATCACATCCAATGCTGCCAACGAACCGACGAAGGTCATCCGCATCAAGGGAAAGGTCGAAGCAGCCGATGCTGGCGCCGGCGCACCTGTGAAGTCCACCTCTGCAGGAGCCCCTACGAACAAAGAATAAGACAGCTTTTCCAAGCTGATGTGAAAGCACCGCTCCCGAAATGGAGCGGTGCTTTTTTTGGTGCCACTAAATGTGCGATTTTTGCACACCTTCAAAGACCCCAACGATGGAACTCCCGAAAACATACAACCCTGCTGAGGCGGAATCGAAGTGGTACGGCTTTTGGCTCGAACATGGATTTTTCAAGTCCGTTCCCGACGAGCGCGAGCCGTACACGGTGGTCATTCCTCCGCCCAACGTAACGGGCGTGTTGCACATGGGGCACATGTTGAACAACACGATTCAGGACGTGCTCGTGCGCCGCGCGCGCATGCAGGGCAAGAACGCCTGCTGGGTTCCCGGGACCGATCACGCTTCCATCGCCACGGAAGCGAAGGTGGTGCAGCGCTTGCGCAAGGAGGGCATCAAGAAGAGCGATTTGAGCCGCGACGCGTTCATGGAGCACGCTTGGGCGTGGACCCACGAGCACGGCGGCATCATCTTGGAGCAGCTCAAGAAGTTGGGAGCGAGCTGCGACTGGGACCGCACGCGGTTCACGATGGACGAGAAGTATTACGAAGGGGTCGTGGACACGTTCATCGATTTGCACAAGAAGGGCCTGATATACCGCGGGGTGCGCATGGTGAACTGGGATCCGGTGGCGCTCACGGCGTTGAGCGACGAGGAAGTCATTCACAAGGAGGAGCAAGGCCAAATCTACCACCTGCGCTACGAGGTCGAAGGCGGAGGAGACCTCGTCATCGCCACCACGCGCCCCGAAACCATCCTCGGTGACACCGCAATCTGCGTCCACCCCGACGACGAGCGTTTCACCCACCTCCACGGCAAGCGCGCCCAGGTGCCGCTCTGCGGGCGGTGGGTCCCCATTATCCAAGACGAATACGTCGACCGCGAATTCGGAACGGGTTGCCTCAAGGTCACCCCCGCCCACGACGTGAACGACCACGAACTCGGCAAGACCCACGACCTCGAAACCATCGACATCCTCAACGCCGATGGCACGCTCAACGAGCACGGCGGCGATTACGCGGGCATGGACCGGTTCGACGTGCGGAAGGCCATCGTCAAGGACCTCGAAACGGCGGGGCACCTCGTCAAAGTCGAGCCGCACACGAACAAAGTCGGGCGATCCGAGCGCACCGATGCGGTCATCGAGCCCCGCCTCTCGTTGCAGTGGTTCATGTCGATGTTGGAGATTTCGAAACCGGCTTTGGCCCACGTCATGGACGACACCATCCGGTTCTTCCCGCCGAAGTTCAAGAACTCCTACCGCAACTGGATGGAGCAAATCAAGGACTGGTGCATCAGTCGCCAGCTCTGGTGGGGACACCGCATTCCGGCGTGGTATTTCGGAGAAGGGGACGACGATTACGTGGTGGCGAAAACGGCTGAAGAGGCCCTCGCTGCCGCCCGGGCGAAGAGCGGCGATGCCGGGTTGGGCTTGGACGATGTGCGGCAGGATGAGGACGTGATGGACACGTGGTTCAGCAGCTGGCTTTGGCCCATCCAGGTGTTCGACGGCCTCTACAGCGAGGAGGAGGTCAGCTACTACTACCCCACGGCTGACCTCGTGACGGCGCCGGAGATCATGTTCTTTTGGGTGGCGCGGATGATCATCGCGGGCTACGAGTACCGCAGCGCGCCTCCGTTCAAGAACGTGTACTACACCGGCATCGTGCGCGACAAGCAAGGCAGGAAGATGTCGAAGAGCTTGGGCAACAGCCCGGACCCCATCGAGCTGATGGAGCAGTTCGGAGCCGACGGCGTGCGGGTGGGCATGTTGCTGACCTCGCCCGCGGGCAACGACCTGCCGTTCGACGACAAGTTGTGCGAACAGGGACGGAATTTCTCGAACAAGATTTGGAACGCGTTCCGGTTGGTGAACGGGTGGGAAGTGTCAGCAGATGCGCCCCAACCTGAGGCCGCCGCGCTCGCCATTCGGTGGATGCGGAGCCGGTTGAATGCGACCATCGCCGAATTGGAAGGCTTGTTTGCGGAATTCCGGTTGAGCGAGGCGTTGATGACCACTTATCGGTTGGTTTGGGATGATTTCTGCAGCTGGACGTTGGAGTTGGTGAAGCCGCCATTTGGCCAGCCCATCGACGCGACCACGCGCAAGGAGACGGTGGCGCTGTTCGAAGACCTCTTGAAGTTGTTACACCCCTTTATGCCGTTCTTGACGGAGGAGTTGTGGCACTGGATGGGAGAGCGGAAAGGACCGGAAGACGCCATCGTGGTGGCGCCTTGGCCGGTTGCGGGAAACGTGGATGCCGCCTTGCTCGCGGACTTCGAAGTGTTCAAGCAAGTGGTCTCCGAAGTGCGGACCATCCGGAAGGAAAACCAGGTTCCGAACAAGGAACAACTGACGCTGCACCACATGGCTGGCGATGGGTACCCTGCGTACCTCGAACCCGGCGTCATGCACCTTTGCAACTTGGAGTCGGTGTCGGCGGTCACGGAGAAGGTGCCGAACAGCTTCGGATTCTTGGTCGGTACCCATGCGTTTTACCTGCCGTTCGGCGCGAACGTGGACGTGGAAGCGGAAAAGGCCAAACTCCACAAGGAGCTCGACTACATCCGCGGATTCCGCAAAGGCGTGGAGGGCAAGTTGTCGAACGAGCGTTTTGTGCAGAACGCCCCCGAGCAAGTGGTGGACCTTGAGCGCAAGAAATTGGCCGACGCCGACGCGAAAATCGCAGCCATCGAAGCCAAACTCGCGGAGTTCAACTGATGCGAACAATGCCGGGCGGGACGCTGTTCTACCGGCATGGGATGGTTTAAACGAGACCCCGCTAAGCGGCTTCGGAAGGAGCACGCTCGGCTGTTGGAAGAAGCGCACCGCTTGAGCACGATTGATCGGGCCAAATCCGATGCCTGCATCGCCGAGGCCGCCAAGGTGGAACAGCAATTGGTGGACCTTCAAAACGGCGCGTCATGAAGGTGGCGATCATCGGGGATTCCCGAGGCATCGGCGCGGCGCTCCGCGAACAACTGATCGCGTCAGGCGCGGAGGTCATCGGCGTTTCACGAACCGGGGTCCAACGACCCGCAGACGCCCATTCCGGGAACTACCAGAGCCTCGTTTTCGACGCCGTGGCGCATCCGTGCGACCTCAGCGGTTTTGCCACGCAATTGGACGGTTTGGTCTACTGCCCAGGCAGCATTTCACTCAAACCGATCCGAGGATTGAAGCGGGAGCAATTCCTGAGTGACTTGGAAGTGAATTACCTCGGGGCTGTTCAAACCCTTCAGGCCAACCACAAGCTGTTGCAAGCGGCGGGGAGCGCTTCGGTGGTGCTCTTCAGCACGGTGGCGGTCGGAACCGGCATGCCCTATCACGCCTCCATCGCGGGAGCGAAAGGTGCGGTAGAAGGCCTGACCCGCACGTTGGCGGCCGAGTGGGCTCCCGCCATCCGGGTCAACGCCATCGCGCCGTCCTTGACCGACACGTCGTTGGCCGAACCGCTGCTGAACTCGGAAGCCAAGCGCACGGCCGCCGCAGAACGGCACCCGGCCGGTCGCATTGCGGCGGCAGACGAGGTCGCCTCATTGGCGGCTTGGTTGCTCACCTCGGCATCGGCCAGCATGACGGGCCAGGTTTTGGCCGTGGACGGCGGCATGTCGAGCGTTCGGAAATGAAGGAAGTGACACTCGACTGGGAGGCGCTCAGTGGAATGGAGCGGAAACGTCGGGCTCAGCTCGTGAATTCGATCAGCGGGGTCAAGCCCGCGAACCTCCTCGGCACCGAAGGACCGGATGGCACGCCGAATTGCGCCATCATCAGTTCCGTGGTCCACCTCGGTTCCGACCCCGCGCTCCTTGGGCACGTCATGCGGCCGCCCGTCGATCGGGAGCGGGGCAGCCACAGCTACCACAACCTCAAAGAAACGGGACAGTACACCTTGAACCACGTTTCCACCGCTTGGTACCAGCGGGCGCACCAAACCTCGGCGCGCTATCCAGACGGCACCAGCGAATTCGAGGCGGTGGGGTTGACCCCGCTGTTCCGATGTGGCTTCGAGGCGCCCGCCGTGGCGGAGTCGCCGGTGCGGATGGGACTCGAGTTTCAGGAAGAGTTCGCGTTGCCGAACGGATGCAAGTTCATCGTCGGCGCGCTGCGGTGGGTGGAGTTCGCCGAGGAGCTGTGGGCCGACGATGGTGCGGTGGATTTGGCGCGTGCGGAGGTCGCGGCCATCACGGGCTTGGACGGGTACCATGGGCTGCGGCCGATTGCGCGTTTGTCCTATGCCAAACCCGACCAATCCCTCGCCGAAAGCCCCGATTTTCAACGCGCACCAACTGCGCCGAAACAGCCGTAAATTCGCTGCATGTCGACGCCGCAAACTTTGCAAGACGTGAACGGTCGGACGCTGCTCCACCACGAGATCATCGCGCAGCAGCCCGATGCCCCGTGGCTCGTGTTCGTCCACGGCGCAGGCGGCTCCATCCGCACGTGGAAGTTCCAAATCGATGCGTTCGCGGCCCATTATCGGCTGCTCCTCATCGACTTGCGCGACCACGGCTATTCAAAGGACATCCTGCCGGAATACCCGGCCTACGATTTCGACATCGTGGCGGAGGACGTGCTGCACCTGGTTGACCACCTCGGCATCAACAAGGCGCATTTCGTAAGCCTCAGCATCGGCAGCGTCATTCTCCAAAAGATCGACATCGAACGGCCCGCGCTCATCGACCGCATGGTCATGGCCGGGGCAATTTTCGATGGCAGCAGGGCGATGCACCTGTTCGTGCACGCGGGCAAGGCGTTGAATTACGTGCTGCCTTATCAAGCGTTGTACTGGCTGTTCAGCTTCATCGTGTTGCCGCGGAAGAATCACCGCCTGAGTCGTTACATCTTCCGCCGCCAGAGCCGCCGGTTGAGCCAGGGTGAGTTCTTGAAGTGGGTGGAGCTGTACAAACCGTTCTTCAAGTTGGTGGCGCAGTACGTGAACCGACCGGTGGAGAAGAAAGGGCTCGTGGTGATGGGGGATCAGGACCATATTTTCTTCCGGGCGGCGGAGCGGTTTGCCCGGATTCAGCGGAACATGCGGCTGGCGGTCATCGAGAATTGCGGTCACGTGTGCAGCATCGAAGCGCCGGAGCTGTTCAATGATTTGGTCTTGAAATTCTTGAGCGATCAAGAAGTGCCCGATGTGGTGACCGCGACGCCGGTGCCGCAGGATTGGGCGGAGCTGAAGGCCCTGAAAGGGTAAAAAGCGGCTTCCCCCGATTGCGTTCAATGCGTGTGAAGCTCGGGAGCGATGCGGGCCTTCCGGAGCAGAAGGTTTGGGTGCTGTTGTGCTTGAACATCCAGTGCTTCCACGCTGTTAAAGTGGCATGGCACATAAAAAGCTTCACCTGCCCGAAAAGGACTGCGCGGCCTGTGGAAGGCCGTTCGCATGGCGGAAGAAATGGGAAGGGGTTTGGGATGAGGTGAAGTACTGCAGCCAACGGTGCCGTTCGCAGCGCAATGCGATCTCGGTATGAACGGCGGGGAGGTGCGTTTGGTCATGGGCGACCAGTTGAACGCCCAGCATTCGTGGTTCGCGGAGCGAAACGATGCGGTGGTGTACCTGATGATGGAGGTGCGCCAGGAAACGGATTACGTGCGGCATCACGTCCAAAAAGTCGTGGCGTTTTTCCTGGCCATGCGTGCCTTTGCTGAAGCGCGGCGCGCCGAAGGGCACCGGGTGCATTACGTGGCGCTCGGCGACGCGGAGAACGCCCAAACCATCGAAGGCAACCTGCGGGCGGCGCTGGCGCGCTATGGCACGGAGCGCTGGGCGCACCAGCAAGTGGACGAATGGCGGCTCGACGAGCAGTTCCGGTCGTTGCGCGAGCGGGTCGGGGAGGGGCGCGAGGTGGACTCGGAGCATTTTTTGACGGCGCGCGGGGATTTGGCCCAGCTCTTCGAGGGGAAGAAGACGTACCTGATGGAACGGTTTTACCGCGAGATGCGGAAGCGGCATGGCGTGCTGCTCGACGCGGCGGGCGAGCCCGAGGGCGGCAAGTGGAACTACGATGCCGACAACCGCAGCAAGTGGCCGAAGGGGCACGTGCCGCCGGCGCCGCTGGAGTTCGATCGGGACGTGCGGCCGGTGGTGGAGCTGCTGGAGCGGAGTGGGGTGGAGGCGCTCGGGGCGGCGGAGCCGTTCGGGTGGGCGGTGACGCGGGAGGAGGCGGAGGCGACGCTGGCGCATTTCGTGGCGGAGTTGCTGCCGCGGTTTGGGGCGTTGCAGGATGCGATGACGACGCAGGGTTGGGCGCTGTACCACAGCCGGTTGAGCTTCGTGATGAACGCGAAGATCCTGCATCCGATGGAGGTGATTCGCGCCGTGGAGGAGGCGTGGCGCGCGGATCCGGAGCGGGTGCCGCTGAACGCGGCGGAGGGTTTTATCCGCCAAATCCTGGGCTGGCGCGAATACGTGCGGGGCATCTACTGGGCCCGCATGCCGGAGTATGCTGAGCTCAATGCACTCGGTGCAGAGCGGGCGATGCCGGAGTGGTTTTGGACGGGCAACACGCGCATGGCCTGCATGCGGCACGCCATCGGCCAAACCCTGCAGCACAGCTACGCCCACCACATCCAACGGCTCATGGTCACGGGCAACTTCGCCCTGCTCGCGGGCCTGCATCCCGACGAGGTCGACGCCTGGTACCTCGGCGTATACATCGACGCGCTCGAGTGGGTCGAAATGCCCAACACGCGCGGCATGAGCCAGTTCGCCGACGGGGGCATCGTGGGGACGAAGCCGTATGCGGCCTCCGCGAATTACATTCAGAAACAGGGCGATTACTGCAGCGGCTGCGCGTACAAGGCGAAGGAGCGCGTGGGGCCGCAGTCGTGCCCGTTGAACAGTTTGTACTGGGATTTTCACGCGCGGAATCGGCCGCTCTTGGAGCCCAATCCGCGCATCGGCATGGTGTACCGGAATTGGGATCGGAAGTCGACCGAGGAGCAGCAGGCCTTGCTGGCGCGCGCCGCCGAAGTGTTGGACCAAATCGAATCGCTATGACCCCCTCCGTCCTCATCTGGTTCCGAAACGACCTCCGCCCGACCGATCATCCCGCTCTGCACGCGGCCTGCACTTCGGGCCTGCGACCCATCCCGGTGTTCATCGAGGAACCGTGGCGCACCGAAGCCAGTCCTTGGCTCGACGGTCGCCCCGCTCTCGGCGCCCGCCGCGCCCAGTTCGTGGCTGAGGGGGTGCACGCCCTGCAAGAAGCTCTCGGCGGCCTCCTCGTCCGCCGCGGCGAACCCGCCGCAGTGCTGGCGGCCCTGGCCAAGGAATACGGCGCGACCCAAGTCCACTGCACCGCCGGCCACGCGCCCTACGAGCGCAACGACGAGGCCGCCGTGGCCGTACGGCTCGACCTCGTCCGCCACGAGGGCGCCACGCTCCTCCATCCCGACGACCTCCCCTTCGACCTCGCCGACACCCCTGAGGTGTTCACCCGCTTCCGGAACAAGGTGGAACGGAAATGGAAGGTCCGCTCTGCACTGCCCGCCCCCGAAGTCGCCGTCGACGTGCCGAAGGAAGCCCAAGCGGTGACGGCGAAGGAACCCGTCGATGCACGTTTGGCCTTGCCCTACGACGGCAGCCACCAAGCCGCCCGCGCCCGCCTGCACCACTACCTCGACGGCACGCGCGCCCTCTCCACGTACAAGGAAACCCGGAACGGCCTCATCGGCGCCGATTACAGCTCCAAGTTCAGTCCGTGGCTCGCCTCCGGTGCCCTCGGCCCGCGCGAAACCTACGAGGCAATCCGCGCCTACGAAGCCACCCACGGCTCCAACGACAGCACCTACTGGCTCGTCTTCGAACTCCTGTGGCGGGACTATTTCGCCTTCGTCGCACGGCAATTCGGCCCCCGCCTCTACGCCGGTTCGGGCCTGCGCGCCGCCGCGCCACCCCCCAAATGGAATTCCCGCGCGCGCAACGCATTCGACCGCTGGAGCCGCGGCGCCACCGGTCAGCCCTTCGTCGACGCGTGCCTCCACGAACTCAACTCCACGGGCTTCCTCTCCAACCGCGGCCGCCAAGTCGCCGCCTCGTACCTCGTCCACGACCTCGGCGTGGATTGGCGCGCCGGCGCCGCATGGTTCGAACACCACCTCATCGACCACGACCCCGCCTCCAACGCCGGCAACTGGCTCTACATCGCGGGACGCGGCAACGACCCCCGCCCGGTTCGCCGCTTCAACCCCGAAGGCCAAGCCGAACGCTACGACCCCGACGGCGCCTACCGCGCCCTCTGGGCATAAAAAATCCCCGGCGCCGCGCAGGCACCGGGGATTCCATGAAATCGCTGGATGTCAGTGCGAAGCGAGGTACGCGGCAACCCCTGAAGGCGTTGCGTCCATGGCGTCCTTGCCTTCACCCCAGTTGGCGGGGCAGACTTCGCCGTTTTCCTCCACGTGGCGCAACGCATCCACCATGCGCATGGCTTCGTCCACGTTCCGTCCGAGCGGCAAGTTGTTCACGAGTTGGTGCTGAACCACGCCGTTCTTGTCGATCAAGAACAAACCGCGGTACGCGACCAAATCATTCGTCGCAGATAAGTTGCCTTCTTCGTCGTACTCGTACTCGCCGGTCAACACGTCGAAGTTCGTCGAAATCGTCTTGTTCGCATCGGCAACGATGGGGTACTTGATGCCCTGGATGCCACCCTTGTCCTTCGGGATGCCGAGGTACGCGTGGTGCGACTCTGCGGTGTCCGTCGAGCAGGCCACCACGGCCACGTCGCGCGACTCGAAATCGGCAAGGCGCTCGTTGAATGCGTGCAATTCCGTCGGGCAAACGAACGTGAAATCCTTCGGGTAGAAGAAGAACAACACGTACTTCTTGCCGAGGTACTGGTCCAACGAGAAGTTGTCTACGATGTTTCCGTCCACTACTGCGGACGAAGAAAAGTGGGGGGCCTTGCGGCCGACAAGTACTGCCATGGTCGGTAGTTTTGATGTGGTTTCGGGTGCAAAGATAAGGTCCTTAACACAGCCGCAGGAGTGCGGGCGTATCTTCGGGCCGTGGGAAAAACAGCAGCAGCGAAAGAAAGGTTCATCAACCGCGAATTGAGTTGGTTGTCCTTCAATCACCGGGTGCTTCAGGAGGCGTCCTCGGAGGGCGTGCCGCTCATCGAGCGGGTGCGTTTCCTCGGCATCTTTTCGAACAACTTGGACGAGTTTTTCAGGGTGCGCGTCGCGAACTTGATGCGGGCGTCGCTCATCGGCAAGAAGACGACGACGACGTTGGGCTTCGACGTGAACGAGACGCTGGCGGAGGTGAGCACGAAGGTGGTGGAGTTGCAGGCGGAGTACAACCGCGTGTTTGCCCAGTTGGAGCGCGCGCTGAAGCGGGAAGGGGTGCATTTCGTGAACGAAGGCCAAATCAATGCTGAGCAAGCCGAATTCGCCACCGCCTACTTCACCTCCAAGGTCCGCCCGACCCTCGTGCCGGTCATGGTCGGGGGCGGGACGAAGTTCCCGGATTTGAAGGACGGCACGCTGTACCTCGCGGTGGGACTGCAGGGCACGAAGGGCGAGGAGGGCACGCGCTATGCGGTGATTGAAGTGCCGGCCCACCTGCCGCGGTTTTTGGTCCTCCCCTCGTCCGAAACGGGTGAGTACGTCATGTTCATTGAGGACGTGATCCGCCTTGAACTCCGGCGCATTTTTGCCCTGTTCGAGCCCGAGCACGTATTCGCGCACGCCATCAAAGTCACGCGCGATGCGGAAATCGACATGGACGACGACCTCAGCCGCTCCTTGATGGAGAAAATGTCGCGGGGCATCGCGCGTCGGAAGAAGGGGCATTACGTTCGGTTCCTGTACGACGCGGAAATGCCGCAGGAAATGCTGCAGTTCGTCAAGCGCCGCCTGAAGGTGGGCGACACGGAGAACGTGATCGCGGGGAGCCGCTACCACAACCGGAAGGACCTGATGGGCTTCCCGGATTTTAGGCGGAAGGACTTGGTGTTCCCGCCGCAGCCGCCGGTGGCGCATCCGCTTTTGGCCTATAAAACCAGCCTGTTGGACCAAATCCAAAAGCGCGACCTGCTCCTCCATTACCCCTTCCAGCGCTTCAGCTACGTGGTGGACATTCTGCGTGAAGCGGCCATCGACCCCTCCGTGGAAAGCATCCGCATCAACCTCTACCGAGTCGCTCACAACTCTCAGGTAATCAACACGTTGGTTAACGCGGCGCGCAACGGCAAGGAAGTTCAAGTGGTCATGGAATTGGCCGCGCGATTCGACGAGCGCCACAACATCAAGGTCTCCAACGTGTTGCAGGAGGCGGGCGCGACGGTGGAGTTCGGAGTGAGCGGCCTGAAAGTGCACTCGAAGGTCTTCCTCGTGACCCGTCGCAAAGGCAAAAAGCGCGAACTGTTCGCCCACATCGGAACGGGCAATTTCCACGAAAAAACCGCGGGCATCTACGGCGACGTTTCGCTCTTGACGGCCGATCCAAGCATCACGTCGGAGGTGGAGCAGTTGTTCAGCTTCTTCAGCAACAACTACGAGCGACCGGTGTTCCGCCACCTCATCGTGAGCCCGTACGGGACACGCCGGCGTTTTTCGCGCCTCATCGATCGGGAAATGACCTTGGCGCTGATGGGTAAAGAGGGGCGCATCACGCTGAAATTGAACAACTTGGTCGACTCGGAGATGATCGAGAAGCTGTATGAAGCGAGCCAAGCAGGAGTGCGCATCACCTTGCTCGTCCGCGGCATTTGTTCGCTCATTCCGGGGGTGCCGGGCATGAGTGAGAACATCGAGGTGCGGAGCATCGTGGGGCGGTACTTGGAGCACGTGCGTTTGCTGGTGTTCGGCAACGATGGGAAGCCGGAGATGTACATTTCGTCGGCGGATTGGATGACCCGGAACTTGGACCGGCGGGTCGAAGTGAGCGTGCCGATCCGGGATCCGATGCTGCAATCGGAGCTCGCTCAATACCTGGATTTGCAGTTGCGCGACACGGTGAAAGCGCGGGCCATCGATGCTTCGATGGAGAACCGTCCCATCAAGGCGCGCAGGGGCACAAAAGCCGTGAATGCCCAGGAGGAGACGTACGCTTGGTACCGGGATCGGGCCGATCGCATTCCTTGACCGACGCTACGATTCGTTTCCTTACCTTGAGGCGGAAAGAACGGGCGGATGAAGTTTGGCGCAATTGATATCGGTTCCAATGCAGTTCGGCTGCTTGTGGAAGAAGTGCGGAGGAAGCCCTCGGGGCGGGTGCACGTGGAGAAAGTGAGTTTCACCCGAGTGCCTTTGCGCCTCGGGGACGACGTGTTCGAAACGGGAACCATTGGCCCGGAGAAATCCGCGGCCCTTGTGAAAACCATGAAAGCCTTTTGGTACCTCATGGACGTTCACGGCGTGGAAAATTACAAGGCGTGCGCTACGAGCGCCATGCGGGAAGCCGAGAACGGCAAGGAGTTGCGCGCGTGGGTGAAAAAGAAGGCCAACATCGAAATCGACATCATCGACGGCAAGGAGGAGGCGGACTTGATTTTCGGGGGCTTCACCACGGTCTCGGGGTTAGGCGCCAGCGACGACTTCCTGTACATCGACGTCGGCGGAGGGAGCACCGAAATCACCTTGATCCGCAGCGGTTTGCGCCTGCGTTCCCAAAGCTTCAAACTCGGCACCGTCCGGTCCCTCAAAGGCCGGATACCGGACGGCGAATGGGATGCGGTCGAAGCCTTCGTTTCGCAGGTCACCGACCCATCGGATTCGCTGCTGAGCATCGGGACGGGCGGCAACATCAACCGGCTACACCGCCTCGCGGGAGGAGCGCGGTTCGAACCCATTTCACGGGACCGCCTCGAAGAGGTGCACGAACACGTCACGTCGTTGACGTACGAGGAGCGCATGGAGCAGCTCGGCATGAAACCGGACCGAGCGGACGTCATCGTTCCGGCCGGCGAGATTTACCTCCGGGTCATGGCCCTGGCGGGCAGCGAGCACATTTTGGTCCCCAAGGTAGGCCTGTCCGATGGCATGATCCTCGCCCAGTTCGCTGAGTGGGAAGCCCTGAACGTCCAAGATTGAAGGCACGAAAAAAGGCGACCGCGAGGCCACCCTTTTTCCTGCCGGAATTCCGTTAATCAGAGCTTGTCCTTCAGGAAGTTATCCACTTCAAAGGCGCGTTCTGGCTTCAGGACGATTTTTCCCTCCTTGTCCAGCAAGAAGTACGTCGGCGTTGCCGTGACTTTGTAGGCTTCGACCACGGGGCTGTTCCAGGCCTCCAGTTGGCTCACTTGCGGCCACGTCATGCCCTTTTCTTCGATGGCCGCCGTCCACGTCTTTGCGCTTTGGTCGAGGCTGACGCCGATGACTTCGAAGCCCTTGTAATTGTACTTCGCGTACATCGGCCCCACGTACGGCATTTCTTGCTCGCACTTGTGGCACCACGAGGCCCAAAACATCACCAACGTGTACTTGTTTTGGGAGCACGTTTTCATCAAGTCGATGACGTTGCCTTGGGGCGTGGCAATGGCGAAGTTGGGCGGGGTGTTGCCGACTTGCAGGTTGATGATGCCTTGTGCGCGGATGCGGATGGCATCACTGAGGTCCGCGCCGCAGTCCTCGTCGAAAATGTAATTGTCGAGGATGTACTGACAAATCGTCTCCTTGCCCGTGTTGTAGAATCCTTCGAGCATGCTGTACAGGGCGCTTTCGAGGGTGACCGGGTTGGGCTCGAAGTGGGCTTTCACCATGTCGATGCAGGCGAGGAACCCGCTGTCCGTCCCTTTGCTGTAGGTCACCATGAACTGCTGGATGCGGTCGCTGATGGCCATGCTCCGCATCGCGCTGTTGTCGAGCGGGTCGAGGTCTTCGAAGAACCGGCTTTGGTTGTCGGGGTACTTCGGGTTCTTCCACGTCATGAGTTTGGCCAAATACGTATCCGGATACTGGCCGATGAGCGTGTGCTGCTTCTTGACGAGCTCGAGCTCCTTGTCGGCAATCTGCTGCTCCACCCGAGCGCGGAAGGCGCCCGCGTCGGCGAGGCTCTTGCGGAGTCCGCGGATGGCGTTGCGGTTCTGGGTTTCTTCGGTTTGGTAGTCCCAGTAGCCGGTGTTTTCGGGGCTGTTGGGGGAGGTTTTCTGACCGGAGAGGCGGTTCGTGCTGAAGTTGAGGGTCACTTCCGATTCGTCCGGGTTGAGGATGATTTCCGTTGCGTTCTTGTCGTCGTTGAGGGCCAACGTGTAGACGCCGCGAGAGATTTCGAGGCGCTTGAATTCGAAGGCGCCTTCTTTCAAGGGGGTGCGGGCGAGTTCGGATTTGTTCCGGCCTTCCATACCGTACAGGATGACCTGTCCTTCGGTGGCGCGGGCGATGGTGCCGTTGATGGTCATCTTGCCCGTTGCATCGCCGGCGTTGCGCTCGGTGATGCCGTTCTTGTGCTTCGAAGAGGCCACATCGGTTTGGGCGGTGGAGGCCGGAGCCGCAGCAGCCGTGGTGGTTTCCGTGGCCGGAGCCGAGCCGTTGTCCGATCCGCCGTTGGACGGGCTTCCGCATGCAGCAAGGGCCAAGGCGAGGGTCAAGGTCGAGAACGTCATCATTTTCATCTGAAAAGAGGTTTGGCCCAAATTTAAGCAACGCAACGGGGAACACCGCACGGGAAGCGGCATGCTTTGCGTATCTTCACCTTTCCAAACGATTGCGCAATGGACAGAAATACGGCCCTTACCTTGCTCGGTGTGGATCCGGATACCACCCATGAGGAGCTGATGGATAAACTGGATGCGGAGACGTTCTCCGTGCGCGATCACTTCATCCGCCAACCCGTCATCCCGGCACTGTTTCGGTCGCGGGTGGACCGGTTGATGCAGCTCAGCGACATCGCCAACACGTTGGGCATTCAGCCGCTCGGCTCTCCCGTTCAGTTGCCCGAGTTGATGCCGATGGCGGGTGGGGCGTTGGAGCTTGCCGAGACGCATTTGGAGAACTTGTTGCGGTTGCGGACGTCCATGGCGGGAACGTTGGATCCGGATGTGCTGGCGCGGTTTGGGACGACGATGAGTTCGTTGCAAGCGCGGTACATGGCGGCGTTCGTGGAGGCAACCGAAGAATTGCCCGGGGTGGCGGGGGAGGTGGAGGAAATCCCAGCGCGGGAGGAATGCCCGTGGGATGAGCTGCTGGCGGAGCTGCGAACGGAGGGCAAGCCGGTCTATCCGAAGCTCAAGCGCGAACGGGACCGCATGATCCGGCTGCTCGACCGGGAAGTCGCGGGCTGAAATTCATTCCCTTCCGAGGGCCACGATGGGGTCGAGGGCGGCGGCTTTTTTGGCCGGATAATACCCGCTCACGAAGCTCGTCACCAATGAGAGCAGAACGCCCAAGGCCATCCAATTCCACGGAATGACGAACGGCGTTTCGAGGTAGTTCGCCACCACGTTGCCGACGGCAATGCCGAGCACGATGCCCGCCAGTCCGCCGAGTTGGCCGATGACCATGACTTCGATGAGGAACTGGGCGCGAATGGCCTTCGGGGTGGCGCCAAGCGATTTCCGCACGCCGATTTCGCGCGTGCGTTCGGCGACGCTCACGAGCATGATGTTCATGAGGCCGATGCCCGCCCCGAAGAGCGTGATGATGCCGATGGCCGTGGCCGCGAGGGTGATTCCGGTGATGGCTTCTTCGAGGGTGCCCACCAGCGCGTTGCTCTGTTCGATGACGAAGGAGTTGGGGGCGCCGGGGGCGTCGCGGCGGATGGTGCGGAAGTCGCCGAGTGCGCGGTCGGCTGCGGCGTCGATTTGGTCCAAATCGTTCACCCGACAAGTGATGGTGTAGCTCCTTCCTTCGTCGGAAAACTGCCGCCGCGCCGCCGTAGCGGGCACCATGCATTGTTTATCCTGGCTCATGCCAAATGCCTGTCCGCGCGCGGCGAGCACGCCCACCACCGTGTAGCGCGTCGACCCGACGGTAATCTCCTGGCCGATGGGGTCTTCCCAAGGTTGGAAGAGCTGTTCAATCAATTCCGGTCCACACAAGGCCACGGCGCGGGCGTTGCTCACGTCATCGGAGTTGACATCGCGCCCTTGCGCCACTTCAAATCCGCTGATGGTCAGGTAATGCTCATCGATTCCGAGCACTTGGATGTTCGGGTCCGTTTGCTCATCCGCTCGGCTCAACACGGCCGATCCCGAGCCAAACAACGAGTACGATGCCACCCAATCCGGGTGGTCCATCTCCAAGAAAGCCTGCACCTCCCTGAACCGGATCGGGTCGCTTTGCACGACCCGGCGGCCTCGGTTCATTCCGCCGCTCGTCGCCTGTCGAATCGTGAACGATTGCGTTCCGAGTGACGCGAATTGCTGCGTGATGTTCGCCTCCAGCGAACTCGTGGCGGTGGTCATGCTGATGAGCGCGGTGATGCCCAGGCCGATGATGCCGATGGTCAATCCCGTGCGCAGTGCGTTGCCCCGAATGGAGCGCAACGCCACGATGACCTGTTCCCGAAACAAAGCGCGCCTCATGATGCGAAGGTACTGCTTACCTTTGCGCCGAACAGCAAAAAATACCACTGCGCCATGACCTTTGATTTGGAGATGATTCGCGAAGTGTACAGCCA
Organism: uncultured Flavobacteriales bacterium; assembly: GCA_965656785.1. Lineage (GTDB taxonomy): Bacteria > Bacteroidota > Bacteroidia > Flavobacteriales_D > Sanyastnellaceae > JALQTD01. Next base: position 73,577 of record CBFHLY010000006.1, read on the forward strand.
TTTCCCCAAGCGGGTGGCTGCTGCACGTGAGTTGACCGGTAAGCCGCTGACGTTGGCGGAAAAAATCCTCTACACCCACCTGTGGGACGGCACGACGGATCGGCCGTACGAGCGGGGATTGGACTACGTGGATTTTGCTCCAGACCGGGTGGCGATGCAGGATGCAACGGCCCAAATGGCGTTGCTCCAATTCATGCAGGCCGGCAAGGTTCAAGCCGCCGTTCCCTCCACCGTCCACTGCGACCACCTCATCCAAGCGAAAGTGGGCGCAAACACCGACCTCCAGGAGGCGATCAACAAGAACAACGAGGTCTACAACTTCCTCGAATCGGTCTCGAACAAATACGGCATCGGCTTTTGGAAGCCCGGCGCGGGCATCATTCACCAGGTCGTTCTTGAGAACTACGCGTTCCCAGGCGGTATGATGATCGGCACGGACTCCCACACCGTAAATGCGGGCGGCCTCGGTATGGTCGCCGTGGGCGTCGGCGGCGCGGACGCGGTGGACGTGATGGCGGGCATGCCCTGGGAGCTCAAGTTCCCCAAGCTCATCGGCATCAAGCTCACGGGCAAATTGAGCGGTTGGTCCACCCCGAAGGACGTCATCCTCAAAGTGGCGGGCATCCTCACGGTGAAGGGCGGAACGGGCTGCATCGTCGAGTACTTCGGCGAGGGGGCCGAGTCCATGAGCTGCACCGGTAAAGGCACCATCTGCAACATGGGCGCGGAAATCGGCGCCACGACGTCGACTTTCGGCTACGACGACAGCATGGCGCGCTACCTCGAGGCCACGGGCCGCAAAGACGTCGCAGAACTCGCCAACGGCATCCGCGAACACCTCACCGGTGATGCGGAGGTGTACGCGAACCCCGAGCAGTACTTCGATCAGGTCATTGAGATCAACCTCAGCGAGTTGGAGCCGCACGTGAACGGTCCCTTCTCACCGGATTTGGCCACGCCCATCAGCCAAATGAAGGCTGCGGCAGAAGCGAACGGTTGGCCCACCTCCATCGAATACGGCCTCATCGGCTCGTGCACGAACTCGAGCTACGAGGACATCAGCCGAGCGGCGTCCATCGCTCAACAAGCCGTGGAGCGCGGCATCGAGGCGAAAGCGACGCTGACGGTGACTCCCGGTTCCGAGCAAGTGCGCTACACGATTGAGCGCGACGGCTTCATCGACCTGTTCCAGCAAATCGGAGGCGAAGTCTTTGCCAACGCCTGCGGGCCGTGCATCGGCCAATGGGCGCGCGCCGGAGCCGAGAGGCAAGAAAAGAACAGCATCGTCCACAGCTTCAACCGCAACTTCGCGAAGCGTGCGGATGGCAACCCGAACACCCACGCCTTCGTGGCGTCCCCGGAACTCGTGACGGCCATGGCCCTTGCTGGCGACTTGACCTTCAATCCGATGAAGGACACCTTGACGGCGAAGGACGGCTCTTCGGTGATGCTTGCCGAGCCCTCAGGCGACGAATTGCCAAGCAAAGGATTCGCGGTGGAAGACGCGGGCTACCTCGCTCCAGCTGAAGATGGCAGCAGCGTTCAAGTGGTGGTCAACCCCGCCAGCGAGCGCTTGCAGTTGCTTGATCCGTTCCAACCTTGGAATGGGGAGAACATCACGGGTGCGCGGTTGCTCATCAAAGCCGCGGGCAAGTGCACGACCGACCACATTTCCATGGCGGGACCTTGGTTGCGCTACCGGGGACACCTCGACAACATCGCGAACAACACCTTGACCGGCGCGGTCAACGCGTTCGGCGGTGCGGTGAATGCGGTGAAGAACCAGCTCACGGGCGAAGTCGGTGAGGTGCCAGCGGTTCAGCGGGCATACAAGGCCGCGGGCGTTCCCACTGTGGTGGTGGGCGACTGGAATTACGGGGAAGGCAGCTCGCGCGAACACGCGGCCATGCAGCCGCGTCACCTCGGCGTCACTGCGGTGCTCGTGAAGTCGTTTGCTCGCATCCACGAAACCAACTTGAAGAAGCAGGGCATGCTCGCGCTGACCTTCATCAACGAGTCGGACTACGAGAAGATCCAGGAGGCGGACGTGTTCAATTTCGTGGACCTCGCTTCGTTTGCCCCAGGCAAGCCGCTCACCCTTGAGCTCGTCCACGCGGACGGCAGCAGCGAACAGATCACGGTGAACCACAGCTACAACGAGCAGCAAATCGGCTGGTTCCGTGCGGGATCGGCTTTGAACCTCATCAAGCAACAAGAAGCTTGATTTGGGCGTCTTTAACCCAACTATGATGAACATGAAAGCAACACTTCGATTGGCAGGCTTGGTTTGGGCTTGCACCTTGGTCACCTCGGCGGCCTTCGGTCAGCAGTATCAGAGCATCGTGAAAATGAACCCGTTCGGGTTGTTCACGGGGCAGTACATGATCGGTTATGAGCACATGTTGAACGACCAAATGTCCGTGCAGTTGATGCCGGGGTTCATCTCGTCCAACGGCGATCAAAACTCGTCGCTCGGCGCGTACAACAACCGACTCGAGCGTTCGAAGACGGGATTCATTGTGATTCCGGAGTTCCGCTACTACGTCTCACCGGATGCAACCGGTGCGCCGCACGGCCTTTACTTGGCGGCCTTCGTTCGCTATTTGTCAGCGAAGTGGGATTGGAACGACGTGCGCGACGAAGGGTACACCTATTACGATGACGTGACGGGGACCACGCTGGAAGGCTCGGCCGACGTTTCTCGCGACGACCAACGCGACGTCATCGGCGGGGGCATCACCATCGGATATGCTTACTACACTTCAGGTGGGGCGATGGTGGAAGCGTTCATCGGTCCGCAGTTCAAGAGCGTGAGCTTCACCCGCAATTACCTCTCTGAGGACATCAGCTCAGTGGAGCAGGGCGATGTGTACTTCGGCCAGAAGTACATCGACGCGTCGTTGGGCGGCTCGGAAAATACGGGCATGGGATTGCGCTTCGGGGTGAACATCGGCTTCGGCTTCTAATTCATCCGCGCCATGCGCGAAGGAACGGTCTGGCATGGGGGAACGGGCGCAACGCTGATCCTCCGGCCGGACCGTTCTGCGTTCATGCCGTCCGAGGGGGCGCTGCTGGTGGCCGACGTACACTTGGGAAAGGCGGGGCATTTTCGGCGCAACGGCATGGCCGTGCCCAAAGGCGTCAATGCAGCGACGCTGGATCGGCTTTCAAAGGCCCTCCGTGCCACGGGCGCCCGGACCCTCGTGGTGCTGGGGGACTTGTTTCACAGCGAGCACAACGCGGAGTGGGAGGGGTTCGTTCGGTGGCGGCATGCAACGCCGTTGGATCGGGCGGTGTTGGTGCAAGGAAACCACGATGTGTTGGCTCCGAGCGATTGGAGAGCGGCCGGATTGGACGTTACCGAAAGGTGGGATGCGGGGGGATTGACCTGCACCCACGAGCCCGAAGACTGGAAGGAGGGGTTCCACGTGCATGCGTGTGGGCACGTTCACCCTGGCGTGAGGTTGCTAGGAGCAGGCCGGCAGGCGCTGACGGCCGCATGTTGGTGGCATTCCGCTCCCCATACGCCCCGCGAGCGGCTCGTGTTTCCTGCCTTCGGCGGATTCACGGGAAATCACCGCATCGAACTGGGCCCCACGGATGCCGTTTACATCCCCGCAGGCCAACACGTCATCAAAAAAGGGAGGTGAGTTCAGTCGATGTTGACGACGAAGCTCCCGCTGAATGGAATTTCGAAGCCGACGGGATTGCCGTTGACGGCTTCCTTGAGCAGCATTTGGAAAGTCACGCTTTCCGTTCCGCCGAGGAAGGCCGGGGTCGGCGTAATGACCGCGTTGGTGGCCACAAAATCGCGGACCGGAAAGAACTCGTCGCCCTGGTTGATTTCCTGCATGCCGTGCACGATGCTGTCGTCCGGGATGTAGAACACCGGGCGGTTGATGGAATCGAATTCCAAGGTGACCGTGAAGTCGTGAGCCGGTGCGTGCGATTCCACGAGTTCCGGTGTGCGCATGTCGGCCACGAGGTGGTACCGGCGCGAGAGCGGTTCGAGGGAATCCCACACCACGGCTTCCGCCATCTTCAGTGGGAACGACTGGCCATTCAGCGTGATCGCTCCGCACTCGCAGTTGTACACCGGGTTGATGAACTCGGGGCTTTCGTAACAGCTGCTCAGGCCGACGGCCGCGGCGATGCTCAGGGTGAGGGCGATTCGCTTCATTTCGACGAGGTTTGCCGGCTAAGATAGCATTTCCACCGGGATTTAGCGCGTCAGCGGATAGGCCAAATACGCCTCGCTCCGCCCGACGAATTCCCACAACTCCCGCGTCCACCCTTCAAAGGCGGCATCCACCTCCGCGGCGTCTGCCCCCAACACGCGCTGGAACTCCGCCGTGCCGGCCAGCTTGTCGAAAAAGTTCGGGCTTTGGACCCACCCGGAGACGGGGTGCTCTTCAAACGCATCCAGCACCATCCGCAGATCGAATCCCGAAGGGGCATCCAACCACTCCGCCCCGAGCGTCCTGAGGTCGCGCCCCGTGCATCGCATTCCTTCGTGTTTCGGATGCGGCGCCGCTCCTGGTATCGGCACGGGCGTGAACGCAAAGCTCGAATCGGGGAACCCCGGCGAACCGATCGCCTCGAAGGGAAAGGGCGTCCCGCGCCCCACGCTCATCACCGTCGGCTCGAAGAGGCAGAGGGAGGGATAGAGGGCGATGGCGCTGGCCGTGGGAAGGTTGGGGCTTGGGGGGACGGGCGGATCCCAGCGGTCGCTGTGTACCCAGCCCCGGCAGGGAATCACCGTCAACGCGCAGTGCAGGGAATCGGGCAGCCAGTGCTCCCCGTTGATCATTTGGCCCACCTCCCCGAGCGTCAGCCCATGCACCATCGGCACGGGCAGCTGGCCCACGAAGGACGTCAACTCCGGCTGCAACATCGGCCCGGCCACGTGGTGCCCATGCGGATTCGGGCGGTCCAAAATGACCACCGCCGCCCCCGCCTCCGCTGCCGCCTCCATGACGAGGGCGAGCGTGCTCAAATACGTGTAAAACCGGGCCCCCACGTCCTGGATGTCGAACACGATGGTCCGCACGTCCGCGAGGTCTTCCAGGCGCGGTTTCCGCCGGTCCCCGTGCAACGACACGATGGGCAGGCCCGTGCGCGGGTCGTGGCCGTCTTCGATGTGCGCCCCGTTGGCGGCATCCCCCCGGAACCCGTGCTCCGGCGCAAACACCTTCCGCACGTTGACCCCCAAGCCCAACAACGTGTCGACCAAATGCGTCGGCCGCTCCCGCACATCCGCCTGCAGCACCGACGTCGCATTCGCCACCACGGCCACGCCCCCGCGCCCGAGGAGCGGCACCAGCGCCTTCAGCTGCTCGTTCCCCAACACGACCCGCCGCGGTGGCTGCGTCCGTTCGGGCAGGTGCAATTCGGCGGCCGTTTCCCGCGCAATCCAAGGCGCAGCGGGCTCCTGCTGGGCGAGGCCGCACCCGCACCACCCGACCAAAACAGCGACTTTCCAAAGCTTCATCGCCCCGAAGTTAGGCCGATTTCTGCGCGTAACTTGCGGCCGATGAACTTGCCCCGTCACATCGCTGCGCGCATGGCCCGATCCGAAGGTCAGGCCTCGTGGTCTCGGCCGGTGGTGCGCATTGCCACGGCGGGGGTCGCGTTGGGCATTGCACTGATTATTTTGGCGACGGCGGTGGTGGAGGGGTTCCAGCACGAGGTGAGGGAGTTGGTGGTGGGGTTTGGGGCGCACGTGCAGGTGCTCTCGACGGATCCGACGGCCCGGAGCATCCGGCTCGATGAGGCGGTGGCTTCCGATTTGTCGGCTGCGCCCGGCGTGCGGCGCGTGCAGCCATTTTATACGTTGCCGGGCATCCTCGAAACGAAGGAGGACCACGAAGGCGTGGTGGTGAAGGCCGTGGGGGAGGGGCTGTCGTTCGATTTGTTGGAACGGTCGATGCTGGCGGGGAGGATTGCGCTGGCGGGGGATTCGGTGGTGGTGAGCGGGCCGCAGGCACGGGAGTTGCAGTTGGAAGTGGGGGATGCGGTGCGGCTGTATTTGGTGGCGGACGATGCGGTGCCGCGGCCGCGCCGAATGGTGGTGGCGGGCATTTACGAAACGGGGCTGTACGAATTCGACCGGGAGTTCGTGTTCACGCCGGTTGAGGCGGTGACGCGCTCCGCGGGCTGGGGCTTGGAAGCGCAAGGGGCCGAGGTCGATGGGGCGTTTGAAGCGTTCGGTTACGGGACGGAATCAGGGCGGTGGTCTTGGTCCAGTTCGGATCCCGCATGGCATGCGGTGGTGAGTCGGTGGCGCGGCTCGGGCCCGCATCGGGTCCCGGAATTGCCGGAGGCTCCGTTCGAAGCGGTCTTCAGCGAGCGGACAGAGCCGGCTCACAAAACCGCCGACACCGTTCGGTTTACCCCCACCGACACCGGCTGGGTCGTGCGATCGGCAGGAGGCGGTGCGCGGTTCCATGCTTCCGGCTACGAGGTATATCTCGACGGGTTCGACGGGCTGTGGCAAGCCGACGAGGCGCTGTACAGCGCGCTGCCGCTGGGGTGGACCACAAAGACCGTCATCGAGCAGTCGCCGGAGATGTTTTCGTGGCTCGGGATGCTGGATTTGAACGTGGAAATCATCATCGGTCTGATGGTGCTGATTTCCATCATCAACATGGCTTCGGCGCTGCTCATCATCATTTTGGAGCGCACGGCGATGGTGGGTTTGCTCAAGGCGCTGGGTTTGTCGGATGGTGCCGTGGTGCGCATCTTTGTTTGGCATGCGGTGCGCATCCTCGGGTGGGGGTTTTTCTGGGGGAATGTGCTCGGCTTGGGTTTGGCTTGGGGACAAACCGCAACCGGCCTCATCCACCTCGACCCCGCCGCGTATTACGTCGACACGGTGCCCATCCGCTTGAACGCGCTCCGGATCGCGGGCATCGAAGCGGGCGCTTTCGTCGTGTGCACGGTGGCGCTCGTCCTCCCGGCTTGGGCGTCGGCCCGCATCCAGCCCGCTTCAGCACTGCGGTTTCGCTGAGCAAAGCTTGGGCGAACGGGGCCGCTTTTGGCTGCGCTGGGAAAGGCACGCGGTGCAGTCCGTGCGGGTGAATGTTGTTTCGGTTTTGATTGAATTTGGCTTGCTCCCTTCTGGGACAAACCCCGGTCGCGCCCTACCTTCGCATCCACATTTTTTGCACCATGGCCCACCCCCACCGCGTCTACGACAACATCCTGCAAACCATCGGCGACACCCCGATGATTCGGTTGAACCGCATCGCAGAAGACTTGCCGTGTGAGGTCTGGGCGAAGGTGGAATACTTCAACCCGGGGCACAGCGTGAAGGACCGGATGGCGCTCCAAATGATCGAGGACGCCGAAGCCCGTGGCGACATCCAACCTGGGGGGACGATCATCGAATGCACGAGCGGCAATACGGGGATGGGATTGGCTTTGGCCTGCGCAGTGAAAGGCTACCAGCTGATCTGCACGATGAGCGACAAGCAGTCGAAGGAGAAGATCGACATCCTGCGGGCGATGGGCGCGGAAGTGCACGTGTGCCCGACGGAAGTGAGCGCCGACCACCCGGACAGCTATTACAGCGTGGCGAAGCGGCTGAACGAGTCCATCGAGAATTCCTTTTGGTGCAACCAGTACGACAACCTGTCGAACAGCGAAGGGCACTACCGCACCACGGGCCCCGAAATCTGGGCCCAAACCGAAGGCCGCATCACCCACTTCGTCGTGGGCGTCGGCACGGGCGGCACCATCAGCGGAACCGGGCGCTACTTGAAGGAGCAGAACCCGGACATCCAACTCTGGGGCATCGACTCCTACGGGAGCGTGCTGAAGAAGTATCACGAAACCGGCGAGTTCGACGAGTCCGAAATCTATTCCTACATCACCGAAGGCGTGGGCGAGGACATCCTGCCGGCCAACGTCGACTTCGGCCTGATCGACCGGTTCGAGAAGGTGACGGACAAGGACGGCGCGTTGGCGGCCCGCGAGCTGGCCCGCAAGGAAGGCCTGTTCCTCGGCTACTCCTGCGGTTCCACCTTCCAAGGACTGCGGCAGTTGAAGGACCAGCTCAAGCCGACCGACGTGGTGGTGTGCCTGTTCCACGACCACGGTTCGCGCTACGTCGGCAAGGTGTACAACGACGACTGGATGCGGAGCCACGGCTGGCTCTGAGCCGATTCTCTGGGTAGTGTCAAAAGCCCCGCTTGGGGTTGTGTGACTTCAGTCACATTCCGAAATTTGCTGCATGACGGCGTTTTCGGAATTGGTGGCGGCGACGGAGTCGGATTTGGCGACGACCTTGGGCGGATTTCGCGAGGAGGGTCGGCGCATTTACGCGACCTCGTCGTTCCAAACCCAAAGCGTTCCGTTGCTGCACCTGCTCTCCCAGCACGCCGGCGTGTCGGTGGTCCTGATCGATACGGGCTACTTGTTCCCCGAGACGTACGATTTCGCTCATGACTTGCAAGGGCGGCTCGGGTTCGACCTCAAGCAGGTCCGCAGCACGCGCACGTACGCCGAACAGTGCACGTCGTCCGGGGCGCTCCTGCATACCCGCGACGTGGATGCGTGCTGCCGCTTGAACAAGGTGGAGCCGATGGAGTCGTTGCTCGGGCCGGGGGATGTGTGGGTCAGCGGAATTCGAGCAGACCAAACCGCCACCCGCGCCAGCAAACCCCGCCTCGAAACCGACGACCGCTGCATCCTGCGGTACCACCCGATGCTGAAGTGGACCGCCCGCGACATTTACCAGTACCTCCGCGAACACGGCCTTCCGAAACACCCACTCGAATCCGCGGGCTACCTGAGCATCGGCTGCCTCCCTTGCACCCGCAAGTGGGACGGTTCCGACGCCCGCTCCGCCCGTTGGGAAGGCAGTTCGAAAACCGAGTGCGGCTTGCATTTAAAATCACAATGAACGTTTTCATCACCGGAGGAGCCGGTTACATCGGCACCGCCCTGTGCGATGCCCTCGATGCCCGGCCCGAAATCGACCAAATCACCGTATTCGATGCGCTGACTCGCGGCGATCGGCGGTTCTTCCTGCGCTCCGAACCCTATCGAAAAGTCCGATTCGTGCACGGCAACGTGCTCGACGGTCGGCAGGTGGCGCAGGCGAGTCGGGGCCACGACGTCGCGGTGCATTTGGCCGCCTTCGTTGACGAGCCGTACCACCACAGCCAGCACGTTCAATACGAGCAGGTCAACGGGTTCGGCACGTTGTCGGTGGTGCGCGCTTTGGAGGCGTCGCCTGACCTCAAGCGCGCCATCGCATTGAGCTCGACGGCGGTGTATGGGTTCCGTGCGAACCTGACCGTGGATTCTGAGCCGGCTCCTGAAAACGGCTACGGCGTTTCGAAGCTGCTCGGGGAGCAATACTTCGCCCAGTTGCGCCATGCGGACAAGGAAGTGCACATCCTTCGCTCGGGTCAGGTGTTTGGCCCCAACCACTCCATGCGTTTCGACACCGTGGTGCACGCCTTTTTCTTCGAAGCGCTCACGAACGGCCGCATCGCCGTCCACGGTGACGGCAAGCAATCCCGTGCCTTCGCTGCGCTTCCCGACGTCGTGGACGCGTTGGTCGCTCGGGTGATGGGGACGGAGACGCCGATGCTTTTGGCCTCCTTTCAAGCGACCATTCAGGAGCTCTTGCACTGGATGACGGGCCAAATCCCATCCATCGAATACCGCTACCTCAGCCCCAACATCACGCTTCCGAGCCAAACCTTCCAACACCTGCCTGGCCTCAACCCGGATGCGTTGCAATCGGCCTGGGACACCTTCGTTCGGTCCTCCGCAATTCGTTAACGCCTTTGGCCTTGAAAAATTCGCGGCGCTCGAGTTGAAATCCCCAAATCCCTTCTAGAATCACCATTCTGTGCCTGCAACCACCTGCCATCTCAGGAAGCAATGGCAAAAGTAGCGATTACAATTCCCGCGGACAAAAATGTTCCGATCAGCGGGCGAATTCGAGGAAGGTCTTGCGGATGATGGCGATGCAGTCTTCCATTTGGTCCGCTGTCATGACCAAAGGCGGCGCGAAGCGGATGATGTTGCCGTGCGTTGGTTTGGCCAGCAAACCGTTCGAGGCGAGCGCCACGCAAAGGTCCCAAGCAGTCGAACTGTCCGGCGTGTCGTTGATGACGACCGCGTTCAACAAGCCGCGTCCGCGCACGAGCGTGACCAAATCGCATTCGCCCTTCAACGCCTCCATCGCCTCCCGGAACCGCCGGCCCAGCCCCCGCGCATTGACGGCAAGCCGCTCGTCCTTCACGACCTCCAACGCCGCCACCGCGACTTCCGCCGCGATCGGGTTGCCGCCGAACGTTGAGCCGTGCTGGCCGGGCTTGATGACGTCCATGACCGCGTTGTCCGCGAGGACCGCGCTCACCGGGTACGCCCCGCCGCTCAGCGCCTTGCCGAGGATGAGGAGGTCCGCCTTGATGTACGTGGCCGGTTGGCGTTCGCACCCGTTCTCGCAGGTGCAGTTGCCGCAGGTGGCGAGCAGCGAGCCGGTGCGGGCGATTCCGGTTTGGATTTCATCAGCGATGAGGAGCACGCCGGCCTCCTTGCACAACGCGGCGGCGCGCTGCATGTAATCGTCCGCGGGCGTGTTCACCCCGGCTTCTCCCTGAATCGGTTCCACGAGGAAGGCCGCCACGTTCGGGTCCTTCAGCGCCTCGGCCAGCGCGTTCACATCGTTGTACGGAATGACCTCAAAGCCAGGGGTGTACGGCCCGAATCCGCCCGTGCTGTCGGGGTCGGTGGAGAAGCTGACGATGGTCGTCGTCCGACCGTGGAAGTTCTCCTGCGCCGTGATGATCTTCGCGGTTCCTGGGGGCAACCCCTTCACGTCATACGCCCACTTCCGCGCCACCTTGATGGCGGTCTCCACCGCCTCCGCGCCCGAGTTCATCGGCAGCACCTTGTCGTATCCGAAGTACTCCGTCACGTATTGTTCGTAAGGCCCGAGCTTCGAGTTATAAAACGCGCGCGACGTCAGCGTGAGGCGCTGCGCTTGGTCCACCATCGCACCGACGATGCGCGGGTGGCAGTGCCCTTGGTTCACCGCCGAATAAGCACTCAGGAAATCGAAATAGCGCTTACCCTCCACATCCCAAACGTACACGCCTTCCCCCCGGTCGAGCACCACCGGCAACGGGTGGTAGTTGTGGGCTCCGTGTTGGTCTTCCAAGGCCATCAAGGCGGCCGAATTCAGTTGCTCGTTGCTCATGTTTGCGAAGATAACCCCTCCCTGACGAACCGCCTTCCCATTCCAAAATGGAAATTCAGCGATTCAATTCGCCCATTTCACGTTTTGCCGGAGCCGCAGTGACGGACGTAGACGTGGTCGAAGTCGTCCTCGGGCGGCCCGACGCGCACGAATTCGAAGCCGGCGCGCTTCAGCACCCGGACGCTGGCCGCGTGGTCGGGCAGCACCCGGGCGTACAGCGGCGACACGCCGGCCGCATCGGCCCATTTCAGCACGGCCGCGACGGCCTCGGTCGCCACGCCTTGCCCCCAGAACGCGCGCTTGAGGAGGTAGCCGAATTCCGTCCACCCGTAGTGCGGCTTCGCCTTCATGCCGATGGTGCCGATGGCTTCGCCGGTGTCCCGCCATTCCACAAGCCAAAACCCATAACCGTGGTCGTCGAACGGCGGGTCGTTCGCGAGGAACGCGTCGATGTCCGGCACGCTCGCGAAGCGCCGCGTCGGGTCGATGAAGGTCATCACCGCCGGGTCCGCCATGAGCCGGAAGTACGCGAGCCGGTCGGCGTCGCAGCGCGTCCAGCGGCGGAAGCGCAGGCGGGCCGAGGGCGGCGGCGGGTCGGGGATGCGCGCGGTGGGGAAGGGCATGGCGCACAATTTAAGGTACAGGTCATGAGGCCGTTGTGGGGTTTGGCCTATTTTTGCGCCCAAATTCAAGACCAAATGGCCAAGAACCGCACCTTCACCATGATCAAGCCGGACGCCACGGGCGCCGGAAACACGGGAAAAATCATCGACCGCATCATCGAAGCGGGCTTCACCATCAAGGCGATGAAGTGGACGCAACTCAGCCTCGCAGACGCCCAAGCGTTCTACGCGGTCCACGCTGAACGCCCCTTCTTCGGCGAGCTCACCGAATACATGTCGAGCGGCCCCATCGTTGCGGCCATCCTCGAAAAGGACAACGCCGTGGCGGACTTCCGCGAACTCATCGGCGCCACGAACCCCGCGGAAGCCAAGCCGGGCACGATCCGCGCCGACTTCGCTGAGAGCATCGCGGCCAACGCGGTTCACGGTTCAGACAGCGACGAAAACGCAGCCATCGAAGGCGCGTTCTACTTCTCGACCCGCGAGCTCGCTTGAGCCCAACGCATTGAAAAAGAAAAGCCGACTCGATTTCGAGTCGGCTTTTTTTTCAATCAAAAGGAAACATTTGGACACCATTCCAGGCATCATTGACGTAAATCAACAGCTCACCCCAAGAGGTCAGGAACATCAGCCCGTTTTCTGGGTTGTCAGGGATGTTCATTGGTAGAAACTGTACGATTGGGGTTACAACGGTTTCTGCAACTACTGGACCATCATGGAACACGATTTCATTCGCGTACCAGTTCATGTTTACATCGCTGCCGTCTGAAGCCATTTCGATGCCGGCCCGTCTTGAACCTTCAAGTTCAGGCCTGAATTGGCATTCAAAACGATGTGACCACTTCCATCCGGCGAGTCGAATTTCCAAGGTGCAGTCGAGGTGACCGCAAGTTCAATCGAGCTTTGATTGGGGCCATTGGCGTCGACTGCGCTGAAAAACCGTTGACGCTGAGCCAATGCCGACTGCCTCAGAGCCAGTGATGTAGGCCGATCCAGCTGCCATAAAGAACAAATCTTCGCCTGCATCGCCCGTGACCACAACGGAGTTGTGCATCGACCGGCACTCAATCATCCCACCGGCTTTGATGTTCAACTGACCATCAACGGCGTCCACGTTCATGTCTCCGGTATTTGCAAACAGCGAAATGGTCCCGCAATCCCGGCAAATTTCCAAGCCGCCCGTGCTTTGCGAATGAATCGAAATGTCGTCGGAGCTATTCATGTAGATGACGGGCATGGAATAATCCCAATATTCTTCATCGGGATCAGAGGAATGCCAATAGCCATCGTTTTCGGCGAAATCAAAGCCACTGTAATCGGACAACTCTACTTTGAGGCCCCCGTCCATGGCGGTATTCGTAATGTCGGATTCACTGAAGGCTCTGAAAGGACCACCGGACGCACTCCCCATCGAGAGCGCGAACAGGGAGCAAAGTGCAGATGCGGACATCCACCGCGCTCCGGTTTTGAGGTAAAGGGACTCGTGATAACATGGTAATGGATTCGCGTAAATTCTGCTTAGGTTGAAAAAGCACCCATCAATTGCGTTTTTTCAGTGATTGGGGTTTTTGGGCTCATTCAAGCGGTGGTAGCTTGATGCCCCTCATTTGATATGATGTCACCTATTTGAGGTTCGGGTCTGCGGGAAGGGAAAATGTTTGGCTTAAATGCATGTAAATGAGCATTTTGTTCAGGGGGGTATGGGGTCGTGAAGGGTTAACCTCACCTGCTCAATGAGATTCTCGGCTTCACATTCATTAAATCTTCACGTATCAGGCGCTGTCCAGGTCAAGCGCAACCGTGCTTGTCATGCGCTCGATGAACTGCGCTCACGAGGCACATGGTCCGGTTGTGCTCGCTGTCATCTTATTCCCCAAATCTCAATGCGAGGGGGGCGTCGGCAAGTGGACTGGCGCTTGTTCGCGATTTCTCCTTTAGACAAGGACGCGACAGGTGCGGTGAGCTGCCAAAGCGAGAAAAGTGGGGATTACAATTCGAGCGAAGCGATGGGTGAGCAGCTTGATTTGGGCCTCAATCAGCCCGCAGGAAAAAAGGAGTCATCGAAATTCAGCAAGTACAGTTCCCGCTCCGCGCGCGTGAACGCCGTGTACAACCAGCGCAGGAACGCCACGTCCAGCAGCTCTTCGGTCAGGTAGCCCTGGTCGATGATGACCGCCGGCCACTGCCCGCCCTGGGCCTTGTGACACGTCAGCGACCACGCGAACTTCACCTGAAGCGCTTGGTAGCACGGATCCTGCTTGACCGCTTTCGCGATGGCGCTGCGGTTGCCGAGGTGCACGTAGTCCTCCGCCACCGCTTCGAACAGGGCTTGCAACTCGGCGTGCGGGATGGAGGCGCCCTCGTAATTCAACACGCTGAGGTGGATGACGACTTGGAAGGCGGGCACCTCGGGCAGGTCGACGAGGCGGATTTCGGCTTCGGCGAAGGCTTGGCCGTAGCGTTCGAACCGCCGGGCGATGCGCACGACTTCCACCACGTCCCCGTTCGCGAGCAGCGTGTTGGACAGGTTCGTGGCTTGGGCGAGCCAATGGTAGTTGTTCTTCACGACCATCAGGCGGTCGCCCGCATTGAGGTCCTCTTCTTGCCAAAGCACGCGCACCCGAATCTGCTGGTTGAACAAATTGGCCCGTTTGTTCGACCGCGTGATGACGACCACGCCGTCTTCGCCGTAGCGCCCGTGCAGTTCCTCCAGTTTCTCTTGCAGGTCGTAGCCGTCGAGCCGATGGAAGTCGGGGAAGCCCAGTTGCAGCTGGGGAAAGGACGTGTCGCCCGCTTCGAGTTGGAGCCGGAGCCGGTGCGCGTTGAAGAGGATGCCGCTGTCGAGTTCTTGCCGCACGACATCCGTCAGCCGAATGGTGGCGATGGTGAGGTAAAACCCGGAACGCAGCCCGTTCTCATCAAGGGCCGGACTCGTGTCGCACCCCACTGGCGGGAGCTGCGCATCGTCGCCAACGAGAATCAGCCGGCAGTTCACCCCGTTGAACACGTACTCCATCAAGTCGTCGAGCAGGCTGCGGTAGGAAAATCCGCCCTCGTCGCTCCGGCCGCCCGACTCCCCGATCATGGATGCTTCGTCCACGATGAACACCGCGTGCTTGAACGGGTTGGGCGCGAGTGCGGTGGCGGGCATGCCGTCGCGCGATCGGGTTTGGACGTAGATGTGGCGGTGAATGGTCGAGGCGGGGATGCCCGCGTACCGCTCCATCACCTTGGCCGCGCGGCCGGTCGGAGCAAGCAGCACCGTCGGCCGTTCGTAGCTCGCCAGCGTTCGCACGATCGCGCCCACGGACGTGGTTTTTCCCGTCCCCGCATAGCCGCGGATGATGAGGGCGCACCGCGGTTGTTCGCTCATGACAAACCGCGCTACGGCGTGAATCAGCCGCTCTTGCCCCGCAGTGGGGGAGTGCGGAAAGGAATGCAACAAATGCTGCTCGAACGCTTCGACGGCTGAACTCACCTCCCAAAGGTACTTTGTAGCGGCCGCCCCCGATTCTTCACATCAATGCGTTGTGCAATGCTGAAGGGATGTCGTAGATTCGCACCTGCAAACCTGAATTCCATCTCATGGACAAGTTTTTCCGCGAAATCAATAAGTACGTCATCACCTTGATTTTGGTGGCGTTTGGCCTGTTGTTCCTAAACAAATTCCTCTCCGGGGACGAGTTAGAGAGCCAGCCGGAAGCCATGTTGTGGGCGTCGGTGGCCCTGATTGTGGTCGGTTTGTTGGCCATGCCGGTGGTGCTCGAACGGTTGAACCGCCTGGTCTATGTCGGATTGGGAGTGGTGGGGTCGGTTGCGGCGTTGTATTTGGCCTGGGCGGTGTTCTACAGCGTAGATGAAGAGATTCAGTTTCAGGAGACGAAGAAGGAGGTACAGGCCGTGACCATTCAGCGCTTGAAGGACATTCGGGATGCGCAGGAGGCTTTTCACGACGTGCACGGGCATTACGCTTCGGAGTTTGATTCCCTCGCGGCCTTCGTTTACGAACCGGTCTTGCCGGTGAAGTACAGCATGGGTTCGTTCCACGACACGTTGCCTGAAGCCACTTCGTTGGAAGAAGGGTACGTCTTGCGTCGGAATGAAGTCGGTGCCGTTGCAGAGCGGTTGGGCGTGGAAGAGCCCACGCTCCTCGATGACATCGTGAACGATTTGAGTCCTTATAAAGTGCGCGATACCCTTTATACGTCGTTTTGGGCTGAGAATTTTGCTCCGGAGAAGCGCGCAGAGAAGCGGTTGCCGCGGGTGAGCTTGGACAGCTTGTGGTACAACCCGCTGACCGGCGTGAAATTCTTCATCGCCACGGACAGTGTGGAAGTGGGCGGTTTGGTCCAATCCACGGTCTTGGTGAAGGACATGACGCCGTTCGGCCGCGACAAGGTGAAAAAGGACACGCTGCAGTTCGGCTCATTGACCGAGGCGCACACCGATGGCAACTGGCGCAACTGAGGCCTCGCTTCTGTTGATGCATTGGGACGGTGCGCGCCTTCAATGGGCCGTGGGCCGGGAAGGGCGGTGCTTGAGTGCGGGGGAAGAGTTGGCGGACGGAGCCGAGCACGCAGCCGAGGTCATTGCGCAATTGAAAGGAAAGGGCCTGCAAGCCGATGAGGTCCGGTGGTCCCGTCGCCATGCACCTTGTGCCTTGGTTCCGGAGCCGTTGGATGGGGTGGCGGCGTTCGCCTTGGAACACGGGTTCGCTCCGACGTTGCGCTGCACGCGTTCGAGTCGGTTCGAAAATGGATTGACGTGTTGGGAAGCCCAAGAGGTCGGGGTGGAGCAGGCCGTCCTGAAGGCGTGGCCGATGGCCCGTGTGGTGAGTGGGACGTTGGCTTGGCTCGAAGCCATCCATCGGCGGGAGCAGGGGAATGCGGACGCGGCGGTTTACCTGGATGTTTCTCCGGCTCGTTCCTTTTGGTCGCGCTGGTCGGGTGGTGAATTTCGCGGAGCGATGACTTCTACGGAGCGTTTGCCTGAAAACCTTCTGTACCAAGTGGCCAATGCGCTGCACCGGGATCACCTGGATCCCGCCGATGTGCGGTTGCACCTCAGTGGAGAGGACGCCCCGGCCATTCGGGAGTTGTTTCACCGGTTTTTCAAGGAAGCATCGGACTTGAAACCGTTTCGAACGTGGGAGGCCACGGAATTGCAATTGAAGCACGGCCGTTGGGCCATGCTCTGGAACTTGGAGGCATGCGCATCATAGGAGGTACATTGAAGGGGAGGCGGTTGGCGCCAGTGAAGGGGTGGACGGGAAGGCCCACCACCGACTTCGGTCGGGAGAGTTTGTTCAACCTGCTCCGAACCCGGGTGGACATCGAGGGAGCAGACGTGCTCGATTTGTTTTCCGGAAGCGGCATGGTCTCGCTTGAGTTCGCGAGTCGTGGGGCCGCTTCGGTGACGTCCATTGAGCGGGACGCGAAGGCGGTGCGGCATTTGGCCACGGCGTATGACCAGTTCGATTTGGGGCATTGCCGGGTGTTGCGAGGCGATGTTTGGCAATTCATCACGCGCCCGGTTACGAGCTTCGACATCGTGTTTGCCGATCCGCCGTATGACCTCGAGCGGCTGACGGAATTGCCTGCGGCGGTTTTGGCCAGCCCACTGCTGCAGCCGAACGGTTTGCTGATTCTTGAACACGGCGAGCGCACTCACTTCGAAGAGGAGCCCGGATTCTTGGAACACCGGCATTACGGCCAAGTGCATTTCAGCTTTTTCCAGCATCCCGAGGCGTGAGTGCACAATGCCGCGGCGGCTGGTGCGTTTTGTAATTTGGTCCCAAACTTCCCCATGAAACGAGCGGTCTTTCCCGGTTCATTCGATCCCCTCACGAAGGGGCACGAGAACATCCTCCGTCGCGCGCTGCCCCTGTTCGATGAGGTCGTCATCGGCATCGGGGTGAATGCGACCAAGCAGTCCATGTTTCCCCTCGATCGGCGCTTGCGCTGGCTGAAGGAAGTGTTCGCGGACGAGCCCAAGGTGAGCGCTCAGGCCTATGAAGGGTTGACGGCTGACTTTTGCCAAAAAGTAGACGCCCAATGGCTCATCCGCGGTGTGCGCAACGGTGGTGACTTCGAATACGAACGCACCATCGCCCAAATGACCCGCCAACTCCAGCCGTCGCTCGAAACGGTCATCCTGTTCACCGATCCGGAACACGCGCCCATCCATTCCACGGTGGTGCGTGAAATTTTGCGCAATCACGGCGACGTGTCTGCCTTCATTCCGGCCGCCATTGCCAACAGCCTATGAGGGGCTTCGCCGTTGCCTGGGGGTTGGGTTTGGTTGCTGCTTCGGTTTCCGCACAGTCATTGGAAGTTCGCCTCGAAGGATGTCCCGAAGTGTCGTTGCTCCATGCCCACCGGGTGCACCCCATCACCGGCGAACGTCAGTGGGTGGACGTGGCGTTGGTGGATGAAGGCGCGGCAGCCTTCGACCTGGTAACCGCCGAAGGGGAGGCCTGGGCCTTGGAGTCGCCCCCATGGATGTGGGAACTGACCACCCGCCAACGCGAGCGCGACCGCGCGGTGTTGACCTGTCCCACAGGGGTTCCCATGCGGTTGCGAAAGGTCTTTGGCCCGGTCGCTTGGGAGTCCGCGGAGGGCGGCGAATCGGACCACCCACAACCGGCTCTCGATGCCATCCAAGACGCTCACTTCGAGGAGTTGCGCAAGCTTGAGTACGATTTGCTTTCGGCCACGGGCGCGGTGGGCCAGCGGGCCGCCTTGGTCGAGGATTCGATGTGGGAAGCGGCGAATCGCCGAATGGCCGATGCGTTCGCATCCGTGGAGTCGGACGCCCCGTGGGTGCAGGACGCCTTGCTGCGCGAGCGGATGAGCTGGGCGGAGGCCACAGGCGCCACCGATTCGATGTTGCACGCCATCCTGCTGACGCATTTGGGCCAAACCCCTCGCCCGGCCTGTGATCTGCTCGCTTCGCCTTCCTTCGTGGACGCTGCCGAAATCGCCCTTCAGCATTGGTGGGAGGGCCTCGATGAAGCCGACCTCGAGGCCGCTATCCAAGCGGGCGAAGCGATCGACATGGGCCCCGTGGGCCTGTCCGAAGCCCTCCGTCCGTGGGCGTGGTGGGTGCTCGCCCAAGCGCAACCGCGTTCGCGCCTTGTGACCCGATTTTTCGCCCAAGGGAACCTGCCCGATTGCTTCCTCGAAGCCCTGCGGGAGCTCATCGTTCCCGCCCCGCCGGTGCCCCCGCAACACTGGAACACCCGGTCTGGAGAGTTGGAGTCCATTCGGGATTTCTGTGAAGGCCGGCGCACCGTGTTGCTCATCGTCAAGGACGGTTCCACCGCGGCTTTGCGGGAACGCCAACTGTTCGCCCAGTTGGCCGAAAGGAATTCGCGCCGCGACGTGAACTTCGTGGTGGTGTCCATTGACGGCACCGAAGCGGGGTGGAACGCCGTTCAGGCCGATCGGGCTTCGCGTCAGGAAAACGTGCGGTGGCTTGGCAACGACCCCCGCGCCATGGAAGCGTGGAGCATCAGCAGCGTTCCCCAAATCGTCGTGCTCGGACCGGACGGCGACGCCCTGAGCCGGCAACGCCTTCCCAGCGAAGGGCTCGCCGCCGACATCGAGCGCTGGCCGCGTTAATCCCGCGAACCGATCAGCCGACGCAAACTCGCAAAGGTGGATCCCAGGATTTCCTCCGGAATGGGCTGCGGAATCCATTTGATGGCGGAGATGCCCTCTTCCTGTTGGGGCGTTCCCGCAGTCCTTCCGCCCGTGTGGAGCGCGCGAAACCAGAACGTGGTTTTCAATTCGACGTTGCCGTGCATTTCGTAGGTGTGGTAGGTTTGGCCTAACGGTTCTTGCAAGACCAAATCCGAAATCCCCGTTTCCTCCGTCACTTCCCGAAGCGCCGCATCCTCGATCCGCTCCCGTTGCTCCACCTTGCCCTTGGGCAAATCCCACCGCCCATTGCGCTTCATCCACAGCATTTCACCGAACTCATTTTCAACAATGCAGCCAGCGGCCAGCACCTCGTGGTACCCCATGCAGAACCGAATCCACAGGGCCTCAACGTCTTCAGCGACCAGCCAAATGGCCGGGATGTCCGACCGTTGGCGCAGCAAGCCAGGCAACGACTTCAGGACCGCTTCGGACGGCTCGTTCAAGACCAATCCATCCACCTCCGGCGGGGCGTTGGTGTTGAAAATAACCGGCCGGTTCAGGATGTATACTTCGTAGCTTTGCGCCATGTCAATGTCCTTGGATCGTCGTCGAAAAGTAGCTGAAATTCTCCTACGCGTCAAAGCCATTCAGCTTCGCCCGGAGGATCCGTTCACGTGGGCCAGCGGCCGCAAGTCTCCGATTTATTGCGATAACCGCAAGACCCTTAGCCACCCAAATGTACGGACATATCTGCGGCAAGCCCTCGCTGAATTGGTGGGCGAGGCGCACGGCCGTCCAGATGCCATCGCTGGCGTGGCCACAGGCGGCATTGCCATCGGCGCTTTGGTCGCACAGGAGTTGGGTTTGCCGTTCATCTACGTCCGTTCGGAAGCGAAGTCCCACGGCATGGGAAATCAAATCGAGGGGGATTTGAGCGTGTTGTCGAATGTGGTGGTCATCGAGGATTTGGTCTCGACCGGCAAGAGCAGCTTGCTGGCGGTGAAGGCGTTGGAGGCTGCGGGGATTGACGTGAAGGGGCTCATTGCGATTTTCACGTACGGTTTCGACGAGGCGTATGCGGCGTTCGAACAGGCGGGATGCAAGTGGGAGGCGTTGACGGATTACCCGACGTTGTTGGAGCAGGCGGCCGCGGAGAGCTACATTACGGATGTGCAGCGGGAGGTGCTCTCGGCTTGGAGCGCGGATGCGAAGGGGTGGAGCGAGGCGCATTTGGCCAAATCCGCGAGCGCATGACCTCCATCGATTCCCCCATCGTCCAGCTCGGCGCAGACGCGGCAACCTTGATCGAACAGGTCGCCGATCCGGCGCGACTCGAAGCCCTCTTGCCGGCCGATAAAATCAGCAACTTCGCCGCGACCGAAGACGGGTGCTCCTTCAAGGTGCCCGGGGGCATTCCCATCGTTTTGGGTCGGGATGAGGTGGTGCCGGGTGAGCGCGTGCGCTACGGTTCCCGGAAGGGAACGCCGATTCGGTTCGTGTTGGATTTGGTGTTCACCCCCGTGGAATCAGGCCGATGCGATGCCCAAGTGCGCTGCCAAGCCGAACTCAATCCGTTCACGAAGATGATGGCGGAGAAGGCGCTGACGAGCCTGTTCGATGCAATCGCGAGCAACTTGCGCGCGACCTACCCTTGATCCCAGCACCAGCGCACGCTGCCTTGTTCGTGGTCGGCCACTCCATCGGCCCAAACGAATCGTCCCCGTCCGTCGTCCAGCGCATCCAAGAACGCGCCGCGTAAGCGCTGGCCGTTCACTTCAAAGTCGCGCGGTTCCCCACGAAACAACAACCGTTTGCGGTACCGTTCGCGGTCAGCGGGCTCGAACCACGTTCGGCGCACCGCCACTTCCAACTCGTGCCCCCACGCTTCCGCATCCAGCTGGTCGCTCCCCAATTCCCGCGCAGAAACGGCTGGCCATGAGCTGTTGCGGCGGTTCGACCGAAGGTTGAGTCCGACGCCGAGCACCACGCCCACGCAGCCCGCACCACGCCAATGCGCTTCGATGAGCAGGCCGCCGAGCTTGCGCCACCCGGAGGCTGGCGTTCGGACGTACAAGTCGTTGGGCCATTTCAAGCCGATTTCTCCTTCGACGTGGCGTTCCACCACTTCCAATACCGCCGCAGCCCACATCATGTTGAGCGCCACCAAGTCCAGCTCATCGACGCCCGCCCCAAACCGTCGTGCATACGACCAAGCCAAATCCCGCCCCGCCTCGGTCGACCATTCCCTGCCATGTTGTCCGCGGCCTGCCGTTTGGGCGCGTGACAGGATGACAGCCTCCGAGGCGCCGGCGGCCAAGCGCATCCACCGCCCCGCGAAGGCGTTCGTGCTGTCAAGTTCATCGAAGCGAAACCGCTCGAAGGCGGCATGGGGTCGGAGCGGGGGAAAGGGCATGCGGCAGCGAGGTGACGCAAGGTACGATGGACGCGGAATGTCCGCGAACTAAAAGGGTTGCGGGTTGGTTATGTTGTATCTTCGAAGCGTATTTGGCCTACATGACGAAACGGAAAACGACCGACCCCCAGCCGCTTGCCCTCTGCGCAGTTGAAGCGCTGAAAGACGTAAAAGGACACGACATCGTCGTGATGGACATGCGCGAAGTGCCTCATGCCATCACGGACATGTTGGTCATTGCAGACGGAACGAGCCGCACCCAGGTGGAGGCTTTGGCACGTTCTGTGGAGGAAGAGGCGGAAGCCATTCTCGGCGAGCGGCCGTGGCACATCCACGGGTTGCGCAACGGAGAATGGGTCATCCTCGATTACAGCAACGTTGTGGTGCACATTTTCCATGAAGCCGTCCGCGGCAAATATGCGCTCGAAGAACTGTGGGGGGATGCCGAATTGAAAGCCTTACAACAAGTTTGACGCGCAGCGCTGGAACACATGGAAGAACAACGGAACGAAGGGGATAAGCCAGGCGGAGGACGCCGGCAAATGAATTTTTATTGGATTTACGGGATCATTGGGGTTGTGCTTCTGGGCATGCTGTTCATGAACAGCGGCGGAGAGGGCAAGCGCATTCAATGGGCTGAGCTCAAGGACCACGTCGAGGCGGGGCATGTGGAGCACATTCTGTACAATGGCCACACGGCGATGGTGACGTTGAAGCCCGCTGTTCGCGACTCGCTTTTCCCTCCGCAAGATGGAGGCAATAGCTTGTTGCAGAACGTTTACCGGGGGCCGGATTACCAAGTTTCGGTCCCTTCGGCTGAAGCTTATCAGGAAGAGCTGAAGTTGTGGGCGGATGCCCGCATGGTGAAGTACGATTACGAGGAGGAGAGCGATTTGATTCCCCAGCTGTTTTCGTACGTCATTTTCTTCGGCCTGATGATTGCGGTTTGGCTGTTCCTCATGCGGCGTTTGGGTGGAGGAGGCGCTGGTGGAGGCCAAATCTTCAACATCGGGAAATCCAAGGCTCAGGTGTACGACAAGAGCAAGGGCACCAACGTCACGTTCGCGGACGTAGCGGGTTTGGATGGGGCAAAGGAGGAATTGCAAGAGATCGTGGACTTCTTGAAACAACCGGAGAAGTTCACCAACCTCGGGGCGAAGATTCCGAAGGGCGCGTTGCTCGTGGGCCCTCCCGGAACGGGAAAGACATTGCTCGCGAAGGCGGTGGCCGGTGAAGCGCAGGTTCCGTTCTTTTCGTTGAGCGGTTCGGACTTTGTGGAGATGTTCGTGGGAGTGGGCGCATCGCGGGTGCGCGATTTGTTCAAACAAGCGAAGGAGAAGTCCCCCGCCATTATTTTCATTGACGAAATCGATGCCATCGGCCGAGCGCGGGGCAAGAACATTTCGATGGGCTCGAACGACGAGCGCGAAAACACGCTGAATCAGTTGCTGACGGAAATGGACGGTTTCGGTACGAACAGCGGGGTCATCATCCTCGCTGCTACGAACCGTGCGGACATTTTGGACAAGGCGTTGATGCGTGCAGGCCGGTTTGATCGCCAGATTTATGCGGACATGCCCGACTTGACGGAGCGCAAGGCGATCTTTGAGGTGCACCTCCGTCCCATCAAGGTCGACGCGAGCATTGACATCGACTTCCTCTCGCGCCAAACCCCCGGATTCAGCGGGGCCGACATCGCCAACGTGTGCAACGAAGCGGCCCTGTTCGCGGCGCGCAAGGGCCGGGAATTGGTGACGCACCAGGATTTCCTCGATGCGGTGGACCGCATCATCGGCGGCTTGGAAAAGCGCACGAAAATCATTTCGGAGGATGAGAAGAAGACCATCGCCTTCCACGAGGCGGGCCACGCGGTGGTGAGCTGGTTGGTGGAGCACGCTTCGCCCCTGGTGAAAGTGAGCATCGTTCCCCGCGGTCAATCCCTTGGAGCCGCTTGGTACCTTCCTGAGGAGCGCCAAATCACGACCACCGATCAAATCCTCGACGAAATGTGCGCTGCCCTCGGTGGCCGAGCGGCGGAATCGGTGGTCTTCGACAAGATTTCGACCGGCGCCCTCAGTGACTTGGAGAAGGTGACGAAGCAGGCGTATGCCCTCGTGACCGTTTACGGATTGAACGAGCGCATCGGCAACATCAGCTTTTACGACAGCCGCGGAGAACAGAGCTTTACCAAACCGTACAGCGAGGACACCGCCCGCATCATCGACGAAGAAGTGAGCAAGGTCATTGAGGCCGCTTACGATCGGGCAAAGACGATCTTAAGCAACAACCTTGAAAAGTTGACGGCCCTTGCCGAATCCCTGCTGAAGAATGAGGTGATTTTCAAGGAGGACGTGGAGCGCATCTTGGGTGAGCGACCGTTTGCGAAGCCGGAACAACCGGCCTTGAATCCTGCGCCAAGTGCGGATGCACCTGCGGAGGAAGAGCCGGCTTAATGGCGCGGTTGAATGACCGGGAAACCCGGGTTCGGGCGCTTTCTGGTGCGGTGTTCGTTGTGGTGGTGATGGCAGCAATCGGGTGGGGGCCTTGGTCGAACGCGGTGCTTTGGGCGGCAGTGGCCTTGTTGGGACTGCGCGAAGGCTGGCGGGCTCAGCCCGAGTCCAAAGCGAAGGTGGCCCTGGCCGTGATGCCCGCAGCCGCCGCAATGGGGGCGTGGGGATGGATGGCGGAGCCTTACGATCCGTGGCCGGTGTTGGCGTTCGTTTGGATGATCTGGGCGAACGATACGGGCGCGTACTTGGTGGGCAAGCCGCTGGGTAAGCACAAGCTTTGGCCGCGGATATCGCCCGGAAAGTCATGGGAAGGATTCATCGGCGGGATGGCAGCAGCGGCGTTGGTGGCCGGCGCGGTGTTCGGTTGGGAATGGTCCGCGATGGGAGCGCTCATCGGCGCGTTGTCCACGGCCGGTGATTTGACCGAGAGCGCGTGGAAGCGGCGATTGGGCTTGAAGGATTCCGGCCAACTGATGCCCGGGCACGGCGGGGCGTTGGATCGGTTTGATGGATTTTTGTTCGCAGCGCCGGCCTATTGGGCGTTTATGTGCATTTTCGCAGTCGCTTAATTGAGCTTCAGATGACGTTTCATAGAGAAGGTGTGGCCACGTTGTTGGTGGTGTTGGCGTTCGACGCCGTGGTGGTGAGTTTGGCGCACGCGTTTTTGCCGCTTTGGGCGGCGGTGGTGCTGGATGCGGGGGCGTTGGTGCTGTTGGCCTTGGTCCTCAACTTTTTCCGCTTGCCTCAGCGCCAAATCGGAGGTGAAGATCCCGGCGATGTGCTCTGCCCCAGCGACGGCAAAGTGGTGGTCATCGAGGAAGTCGAAGAGCCGGAGTACTTCCAAGATCGGCGCCTGCAAGTCAGCATCTTCATGAGCCCGCTCAATGTACACGCGCAGTGGGCACCTGTCGCTGGAGAAGTGCTCGAATCGCGCTATCACCCGGGGAAGTACTTGGTTGCTTGGCATCCGAAGTCGAGCACGGAGAACGAACGCACCACGCACGTCATTGAGGGGCCACACGGTCCGGTTTTGTTCCGCCAAATCGCCGGCGCAGTCGCCCGCCGCATTTGCTGGTACATGAAGCCCGGCCAACCCCTTCAACAAGGGGACGAGGTGGGCTTCATCAAGTTCGGCTCCCGCATCGACGTGTACCTCCCCCTCGACGCGGAGGTACAAGTGGAATTGAATCAGCTCGTAACCGGGCGGGAAACCGTCCTGGCACGCATTCCGAAGGGGTAATTCCCGTGCATTGAGATTGGTCCGAATTGCGTAATTTTCACGCAACAACCTTCCAATCCATGAAACAACTTTACTTCGCACTGCTTGCAGGTGGGCTCACCTTGCAGGCCTCCGCGCAGCACGTGGGGCCGGCCTCCGCAACCTTGGGGCAAGCTCCTCAAGTGGCTCCCGAAGCCCGCATTCCGCAATTGCGCACGCATTTTGCGGCCACTGATTTTGGAGATCGCCCGGTGCAGCCGCTGTCGGGAAGCGGCATCGGTCACGCAGAGCACATCCAGTCGCGTGAGTTGGTCATTCAGCAAGAAATCATCGGCCAAACCCAATACGATTTGCAATCCAACGCCGCCGTGGACAACCGCATGTACGCGCGCGACAACGGTTCGGGCTTGACGCATGTGGGGGCTGCATGGACGACCAGCTTGGAGGGCGGCAGCTTCGCTGATCGCGGAACCGGATACAACGTGAACTTGGGCGATACGTGGGACGAGGTTCCTTACAATCGCCTCGAGTCGATTCGGACGGGATGGCCTTCGCTGGTCGAAACGGCCAGCGGTCGCGAAATGTCCATCACGCACGCCGGCATCGATACGCCATTGCACATGATGTACCGAGAAGGGGGCGCATGGTCGGAAATGGACATCCCCTCGGAATTGGAGGTCGGCAAGTTGTGGCCGCGCGCGGCAGTGGGTGGTCCCGATGGAAACACCGTTCACGTCCTCTGCATTTCGACGCCTGAAGCGAATGGAGGCACGTTTCTCAATGGCCAAAACGGAGCCCTCCTCTACTACCGTTCCCTCGATGGCGGCATGACGTGGGACATCCAAGACCAGGTGTTCGCGGAATTGGACAGCTCCGCGTTCCTCGCGTTCACAGGTGACAGCTATGCCATTTCAGCAAACGGCAACACGGTGGCTTTCACCGCGTTCAATGATTGGTCCGACTCCTTCACCATGGTGTCCAACGACAACGGCGACACATGGACCTACCACACGATGGTGGACTTCCCCGTGGACTTGTATGTCATCGATGACGGTTTGCCGGAAATCGGCGAGGACTGGAACGAGGACGGCATTTTCCAGGAATTTTTCAACACGGACGGCGCGGGTGCGGTGCTTGTGGACGACGCCGGAGGGGTCCACGTCACGTTCGGGGCCATGTACTACATGGACGATGACACGACCGACGGGGGACAGTTCAGCTACTTCCCCGGGGTGAACGGTTTGGAATACTGGACTCCGGACTTCGGTCCTGACAGCACGTTGATGATCGCCTACACCATGGACCAAGACGCCAGCGGTACGTTGGAGTTGGACGATGACATTGCGGCCTACTACGTGAACCTCGCAGGCATGCCCTCGATGTCGCTCGATGCGGACGGCAACCTGTACGTGACCTATTCAGCCGTCATGGAGACCTACAGCACCGGTGTGCAGAACTACCGCCACTTGCACCTCGTTCATTCGACGGATGGAGGGGTAACCTGGAACACGGAAACGCCTTGCAATCTGACGCCGGACCTGGACTTTGACGGCTTCGAGTCGGTATTTGGCTCGTTGGCGCCGCGTGCGGTGAATGGGAACTTGGATTTGGTTTACCAGCGCGATTATGAACCTGGACTGCACGTTCGTGGTGACGAAGACCCCATTGACATCAACGACATCGTGCACATGCGGGTGCCGATTGCGGACCTCGGCGATTGCGTGGACATTGCCTATGAAGGTGTGAACGTGGACGAGCTCATTGCCGAAGAGGACGTTTGGATGTACCCGAACCCCGCTTCGGATGTGGTGGAGTTGATCGTGCATCGGAGTGGAGCGCACACCGTGCAACTGATGAACGCGACGGGCCAGGTCATCCGCTCGTTCCAAACCGCCGACATGGTGGTGCGGTTCGACGTGTCGGATTTGGCTTCTGGCCTGTACTTCGTGGAGGTTTCGCAAGGAAATGCGAGCCGCACGGTGCGCTTGGCGATTCGCTGAGAAAACGGATTTGGAATCAAACGGCCTGTCGCGCGAGCGGCGGGCCGTTTGTGTTTCATCTGGGGCGTAAATTTGCCGCGTGAACGTTGAAATCATTACGGTTGGGGACGAGCTGCTTTTGGGCCAAACCACCGACACCAACTCCGCTTGGATGGGGCTGGAGTTGGCTCGAACCGGCTTTTCCGTCAGCCACAAGGCGGTCATTTCGGATGATCCGATGCACTTGCGCGATGCCCTGGACGCGGCCCTGGGTCGATGCCAAGTCGTGTTGGTAACGGGTGGGTTGGGGCCGACGTTGGACGACCGAACGAAACCGACGCTTGCGGATTACTTCGGCGTTCCGCTGAAAATGCACGAGCCGACCTTGGAGGCCGTGCGCGCTTACTTCGATCGGCGCGGGCTGCCGTTCCTCGAGACGAACCGACTGCAAGCCGAACTTCCCGATGGGCCGGGCACGGCGATCTTGCCGAATCCCTTGGGAACCGCACAAGGCATGTGGTTTGAGCGGGACGGATCGGTGGTGGTGAGCATGCCGGGGGTGCCTCATGAAATGAAGGGGTTGATGACCAACGAGGTGATTCCGCGGCTGATGGAGCGATTTGAGCGACCGTTTCGGTATCACCGAACGGTGCTGTGCTTCGGTCGCGGTGAGTCGTACTTGAGCCAGCAATTGGGCGATTGGGAGGCAGGGCTTCAAGAACGCGGGGTGGGCTTGGCGTACTTGCCTTCGTTTGGACAAGTGCGGGTTCGGTTGAGCGCCGTGGGGGCGGACGAGGCGGCGGTGCGCGCTTTGGTGGACGGTTGCGTAGAGGAGGCGGCCGTGCTGCTTGCCCCGTACGTGGCGTCTACGCGGTGGGAACAGGCTTCCGAGGGACTGGGTGCGGCACTGAGCGAGTCGGGACTTCAGTTGGCCGTGGCCGAGTCGTTCACGGGGGGTGCCCTTGCTTCTGCCCTGACGAGCGTCCCTGGGGCGTCGACGTGGTTCCGGGGCGGCGTTGTGGCGTATTCGGAGGCCGTCAAGGAATCGCAGTTGGGGGTTCCTCCCGCCTTGTTGAAGGAACACACAGCAGTCAGCGCTCCGGTCGCCGAGGCCATGGCGCTTGGCGTGCGGGAGCGCCTCGGGGCAGACTGGTCCGTGGCCACCACCGGTTATGCCGGCCCGGGGACCACCCCCGAAATCGGAACCGCCTTCATCTCCGTCGCGGGCCCGTCGGGATCCACCACCACCAAGGAATTCCATTGGGGACGTTCCCGTGATGTCAATATCCAGCGGGGCGTGACGGAGGCGCTGCACCTGATTTGGTCCCAATTGCGGCAAGCAAACGAGGATTGTCAAAAAAAGGTTGTTTGAAACCGAATTCTGTCGTTTCTTTGCGCTCCCTAAAAAGAGAAGCTATGAGCCGCGTTTGTCAACTCACCGGGAAGAAAGTGATGGTCGGAAACAACGTTTCCCACTCGAATCGCAAGACCAAGCGTCGTTTCTACCCGAACCTGCAAAAGAAGCGCTTCTTCGTGGAAGAAGATGGATCGTGGGTGACCCTGCGGGTCTCTGCCTCTGCAATTCGCACGATCAATCGTCTCGGCGTGAAGGCCGCCATGGCTCAAGCCAAGGAGAAAGGCATCTTCATCGAGAAGTGATTTCCCTGCGCGTTTACCGCGCATAAAAAAGGCCACCCGCTACCGGGTGGCCTTTTTTTTGTCCCCTCGTGACCTTCAGTTTCCACCGAGGATCAAGGGCAATCCATCGTCGCCCGATCCGATGACGATGACCTTCGCGTTGGTGCTGCTTGCAAGTTCGGCCGTGGCTTCGATGCCCTTCCACTTCAGCAACTCCTCGCTGATGCCGGAAGACACGATTTCTTGAAAGTCCCGGATGCCTTCCGCCTCGATGCGTTTCCGCGCCGCTTCCTTGGATGCCTTCTCGATTCGGAACTCGTATTCCAGCGATTCCTGCTCCTGTTGCAGTTTGCGCTCGATGGCTTCCTCGAGGGTCCGCGGCAAGCGGATGTTGCGGATGAGGACGTCGTTGAGCTGGATGAAGTTGTTCCCCAATTTGTCGCTCAGTTCCTGCTCGATTTCCAATTGGATTTCTTCGCGCTTCGTCGTGTTGAATTCCTCGGGCAGGTACTTGGCGATGACTTCGCGTGCCACGGAGCGAATCGCTGGCGTGATGACCTTTTCCTCGTAATTGCGGCCGCGTTCGATTTCGAGTTTCGCAAGCGAGGCCAAATTCGGTTGGTAGAAAATCGTCATGTCCATCTCGATCTTCAGCAAGTTCGAGCTCAGTACGCTGAGGTTTTCCATCCGCTCCTTTTGGCGAATTTCATATTCATAGACCTTGTTCCACGGCGCTTTGAAGTGAAAACCGGACATCATCGGGGCTTCGGTGGTATCGACGCCGCCACCGAAGGTGTGGAAGACGAGCCCCGCGTATCCACTCGGAATGGTGACGGTCAGGGTGTTCCAAAAAATCAAGACGGGCAGCAGTACGACGAGGGCGACCAAGAGGCCACGAAACCGTCCGTTCAGTTGAGGTTGTGCATTCATGACGTGAAGCTACGGCGGTTTGGTCCAAACCTCGTTTCGGCGAATTCGCTTCAGTAACCGACGGTGCGCCGGCGGAACACCCACTCCACGGCCAGGAGCCCAACGAGCAGCCACAGCAGCCACGGGAGTTCCACCGCATCGCGCAGCTGCACCTCCTCGTAACGGACTGGTTGGGCACCGCGCTGCTCAATGAGCGCGTCCACAATGGCCTCGGGCGCAGCTTCTTCGACGGTTCCGAGAAATGCCCCACCTGTGCGCTCGGCCATGCGCACGAGCAAGCCATGGTCTGCTCGGTCGGCGGTGAATTCCAAGGCCGACGCTTCCACCGCGACCTCGCCCTGTGTGGTCATCAACTCGCCTTCCAACGTTGTCGTGGCTTCCCACGTGTACAAGCCCGCGGGCAACCGTCCCCAATCCAATCGGTATCGTCCGCCATCCTCGATGAAGGTCCCCGTCAACTCATTGCCTTCGGGTGTGGTCAAGGTCATTTCCACGCGCGCTCCAACCAGCGGATTCAATGCGGCATCGTACACTTCAGCTGAAGCGATGAACGGCGCATCGGATGCGAGTCGAATGGGCGCGTTGAGCCGGAATCGGCGCACGTCAGAACGGGACGTCAACAATTGGATTGTCGAAGTCACCCAGGCGGTCAGGGCCGGAGCCTTTTCATCTCGAAGGCCTTCGCTCATGCGCCAGCGCCAGTAGCCCGAACCGACGGAAAATGCCCAGCGGCGTTCACCCGCCACGTTGCGGAAGGCCATCAACGGTGTGTCCGAGACCAAATCGCCAAGCCGAACTTGCAGCGCAGGACTCCAGGCCTGGGACAGCGCCCACTCGCCAAGCGGTGCGACGAGGGGCGGATCCAAGCGGAAGGCCGATTGAGCGGCTTCGGGCCATTGGAACAGGGTGAACCCTTCGGTGGGCGCACCGAACGGGCGGTGGGTCATCCCCCGCGAAGTGAAGGACGCACCGAGGTTCAAGTTGGAAAGTGCCTGAAGCGAGGCCGCGTCGGTGCCCAGCCACCAAACCGGTGCCGAGGCGCCGACGAGGTCGTTGACCCATGCCGATTCGGTGTTCAGGTCGTGGGCGATGATGAGGTCGGCTTCGTCGAGGTGCGCTTTCCAGTCGGGGTGGGGGAGGCGTTCGTAGTGCACGTGAACGTCGTAGGCCTCTTGAGCCGCAAGGGCGGAGATGAGCCAGCCGAGGTCGGGATGCGGCGCACGGGCTGCAATGGCGACGGATTTTTGGCGCTCCAAAACGTCCACGTAAACCACGGCGCGGTTGTTGGCGATGATGCGCTCGTCCGAGCCGATGGCGCACGCGATTTCATAGCGTTGCGTGCCCACGCGGGAGGCGTCGAGGAGCCAAGAGAGGCGCGTCACGGATTCTGCGGCGTTGGGGGTCCAGGTTTCCCGTGCGATGATTTGGCCTGCATGCTCGACCGTGATCTCCACGGGAACCGGCGACTCCCCGCGGAATCCCACGACGGCTTCAACCGGAAACCGGTTGCCCAAATACGCCACGCGGTTGCACGCCACTTCGCCCACCCAGCGGTCCGCACGATTCGTCGTATCGCCCACGCCCACCGTCCACATCGGCACACCAGCAAGCCCCTCTGCCCCGTATTCCGGATCAACCCCGCGATTCACCCGCCCATCCGAGAGCAGCACCATCCCCTTCACGTTGCGGTGAGCAAACCGGTCCTTCACCGCCTCCAAGGCCACGCCGAGGTCGGTCTCTTCCCCCGACCAACTCAAGTCCCCCGCCACGGGCACGGCCTCGCCGGAAAAGCGCAAGACTGCGGCCTCCACGTCGCG
>CBFHLY010000007.1:0-57349 GCA_965656785.1 uncultured Flavobacteriales bacterium
GCTCCCTTCGCAAAGGCTGGCGGGTCCAAGACCACGACATCGTAATCGGCGCTGCGGCCTTTCAAGTAGTCCAACGCGTCGGCTTCGATGGAACGGTGGTTCGCGTCGCTGAAATTCAAGGCCACGTTCCGGTCGCCCACTTCCAGTGCGCGGGCTGAGCTGTCTAAGCTGTGAACCACCTCTGCGCCTCCAGCCAATGCGCTGATGCTGAAGCCTCCCGTGTAGCTGAATACATTCAGAACGCGTTTGCCACGGGCGAAGGCCCCGACCCATGCCCGGTTGTCGCGTTGATCCAGGAAGAACCCGGTTTTCTGACCGTGCACCACATCCACCTCGAATGCACACCCGTGCTCCCTCGCGAGCACCGGCTCGGGCAATTCGCCATACAAGGTGCCATCCGAGTGGTTCACGTTGTGGTGACGGGCCAACACGTTCGCGCTCTTATCGTAAATCGCCGTTAACTCAGCCCCAAGTGCAGCCGCCAAGGCGTCCACTATGGCGGTGCGTTCGGCTAACATCCCCAATGTGTGCAGTTGCATCACCGCCACCCCGGCATACCAATCGATGATCAAGCCAGGAAGCCCGTCTCCTTCACCATGGACCAGTCGGCATGAATTGGTCGCTTCTCCATCGATCAATCCGAGACGCTTCCTCAACGCAATGGCCTGTTCCATTCGGATGTCCCAAAAATCAGAGGAAGGTTCCTCGACCTCGAATTCGAGCAGTCGGACGGCGATGGATTGATCCTTTGTGTAGTGTCCCCAGCCCATCCACCGCCCAGTCGCGGTGCGAACGGCGACTCGATCCCCGGTTTTGGGCCGTCCGTGTCGGGATTGAATGGCTCCACTGAAAACCCAGGGATGGCGGCGTTCGATGCTCGCTTCTTTTTCGGGCTTCAAAATGACGTATGCAGGAAGGGGCATGGTGAGGATTTGCGCGAAAATAGGGAGATAAGTTACCGCGTCAAGAAAACGCGGCTGCCTTGGGAGTAGAGCAGGCCTTCTTCCCGCAACGTTCGGAGTGCCTGAATCCCACAATCTCGCATCAACGGAGGGATCCGCTCCATCAACTCGTGTCCGTCAACGCCCTCGGCGGGGATGTTGTTCCGGGCCCATTCAGCGCCATTCCACTCCTGACAGGCGCACCGATCGCAGGTTCCGCACGGTCCGTTCTCATGAAGCGATCCGAAATACCCATCGAGGAACGTTGCGCGACACGTCGGGGCTTCGATGTAGTCCTTCATCGCCTTCCATTTCGATTGCAAGTGCGCTTGACGTTCCGAGTAAATGGATTTCGGCAGTGCCAAACGCTCTGCTGCCATGCGCGGCGTCAGCCACCGGATGCTCAGTCCCGAGGCCGCAGGTTTCCACTCGCCAATGCCCATGCGGTCCCAACGCTCCATCCACCCGATGACCTCTTGAAGCGGACGGTGATGTTGTTTGGCCCATGCTGTGGGGGCAAACGGCACGCCAGAAAGGGCCTGTGGGGAGCGCCTCAGGCGATCGAGCAGTTCCCATCCCCAGGCCCGTTCTTCGATCCAAGCTTCACACTGAGCTTGGGTCGCAAGCTGCACCCAAGTTCCCGCTGAGCGCTCCGTTCGTTCGCGTACTTCGATGAATTGCGCCGCAGCGAGCAGGGCCAATGCCGCTTGGACCGCTCTTCCGGAAACGCCTTTTTCTTGCGCCCAAGCATGTGGCGTAAATCGCGTGGCTTCATCGGGATGGTCGCCCACGGCTACGCTGCCCGTGTTGGCCAAACCTTGGTAAACCGAACGCACGAAGGATTCCGACGGGAAACGCTGTTCGATTCGTTCTTCCGTCTCGTTCACAAGTGCCGCGTCAGGAAACAGGATGCATTCACTCGGCAGGCCGTCCCTTCCCGCTCTTCCCGCCTCTTGAACATAGGATTCCAAATCGGCGGGGATGTGCGCGTGATAGACCCACCGGACATCGGGTTTGTCAATGCCCATGCCAAATGCACTGGTGCACGCCATGACCCGCAACTCGCCCGCGATCCAACGACGCTGGCGGTCCGCTTTCAACTTCCCGTCCAAGCCCGCATGGTAGGCCTCCGCGGAAATTCCCGCACGCTTCAACCGGTCCGCCCATCGCTCAGCAGCGATGCGCGTACCGACATAAACCAGTCCCGTTCCCGAGGCCTTCATGGCCGATTCAATCAAGGTGGCCGCCGCGTCCCGGCTCGCGCAAACCCCGTAATGCAAGTTCGGACGCCGCATGTTGCTTCGGTGCTTGGCGGGCGACTTGAGCTGGAGTTGCACGGCAATGTCATCAAAGACTTCGGCCGTAGCAGTGGCCGTGAATGCTCCCCAAACCGCATCGGGCTTGCGCGAACGCAACAACGCAAGGTCGCGATAGGCGGGTCGGAAGTCGTGCCCCCATTGGGAGATGCAGTGCGCCTCGTCGATGGCCACGGTTCGGATGGGCATCCGGTCTAAGCGAGCGAGGAACGCCTCGGACTTGAGCCGCTCCGGACTGACGTACAAGAACTGCAAAGCTCCGACCGCCGCGTTCTCCAAAGCGCGTTCGGCGTCGCGCGGCCCACCTTCAGCGGTCACGGCATCGCAGCGGATTCCCTTTGAACGCAGCCCCTCGATTTGGTCTTTCATCAGCGCGATCAACGGGGAAATGACCAAGCAAAGACCGCCGCGATAGAGCCCGGGCACTTGGTAGCAAACCGTCTTGCCTCCCCCGGTGGGCAGGATGGCGAGGACGTCGCGACCCGCACACAAATCCCGCACCGGTCCTTGTTGGAAGTCCCGGAAGGTCCGGAATCCCCAATAGCGGTGCAAGATGTCCTCAGGGGTGGACGGCGTGTTGAAGGTGTTCATGGATGCCCGAAATTTGTCCCAAATCAAGACAAAGGTCATGCGCAACATCGTAGCTGGAAACTGGAAAAGCAACAAATTGATGAACGAGGCACGGGAATTCACGGACGCCTTTCTTCCTGCACTTGATGAATTGAAAGGAACCACCGAGGTTTACATCGCTCCACCGGCGCCCTACCTCGCAGCGCTCACTGCCGCGGCTTCCGGCCGACTGCAATGGGCCTCGCAGCAATGCAGTGCACAAGGGGCGGGCGCTTACACGGGAGAATTCACCGCTGAAATGGTGCGGAGCGCAGGTGCACAAGGAGTGCTCATTGGGCATTCCGAACGCCGTGAACTGTTCGGTGAATCGGATGAAGCCGTTCGGTCGAAAGTTCAGCACGCTTTGAAGGCCGGATTGCGGGTCTTCATGTGCTGCGGAGAATCCCTGGACCAGCGGGAAGCGGGCGATCCGGAGCGCGTGATTTTCGCTCAACTCGAATCCGCGCTGGACGGCGTCAGCGAAACGGCAGATTTGGTCATTGCTTACGAACCCATTTGGGCCATTGGAACGGGGAGAACGGCTTCATCGGAACAGGCTCAGGAAATGCACCAGGCCATTCGGGGGTGGTTGGCGGAGCGATTTGGCGCTTCCGTGGCCGCAGGCATTCCCATTCTCTATGGAGGCTCCTGCAAGCCATCGAATGCAAAAGAACTCTTCAGCCAGCCCGACGTGAACGGGGGATTGATCGGCGGGGCGAGCTTGAATGTGGAAGACTTTTTGGAACTCGTGCGCATTGCCGATGCGGTTTCCGCTTCGTGAATAACATTTAAGAACTCTTCCGAATCGCCCGAAGTTCTGCGCGAGTGAGCGGAGTAACTTCGGATTATGAATGCGTTTCTGAAGTTGGATTTGGCGTTGTCGCCAGCCCAGCCTGCAGCGGATGTTGCCGTGGCGTGGTTGAGCGAAATCGGGTTCGATGTCTTCGAGCCGAATGAACGGGGATTGGTCGCCCATGCCACATGGGATGGCGTGAACCGCGACGATTTGGCGGGGGTGTTGGAGCGGTTGCGCAACATGCCCGAATTGGACGAATTGGTGGACCAAATCGAGCGCATTGAAGCCACGAATTGGAACGCCGCATGGGAGGCGGATTACGAGCCGATCGACGTGGAGGGCCTCGCGCACATGCGCGCGCCCTTTCACGCAGCACCTGAAAGCGGTTTGGACCTCATCATCCAGCCGCAGATGTCTTTCGGCACCGGACACCACGCGACGACCTGGCAGATGCTCCGCTACTTGCTCGATCAACCGGTTCAAGGGGCCAACATCCTCGACATGGGATGCGGAACGGGCGTCCTGGCCATCGCGGCAAAGCGCCTCGGAGCCGACAAGGTGGTCGCCATTGACATCGACGAATGGAGCGTGTCGAACACCCGAAGCAACGCCTTATTGAACGACATCGAGCCGAACGGGGCGTTTTCCATTGAACACGGCGATGCCCAGCTCTTGAACGGGCGGGCTGAGGCGTTCAACGGACTGCTCGCGAACATCAACCGCAACATCCTCCTCGCGGATTGGGCGGCCTACGATGCCGTGTTGAAGCCCGGCGGTTGGGCCTTGATGAGTGGTTTTTTCCCTGCCGACGTGCCGCGGTTGTCGGAGGAGGCTGCACGGCATGGCTGGGACCTCGTGCAGCAGTGGGAGCGAGAGGGGTGGGCGTGTTTGCACTGGAACAAGGCGCGTTGACATGAAGAAGGTGCTCTTGATGGCGCTGCTTTGCGCTTTTTCATCCGAGTTGTGGAGCCAATCCGAAGCCCAAACCGAGGCCCTGTTGTCGTCCATTGAGGAGTGGGCTGGAGACCAAAGCGACGAACAAGTCAAGTGGTTGAAGAAGTCGTTTAAGCCGTGGTTGCTCGACGGCGTTTGGCGCACAGGCCAAATCGACACCCTGATCCAAACCACCGAGCGCATGCGCAAAAACCGCCTGCCGTTTCCTTTGGCAGGACGCGGATACCTCGAAGCGGCGCAGGTGCTCATGAACCGAAACGACACGCTGCTTTGGGAACCTTGGCACGCGTTCATTGAGGCACTCGAAAGCAAGCGATCTTGGAAGAAAGGTGAGGCCGCGTTTTTGGCGGTTTCGCCCAAGCTGTTCGAACGCGGTGCGATTGCAGACGACGGCCACACCGAATGGCGCATGGATGGAGCGTTGCCCCGTTTCGAGTGGGACAGCGTTCCCCTTGTGCGATTCATCCAAGGCGATCTCATCGGCACGGGGCGTGGCGATCGCGCGACCATCCTCGGCACGGAAGGGGTGTGGGACGTCACCCGGGAGCGCTTTCAAGGCGGAGCGGGGCGCGTGACGTGGGCCGGAACCACGTTGGACAGCACCCGCACGTACGCCGAATTCGATGCGTTCGAGCTGCGGCTGGGCGGCAATTCGCTGCAAATCCCCGGCGCGTTGTTTTACAGCGATTTGGTCCCCGATGCCCTCCCGGGAAAGCTCACTGTGAAGCTGCAATCCAATGCCACGCCGGAGAACAAGGACTACCCGCGATTTGAAACGGATGCCAATGTGCTGACCATTGAAGGCATTTCACCCGGGGTGAATTACACAGGGGGCATCACGATTTCCGGTTCTCGGCTGCAGGGGACGGGCACAGTGGAAGACCGGGCTCAGCTGGAAATCCTGCACGAAGACACCCTCCTGTTTCGCATTGAAGCGCTGACGTACCTGTTCACGGATCGGGGCATTTCGGCGGAGAAAAGCGCGGCGATGCTCTTTTACAAGCAGGATACCATTTACCATCCCGAATGCCAATTTCGGTTGGACCATGCAACGGGTCGATTGAGCTTGAGTCGAACGGAGGAGGGCTTGAGTCGCCAGCCGTTCAAGGACTCGTACCACGATTTGGAAATGGACGTCGAGGCGCTGCAATGGGTTCTCGGAAGCACGAGCATCGTGCTGGGAGGCGTTCCTGGGGCGACGAATCGAACAGCCACCTTTGCCAGCACCAACTACTTCAAGCGCGAGGCGTTTCAGGCGATTCAAGGAATGGCCGACCGGCATCCCCTTCAGTTGCTGGTGCAGTTTGAACGGGAAACGGGGCGATCTGCGTTCACGACCTTGGATTTTGCGCAATTCATTCGCTTGAATGAACTGTCTACGCGCATCTTGCTCATTGATTTGGCCAATCAAGGCTTCCTTCAAATGGATCTGGAAACCTTGGACTGTGCCATCGAACCGAAGGCCTTGGACTTCCTGCAATACGCAGCGGGTAGAAAGGATTACGACGTCATCCGGTTCGTTTCCCAGTCCCCGGACGGCGTGAACGGGAAATTGAGTTTGCTCAACGGTCGGTTGGCGCTTGACGGCGTGATGCCGTTTCAAGTCAGCGATTCGCAGGACGTGCGCATTCTTCCTGAGCGAGGCCAAATGGTGATCGGCGAAAACCGCGCCCTCGCGTTCGACGGACGGGTGTTGGCTGGGAATTTGGAACTCATTGGCCAGGGATTTGGCTTCGACTACGATGAGTTTCAGATCACCCTCAGCCAGGTGGAAGAAATCAAATTACAGGTCGATGATCCGAGCGAACGAGATCGCTACGGTCGCCCGGTGAAACGCGCGGTTCAGTCTTCGCTGCGCGAGGTGACGGGAACGTTGAAAATTGACGACCCGAGGAACCGGTCCGGAATGCGGTCGAGGCAGTTCACGCAGTACCCCGTCTTGACGAGCAAGGAAACGTCCTTTGTTTATTATGACGAGCAACGGATTCAAGGCGGAGCCTACGACCGCGACCGGTTCTATTTCGCCGTCGATCCGTTCACCATGAACAACTTGGATCGTTTTGCGCCGGAGGATTTGGCTTTCCGCGGCACCTTGGTCAGCGCAGGCATTTTGCCAGATTTGGAGCAGCCGTTGGAATTGATGGCCGATTATTCGCTGGGCATTTCGACGGAAACGACCCGGGCGGGCAAGGAACTCTATGGCGGTTTGGCGCGGTACACGGAGGCCATTCGCTTGGATTTGCAAGGTCTGCACGGTGGAGGCGTCATCGACTTCAAAACCGCGCACGCGGAGGGCGACGACTTCACCTTTCTTCCGGACGAGGCCATCGGCGTGACCAGCACGTTCTCGAACCGGAGCGATGAAGGGTTCGACGTGCCGCACTTGATGGGACGGGGAGGGGCGTTGCGGTTTGCGCCGTACGAGCACCGATTGGAGTGCGCGACGGGCAGGGATTCGTTGGTGGCGTTCTACGACGGGGTCAAATTCCGCGGGGCCCTTACCTTCGTCGATTCGGGCATGTTTGCGACGGGCCAATTCAATTTCGATGAAGCCCAATTGACTTCGGAGTCCTTCCAATTGACGCAGCACCATGCGTTGTCGGATTCGGCGGGCTTCCGCTTGCGCGGCATGGATGATCGGATGGCATTCCGCACGGATGCGGTGGTGGCCGATGTGAACTTCCTCGATCGCATTGGCGACTTCGAGGCGATGGCGGGTGAGTTGAAGGTGGAGTTGCCGTTGAATCAATACGAAGTGGATTTGGCGCGGTTCCGATGGTTCATGGATGTGGACCAAATCGCACTCGAATCGGATCGAAGTTTCCCCGAAGAGGGCTTGGCAAGTTCCGGGGAGACCGAACTTCCGTGCAACTACCTGTCCCTCCATCCCGGTCAGGACAGCCTGCGGTTCCTGAGCCCGAACTCCCGGTTCGATGTGCGTTCAGCGGACTTGGCGTGCGAAGGGGTGAAGTACCTCGATGTGGCCGATGCTCAGATTTGGCCCGATAGCGGCAAACTGATGGTTCGAAGGCTCGCCGCCTTGGACGAACTCCAGCGCGCCACGGTCATTGCCGATCGGACTTCCGGACACCACAGAATCACCAACGCTCGCCTTGACATCAAGGGAAGGCTCGACTACGGCGGGGAAGGGAATTACATCTACAAGGATGTGAATGGGTCTCCGTTCGAGCTGACGTTCAGCAAGATTTTCGTGGATCGTGAACGCCACGAAACGCACGCGCAGGGTCAGGTGGTGGTGACCGAGGACTTTTCGTTGAGTCCAGCCTTTGCCTACGCCGGGGCGGTGCACCTCGACGCCAGTGAGCGGCTTCTGCGGTTCGATGGCGGTGCGAAAATGATGCATCCGTGCGCGGCCTACGTGCCCGAGTGGGTGGCCTTTGATGAACGCATCGACCCGCAGGCTGTAGCCATCCCCATTGGGATGGAGCCCCAATCCATCGATCGAACCGATCTCATCGCCGGGGTGGTGGTTTCTGGGCGGTCCCCGTACACCGCTTACCCCACGTTCATGACCGAACGCGGCGACCGGGACGATGTGCCCTTGATTCAGCCCGAAGGAAGCATCCGATACGACACGAAAACAAAGCGATACGTCATCTCATCTGAGGAACGGTTCAAGGACCCCGAATCCACCGCCAATGCGTGCGAATTGGCCGTCGAAGGGTGCGCTTTGAGCAGCTCCGGCACCATCGACTTGCCCGTGGACTATGGTTTGCTCCAAGAGTCCATGGTGGGAACCGCCTGGGTGGATGAATCGGGGCAATTGCGATTGAAGGGCACCTTGTTTTTGGACTTCCTCTTTGACGACCGACTCCTGGAACGGATCGCTTCACAAATCCCCATGTGGCAAGAAACGAATCCACTCGATGTGTTCGCCTCGGAATACGATCGGGCCTTGCGTACGACCATCGGCGAAGAGGCGGCAGAAGAAGCGATTGCGGACCTCAGCCTGACCGGTCAATTCAAACGGGTGCCGAAGGAACTGCAGCATACGATGGTGCTCAGTGGCATCGAGTTCGTTTATGACCCGTCGGAAGAGTCGTTCATTTCCGAAGGGCCCTTGGGGATCGTGCTCTTGGGCGGCGAGCAAGTCTTCATGCAGATGAAGGGCAAAATGGAAATCCAACGCATGAAAACCGGCGACTGGCTGCGGCTCTATTTGCATGGAGGCGAAGAGAATTGGTATTACTTCGACTACCGATTGGGCACCATGAATGTGAGCACTTCGGACACGCCATTTTTCGATATCTTGCTGGAAGTCAAGGCCAAAAACCGAACCATCAAAGAAGACGGCAAGCGCTTCGGATTCCAAGCCATGGGGTCGAAAAAGCGCCGAAACGACTTCGTCGACCGGTTCAGAGAATTCGATTGATGTCCCAAAACACGCCCTATC
This sequence comes from uncultured Flavobacteriales bacterium, assembly GCA_965656785.1. Lineage (GTDB taxonomy): Bacteria > Bacteroidota > Bacteroidia > Flavobacteriales_D > Sanyastnellaceae > JALQTD01. The sequence continues at coordinate 9,031 of CBFHLY010000007.1, forward strand.
CCCGCTTGTTCACGCCGATCGACCTCGGTCCGTTCACCCTTCCCAACCGCGTCATCATGGGCAGCATGCACGTGGGGTTGGAGGAAGAACGCGGGGGCATGAAGAAACTCGCCGCCTTCTATGCCGAGCGCGCAGCCGCAGGCACGGCGCTCATCGTCACAGGGGGCATCGCACCCAACATGGCGGGGGCACTGGGGCCCTTCGGCGCCACCATGAGCCGCCGCTGGCACGTCAAGCAACACCGCGTCATCCCCGAGGCGGTTCATGCGGAGGGCGGCCGCATCCTGCTGCAATTGCTCCACGGCGGGCGCTACAGCCACCACCCGTTCTGCGTAGCGCCCAGCGCACTTCAAGCTCCCATCGGCCGATTCAAGCCCCGTGCACTGACTCGCCGGGGAGTCCAGCGCACCATCCGGGATTACGCTCACAGCGCAACGTTGGCCCAACAAGCGGGCTACGATGGGGTCGAAATCATGGGCTCCGAAGGTTACCTCATCAACCAGTTCCTCGTTCAGTCTACGAACCAGCGCCGAGACGAATGGGGCGGATCGTTTGAGCGCCGGATGGCGTTTCCACTGTCCATCGTCCGGGCCATTCGTTCCGCGGTGGGCGAGGACTTCCTCATCATGTTTCGGCTGAGCATGCTGGACTTGGTGGCGGATGGAAGTTCATGGGAGGAAGTCGTTCAGTTGGCCCAAGCCCTCGAACACGCCGGGGTGCACGTCATCAACACCGGCATCGGATGGCACGAGGCCCGCATTCCGACGATCGCGAGCATGGTACCGCACGGCGGCTTTGCGTGGGTCACCCAACGGCTCATGGGCCACGTGGGGATTCCGTTGGTCACCACGAATCGGTTCAACATGCCGGACCAAATCGAACACGCCCTTGAATCCGGGTGCGCGGATTTGGTCTCCATGGCCCGTCCGTTTCTCGCCGATTCCCAATGGGTCGCCAAGGCCCAGCAGCGCGCACCGGAGCAGATCAACACGTGCATCGGCTGCAACCAAGCGTGTTTGGATCACATTTTCCAACGCAAGACCGCAACGTGCCTCGTGAATCCTCGAGCGGGTCACGAAACCGACGTCGATCCCCAACCCACGCGACAAATCCGCGTCTTGGTCGTGGGCGGAGGGCCAGCGGGACTGAGTTGCGCTGCGGAGTTGGCGCGATTGGGTCACAAGGTGCGCTTGATTGAAGAGGCGGAGGAATTGGGGGGGCAGTTCAATTTGGCCCGACGCATTCCCGGCAAAGAAGACTTCAGCGAAACCATTCGTTACTTCACCCATCAATTGAGGAAGTTCGGGGTGGAGGTCGTTCTTGGTCGAAGGGCCGATGAACGCGATGCAGAAGGGTGTAATGTCGTGGTCCTCGCCACGGGGGTTCGTCCTCGCATTCCAACGTTGTTCGACACCAGCCTTCCTCATGTACAAGCGTACGACGAGGCGCTCAAGCAGCCCCCGCCTGGCGAAGGAATAGTGGCCGTGATCGGTACGGGCGGCATTGGATTCGACGTAGCGGATTGGTTGACCCACCAGGGCGACCCGCACTCCTTCGAATCGGCATGGGGCATTGACCGTGAACTGAACGAGCGCGGGGGCTTAAGCCCCAATCGACCGCATCGCACGTCACCGGTACAGGTGCATGCATTCCAACGCGGCACCGAAAAACCCGGTCAAAACCTTGGGAAAACCACCGGTTGGATTCACCGCGTCACCTTGCGCGAACGTGGCGTTCAATTCCACACGGGAGTCGAATACTTGGGCACCACGAAAACGGGGTTCCGTTATCGGGATGCGGAAGGGAGCGAACGCGAATTCCAGTGTGATCGCGTCATCCTCTGCGCAGGCCAAACCAGCAACGGCGCTCCCGAGTTCCTCACCCACTTCGGAGAAGGGCCGTGGCGAGTCGAGCTCATTGGAGGCAGCAAAGAGGCCAAGGGAATCGATGCGCAACGTGCCATCCGAGAAGGTTGGGAACTCGCGCGCCGTCTGTGTTAATTCATCAGGCCCATGATGGCGTTGCGCGCTGCGGCGGAAAGGCCTTCCAAGTCATTCGCTTCCCGGTATTTCTCAACCGAGATTGGCGCACCAAATCGAATGGTGATGGGGCGTTTTTGGATGAGGAAATTCCCTTTCGGCAGCGCTTCCCGAGCACCTTGGATTCCGAACGGAACCACCGGTACACCGGCGTCCAAAGCCAAGCGGAACGCCCCCTTTTTGAAAGGAAGGAGCTTGCCATCTGAAGAACGCGTCCCTTCCGGAAAGACGCACACCACCTTGCCTTCGTCCAAGGCACGGTTCAAGTCCTGGGCCGCCCGGATTGCCGAGTCCAATTTCCCGCGTTCCACGAACACGGTCCCCACCCGAGCGTTGGCCCAACCGAGGAAAGGCACTTTTCGAACGGACGCCTTCGACAAGAAAATGACCGGATGGGGAATGCTCGCAAAAATGGCATTGACGTCCAAGTAACTGCTGTGATTGGCCACGTAAATTGCTCGCTTGGGCCAAACCCCATCCGGTGGCCCCACAACGGTCAACCCTTTCGTAAACCATTTCAGGATGTTGGCGCTCCAGAAGCGCCCGCCAATGCGGGTCAGAACCCAGCCGCTCCATCCCTTGCCCAGAAGCAGCACCAACAACGCAAGGCTGCACGCCACCACCGTCCATTTTACCGCCAGCACCGTCCGCAATCCCCCACCGATGAACCGGCCCATTGCGTTCATGGTTGGCGGCGTTGGGTGCGGGAGGTCGTGAGGCGCAATCCCAGTTGCTGAAGGAGGACATCGCGCGGCACGGATTGGATTTCCCCGGGTTTCAATCCCCGTTCCATGATGTTCAGCTGGCCGATGGCCACGCGGATGAGGCGCAACGTGGGGAAGCCCGCATGGGCCGTCATTTTCCGGACCTGCCGATTTTTCCCTTCCGTAACCACCAATTCCATCCAACGATCCGGAACCGACTTGCGAAAGCGAACGGGGGGCGTCCGTTCGGGCACGACAGGCGCTTCAGAAAACAACGTTGCCTCCGCGGGGGCCGTTGAATGCCATTTACCCTTGATTTTCAAGGTCATCGGGCGATTGAACGCCCGCAAATCCTCCTCGTTGGGATCGCCTTCTACTTGCACCCAATAGGTCCGGCGGTGCCCGTTCTCGGGGTCCAACAACGCTCCGTTGATGCTGCGATCATTGGTGAGCAGGAGCAGGCCCTCGCTGTCCCGATCCAGCCTCCCGACCGGGTACACATCCTGTTCCAGCCCCAAATTCAGAGAAGCCAAACCCGCATGCCCGTCTTCTTCGGAGAACTGGCTCAACACCCCGAACGGTTTATACAGCACAAAGTACTGCGGCTCTGCGGTGGTGCTCACTGGATCCACTCGGCTACGAAAACGTTGGTGCTCCGGGTCCGACCGTTGTTCCGATTCGACGAGAAGCTCAGGTACTTTCCGTCCGGCGAAAACATCGGGAAGGAATCAAAGGCATCGTCGAAGGTGATTTGTTCCAGGCCCGTTCCATCGGTTCGAATGCTGAACAAATTGAAGGGGAATCCGCCCGTGTGGTGGTTGGAACAAAAAATGACCCGCTCCCCATTGGGGTGGAAATAAGGCGCCCAATTCGCTCCACCCAAATCCGTCAATTGACGCACCTCTGAACCGTCGGCCCGACCGATGTACAATTCCATGTCGGTCGGTTCGACCAATCCGTTGCTGAGCAAGTCCTTATAATGTTGCTGCTCTTCCTCAGTTTGGGGCCGGCTCGCACGCCAAATCAACCACTCCCCATCGGGAGAGAAAAACGCCCCGCCATCGTAACCCAATTCGTTCGTCACTTGAACCACATTTCCACCATCCAAATCACACGTGTACAGTTCCAAGTCGCCCGACCGGGTGCTGGTAAAGACCATGCGGTCCCCTTTCGGAGAGACGGTGGCCTCGGCATCGTATCCGGGCAAGTTCGTCAGTTGTTGCGTGATCTCGCCACTTCGATTGGCGACAAAAATGTCATAATCCGGGTAAATCGGCCAAACGTACTCGCCTCCCGGACCCCGTGGCGGAACCGGCGGACATTCAGCATCCCCCAAGTGCGTCGAAGCGTAAACAAACGAGGTGTCCCCCGGCATGAAATAAGCACACGTCGTGCGCCCCAATCCCGTGGAAACGGGAGTTGGCCGCTGCGGAAGGGGTTTGGCATTTTCCCCAAGTTCCATGATGAAAATTTGGTCGCACGGAATTTCCCACGAAGGATTGGTGGCCTGGAACACCAACGCATCGCTGTCGAACGACCAATACGCCTCCGCGTTGTCCCCTCCAAACGTCAACTGCCGCAGGTTCTTCAAATGCACTTCCTCGGGATAGCGCAACGTATCGGTGTCAACCGCTTGATGACCCGTGGTAGGAGGGGTTTCTGTGACCTCCGTGCCACAATTTGCTAACAGCAGCCCAAAGAGCGCTGCAATCATGCCTAATTTCGTCCGCATATTGTCGAATTTTGCGCGAAAATACTTTGAATATGGGATTGAAGGACGTCCGGATGGGAACTTGGCTCGCTGGAATCGCTGCCCTGAGCTTGTGGTCATGCCAAACCGCCGATGAAACCAACCCTCAAGCTTCTGATGCAGCGGCCATCGCTGCCTTGAAAGCCCGCGTCGAAACCTTGGCTGATCCCGCCTTGGAAGGGCGTGAAACCGGTAGCGCAGGAGAAGCGCTGGCGGCGCAGTGGTTGTCCGATGAGTTCGAGGCGATGGGGTATGCTGAACGCGGAGATTCCGGGGCGTTTCAGTCCTTTCAATACACACCGCATCCCCCCATGCAAATCCATGGCGATTCGGGGCAGGCACACTTGGGCATGGCGGTGGTGAAGCCGATTGTTGGTCGCAACGTCTTGTTCACGGGCAAGGGAACTCACGGAAAAGGATTCGGAGTGCTGGCAGCGCACTACGACCACTTGGGATACGGCGGGGAGAATTCGTTGTTCCGAGGTGAGCCCACCGTTCACTATGGCGCCGATGACAACGCTTCAGGCGTAGCGACGATGTTGGAAGTGGCGCAGCGCGTAGCGGATGCCCCGATGAGCGATCATGTGCTGTACTGCGGCTTCTCCGGCGAGGAGAAAGGGCTTTGGGGGTCGAATCACTTTTGTGAAGAACCCACGGTGCCACTCGACAGCATCCGCTACATGATCAACCTCGATATGGTAGGTCGGTTGCGCGGGGACACGCTGGCGGTCTATGGAACGGGCACTTCGCCCCGCTGGATGGAGGTGTTGGAAGCCTGCAATGAGGAGGGGTTCGTTTTGGTTCCAAGCGAAAGCGGTGTGGGGCCTAGCGACCACACGTCTTTTTACCTTGAGGGCATCCCGGTTTTGCACTTTTTCACAGGGCAACACCCGGACTACCATCGCCCGACGGATACCCCTGAGAAACTCAATTACGAGGGCATGCTGCGCATCGCGCGCTACGTCGAACGGGTGATGCGGGCGTTGGATCAAGAATCCGAGTGGTTGTTCACGGCCACGAAAGACCAGGATTCGGACAGCACCCCCCGGTTCAACGTGACACTTGGGGTGGTTCCCGATTACCTCTTCAGCGGTGAAGGCATGCGGATCGATGGCGTCACGGAAGGAAGGCCTGCTGCAATGGCGGGGCTGAAACGCGGCGATGTGGTTCTTCGGATGGACACCTTGCCCGTGGTGGACATGATGTCCTACATGACGGGACTGAGCCTCTTCGAAGAGGGGATGGTCACGGAAGTGGAAATCGAACGGGGCGGGGACCGGCTAACGGTCAACGTCATTTGGGATTGACGAGATAGCAGCACCAGACTTCGTCGCCTTGCTTTTGCAGGGAGGAAAGTCCGGACAACATAGGGCGCCACACTCCTCGAAAGGGAGGGAGGGTCTTCGGACCTTCACAGAGAGTGCCACAGAGATTTAGACCGCCGATGGCCTTCGGGCACAGGCAAGGGTGAAAAGGTGAGGTAAGAGCTCACCGGCAAGCAAGCGATTGCTTGGCCTGGGTAAACCTTGTGGGTTGCAAGATCATGTACACTGGCGATTGAGGGCGGCCCGTCCGAGTCAGGGGGTAGATTGCGTTAGATAGATGGCGAAGCACCTTCGGGTGAACAGAATCCGGCTTACGCGGCTGTTGCTATGAAGTCCTTGCTCAAGAGCAAGGACTTTTTTTTGCGGGATTCCCGTCAACAAGTGCCCCCTTCTGCAGATGTCAAAAAAACGCTCATATACCCCGTTCTATTGACCATCCGTCTCTTGTTAGTTGATTAAATAATCGTCCATTTGGTGACGTATTTGGGGGGGCAGGAAAGGGGTGTTTCTGGCTTCCACCGGAAGATTAGGTGTTAAGTGGGAGTTTTTAACACGTTAAGTTGAAGAAAATCGGCTGGACGGCTTGTCAATTCATGTATCGAACATAAATTTGCCCTAATTCATTAAATAACCAAGGGTTCAAGGCATATCCCATTGTGTGAGATGATATGTTGCGTTCCGTTTCAAAACGTTTATCAGGATGGAATTTTCCCAGAAAGAATTGCAAGAAATGAAGCGGTTCTATGAACAAGAGCGGGGCAGGCTGGTGGGCCAGTTGGCTCACGTTGAAGAAATGCTAGTAAAACTAACAGGTGAGCCGTTGGGGCCCCGACGTGTTTCCGCAGCAGCAGCGTTCGCTGGTGGAAAGCAACGCAAACGCGGCCCGAAGAGCGTTTGGGGCAACTTCATCGTGAAGCGCCTTCGCGCTCGGAACCGTCCGATGACCTACAAGGAGCTCATTGAAGACGCGATGGCGATTCATCACTTGGGCGCAGAGCGTGAATCTTCGGCGCGTGCGAGCATCCTCAACAGCGCATTCCGCTTGCGAACTGTTCACGGCCGCGTGGAAACCATTGGTCGCGCAGGAAAGAAGGAGAAGTACCTCGTGCTCACGAAGTGGTTGGACCAAGACGGGATGCTGACTTCTCCTTTTGATGAGGAGTTCCGCAAGCTCGCTGGAGGACGCCACGTCGCCGTTGACATGGCTGCGATTCCGACACCGCGCTACGACGAGTACGACGTGGAAGTGGGCGACGATGAAGCGTTCGAATCCATGGAGGAACAGGCCGAAGCATGATGCGATGTTTTGAACAAAAAAAAGGCGGTCCAATCGGACCGCCTTTTTTTATTCCTCAACCGAGGAAGGGGTATCGGTAATCGGTAGGAGGGACCAGCGTTTCCTTGATGGTGCGCGGGCTCACCCAGCGAAGGAGGTTCAATTGGCTGCCAGCTTTGTCGTTGGTGCCGGATCCACGGGCACCTCCGAAAGGCTGTTGGCCAACCACCGCTCCGGTCGGTTTGTCGTTGATGTAGAAATTGCCTGCTGCGTTCACGAGTCCGCGAGAGGCTTGGTCGATGGCGTAGCGGTCTTGGGCGAACACTGCTCCGGTGAGCGCGTAGTCGCTCGTTTGGTCCACCAAATCGATGGCCTCTGCGAAATCCTCCGCGTCGTAGCGGTAGACTGTCAACACGGGACCGAAGATTTCTTCGACCATGGTCTTGAATTGGGGATTCGAGGTGACGATGATGGTGGGCTGAATGAAATAGCCCGTCGCGTCATCGTAGGTTCCGCCCGCAACAATTTCTGCGTCGGGCGCAGCTTTTGCGAACTCGATGAAGGAAACGATTTTTTCGTAGGCCTTGCGGTCGATGACGGCGTTGACGAAATTGCTCAATTCGGCCGGGCTGCCCACTTGGATGGTCGCCACTTCCGATTTCATGCGCTCGATGTAGTCATCGAACAAGTTCGAAGGGATGTAGGCGCGGGAAGCTGCGGAGCATTTTTGGCCTTGAAGCTCGAACGCTCCGCGAACCGAAGCGGCCACCAATGCGTTCAAATCCGCGGACCGGTGAGCCAAAATGAAGTCCTTGCCCCCCGTTTCCCCCACGATGCGCGGATACGTCCGGTACAAGCGAATGTTCTCCCCAATCGTCTTCCACAGGTGCTGGAACACGCCCGTAGAGCCCGTGAAATGCAATCCCGCGAAATCGCGGTGCTTGAACACCACGTCGCCCGCTACCGGTCCGTCAACGGTGATGAAGTTGATGACCCCGTCGGGCAATCCCGCCTCGCGGAACACTTCCATGACCACCTGCGCGCTGTAAACTTGCGTATCTGCGGGCTTCCAAACGACGACGTTCCCCATGATCGCCGCCGAAGCGGGCAAGTTGCCCGCGATCGCAGTGAAGTTGAACGGCGTGATGGCAAAGACGAATCCTTCAAGGGGACGGTATTCGAGGCGATTCCAAATCCCCGGGGCGCTCGAGGGCTGGACTTTGTGGATTTCCTGGACGTACTGCGCGTTGAATCGCAGGAAGTCGATCAATTCACATGCGGCATCGATTTCCGCTTGGTAGGCGCTCTTGCTTTGGGCCAACATGGTCGCTGCATTGATTTTTGCGCGGTACGGACCTGCCAGCAAATCGGCAGCCTTCAGAAAAATGGCCACGCGGTGCTCCCAAGGTGTCGTGGCCCAGGCCTCGCGGGCATTCAATGCCGCTTCAATGGCGCGTTCAACGTGTGAGGCGTCCCCGTAGTTGTAGTGCCCAAGCAGCTTCCCGTGCTCGTGAGGCGGAGACATCGGGCGTTTGTCGTTGGTGCGCACCTGGTCTGCACCGATGTACATCGGAACGTCGATGGGCTCAGCGTAGTACATTTCGTTGTAAGCTGCAAGCAGCGCCTCGCGTTCAGGCGAACCAGGCGCGTAGTTGAGCACCGGTTCGTTGACCGGAGTGGGAACGGTATAAAGTCCGTCTGACATGGTGAAGGTGTTTGAAACTTGGTGCAAAGCTAATGGAAGGCGAGGGTGGATGGGCTGCGCATTGTGGGTAGATTGACCTCAGATTCACAAGGTTTACACGTTTTGGCTTCACTCCACATCAACTTGTTGCGCATCCCCGCGTCGGTGCTTTTCGTGCTTTCCATGGGGGGGGGATTGCTGTGCCAAACCCCGTTGGCGGTCCTTGAGCGGCATTGGCAAAAGGGAGAATGGGATGCGCTCGCGAATTGGAGCGAGGAGCGGCTTTCGGAAGTGCCAGAAGACGAGAAGGCCCGCTGGTTTCGCCTTGCGACTTCGTTGATGCGGGGCACAGCCACCTGGCAAGAGGTGCAGCAAACGCCGGTGGAATGGGAAGGGACGGGGAGTTTTTGGGAGGCCAATCGTGCCCTCGTCGAGGGCCTGCGGCTGCAAGCGTTGGGACAACATGCCGATGCCCTTCCTTGGTTCGACGCGTACCTCGCTTTTGGCCTGAAAGACGCCCCTGCTTCAAGGATTGCGCATCAAGGCCAAACGCGGGCCCGCCACCACGTCGCTCCGTTGGCGAGCTATGTTCCCGTTGAACCGCTCGAACTTCGAAGGGCTCCGGATGGGGAAGGACCAGCGTTGTTCGACGTTCCTGACAGCGTGGGAAAGTGGGTGAAGGTGCCGGAGGCCTTGCGTTCACGGTTCGACCGGAAGGCGAATTTCGAGGGGGACATGTTCCTGTATCCCGGTTCGGGTCGAGCTTGGTTCGCCTCCGACCGGACGGGCAGCGGCACAACGGATCTCCATGAGGTGGAAATCTTATCGGGAGGGCGGTTGGGCTCGGTGCGCCGACTTCCTGCGCCCATCAATTCGCCTTACAACGAACGAACCCCGGTCTTCGAAAGCCGGTCGGGAAGGTTGTATTGGAGTTCGGATCGCCCGGAATCGGTCGGTCAATTGGATGTTTTTTGGGCGGAACTGGACGCCCCATCTCCTCGGGCAATCCCCTTGCCCTTTGCCGTTAATTCGGGCGGAGACGAAACGCACTACACCCCAACGGGCGATGGTTGGACCGCTTGGATGATGACCCGCAGAATGCCCGATCAGACTCTGCAAGCGGTTCAGGTCCTCCTGGATGGTCCCCGGCACCGGCTGGTGCAAGTTGAATTGGCGTGGGATTGGTCCGACGGCGAACGGGCATTGTCCGTTTGGTCGACCGATTCCCGGCGGATGGTGTGGGAGGGCACCTTGGCGGGGGCGTCAGGAGTGTGCCGCTGGCAGGGCATGGATGGAGCCAGCTATCGGGCGTTGCTGACCGATAGCAAGGGAGACACCTATACCGTGACCGAATGGACCTTGCCAACCACCGCGACGCCCAAGCGGTTTCGTTATCGATGGGAGGAAGTCTCCCTGGCTCCGGTCGTGGCAAGCGAGGAGCCTTGGGAGGGGGCTGGCGCCTTTGGACCTCAATGGGAAACGATTGAAGCCCCCGCATCCGAATGGGAACTGCCCGTCCATCCCGTTTGGGCAAACGACCTTCCTGAGCCCTGGAAGGAGCTCGCGGAAACGCCATGGTGGCGAGCTGCTACCGTGCACGAACGCTGGGTTGCGGTTCGCGCACTGCAGCAGATGGACCCGACCATGGATTTGCCCGTTGCCCCTGAACTGGGGGGCTGGGAAAGCGTTCCGATGGCCTGTGCTTGGACGGCGGACGCCATGCAGCCGGTCATCGATCGGTTGCGCCAAACCACGAACGCCTTGGATTTGATTTGTTCCGCGAAAACCAGCGATGGCTGGGAGGGCGCGTGCACCGTTTGGTCCGATCGCATCCAGAACGATCAGCACATGTTGGCCCGCGGACGCACGTGGCAGCGACTGGGAGATCAAGCCGCTGGCTTTGCTCGACTGCGGGAAGGCATGCCGCTGCAGTTGAAGCGGGCGACGCACCGGATTGAGTGGTTCAGCGATGCTGACCAAATCATGGACCGGGCTCTCGAACGGGCGTGGTCCACCCATTCGTGGGAAGCGATCCTGGGAACCGAGGAGGTGTGGCGCGACTGGTTGTGGGCCGTCTGGCAAGCATTTCGTTCTGAGGAGAACCCCGAGGAGTCGCCCGAACTGCTCAATGCTTGGTGGAATTTGGAGCGTGCATTCGAACTGCCCATTTGGGCCAACTTGACTTCCGCAGCGAATGCATTGACCCACCTCATTTTGGGGCCCCTGCCGCCCGAGGCGTTCCAGCAGCCAGCGCCCCCAATCATGACCGAGGAACCCGAACCACAAGCCGTCGTGGCAGCCCATGCTCACCCACCCACCGTGTCGCCGACCGCATCGTTCGAGCCAGATTCAGTGTTCACCGTCCAGTTGGGGGCGTTTCAAGAGACCCCCGATGGCTGGGCGTTTTGGGGCGTTTCAGAAGGCTTGAAGCTGGTTCACGTAAACGAATGGAAAAAAGTAGTTTACGGGACTTATGTCAATCGAAATCGAGCTTTGGAAGCTTGCGAAGCCCTCCGTCCATTTGCGCAATTCGCGGACGCATTTGTGGTGGGGTTTTCGGGCGAAGAGTGGGCGCTAGCCCGTTCATGGCACGAGCTCAGGATGTCGGGGTATGGCGTGCAATTCGTCGTCGATCAAGCCGAAGCGGTTGCGCTCGAGGCCCGCTGGTCGGATCGTTTCCGATCGTGGCCCCGCGGTGAAGGCAAGAGGGCGGTGCTGCTGGGGCCATATTGGACGGAAGCCCAAGCGTGGCGAGCGCAATCCGCAAGCGGCCACCGCGGTGAAGTGTTGTCCTTTCCCGGTGGAACGGCAATCGAGCAAGTGCCACCAGCTCATTCGAGTGCGCTTCGGCCCGAAGTGGAAGCGGTCACAGCGGAGGCGGACGAATCGGTTTGGGTGGTGCGAATTGCGGAGTTCCCGGAAGGTGCCTCCTTGGAATACCGCGCAGCCCTGATGCGCCTGCCCGATGACTTGGGCGTACGCAGCCTTCCTTGGGGCGGTGGCGATGCGTACATCACACGGCCCATTCACAGCGAGAGCGAGGCTTTGCGAGCGCTGCAAGCCATCGTGGAAGCGGGGTTCAAGGACGCGCGGCTGCTGTCCACTGCAAGCAACTGAACCCGCGTCATGCCGCGTATATTTGCGGAAACCTCAGTGCCATGAATTGGAACGTATTGCGTGTTCTTGCTGGAATATCGTGCGGATTGGTGGGCGCGAATTTGGCCTCCTCCCAAGTTGTCATCAACGAATTGATGGCGGTCAACAACAGCACGGATTACGACGACTTCTTTGAGGCGGAGGACTGGATTGAGTTGTACAATTCAGGGGGCATCGTCAACCTCGCAGGTTACTACCTGTCCGACGATCCCGACAGCTTAACGAAGTGGATGTTTCCGACCACGAATGCGGGTTTGACCACGGTGCTTCCAGGGGGGCACTTGCGAATTTGGTGCGACAACGACGTCGATCAGGGCGAAGACCACGCGAGTTTCAAATTGAGCGCGGATGGTGAAGAGGTATTCCTCGTCGAGCCCGATGGCGTGACTGTTTTGGACCAAATCGCATTCGGCCCGCAAGCTGAGAACATCTCCTTTGGCCGTGCGTGCGACGGTTGCCCCGATTGGATCTTCTTCGATGTCCCCACCCCCGAACAGCCCAATGCTTACGTTCAACCGGAAACGGCGCAATTGTATTTCAACGAATTCCAGCACGTGAATGCGTCCACCGTCGCAGCCGAGGTGGGGCCCGGGGGCGCATGGCTTGAGTTGTTCAACCCCAACGCCTTCGCCGTCAATGCAGCGAATTATTCCGTGGCGCACCCGGGCGCCAGCTGGACGCTCCCGGCCAACGACCCCGTGGCCACGGTGATCGAACCTGAAGGATTCCTGTTGATTTGGCTCAACGGCGAAACCCAATGGGGCAGCAACCACGCCAGCATTGCAATCAACGAAGGCGGAACGCCCCCGGCGCAATGGACTTTGACCGGTCCCAATGGCGCAATCGTGGACGAGGCGACCTGGGTTCCCGTAGGAGAAGATGAGAGCTATGGGCGTTCAACCGATGGCGGTTTGACTTGGCAAGTGTTCGCGCAGCCCACTCCCCAAGTGAGCAACCAGCTCATCCTGTTTCCGGGTGCCGATTTGGTCTTGAACGAGTTGCTCAGCGACAACGCGTGGGGCATTGCCGATGAGGCTGGCGAGCGCGAAGATTGGTTCGAGATCCACAATCCGACTGCCCAGCCGGTAGATTTGGCGGGGTATTACTTGACGGATCAATGGAACAACCCCACGAAGTTCCGGATTCCAGTCGGCCTGCCGGACTCAACCGTGATTGCGCCGGGCGGATTCCTGCTGTTTTGGGCCGATGAAGACCAAAACCAAGGGTGGAATCACGTCAATTTCCGGCTGAGCAATTCCGGCGAGCACCTGGCGCTTCGCTCCCCAGATGGCTTCACGGTGGTGGACTCGTTGAACTTCCCAGAAATTTGGCCGAGCTTCAGCTATGGTCGGTTGGAAGACGCGGGGGCGCCCTGGGTGTTTTTCGAACAAACCACTCCCAACGCAAGCAACAATGGCGCGACTGTGGACCTCGCTGAACCCAATTCGGTGCCGGCCGTGGTGGCTCCCAACCCGGTTCGACGTGGGGGGCAGGTCGCTGTGAATGCCCCGGGCACTTTGTACTCGACCCAAGGCGCTCGCATCGCTTCTTGGGACAATGCCTTGCAATTTCAAGCCCCGCTAGAGCCTGGAATGTACTTCATCCAGTGGGCGGGCGAAGGGGCCTCTGCCGTGTCGAAGTTGCTCGTGTTGTAAATAATGAGTTGAATTCGTTGGTGTTGTGAGGTTTGTCCCTACTTTTGCGCCCTCAATTAAGGTCGCGCAGGGCAGCGATTCGTTTCACCTCTCCACCAATGCCCTTGTGGTGGAATCAATTCCAACTGGGACGCATGAGCGAAGAAACCCAGAATCACGAGGAGCACACCCCCGAGGTTGCTCCCGAGAATCAAGCTGCTGAGGCAGCACCTGCGGCCGAAGCTGCAGCAACCGCAACCCCTTCTGAAACCCCTGCAGCACCGAAAGTGGTGCCGACAGAACGTCCAGCATTTGCTGAGCCGGGAGATTTCGATTGGGACGCATTCGAAGCCGATGCCGATGATTTCAGCGCAGAAGAGCGCCAGAAACTCGAGTCGGTTTACGAAAATTCACTGAACCTCATTCAGGAGAAAGAGGTCGTTGAAGGCAAGGTGTTGAGCGTCTCGAAAAAGGAGGTCGTTGTCAACATCGGTTACAAGTCAGAAGGTGTTGTGAACGCGAGCGAATTCCGTTACAACCCCGACTTGAAGGCCGGTGACGTGGTTCCGATTTTCATCGAACGTCAAGAAGACAAAAACGGGCAGTTGGTGGTCAGCCACCGCACCGCACGCATCTTCTCGGCTTGGGACAACATCAACAAGGCGAAGGAAGAAGACACCATCATTACGGGTGAGGTCAAGTGCCGCACGAAAGGTGGCTTGATCGTTGACGTGTTCGGCATCGAGGCGTTCTTGCCCGGTTCACAAGTGGACGTCAAGCCCATCCGCGACTTCGATGTTTACGTCGGCAAGCAGATGGAATTCAAGGTGGTGAAAATCAACCAAGAATTCAAAAACGTTGTCGTTTCGCACAAGGCCCTCATCGAGGCCGAGCTCGAAGAGCAGAAGCGCATCATCATCCAGGGCTTGGAGAAAGGCTCGGTTTTGGAAGGCACGGTCAAGAACATCACTTCGTATGGGGTGTTTGTGGACTTGGGTGGCGTCGATGGTTTGGTCCACATCACGGACATGAGCTGGGGCCGCGTGAATCACCCCGAAGAGTTGGTCCAATTGGACGACAAACTCAATGTGGTCATCCTCGATTTCGACGACGACAAGAAGCGCATCGCGCTCGGCATGAAGCAATTGACTCCGCACCCATGGGATGCGTTGACCGAAGACCTCGTGGAAGGTGCCAAGGTCAAAGGAAAGGTGGTCGTCTTGGCCGATTACGGTGCGTTCGTCGAGATCGCTCCGGGTGTCGAGGGCTTGCTCCACGTTTCCGAGATGTCGTGGTCGCAGCACTTGCGCAGCGCTCAGGACTTCTTGAAAGTCGGTGACGAAATCGAGTGTGTCATCCTGAACATCGACCGGGAAGACCGCAAGATGTCGCTGGGATTGAAGCAATTGAAGGACGACCCGTGGGCGGACATCGAAAACCGTTACCCGGTCAGCTCGAAGCACTCGGGCACCGTTCGCAACTTCACGAACTTTGGTTTGTTCGTTGAGTTGGAAGAAGGCATCGACGGCTTGGTTCACATCTCGGATTTGAGCTGGGAGAAGAAAATCAAGCACCCGTCGGAGTTCTGCAACGTCGGAGACACCATTGATGTGGTGGTTCTCGAGTTGGACAAGGATCAGCGCCGCATGAGCTTGGGTCACAAGCAACTGCAAGAAAACCCATGGGAAGTCTTCGAAACGATTTTCGCGGTGGGTTCTACGCACACGGCAACGGTCGTCCGCATCGATGGCAACCAAGCCACAGTGGCCTTGCCTTACGGTCTCGAAGGCGCTTGCCACACGAAGCACTTGCAAAAGCAAGACGGAACGGCAATGGGCGTCGAGGAAGCCGGCGAGTTCGTTGTGTTGGAGTTCAACCGCAATGCCAAGCGCATCACGGTCAGCCACTTGCGCACGTACGACGAAGGACCGAAGAAGAAAGAAGCGACCAAAGAACGCAAGCCGCGTGCAACCGGTGGCGGAACGAGCAGCCGCATGATGGACGAGGTGAACTCGACCGTTGAGCGCAGCACCTTCGGTGACTTGGACGTCCTCTCAGCGTTGAAGGAACAAATGGAAGGCGGTTCAGAGCCGGCCGCTCCAGCCGAACCGAAGAAGGAGGAACCTGCTGCGGAAGCTCCTGCACAGGACGAATCTCCATCTGCGGATTCAGAAGAAACCAAGTCAGACGAAGCCGGAGAATAATCCGAGTTTGAACTTGTCAACATCGAAAGGGAGGCTGTCGCCTCCCTTTCTTGTTTCCGTATCTTCGCGCCATGGATTCGCATGTCCTGATTGCCCCGGAATTGTTCGATCGCATCATCGATCGCCTCGCGCATCAATTGCTCGAGCACCACGACTTTTTGGAAACGGATTTGGTCGGGCTGCAACCTCGAGGCATTTTCCTTGCCCGACGCATTCAGGATCGGTTAAAGGTCTTGCTTCCTGAGGTGGAAGTTCGATGTGGAGCCTTGGATGCAACGTTTCACCGGGATGACTTCGGCAGGCGTCAGCACCCCATCACACCCAACGCTACGGACATGCCGTTTCTCGTGGAAGATCGTCGGGTGATCTTGGTGGATGATGTGCTGTACACGGGGCGAACAATCCGCGCAGGGATCGATGCGCTCATGGCGCATGGTCGGCCGCGCAGCGTGGAGTTGCTTGTGATGATTGACCGCCGTTTTCGCCGGGAGCTGCCCATCGAGCCCAAGTACATCGGAAAGTCCATCGACTCGATCGACGAGCAGCACGTTCGCGTGCACTGGAGCAAGGACGGAATGGGAGATCACGTGGAGCTTTTCAACCGCAAGCCTGAATGAATACGTTGTCGACCCGCCATTTGACCGGCATTCGCGACCTGAAAGAATCCGACATTCGGTTGATTCTTAAGACGGCCGAAGAGTTCAAGGAGGTCATCAATCGCCCCATTCGCAAGGTCCCTTCCTTGCGAGACCTCACCATCGCGAACCTGTTCTTTGAGAACTCAACACGGACTCGACTCTCGTTTGAGTTGGCTGAGAAGCGGCTGTCTGCAGATGTGGTGAATTTCACCGCGGCCAATTCTTCCGTGAAAAAGGGGGAGACGTTGGTGGATACGGTCAACAACATTTTGGCCATGAAAGTGGACCTGGTGGTGATGCGGCATCCCCATCCGGGAGCTCCTCATTTCTTGAAAGAACGGGTGCAAACCCAAATCGTGAACGCTGGAGACGGTACGCACGAACATCCAACGCAAGCCCTGCTCGATGCGTATTCGATGCAGGAACGGCTGGGCGATCTGGCGGGCAAGCGCGTGGCCATCGTCGGCGACATACGACACAGCCGCGTGGCCGTTTCGAACATCCTCTGCTTGCAAATGCTGGGGGCTAGCGTGCGCGTTTGCGGTCCCAAGACCCTCATTCCCAAGCACATCGCGAGTTTGGGGGTGGAAGTGAGTCACGATTTGGACGCGACGTTGGCGTGGTGTGATGTGGCGAACATGTTGCGCATCCAACTGGAGCGGCAAGGAGGGGAAGACCGGGTGCCTTATTTCCCCAGTTTGCGGGAGTACCAGGCGCGATTTGGCCTGACGGAAGCGCGTTTAAGCCAAATTGATCACCCCATTACGATCATGCACCCGGGCCCCATCAATCGAGGGGTGGAAATCACGAGCGCTGTGGCCGACAGCGAGCATGCCATCATCCTCGATCAGGTGGAAAACGGTGTGGCGGTGCGGATGGCGGTAATCTACTTGCTTGCAGGTGTTCGTTAAACGATACAAGTTCCTATCTTAGCCCTTAAAGTTCCAGTTGAATGAAGTTTTCAGTAGAATACCGCGAACCCATCGCTACCTTGACGGTGCACGTTGAAAAGCTCGACGCGCGCCATGCCCCCGAATTGAAGGCCGAGTTCGTCACATTGGCGAACGATGGAAAATTCAACATGGTGCTGGATTTGACCGAATCGCGTTACTGCGACAGCAGCGGATTGAGCGCGGTGTTGGTCGGAAATCGGTTGTGCAGGGACAATGGCGGCTCGTTCGTCATTTGTGGCCTGCAGCCCTCCGTTGAAAAACTCATCCAAATCTCCCAGCTCGATCGCGTCTTGACCATTACCCCGACGGCCTCTGAGGCTTTCGATTTGATTGTGATGGAAGAAACGGAACGTTCATTGGGTGCTGATACCTCTGAATCATGAAACGCGTTTTTTTCCTTTTGCTTGCAGCGGCTTCGTTTGGGGCTGCTTCTGCTCAATGCACGACTGATTTTGATTTTGGCACTTCCTTGTGGGGAGCCTCTCCCGATGCTTCCATCGGAGAACAATTCGATACGGCTTATGTGAACGTGCCCTACAACGACGTCTTTCACGTGTTGGTACCCATTGATGCGTCGGCGATTGAACCCACGTTTCAGTTGCCGCTCGACTCCATCATTTTGGTCAACACGACATTGATTGCCGATTCTGGTGCAGGGGCCACCATGAACTTTTCTGAAGTGGGATTGGAAATTCAATGCAACAATGGAGGCGTTTCTCCCAATCCCTGTGCTTTCCATGGAGGGGCGCAATACTGTGCCGATTTGACGGGCACTCCGACGATGGCAGGGTATTTCGCCATGTCGTTGGAGGTGGAGGCTTGGGTGACGGTGTTTGGGGTCGCTGTTCCCCAGCCGTATGTCTTCGACGGGTACATCTTGACCATCGTTGGGCCCAATAACATCGGAGAATCTTCCGATCTCGATTTCACCCTCTTTCCGAATCCAGCCAACGACCGCATTCAAATCAACTTGCCTTCTGCAGGAGGGGTAACCCACGCTGTAATCCGCGACTTGGCGGGGCGAATCATGCACAGCACACAAGCCTTCTCCAACGGACAATTGGTGGTGGATGTGGCCACATGGGCCGAAGGCATTTACTTCGTGACCTTGGAGGGCGAAACGCAACAATGGACGGAGCGATTGGTGGTCCGCCACTGAACCCCTTCGAGTGAAATACCGATTTGAGGTCCTCATACTTGGGTGCGGCGCTGCCGCACCCAATTTGCGTTTTATGACCACGGCTCAAGCATTGAATGTGCACGAGAGGTGGTTCCTGTTTGACGCGGGGGAAGGCGTGCAGGTCAGTTTGCGCCGGCACAAGGTTCCGTTTTCGAAAATCCATCACGTTTTTGTGAGCCACATGCACGGGGATCACGTGCTGGGCTTGCCGGGATTGATTGGGAGCATGAACCTGTTGGGACGGAAGGACGCGTTGACGCTGCACGGTCCGGAGGCGTTGGAAGCTTGGTTGATGGACAACCTGCGCCTCACCGCAACGCATCTTCAGTTTCCGTTGAATTTCGAAGTGAATCCCCCTGGGGAGGTTCGGATGGCCTGGGAGCAATCCACGTTTCGGGTCACGGCGTTCCCCGTTCAGCATCGGATTCCGACCCACGGATTCCGAGTGGATGAACGGCCCCGAATGGGAAGCATTCGGAGGGAGTCCATTGCAGGCTTGGAGCTTTCTTTCGAGGAAATTCGCCTGCTGAAATCGGGACGAGCAATCCGCAATGGAAGCGTAAAGCCGGAAGAAGTGTTGGATGCAGGGCCTGCCATCCGAAGTTATGCATTTGCTGCGGATACGCGCCCTTCAACGCGCGTGGTTGAGGCGGTGACGGAAGCGACCTGTTTGTACCACGAGGCGACGTTCAAGGCGGACCTGGCTGCGCGCGCTCGGGAGACGGGCCATTCGACGGCGGAACAAGCGGCTCGGATTGCCTTGGATGCGCGCGTTGGACGATTGGT
The DNA here is from genome assembly GCA_965656785.1 of uncultured Flavobacteriales bacterium. Taxonomy (GTDB): domain Bacteria; phylum Bacteroidota; class Bacteroidia; order Flavobacteriales_D; family Sanyastnellaceae; genus JALQTD01. The sequence goes on from CBFHLY010000007.1 coordinate 28,360, forward strand.
GGTGGGGCATTTCTCTTCACGCTACCGGGATTTGACGCCGTTGTTAGCTGAGGCTCAAGCCGTTTTCCCATCGACGACCTTGGCTTCTGACGGGATGAAGATTCTGTTGTAGCTAGGTTGTGGAGTGAGCGGCTTGTGCGCCTATCTTTGTTATGTAGAATTGTTCTAAATAATGCCCAAATCCGTATCCATCGCCATTGCCGACAGCAGCCCCGTCTTTCGGATGGGGTTGACCAGTTTGGTGAACAATGCGGGAGATTATGCACTCGTTGGAGAAGCATCGACGCCCAGTGAACTGCTCGAACTGTTGAGTTCCTTCAAGCCCGATGTGGTGATCATGGACTTTTTGTCGGACGGATTTTCCGTTGACGATTTGGTGGATGTGCGAAGGGAAGTTCCGGAAGCACGGATTTTGGCCATCACTCCTCAGCAGTCGGGAAGCGTACTTTTAAATGCCCTTCGCGCCGGTGTGGACAGTTACGTGAAGAAGAATTGCAGCATCGGGGAAGTGATGGAGGCCATCCAAGAAACGGCGATTGGAGGCCGTTTTTTCTGTGGACAAATCCTGGAAGCCATTCGAAAAGAGAGCATCAATGTCGAAGACCTCGCAGCGGTCGATTACAGTTGCGATCCGGTGGGCCTTTCCGCACGAGAAGCTGAGGTCATTACACTCATTGCGGAGGGGTTTACGAACGGCCAAATCGCGGAGCGGTTGTTCCTTTCTGCCCACACGGTGAACACGCACCGAAAGAACATCATGCAAAAGCTGGGGGTGAACAATACGGCGGCTTTGGTGATGTATGCAGTGAAAAGCGGATTCACAAGTCCCAACCGGTTCCTGTTTCATCAGAATTGAATTCATCGCGCGCTCCGACGGGGTTGTTGCCAAAACATCCCAACTTGTTCTGTAGCGTGCGAAGTCATTTGCAACACGGCCACCAAATCACGAACTTTGCAGCGCGCTCAATGAAAGATTGCCATGATTGAAACCACTTCTTCGTTTAAGATTACTCCCATCAGTGCCTCCCGCTTGCCTCAAGTGGACTTCGAGAACTTGACGTTTGGTCGAACCTTTTCTGATCACATGTTCACCATGGATTTTGAGGATGGAACGTGGCAGCAAGGGCGCATCGAACCTTACGGTCCCATGACCGTGAGTCCCGCCTCCATGGTGTTTCATTATGGCCAAGCGATTTTTGAAGGCATGAAGGCCTACCGCCAAGCCGACGGAAGCGTATCGTTGTTCCGGCCTGGCCGAAACATTGAGCGCTTCAATAAGTCGGCTGAGCGGATGTGCATGCCGCAATTGGATCCGCAGGTGTTCATGGATGCTCTGGTGCAATTGGTTTCGATGGATGAAACGTGGGTCCCGGGTGGACAAGGTGCTTCATTGTACATCCGGCCGTTCATGATTGCCACGGATTCGTTTGTTGGCGTGCGGCCGAGTGAGCGGTACACCTTCAGCATTTTCACGTGCCCCGTGAACGCGTACTACAAGGATCCCGTTAAAGTCAAGGTGGAGACCAAATACACGCGCGCGGCTCCCGGTGGAACCGGCTATGCTAAGGCCGCTGGGAATTACGCCGGTTCGTTGTACCCCTCGAAATTGGCGCAGGAACAGGGCTTTCATCAGTTGCTGTGGACCGATGCGATTGAGCGCAAATACATCGAAGAGAGCGGTACGATGAACGCCATGTTCGTCATTGACGGCACCTTGACGAGCCCGCACACCAGCGAGACCATCCTCTCGGGGGTTACCAGGGATTCGGTTTTGGCGCTTGCGCGTGACTTGGGGATTCCGGTGGAGGAGCGCCGGATTTCGGTGGAAGAACTGCGTGAAGGGTTGAAATCAGGCAAGGTAACAGAGGCCTTCGGAGTGGGGACCGCTGCGACCATTGCCCCCATGGCGCTGATTGCCTTTGAGTCGGAAGAACTGAGTTTGCCCGACTACGCTGAGTGGGAGATTGCACCGCAAATCTCAACCGAACTTGATGCCTTGCGTCGCGGGCGAATTGAAGACCGTTTTGGTTGGAACATCCCTTTGTAACCAATAACTTAGGGCGATGCTTCAACGTGCCCTCATTTCCTTGTTGACGCTCCTGCTTGTTGCAAGCGCATCTGCTCAATTCGCAAATGAACCAATCGGCGTAGGAGCCACGCCGTTCGCATTGGCTTCGGATTACCGGGCATTGGGATGGAACCCGAGCGCCCTGACGGCCTCGGGATTGAACCCGGACCTAGTTGGAGCGGCTGCATCCATTGAAGGAGGCTTTGGTCTGCAATCTTCGGTTTTAGGACGAGAGGACTTATGGGGCGATGCGTTCAATCGCACGGGCTACGAAGATGCTTGGCGCGGTTTGACGCGGGAGGAGTGGGTGGAACGGCTTGTGGATGAAGACATCAACACGCAAGGCAACTTTACTGTCGCGGGAACCTTCCGAAAAGGCAAACGGTGGGGCTTTGCATACCGTTCTCGTCAACACTTCTTATCAGAGGTGCGATTTGATGGCAACGCAGCCGAAGTGCTCCTCGGGGGTGCGCCTTCTGATGTGTTCACTTCTGTGCTAGTGAACGACAGCCTGTTCTCGTTGGAGGACATCAATTTGGATACGCTTGACTTGTTGAATCAAGTGGTGAGTCTGATTCCAGGGGATGCGATTGTTGGGGATTTGTTGGGTGAGACCCGATTGGGATTCCAATACTTGCGGAGTCATGAACTGGGGATTTCAAAACAATGGGGAACCGATGAGGGATGGCAATTGCATACGGGAATCACAGGACGGCTTTTACTTGGCAACGGCTACTTTGAAGTGCGAGCCGATGAAAACGGAGAACTGGATGCATTTGGCGCATTTTCTTCGGGGTTTCAAGTTCCGCGGTTGGATTCTGTTTCGCTTTCACCCACATTGGAGGGGCTGAGACAGTGGGGGCCTGTTGGCCAAGGATGGAGTTGGGATTTGGGTGCCACCATGCGTCACCCGGATGGGCATTGGGTTTCCGCAGCCGTCACCAACATGGGCGTCATGGAGTGGAGGGGAGAGCGTTACTCGGTGGACGACGCTTTGCAGAACTGGGCCGCTTCAGCAACCGGACCGGCTCAAATTGTTCAACTCATGACGACCTCGCTGAATCCTTCCACTTGGTTCGATTCGGGGGTGGAGGAGGTGCGCCGAGTTTCCATGCCAGGTCGCGTTCATTTGGGCGGAGGGTACCGCGCCTCAAAGAACGTGCTGTTCGCAGCAGACGCGAGCTTCGACAACCGCGATCGGTTGGGTGGAGTCGGGAGCCGAATGGGCGCGTCGATGGTCATGCAGCTGCTGGCCAATTGGCGCATCGACGTGGGCATCAGCCACACGGCAGAACGCGGGGTGCGCTTTCCGGTTGGCAGCATGTTCCGTTTTGAGAACAGTGGATTTGAGATGGGGGTCCGAGCGGGTGACATTCAAGCCATTTGGAACAGCATTCAGTCGGATGTTAGCACGCAATTCTGTTTTGCCCGATGGACTTGGTGAAGCAGAAATGGAAGCAACTTGGAACCCTCATGGTGTCCGGGTTGTTCATGACTCAAATCAACGCACAAACGATGGATACCATCACCTTTGGAGGGGGATGCTTTTGGTGCATCGAAGCCGTTTTCCAATCGCTTCAAGGAGTTGAATCCGCCACAAGCGGCTACATGGGAGGCCACATCAAAAACCCTGCATACCGAGAGGTTTGCACGGGCAGAACAGGGCACGCTGAAGTGGTCCAAGTGACGTTCGACTCCGAAACCTTGCCGCTGGAGACTTTGCTCGATGTTTTCTTCACCGCCCACGATCCCACCACGCCGAATCGACAAGGCGCCGATGTGGGCACGCAATACCGGAGCTGCATTTTCTTCCAAACGGAAGAACAAAAGTCCCTAGCGCTTGAAGCCGTAGCGCGATGGAACGCTTCGGGGCATTGGTCAGGCTCCATCGTAACGGAAGTTGCTCCGGAGCAGGCGTTTTATCCCGCCGAAGATTATCACCAGCAGTACTACGAACTGAACGGGGAGGCCCCGTATTGCCGCGCGGTCATTGCTCCGAAAATGAAGAAGGTACACGAAGCCTTTGCGCCGCTGTTCAAAGTGAATTGATTACTCCGCGCCTTCGGCCTCCTCGATTTTTTCGTCGAGTAAGCGCTCAATGTCTTCCAAAGCGGCTGCACTGAGTCGGGCGTCCTGCCGGGCGAGCTTCTTCATGGTGCGGAACATGGCGGCCTTTTTGATTTCCATGGCCACGTAGACGGTGTACATCCCATCAGCATTCAGGTACTTTTCTTGGCCGATGATGCGAATGTCCGCGAGGGTGGTGTTCGTCACCTCGCGTACAAGGGTTTCGAACCGTTCTACGGCTTCGTTAACGTGTTCGCCTTGCGTGTCTTTGCTGTAATTGTCGGTGACCACTTGAATGGTGGTTTGAAGCTGCTGGGCTAACCCCGTGCGGGCATCCATCTCAGCTTTACTTTGGGCAATGGCGTCTTTCGACGAACTCGCCTTGCCCGTTGAGCGAAAATACCGGTTGTTGGATTCGTACTTGTTGCCTTGGAAGGGCTCCTTTACCTGTGAGCCCATGGGATTGCTTCCGCATCCGACGATCAATGAAACGGCGGCCACGATCCACATGGCATAAGAGAAACGAATGAACGCGTTCATGCTGCTGATTTTTCAAACATGTTAACCAATATCATGCCAAATGTAATGCGTGCCGGGGTCGCAGTGGCGTCGGCCTTGGCCTATTTTTGAGGCCCATGAGCTGGACCGAACAACTTCGCCAACGCCTCGCTGTGCGGTTGCCCAAAGCACCGCGGCCCCTAAAAGGGAATTCCTTGCAGTCCGCCCGTCGGATGGCATTGGTCTACACCTTCAGGGATGAGCATGGGTTCAATGAGCTGAAGGCGATCTCCGAATCCATCGCGAAGGAGCACGATGTGGAGGTGGTTCGCTTTGCGTTTGTGGATTTGGCCCCCAAAGACTTCCCTCTTTGGATGGTCCAACAGCCTCAATCTCGGTTCATCGCGAAGGAGGACGTCAACCTGTGGGGGCGTCCTCGCGGAGCAGCGGAATGGTTCTGCAATGAGCCTTGGGACCTGCTCATGAACGTCGAGACCTCTTTGCCAACGCCGCTGTTGCATGCAGTGCGCTCGGCACAGGCTTCCATGAAGGTGGCCGTGGGTCAACCGGTTCGGAACGTGGATTATGACATCTTATTCGAGCCCGTTTCTAACGAGTCTCAGCACGAACGCATTCACCGAATGATTCGGTTTCTTTCCACCACGCAATTGACCTGAAGATGCCATCCAAGCACCTCATGGGCCACGGTTTAGCCTTGGTCACCCCGTTTACATCCGCAGATCAAATCGACTTCCCCTCTTTCGAACGCATCATCCAGCGTGCGCTGAAAGGCAATGTGGACTTCTTCACCGTTCTAGGACCGGGATCTGAATCGCGCGCCCTCACGCCCAAGGAGTCGCAGCGCCTCGTGGACTTTGCGCTGGACTTACTTCAAGGGAAGAAACCGCTGTTTCTGGGCATGGCTTCCAGTTCGACAAAGGCGACACTGGCTGAACTGGCGGTGCAGTTCCCGGAAGGTTCAACTCGGCTCAATGCGAAAAGGGGAGTGGCTGGCGTGCTCATCGAAGTTCCGAACGACCCGGGAATTCCCCAGGCGGGATTGGTCAAGCACTTCAAGGAAGTGGCCGAAGCGGCTCCGTTGCCCATGCTCCTGCATCAACGCAAGGGGCCCAAGGGGTCGGGATTGACGGCTGCATCGGTGGTGGAATTGTCGAACCATCCGGGCATCATCGGGTGGGTGGATGCTCGGTGCGATTTCGCCTTGACCGGAGAGGTGATTCGTTCGCGGGCCCCGGGATTTGCGGTTGTTTGCGCGGATGACGTTTCGGCGTTGCCGCTGCTGGCATTGGGGGCCGATGCCGCGTTGTCTTCCATCGGGAATGCCTTTCCGAAGGCGTTCTCGGATTTGGTGGGACAAGCGCAGTTCGGAGAACTGCATGCAGCGCGTGCCACGCACCATGAGTTGGCCCCGTTGCTCCGGTTGTTGGAACGAACGGCTTCGGCAACGGGCATCAAGGCTGTCCTGCACCAGTTGGGAACTTGCGAGCCACACGTGAGGTTGCCGCTCGCGCCGATGGACGACGCGTGGACCCAATCGGTTTATCGCGTCATTGCGCACATGGAGCCTGGAACGTCCGCCCCGTGATGCCTCAACCTCGCTTGGCCAAAACCCGCTCGCTCGCGGCAATGATTGCCGCGGCATTCAGTCCGTACTTTTCCATCAACTGAGCGGGCGTTCCGCTTTCACCGAACTGATCATCGACCGCCACGTGTTCCATGTGCGCGGGGTGATGGGATGCCAGCACGCGGGCAACGATGCTGCCGAGGCCGCCTGCCTTTTGGTGTTCCTCAGCGACCACGACTCGGCCGGTCCGCTTCACGCTATCCAGGAGTGCCCGTTCGTCGAACGGCTTGATGGTGTGGTAGTTGTAAACGTCCGCGTGAATGCCTTGATCGCGAAGGGCCAACGCCGCTTGAACCGCTTCCCAAACGAGGTGCCCCGTGGCCACAAAAGTGAGGTCGTTGCCGCTCATGAGGTTCTGAGCCTTTCCAATTTCAAAGGGCGCATCGTGCTTCAGGAACATCGGCACCGCTGGACGACCGAAACGCAGGTAAACGGGACCGTGGTGGGCAGCGATGGCTTCCGTAGCCTGCTTCGTTTGGTGGTAATCGGCGGTGCAAATCACCGTCATGTTCGGCAACATGGCCATCATGCCGATGTCCTCGAGGATTTGGTGCGTTGCCCCGTCCTCACCCAACGTCAAGCCCGCGTGCGAGGCGCAGATTTTGACGTTCTTTTCCGAATAGGCGATGGACTGACGGATTTGGTCATACACCCGGCCAGTTGAAAAATTCGCAAACGTGCCCGTGTACGGAATTTTGCCGCCGATGGTCATTCCCGCGGCCAATCCCATCATGTTGGCCTCCGCAATGCCCACTTGAAAAAACCGATCGGGGAACGCATCCGCAAACGCGTTCATCTTCAGTGAGCCCGTCAAGTCGGCGCACAACCCGACCACGCGGTCATCTTGTTGACCGATTGCGAGCAATCCCGCGCCAAAACCGCTGCGGGTGTCTTTCTTTTCGGTGGGCTCAATGGTGGAAATGAAGCGAGAATCAACCATGGGTGGTGAGATTGGTGGTGTTGCCTGAGGTGATGGTGAACGTCCGTTGGACGGATAATTCCGTTGACTGGGCGCTGCGTGCGCGGAAGACCAAATGATACGTCCCCGGTTGCAGCACATAGCGACCCGAAGGATTTCCTGAGTCAAACTTGATGACCGAGCGGCCATCGTCGTCCAAAATGGCCCCATAACCGGCGATGCCTGCATCGAGTACGAGATCGCCGGGAGCAGGAACCTCCACCGGGACGACGCGTCCAGTGCCTACTTGGACGCCCTTTACCCAAATGGGAGGGACCGTACCGAACAAAAAGTCGTACTGGCCATTGAGCACCTTCACATCAACGCCCAGAGGCACCGTGTGAATGCGTTCGCATTCGCCCGAGCGGTGCACGTCAATGGACGTTTGGCCGTAGGGATTGCGGTCGATCCGGGCGAACGCGGTTTGGACCACCCCTTGGCCGGCATTCGGGAACACGATGCGGTTGTGCGACCGCGCGTTCAAGCGAATCGAATCCTGGACAAGCGGTGGAATGGTGTGCGCCGTAACCCGATAAGTGGGAACCGGATCGACGTGCAACGTATCTGGCAAGCCCAATCTGTTCAAGGTGTGCACAAAGCGCTCGGCCACCTTGCCCGAATGAACCTCCTGAAAGGTAATGGCCACATTCGACTCGAACTCAGGTCGCGCTTCACCGGTTGCGGCTTTGGCAATCAAATCCACCTCGACGGTGGTGTCGTGCATGGCCTGCTCGATGACGATGTCCAGCACCTCGCGGAACATGTCCGTATCCGTTGCATCGAAATAGTTGCCAACGCACCGGAACGTGTCCTTGAATTGGTCGTCCAATCCAATGCCGATGATAAACGGCTTGACAATGACATTGCGTTCTTGCAAGGCACGGGAAACGGCGCACGGATCTCCATCGCACGCTTCGATGCCATCGGTGATGAGGATGATGACGTTGCGCCCGTTGGTGTCCTCGAAATCGCCAGCCGCCAATTCCAGCGAGTGGGCAATGGGCGTGGTGCCGCGCGCTTGAATCCGATTGAGGGATTGTCGAATGTGGAGGTTGTTGCCCGAGGAAATGGGAACCACGAGTTCGGTGTCATCGCAGTCTTGCTCGCCTTGGACAAAGGTGGTTTGGTGTCCGTAAACGCGAAGCCCGAGCTCAAGCCCTTCGATTCCATAAAGCTCATTCAGGGATTCGCCCAGGAGCCGGGTGGCGGCTTCAATTTTCCGGGTGCCGCCCCAAAACGCGTTCATGCTGTTCGAAGCATCGAACACGAAGAGCAGTCGTGTGGGTTCACTAAGGTCGCCCAACTCTTCGCGCACGGTTTGGCCCCAAGCAGATTCCGCTGTGGTAAACCAAATGAGGCATGCGGCGAGCAGCAGGCGCATCAGTAGTCGCCCAGCGTTTCAGGAAGTTGCGCCAGGGCTTGAGCGAGTTGCGCGTCGTTGGGCGCGATGCCGTGCCAATGGTGGGTGCCTTCCATGAAGTCGACACCACGCCCCATGTCCGTGCGCATCAGCACCACCGTCGGAACGCCGGAACCGCGAGCGGCGTCGGCCGATGCAATGACCCGACCGAGGTCATCGAAATCGTGCCCGTTGCAGATCAACACGCGCCATCCGAACGCCTTCCACTTCGCTTCAAGATCTCCCAAGGACATGACCTCGTCGGTGGCGCCGTCGATTTGTTGCCCGTTGCAGTCCACAAAGCTCACGACGTTGTCGATGCGGTGGTGGGCGGCGTACATGGCGGCTTCCCAGATTTGGCCTTCTTGCAACTCGCCGTCGCCGTGAAGCGTGAACACCGTCCGGTCGTCGCCATTCAATTTCTTTGCCTGAGCCGCTCCGAGTGCAACGCTCAATCCCTGGCCCAATGACCCCGAGGCCACGCGGATGCCGGGAAGGCCTTCTTCCGTTGCGGGATGGCCTTGAAGGCGCGTGCCGAGTTTCCGAAACGTTGCGAGCTCCGCGACCGGGAAGTAACCTCGACGGGCCAACACGCTGTACCACATGGGACTGATGTGTCCATTGGAGAGGAAAAACAGGTCTTCGTTCGTACCGTCCATGTTGAACGGCTCGGGAACAACGTGCATCCGATCAAAGTACAGTTTGACCACCAAATCCGTGCATCCCAAGGAACCTCCTGGGTGCCCCGAAGCGGCTCCGTGGACCATGCGAACGATGTCGCGTCGAACTTGGTGGGCAATGGCTGTGAGGTCGTGGGACATGGGAAGGTGATTTGCGCGGCAAAAATACCGCGTCCCTCGTTAAAAATCGTGACATGTGAACAACGTGTGTGCAAGTGGCGCGCGGGGTGCGTTGTATCGTACCTTCGCGCCTCTCAAAGCTGAAACCCATGGCCCTGAAATGCGGCATCGTCGGTTTGCCCAACGTTGGCAAATCCACCCTCTTCAACTGCCTGAGCAACGCAAAAGCCCAGAGCGCAAATTTCCCATTCTGTACGATTGAACCCAACGTTGGGGTCATCACGGTTCCGGATGTTCGCCTCAACAAGCTCGCAGAATTGGTTCAACCTCAAGCCGTTCATCCGACCACCGTGGAAATTGTGGACATCGCGGGATTGGTCAAGGGCGCAAGCAAAGGGGAAGGGTTGGGCAATAAGTTCCTGGCGAACATCCGCGAGACCGATGCGGTGTTGCACGTGCTGCGTTGCTTTGATGACGGAAACGTGGTGCACGTTGACGGAAGTGTGGAGCCCCTTCGGGATAAGGAAGTCATCGACATGGAACTTCAGTTGAAGGATTTGGAATCGGTGGAAGCCCGCATGCAAAAAGTGAAGAAGGCCGCAGGAACGGGAGACAAGGATGCCCAAAAACTGCTCGCGCTCTACACCCGTTTGCATGAAGCGTTGTCTTCGGGCATTTCGGCACGAGCTGTGGACGTGGACGAAGCGGAGCTTCCTGCGTTGCATGACTTGCAGCTGTTGACTGCGAAGCCTGTCCTTTACGTGTGCAACGTGGACGAAGGGGCTGTGGTGACTGGAAATGAATACGTCGAGCGCGTGCGCGCAATGGCGGCTGCTGAAGGAGCCGAAGTCATGGTCATCGGCGCCGCAATCGAAGCGGACATTGCTGAATTGGAAGACCCCGCTGAACGCAAAGAATTCCTGGAAGATTTGGGATTGGAAGAACCGGGCGTTGCAAAACTGATTCGCGCGGCTTACGGCCTGCTCAACCTCCAGACGTATTTCACGGCAGGGGTCAAGGAGGTTCGCGCTTGGACCATCAAACGCGGATTTACCGCACCGCAGGCAGCGGGTGTCATTCACACGGATTTCCAGAAAGGGTTCATCCGCGCGGAGGTCATTGCTTACGAAGACTTCGTGCAATTGGGTTCAGAAAACGCTGTGAAAGAAGCGGGTAAGTTGAAAGTCGAAGGAAAAGAGTACCTTGTGCAAGATGGGGACGTCATGCATTTCCGATTCAATGTATAAAGCATCGATTGTGGTCGCCTTCGCTTTCATCCTGTTTGGATGCAGCGAGCCCCAATCATCTGTTCCGTCTGCTTCGCTCCCCTTGGAAATTCAAGCCGCGATGGAGGAACAAGTCCGTGCTTGGAATGCGGGCGACATCGAACGGTTCATGTCCGCGGGCTACTTTCAAGATGACAGTTTGCTGTTCATCGGGAGCCGTGGATTGACTTACGGATACCATGCGGTGTTGGCAAATTACGAGCGAGCCTACCCCGATGGGAACGCTCGAGGCGTCCTCGCGTTTGAGCAGTTGCGTTGGATTCCACTGGGTGCTGAGCATGGATTCGTCGTCGGAAAGTGGAGCATCGATCGACCCACGGGAGAACCCATTGAGGGGCACTACAGCTTGGTTTGGGCGTTGACGGAGGAGGGGTGGCGCATCATCGCAGATCACAGCAGTTGATGAGTTGGCTTCTTCCCATCATCGGGATCACCCTCGTTGCCTCATATCGCGGATTCAAGCGTCCGGAATTCCTGCAAAAGTGGCTGATGATTCCCCACCGGGTCTACGAGAACAGTGAATGGCATCGCGTAATTTCTCACGGCTTCATTCATTCGGATACCACCCATTTGTTTCTCAATGCATTTGTGCTTTGGAGTTTCGGTGGAAGCGTCGAGGAGGCCTTTCGCGCGGGCGAACTCGATTCACCGGTTTTTGGTTTGACAGGGAACTGGACGTTTCCCATCCTTTATTTCGGGGGGCTCGTGGCGGCTGCCATACCGGCATTGACGAAGCATCGAACCGATCCGAATTACGCATCGCTCGGCGCGAGTGGGGCCGTATCCGCCGTCATGATGGCGTTCATCTTGATGTACCCCACAAGCACCCTGCTGATGATGTTCATCATTCCGATGCCCGCAGTGGTGGCAGGCATGTTGTTTTTCCTGTACGAATCCTACATGAACCGACGGGGACGAACCGGGATTGCACACGACGCTCACTTGGTGGGAGCGCTATTCGGTGCGGCTCTCGTACTGGTTTACGAGCCTCAACTGCTTCCGCAGGCGTTCGAGGTGCTTCGCGAACGCATCACCAGCTGGTTTTGATTCGATTCAGTGCTCGCGCTCCACGATGCGGTAGACATCTTCGTTGGGCCGCTTCATGAAGTACCGCTCGCGGGCGAACCGCTCCATCGCTTCTTCGGAAGTCATGAGATCGGCCAAATCCAGTTTCACGCGCTCAGCCTCCACCTCGACCCGATTCGCTTCACGCTTCAATGCCTTCACTTCATAGGCGGTGCGTATGATGTGAATGAGGTCGATATCAGCAGCAAAGGTGACCCAAATGAGGGCCACCAATGCTGTGAGTCCGTACTTCGTCTGCAGCGCCTTCCGAATTCGGCGCCGGATGACCTTGATCATGCCTCGCCTTCAGGAGAACCGTCATCCGATCCGGTGCCTTCCAGCGCTTCCGCAGCCCCATCGGGCATTTGCAGGAATCCGCCTTTGACCACCTCGAACTTCAATTCGCTGTTTCCTTTGCGGTAGCTCGCCTTGAGCAAATCGCCTTCCTCCATTTGGGCGTTGATGATTTGTTCCGCCATCGGGTCTTCGAGGTGCTTCTGAATGGCGCGCTTGAGCGGCCGGGCCCCGTACTTTTCGTCGTAGCCGTTGTCGACCAAGAAGTCCTTCGCTTTGTCTGTGATTTCAATGCCATAGCCCAAATCCTCAATGCGCTTCACCAACGCTCCCAACTCCAAGTCGATGATGCGGTGAATGTCTTCGCGCTTCAAGCTCGAGAACAAAATCACATCATCGATGCGGTTCAGGAATTCCGGCGAAAACGCGCGCTTCAGTGCGGTCTGGATGACGCTGTTGCGGTTGGCTTCCTCATTCGCCTCCCGCGCAGCGGTGCCGAATCCTACCCCCGCGCCGAAATCGGCCAACTGGCGCGCCCCGATGTTGGAGGTCATGATGATGATGGTGTTGCGGAAGTCAATCCGGCGTCCCAGGCTGTCCGTCATTTGGCCATCGTCCAACGCCTGCAACAGCAAGTTGAACACGTCCGGATGCGCCTTTTCAATCTCGTCCAACAAGACGATGGAGTAGGGGCGGCGGCGAACCTTTTCGGTCAACTGCCCACCTTCTTCGTAGCCCACGTAACCAGGAGGCGCCCCGATCAGACGGCTCACGGCGAATTTCTCCATGTATTCCGACATGTCAATTCGGATCAAGGCCTCCTCAGAATCGAACATGAAGCGTGCGAGGACCTTGGCGAGTTGCGTTTTCCCCACGCCAGTCGGGCCGAGGAAGATGAACGAGCCGATGGGCTTGTTCGGGTCTTTCAACCCCGCGCGATTCCGCTTGATGGCGCGCGCGACCTTCGTAATCGCCTCTTCCTGGCCGATGACCTTGCCTTGCAAGTCCTGGTCCATGCGGGCCAATTTGCCGCTTTCCTTTTCCGCAATGCGTTGCACGGGGATGCCCGTCATCATGGCCACAACGTCGCCGACGTGTTCGACGGTGACCGTTACGCGGTGATTGCGGCTGTCCTCTTCCCATTGGGCTTTTGCCGTTTCGAGGTCGTTCAACAGCGTGCGCTCCCGATCCCGCAACTTCGCGGCTTCTTCGTAGCGCTGGCTCCGCACCACTTTCGATTTCTCGTCCTTGATCTCTTCAATCTCGGCCTCAATCTTCAGAATGGATTCGGGCACGTGAATGTTGTTCAAGTGAACGCGGCTTCCCACTTCATCGAGCGCATCAATTGCCTTGTCGGGGAGGTGACGATCGGTGATGTAACGAGCAGTCAACCGAACGCAGGCCTCGATCGCTTCGTCCGTGTACGCTACACTGTGGTGCTCCTCGTACTTGTCCTTGATGTTGTTCAGGATTTGGATGGTTTCATCGATGGTCGTGGGTTCGACGATCACTTTTTGGAAACGGCGCTCAAGGGCACCATCCTTCTCGATGTGCTGCCGGTATTCGTCCAGGGTGGTGGCTCCAATGCATTGGATTTCTCCTCGGGCCAAAGCCGGCTTGAACATGTTGCTCGCGTCGAGCGACCCGCTTGCTCCTCCCGCCCCAACAATGGTGTGCAATTCGTCGATGAAGAGGATCACATCCGGAGACTTCTCCAATTCGTTCATGACCGCTTTCATCCGCTCTTCGAACTGCCCCCGGTACTTCGTGCCTGCAACCAGTGAAGCCACGTCCAAGGTGACGATGCGCTTGTTAAAAAGCACGCGGGAAACCTTCTTCTCGATGATGCGCAAGGCCAACCCTTCTGCGATGGCGCTTTTGCCCACGCCGGGCTCTCCAATGAGGATGGGGTTGTTCTTTTTCCGTCGGCTCAAAATTTGGCTCACGCGCTCGATTTCCTTCTGCCGACCAACGATGGGATCGAGGCGGCCATCTTCGGCCAACTTCGTCAAATCCCGTCCGAAGTTATCCAACACCGGGGTCTTGCTTTTCGGGTCCACTTTCCGGCTGCTACCGGACGAACCTGAAGCGCCTCCGCCCATGCCGGACATGTCATCGTCGTCGTCGCCCATTCCCGTGGATTCTGCCCGCGGGTTGAAATCGGTGCGACCGCTGTCCTCGTTGAGGAGGTTTTCGAATTCTTCTTTAGCCACGTCGTAAGAGATGTTGAAAACGTTGAGGGATTTGGTGGCCACATTGTCCTCGTCTTTGAGGATGCTGAGCAACAAATGCTCGGTACCAATGGTGCCACTTTTGAACACTTTTGCTTCGAGGTAGGTCACTTTGAGGACGCGCTCGGCTTGTTTCATGACGGGAATGTTGCCCGAACCGACCGACTTCCCGGAAGTGGGGCGGATGCTGCTTTCGACCACTTTGCGGAGCTTTTGGAGGTCCACGTTGAGGGCTTCCAAAATGCGAACCGCCGTGCCTTCACCCTCGCGGATGATGCCGAGCAACAGGTGCTCCACGCCGATGTAATTGTGTCCAAGGCGCAACGCCTCTTCACGGGAGTAGGAAATCACGTCTTTGACGCGGGGTGAGAATTTTGCATCCATGGTGGAGGGCTCGTCTTAGTACGGTTTCACTTACGCCAAATCCCGGCGCAAGGTTTCGCATCGTTAAAACTACAGCCCAGCATTGGCAAAGACCTTGCCGCTTGAACGCTTTTTCCACAAGCCAATGCTGAATTTTGTGAAGAATTGCTGAATCGTTCGGGGAAAGGGCGCTGTGGTCCGCCGTATTTTCGTCTATTGGACTGCACCTGTAGAGTGCGCGGCTGATTGAATAGAACCTGACAACATGGCAGAAGGAGAGAAAATCGTCCAGATCAACATCGCTGATGAAATGAAATCCGCCTACATCGATTATTCGATGTCGGTGATTGTTTCACGCGCGCTTCCGGACGTTCGGGATGGATTGAAACCCGTGCACCGCAGGGTGCTTTACGGCATGCTCGATTTGGGCGTGCTTTCAAATCGTGCATATAAAAAGTCGGCCAGGATTGTCGGTGAAGTGCTGGGTAAATACCACCCGCACGGAGACAGTTCCGTTTACGATACCATGGTGCGGATGGCCCAGGAGTGGTCACTGCGCTACCCGATGGTGGACGGCCAGGGAAACTTCGGTAGCATCGACGGGGACAACCCGGCTGCCATGCGTTATACGGAGGCGCGCTTGCGAAAGGTCGCGGAGGAAATGCTCGCGGACTTGGAAAAGGAGACCGTTGACTTCCGCCCGAACTTCGACGAGAGCCTGAAGGAGCCGACGGTTCTTCCCTCCAAGCTTCCCAATTTGCTCATCAACGGAGCCAGCGGCATCGCGGTTGGCATGGCCACGAACATGCCCCCACACAACCTCACGGAGGTAGTCAATGGCGCGGTGGCTTACATTGAAGACAATGACATCACGGTCGATGGCTTGATGGAGCACGTTCAAGCCCCTGACTTCCCGACGGGTGGCATCATTCACGGGGTAGAAGGGGTGAAGGAAGCCTTCCACACCGGCCGAGGTCGCGCGGTGGTACGGGGCCGAGCCGAAATTGAAGAGCTCCCTTCAGGTCGCGAGCAAATCATCGTTTCGGAGATTCCCTACATGGTGAACAAGGCCGACATGGTCCGCAAAACTGCGGAGTTGGTCAACGACAAGAAAATCGAGGGGATATCCGAAATCCGAGACGAATCCGATCGGAACGGCATGCGCATTGTTTATGAAATCAAGCGCGACTCGATGGCCACGGTTGTACTGAACAAGCTTTTCAAGTACACTGCGCTACAAAGCACATTCTCAGTCAACAACATCGCCCTCGTTGCCGGTCGGCCTCAGCTGCTCAACCTGAAGCAGCTCATCAAGTACTTCGTGGAGCACCGTCACGAAGTGGTGACGCGGCGCACGCAATACGAATTGCGAAAAGCAGAAGAGCGCGCGCACATCCTGCAAGGCCTCATCATTGCCCTGGACAACATCGACGAAGTCATCGCGCTAATCCGAGCAAGCGCTACGCCGGACGTGGCGCGGACGGGGTTGATGAATCGCTTTGGGTTGAGTGAAATTCAAGCCCGGGCCATCCTCGACATGCGCCTTCAACGCCTCACAGGGCTTGAGCGCGACAAGTTGCGTGCCGAATACGACGAGCTGATGACGCTCATTACGGATTTGAAGGACATCTTGGATCGCGTAGAACGCCGGATGTCCATCATCAAGGAAGAGTTGATCGACATGCGCGACCGATTCGGTGATGAACGCCGAAGCGGAATCGAGCTCAGCAGCGCCGATGTCAGCATGGAAGACCTGATTGCCGATGACCAAGTCATCATCAGCATCAGCCACGCGGGCTACATCAAACGCACACGGCTTACCGAGTACCGGTCGCAGAGCCGGGGAGGGGTGGGTTCAAAGGGTGCGACTACCCGAGAAGAAGATTTCGTTGAACACATCTTTGCGGCAACGAACCACAATTGGTTGCTCATCTTTACGGCAAATGGGCGGTGTTTTTGGATGCGCATCTACGAAGTTCCCGAAGGCTCAAAAGCGTCCAAGGGGCGCGCCATCCAAAACCTCATTCAGCTGGAACCGGGAGACAAAGTATTGACGTACATCCCCGTTACGGATTTGAAAGACCGCGAATACGTCGAGAACAACTTCGTGGTTTTGGCAACGAAAAAAGGCCTCATTAAAAAGACCACGCTAGCGGCTTACTCGCGCCCACGCGCGAACGGCATCAACGCCATCACGGTGCGCGAAGGCGATGAGTTGCTGACCGCACGCTTGACTGACGGCACCAATGAAATCATCTTGGCATTGAGGTCCGGCAAAGCCATTCGATTCAATGAATCCACTGCCCGGGCGGTGGGGCGCACGGCGATGGGAGTGAAGGGGGTAACGCTTGGCCATGAAAACGACGAGGTCATCGGCATGGTCTGCGTACGGGACACGGCTTCCGAAGTGTTGGTGGTCTCTGAGAACGGTTACGGCAAGCGAAGCCCGGTTGAGGATTACCGCATCACCAACCGCGGTGGAAAGGGGGTCAAAACCTTGAACATTACTGAGAAAACAGGAGAGCTCATCAGCATCCTCAACGTGACCGACGAAGACGATTTGATGATCATCAACCGAAGCGGCATCACCATCCGAACGGGAGTTGAAAGCCTGCGGGTCATGGGACGCGCCACACAAGGGGTCCGGCTCATTCAGCTCAGAGGAAAGGACAGCATTGCTTCAGTGTGTCGGGTGCCGAAAAACGACGAAGCTCCTGAGGACATGGAGGACGGATCAGAAAACGAACTGAACAACGAAGCCTTGGAAGGAGGGGAGTGATGCCTTTTGGCACATTCCTTGCCAACCTTGAATGAATCCCTACTTTTGCAAGCAAAATGCACACCAAACTCATGAGACAATTCCTCACCTTCAGCTTGATGCTCGTAACCATCGCTGCATGGGGCCAAAAAGAAGTGGTTTCTGCGTACAATGCCAACAAGAGCGGAAATTATGCAGAAGCGGTCACTTACATCGAACAGGCGATCTTGAACGAGAAGGCTGCTGTTAAGGAGAAGACATGGCGCTACCGCGGAGACATTTACGTCAACGTGGCGAAGGACCCCGAACTGTTTGCCATGTACCCCACGGCGCTTCAATTGGCCTATGAATCGTTCATGAAGGCTCGGGAATTGGACAAGAAGGGATCATATGAACGCGAAGTCACTGCGGGCTTCGGGCAAGCACAAGCCGTTGCGTTGGACAATGCCATTGCCAACTACAATGAGGGCAATTACTTGCCAGCAGGGGGCTTTTTCGACCTCAGCACGACCATTTCAGAGAGCTTCTCCATCACAGACACGATGGCCATTTTCAATGCGGCTTTGTGCTATGAGAAGGCTGGTGCTGTTGATTTAGCCATTGAGCGGTACGAAGCATGCGCCGAAATCGGTTATCAAGTACCCAATGTCTACTTATTCATGGCGACCATTCTGCGCAATGCCGAGCGGAAAGAGGAAGCCTTGAAGGTTCTCCAAGGCGCGCGCGTGAACTACCCTCGTGAGCAGTCGATTCTGATTGAAGAGCTGAACATTTACCTCGAGAACAAGGAATACGATCGGGCGTTGACCAACCTGGCATTGGCCGCGGAATTGGATCCAACGAATGAAATTCTTTGGTTTAGCTTGGGCAGTGTTCACGACAACCTGGGTAATACCGAGGAAGCACAGGCTGCGTATTTGAAGGCCCTCGAAATCAACCCCACGTATTTCGATGCCAACTACAACCTTGGGGCCATGTTCTTCAATCAGGCAGTTCAGGAGACGAACCTCGCCAATGAAATGTGGAAGCCACGCATGTCCAAGGCTGAATCCGAAGAACAGAAGGCGCACGAAGATGCCGCCAAGGAAATCTTTAGCAAGGCCAAGCCTTACCTGGAGGCTGCTCGTGCCGAAAGCCCTGAAGATGCCGACACCCTCCGAAGCTTGCGCGACATTTACGCACGGACAGGTGAGGACGATAAGATGTTGGAAGTTTCCAAGGCGTTGCAGGATTTGGGGCTCTGAAGACAATCATTTGATGAAAGGGCGGCCGGTTGGTCGCCCTTTTTTTTGTGCGTAGAACGCTATTTGACATAATGTATATTATCATTCAATGTAGGCTGATGGACTCAAATGTTAATGATGTTGATTGAACCGAATATTGGACGACCTTGTTCCCATCAACATGAACGAACAAATCCAAAGGCACGCCACGGATGCTCTGGTCATCGGTGCGGGTTTTGCCGGCATTGCAGCCGCAACTTCACTCGCGCATAAAGGTTACCGAGTTACTGTTCTAGAACGGCACGACCACGCGGGTGGAAGGTGCCGGGTCTTCAAATCGGACGGGTTTACCTTCGACATGGGCCCAAGCTGGTATTGGATGCCAGACGTTTTCGAAGAGTACTTCGCCATGTTTGGAGCCGATGTGCACAAGGAATTGGATTTGGTGCGCCTTGACCCGTCCTACAAGGTCTGGTTTGAGGACGCGCCGTGGTCGGTTGCCGCTGACTTTGAATCCTTGAAATCCCAGTTCGAAGCCGTTGAGCCTGGTGCTGCCGCTCAACTGGAGGCCTTCATGGAGGAAGCTGGAGTGAAGTATGCCATCGGCATGGGGCAATTCGTGCGGAAAACGGCACACTCTCCCATCGAATTTGCCCAAGCATCCACCCTGTACAATGCGACCAAGCTGACCTTATTCAAGTCCTTCAGTGAACACGTTCGGAGGTACTTCAAGCATCCGAAGATCCTGCAATTAATGGAGTTTCCGGTTTTGTTTTTGGGGGCCAAACCGGAACAAACACCGGCCCTGTACAGCTTGATGAATTACGCCGACACGATGCTCGGAACGTGGTACCCCATGGGCGGAATGCACGAAATCGTTCGGGCCATGGTTCGGGTGGCCGAGCAGCACGGCGTCGCGTTTGAGTATGGCGTGGAGGTGGCAAGCATTGAGGCGAAAGGGAACGCAGTTTCGGGAGTTCGATTGGAGGACGGGACCGAGTGGACCGCAAGCACGGTGGTGGCTGGAGCAGATTACCACCACGTGGAACAACACCTCTTGCCGCCCGCTTACCGGCGCTATGATGCGTCCTATTGGGAGAAACGCACGATGTCCCCCAGCTCCTTGCTGTATTACGTGGGCGTGAATCGCCGTGTGCCCGGATTGGAGCACCACAACCTCTTTTTCGATACGCCTTTTGGCCCGCACGCGGAGACCATTTACGATTCCAAAACCTGGCCGGAAAATCCGCTCTTTTACGTCTCTGCTCCGTCCGTAACGGATGCTTCAGTGGCTCCGGCCGGATGCGAAAACCTGTTCTTCCTCATCCCGGTTGCGCCGGGTTTGAACGATGAACCCGGGCTTCGCGAGCGGTACTTCGATGAACTCGTGAGCCGTTTGGAAGCGCACACGGGCGTGGACATTCGCCCGCACATTGTTTACCGGCGAAGTTTCGCGCACGAGGAGTTCATTGCTGATTATTCGGCATTCAAAGGCAACGCATACGGTTTGGCCAACACCCTGATGCAAACAGCGTTCCTGAAGCCGAAGATGCGCAGCAAGCTTCCAGGGCTGTTTTTCACGGGCCAATTGACCACCCCGGGACCCGGCGTTCCCCCCAGCTTGATCAGCGGCGACGTCGCTGCCAACGAAGCGGATCGCTATTTGAAACGGACGCGAAAAGCGACGCGGCGTGAACCGCAGTCCGCGTCCATCGGTTAAAGCAACTTCATGGATAAGATCGACTTATATAACCAGGTCTGCCAAGCGTGCAGCAACCGAACCACCCGGAGTTACAGCACGTCCTTCAGCTTGGGCATTCGGTTTTTGGCACCGAGCGTGCGGGACGCCATCTATGCCATTTACGGATTTGTCCGTTTTGCCGATGAAATCGTCGACTCGTTCCATGACCAGGACCAGCGCATGCTGTTCGATGAATTCAAGCGGGATACGCATCAAGCCCTTGAGCGCCGTTTCAGCATGAATCCCATCCTGCAGGCGTTTCAGGTGGCCTACCACGAACACGGCATTGAGCTCGAGCACGTGGAGCTCTTCCTGCGCAGCATGGAATGGGACCTCGATCGCCAGGCCTACGACCGAACGGGATTCGAGGAATACATCGTCGGTTCAGCAGAAGTCGTTGGACTGATGTGCCTGCGGGTGTTCGTCAGCGGAGACGATGCGTTGTACCAAAAACTCCTCCCCCCCGCCCGACGCCTCGGTGCGGCATTCCAGAAAATCAACTTCCTTCGCGATATGAGGGCGGATTATTTGGAAATGGGGCGCACGTACTTTCCCGGCTTGGACATGGAGGAATTCAACGACGAGACGAAGGCTCGCATTGAGCAGGAAATCGGTGAGGACTTTGAGGCGGCGTATTCCGGCATCATCCAGCTGCCGAAGGAGAGTCGGCTGGGAGTGTACGTCGCTTACATTTATTACCTCCGTTTGTTCCAAAAGATCAAGCAGCTTCCGAGCGAGCGCATTCTGGAGGAGCGCATTCGCATTCCCAACTCGAAGAAGGCGACGCTGTTCTTCGGTTCCTTCGTTCGACACCAGCTGAATTTGCTGTGATGCGACGTGGGTGGTTGGCGTTGTTGGGAGCCGTGTTGGTGGGGTCGCTTGCTGCGCAGTCGCCCTGGCTGGAGGCCTACCGCGTCGTTTGTGAGCGGTGGGAAGTTCCAGAAGAAGCAGATGCGTATTTGGCCTTTGTCCAAACCGCGGATGCATCGGAATTGTCGCCCGAAGAAGTCACGGCATTTCGCGCAGCAGCTGAACTGATCCATGCGAACCACGGTTGGAATCCCCTCGAGCAATGGAATGTTTTTGTGACGTGGCGGGACGCCTTGGAGGCGGCCATCGAATCGTCGCCCCAAGCCCCGAATCTGAGGCTCGTTCGCTATGGAATTCAGTCGAGCGCCCCGAAGTTCTTGGGCTATCGCAACGAATTGGATTCCGATCGGAAGCTTTGCTTGAAAGCCCTTCGGGACGGTTTTTGGTCTCATTCCATTGAATTCGAAGCCTTTGTGGAGAAAACCTTTGCTGCAACGCCATGAACTTGTTCGAAGAACGCGTCATCTTGGTTGACGAACACGACGCGCCGCAAGGCTCGATGGAAAAGATGGAAGCGCATGAGCGCGGTTTGCTGCACCGCGCATTCTCCATTTTCTTGTTCAACTCAAGCGGTGAATTGCTGCTTCAGCAACGGGCATTGGACAAATACCATTCCGGTGGATTGTGGACGAACACGTGTTGCAGCCATCCGCGTGTCGGTGAAACGGTGGAAGAGGCGGCTGTGCGCCGTTTGCGGGAAGAAATGGGCTTGGAAGCCCCCATGCAACGGGCCTTTCACTTCATTTACCGAGCGGAACTGGACCACGGCATGATCGAACACGAGCTCGATCACGTGCTCATTGGGGTCTCGGATGCTCCGCCCCAAATCAATCCGGAGGAAGTGGCTTCGCATCGATACGTCGCATTGGAGGAGCTGCAGTCCGAAATGGCGCATCATCCCGAGCGATTCACTGCGTGGTTTCGCATCTGTTTCCCCGAAGTGCTGACTCGAGTTCATCCGATTCCATGAGGGAGGCAGTGGTCATCGGTGCGGGAGTTGCGGGGCTTGCCGCGTCCACGAGGCTTGCGGTTCAGGGATGGAACGTGACGGTGCTGGAGCAGGCGTCCGAACCCGGCGGGAAGTTGAGGGAAATTCGCTTGGGAAATTACCGTTTTGACGCGGGCCCATCGTTGTTTACTTGGCCCGATTTGGTGATGGATCTCGATGCGCTGGTGCGGAGCAATCACCCCGACCTCCCCCCCTTCCCTTTTCAGCAATTGGACCGATCTGCGCATTACTTCTGGCCCAATGGACGCCAATGGATTGCTTGGGCGGATTCCGCAGCGCGATCGGGGTCGGTCGATGCGTTGTGGGGACCGGGAACGGGGAAGCGACTGGAACGCTATTTGGCCGATTCCAAGGCGGCGTTCGAGGCCACGCGACCGCTGTTCCTGGAATCGAGTTTGCATGAGCGGTCGACGTATTCGTGGAGGCGGTTGAAGCAGGTCGGGCGGCACGTGGGGCGACTTCCTTTGTTGGGGAGGTTTCATCGTCGGAATTCCGCTTATGGATTGCCCGATGAGCTGGTGCAGTTTTTAGATCGTTATGCGACGTACAATGGCTCGGACCCCATGCGCGCGCCTGCCATGTTGCAGGTCATTCCCCATTTGGAACACGGCATGGGTACGTTTTTTCCGGAAGGGGGCATGGTCGCCATCACGCACCATTTGCGCCGACTGGCAGAGCGGGCTGGGGTGCGATTTGAGTTGAACACAGCGGCAGATGCCATCGAACACGACGGCCAACGGGTAACGGGCGTGCGGGCGGGAGGGCAAAGCTTTGCTGCTGATTTGGTCGTCAGCAATGCCGACATCCATCCGACGTATACCCGACTGCTTCGCGATCGGGTCGCTCCGGCTTCTACTTTGGAACGAGAACGTTCCACATCGGGGCTCATTTTCTATTGGGGCGTTCGGCGGAGCTTTCCTTCCTTGCACCTCCACAATTTGTTTTTCAGTGCCGATTACACCAAGGAATTTGATGCCATTCGGCGGCTGGGGGATCCCATGGAAGACCCCACGGTGTACGTGCACATCTCATCGAAACTGGAAGCGGGCGATGCGCCGGTTGGGGGAGAGAATTGGTTTGTTCTGCTCAATGTTGCTGCGGATCCTGAGCACATGACGGAGCAACGGATTGCCGCTTTGAAAGCGGCCACGCTCCAGCGCGTTGATGCCGCGTTGCGGGAGGCCGGTGACCTTGGACCCGACGAGCACGTGGGCGACTACATCGAGGTGGAGGACCGATTGACCCCGAGCGACATCGAATCGCGCACATCGAGTTGGCGCGGTGCGCTTTATGGGACGAGTTCCAACTCGCCCGCAGCCGCGTTTTTGCGGCATCGCAACCGCTCCACCGACTTGAAGGGACTCTATTTTTGTGGGGGCAGCGTCCACCCTGGAGGAGGCATTCCGTTGTGTTTGTTGAGCGGTAAAATCGTCAGTGATTTGGTCATGGAAAACGAACGGGGCGCATGAAACCGAACGTCGCAGCGCTCGGAATCATCGCCGTGTTGCACGCCGTCGGTGTCCTTGGAGTGATTTTCGGATACGGAGCGTGGATTTGGCCGCTAACGCCGTTGAATTTGCTGGTGGCTGGTGGCTTGGCGATTTGGAGGGCCTGGCCTGCTCGAACGGGTTGGTGGTTGGTGGTCGCACTGAGCGGCTATGTGGCAGAGGTCTTCGGTGTTCAGCAGGGCTGGTTGTTCGGATCGTATGCTTATGGGACGGCCTTGGGGCCCGTGGTGGCGGGGGTTCCGCTGATGTTGGGGTGGATGTGGCTGTTGCTGTTGCAGGGGAGTCGGTATCGGTGGGGCGGGCGATGGGGCCAAGCGGTTTTAGGCGCGACGTTGATGACGGGCATGGACGGACTCATTGAACCGGTGGCCATCAGAGCGGGTTGGTGGAGCTGGTCTGCGGTTCAATCGCCTTGGATGTCGTGGATTTCTTGGGACGTGGCGGGCCAATCCATCCCGTGGTGGAACTTTGGGTCGTGGTGGGTGGTTTCATTTGTGTTGCTCCTGTTCGCTCCCGCTGTACCTTCGTTGGAGCATCAGCGAGTGTGGCGGGGGTTGTGGTGGGTGATGGTGTCGTTTTTCACCTTGTTGAACGTGTTTGAATGGTCATGATATGAACGGTTGGATGGCTGCAGTTTGGGTAATCGGCACCTTCATCGGCATGGAGGGCGTGGCGTGGTTGGCCCACAAGTATTTGATGCACGGAGCGATGTGGTTCTTCCATGAGGATCACCACACGCACGGACCGGGCTTTTTCGAAAAGAACGATGCGTTCTTCTTGATTTTTGCCGTTCCCAGCGCGCTCGGCATCATGACCGGCCTCATGGCCGGCGGCGACTTCAAGCTGTGGATTGGAGTGGGCATCGCGGTTTACGGTTTGGCCTACTTCCTCGTGCATGACGTGTTCATCCACCAGCGTTTCCCTTGGTTCAAACGGACTCAAAACGTGTACTTTATGGCCATTCGAAAGGCGCACAAAGTGCACCACAAGCACCTCGGGAAGGAGGATGGCGAATGTTTCGGCATGTTGTACGTGCCTCCAAAGTATTTCCGGGAGGCGCGCAAAAGTTTAGAACGCCAGCGGGCATGAATCCGGTGTACCTGTGGGTGGATCTCGCGGTGTTCGTACCGACGTTCCTGTTGAGCTTCGACCGGCGCGTGGCGTTTTACAAGCAGTGGAGGTCGTATTGGCCCGTGAATGCAGCGGTCTTGGCTGGCTTCGTGGCGTGGGACATCCTGTTTACGCAATGGGGTGTTTGGGGCTTCAATCCGGCGTACCTGGTGGGCGTGGATCTGTTGGGGTTGCCGATTGAGGAGTGGGGATTCTTCATTGCCGTGCCCTACGCGTGCACGTTTTCGTACGCCACGTTGAAGCATTATGTCCCGCAGTTGGGGGCTTTCCGCTATGGTGCTCGGTCGGTGACGTTCGCGGCGTGGGTGCTTTCCGCGTGGATGCTTTGGGCCTTTTCAGGCCAAATCTATCCCGCAACCACAGCAGCATTCCTCTTCCTTACGATGACGGTGTTGCTACTGCGGCCTAATCGCTGGTTCGGACACTTTTGGCTGGCTTATGCCGTGCTTTTGATTCCGTTCATCCTCAGCAACGGCGTGCTGACGGGATTGGACTTCACCGCCTACCCCCTCCTCCACAACCGACCCGAATCCGTTGTGGACCAAATTGTTTGGTACAACAACGCAGAAAACACAGGCTGGCGAATTTTCTCCATGCCCGTGGATGACCTGGTGTACGGTTTGCTCTTGATGGTCCTTCATGTTGCGGGACTGGAGGGCTTGGAGCGTCGAAGAACGCGAAAATTGCGGTAAGTTCACGCCGCAATAAATTGAACCATGAAACGCATTTTGATTTTGGCCGCCACCGCTTTGGCTGCTCACCATGCTTGTGCTCAGCGCGTCACTGCGGAATTCGAGGACGGAACGACGATGGAATATGAAATCCTATCGAACTCTCCGGACAATTTGGCCCCCATCACCCTTTCGTTCGGAGCCACCCAAGGCAACGTCCGCGATGGCCTGAAGGTTGACTACTTCAATGAAGACCTCGGCGCTTTCCAATTGCGCCTGCCGAGCCTGTTGACCCTGGTGGACAATTCCGTTTCCCCTTCCTTGCGCGCATCGGGCCTCTTCTTCCTCAACGCGTCGTCGAAAACGAAAATGAAGCCCATCACGTTGATGTCCACGCAATCCGGCGACGTGGTGACCAAATACCGCACCGAAACCCCCATCGACCGGAAGTCGCGTTTCGGGGTGCACGGTGGCTTGGGATACCGAGATACGCGGTACTCACCATTTGGCACCGATGAACTCGTCACGTACACGGAATTGATGGCCGGCGTTGGAATGTTCCGTTCACAGCACATTTCCATCATGCGCGAAGTGAACGGTGCGGCCTACCGTGCACAAGGGACCGCTTCCATGCAGTTGACGGCGGACGCGGTGTTGTTTTTAGGGACGGAGCGGGCCGATGCCACCGACGCCTCCCCCATTGAATCGGAGTCGTTGGGATTTGAAGTGGCATGGGTGGGACGCAGTTCGTTTTGGGGCAAGCGCGATTGGGGAATTTGGTTGACTGCTGGTTATGGCGTTGGTCCCGTCGGTTCGTATCCGGTCTTGGGTGGTGGGTTGTTCTTTGGCTACGGCAACAAGTTGTGAGCAGACGGATTGTGGGGTTGTGGCTGGTGGGGTGCGGTTTGGCCGCATGCAGTCCCTTTGCCAGCACGACCAAATCATGGATCGAAGTCGAATCCGGCGACAGCACGTCGATCGCGCATGCGCCGCTTCATGTGGGGCTGGCATGGAACCCCCAGTACAGCGCGTTGTACCGCGAGGCGGGGACCCACCGCGCAGAAGTTCCACTGACCAATCGCGCCCGACTTGAACTCATCGCGTTGGATGCCCCAGGACACTTTCCCGAACACCACATCGTTCAGGCGTCCCGATTCAATCCTTGGAAGCTCGGGGACGTCGCGGGCATGACCGGCGGCATCGCCTCGATGGTTCGCGGAAGCGGCAGCGACACGGAAGCCCTCATCGCTGGCGGATTCTTTGTGACCTTCGGCAATTTCGTCGCGGTTTGGATGAATCCGAAGCGCGTGTTTCAATCGGAGTACCGGTTTGAAGCCCTGACCGCCATGCCCCGCGCAACGGATGAACTCCCGAAAATGGAACTGCAGCAATTCGATTTCAACCTCGCTGCAGGATCGCACTCGTGGAGCTACTTCGAAACGGTCAAAGACTTCGAACGGGGCCGTTGGGTGGGGCGCAATGCGTCCCGGGAAGATGTGACGTTGGAGGACACCAACCTCGATGAGGAACTCGCGGAAGGGTTCACCCAACAAGGGTTCCAAGCACCTCCCTCCTATTCTTTGCTGCGCGATGAAGGGACGTGGAGTTTGCATGGGGAACTGGTCGGATTGAATGAGGACCGCTTGGCACGCGCTGTTCGATACGAAGCCACCACCCGCTGGTGGGTAGAGCACCCGTTTGGTTTGGAAGTGGATACGGTAGAATTGAGCACGCCATCGACGTGGCACGTTTATGAAACCGGGGATTTGGGCTTCAACCGCGCAGCGCTTTTGGATGCCGTTTCACGAGCGGCCTTTTTGGCAGCGGAAGATCAGCGCATTTTGCGGGACGCACGTTCGTTGGGGCAAGCGGATTCACTTTG
This sequence comes from uncultured Flavobacteriales bacterium, assembly GCA_965656785.1. GTDB lineage: Bacteria > Bacteroidota > Bacteroidia > Flavobacteriales_D > Sanyastnellaceae > JALQTD01. Next base: position 55,827 of record CBFHLY010000007.1, read on the forward strand.
GACCGCTCAATGGGAACCCCTTTCCCTTGAGCCGGCCCAAACCGCACCCGGCAAAGTTGCCGCTACCGTGTACAGCATGGTGACCATTGAGGACGAACAAGGGCACGGAAGCGGATGCATCATCGATGCGTCGGGATGGATTTTGACCAACCATCACGTAGCCTCGGATACGGCGAAAACCTACACGGTTACCCTGCATGACGGCACGAAACTCGATGGGCGGCTGGTGCGATTCCATCCCGTTTGGGACCTCGCTTTGGTGAAAGTGGAAGCGACCGGGCTGCAACCCTTCGCCATGGATGTTGAGGCGTTTCCGGAATTGGGAGAAGATGTTTTTGCCATCGGCACGCCATACGATGTGGGATTGGGCGCCACGTTGACGCGCGGCATCGTCTCTGGGAAGCGCCGAGATGGCGCCAAAACCCTCATCCAAACAGACGTCAGCATCAGTCCCGGAAACAGCGGAGGTGCACTCGCTCGTCCGAACGGCGTGCTGGTGGGAATCGTGACTGAAAAAATCATGGACCAAGGCGTGGAAGGATTGGGCTTTGCCATGCCCCTGACTCAGCTGGAACACTTGTTGGGCCTGCGATTTGCGCGCAAGTGAATCGACGGCGTAGGCGGCGTGTTCCGAGCGCCACTGTGATCAAGATGCCATCGGATTTGGATTGCTTCGTGCATTGTCGCTTAATTTCCTGACATGAAACGAATCAACGGGAAAGCGCTCGGTCTCTTCGGGGTGCTCAATTTCACCGCCCTTGCCATCGGAGGGCTGTTCACGGGGCCCGGCGTTCGGTCTGACTGGTATGCGGGCCTCGATCAGGCCCCATGGATTCCGCCAGGCGCGACGTTCGGCATCGCTTGGACGGTGGTCATGCTTTCGCTGTCGGTGTTCATGAGCCAAAACCAGCCCCGGCATCCCCGGCGGTTTTACCTGTGGTACGGCATCCAGTGGGTTCTCAACGTGGCTTGGAATCCACTCTTCTTCTCAGCACAGTGGACGGACCTTGCATTGCTGGATTTGGTGCTGCTGCTGGTGGCTGTTTTGATGATGTGGCGGTTTTGCCGAAGAGGTGGTTGGTTGTTGATCCCCTACGTGCTTTGGTTGATCGTGGCCACTTCTTTGAACACCTGGGTGGTGCTGTTCAATCCATGAAAAAGGCCCCGATGCCGAAGCATCGAGGCCTTTCAACCCATCGTTGAAGAATCAACGAATCACCAATCGTTTCCAACCCAATTCGGGCGTTCCCAAGAAGTAGATGCCCGTTTCGAGCGCTTCAATGGAGAACGCTTGCTGCGTGGCGTTCAACTGGGCGACGGTTTGGCCCATCGCATTGACCACCAAGATGTCACGCTCCATGTTGTTCCACCCGTCGATGCGGATGACGTCCACTGCAGGGTTCGGGAACACGTTCCACGTTGCCACTTGCGCCTCCTGCACGGAGGTCGGCGGCAACAACACCGCATCGATGACGTGCACCACTCCGTTGTCCGCGACGAGGTCCGCAACGACGACTTCCGCA
>CBFHLY010000007.1:57448-104012 GCA_965656785.1 uncultured Flavobacteriales bacterium
ACTCCGTTGTCCGCGACGAGGTCCGCAACGACGACTTCCGCATCGTTGATGAAAACGCCTTCTGCGTTGATGGACACTGTCACGGACTCGCCGTTCAAGGTCTCCACCACCATGCCGTCCATGAGGTCCGTGCTCAACGTCGTTCCGCCGACTACGTGGTAGGTCAAGATCGCCGTCAACAGCTCATTGTCCGCGAGAACCGCATCCAACGTGCCCGCAGGCAACGCATCGAACGCAGCGTCCGTCGGAGCAAAAATCGTGAACGGACCCTCTCCGCTCAAGGTGCCTGCCAATCCCGCAGCAACGACTGCTGTCTCAAGCGTGGTGTGATCCGGGCTGTTGACAATGATGTCGACGACTGTGTTGGACGGAGGCGGAGTAACCGTGATGGTTCCCACCATGCCGTTGGCAGCGTGTGCACCAAACGAGCAATCGTATTGGTACGTGCCCGGCTCGGTGAATGTGAACGAGCCCATGCAAACCCCGGCCGTGTTTCCTGAAACGAGCGGCAACGAGAAGGTCTCAGGATTGGACCAAGCCGCTCCGGTGGTAGAGGATACGCCATTGACGTCGTGCGTACCACCATAGTTCACCCAAACAACGGTTTCACCCGCCTCGATGGTCAAGTTTGATGGCGTGTAAGAAAGGCCACTGGCCTCGACCACGACGCCGGGCGTGTTGCAAGGGTTCTGAGCCGCTGCCGTGAGGCTGGTCAGGGCTCCCAACGCGAGGAGCAAGAGATTGAACGAATGTTTCATGTGTTGAAGGTTTGTAACGAAAGGTTAAACACGCACCGTTCAACATTGTTCGCTCGAGTTCGAACAATTCCATTGATTTATGTGAATTTTTCTGATTTGAACCGGGTAACAACTCATCACATCACGTATCACCATTTTCAACAGCCCACCCCTTCACATAAATCCGCTTTTTGCCGTCCCTTATTTTCGTTGAAATCCCAATTATCATGTCTCAACAACGATTTATTGCCGTTAAAGCAATCGCCTCATGCTTGGTGCTCACGCTTGCATGGTCGAAAAGCGCGGCGCAGCTGAATCTGATTTCAAGCTCCCCCAACATTTCCAATCTGGGAGTGGAAATGAATCAATCCATCGTGCTCACATTCGACGCCGCGACGCCCGTCGATGTGGCTGATGGAATCGCGATTTTAAGCAGATTCCGGGGCTCAATCGCTGGCTCGTGGTCTGGAGCAGGAACGACGGAGCTTGAATTCACGCCCAATGAGGCGCTTTGGCCCGGTGACTTGGTGGAACTTTCCGCATTAGGTGATTGGGTGAGTTCCACTTCGGAAACCCTGAATCCGTTTCTTTTAACTGCACGCGTGAAGGGGCTCACGAACGAAGCTTTTTCTACGGGCAATTTTTGGGTGACAAAAGAGGACTGGGCGAACGATTCGGTGGCCATTTCAGACGTCACATCGGCGGATTTCAACGGCGATGGAGTTTTGGATTTAGCCGGCGTATGGCTCGAGCAGTGGAGCAACGACCCCGGCCTCTTGAAGGTCGCCTTCGGAAACGGCGACGGCACCTTCACGGCGTTCTCCGACCAGGTGTCCGACCTCAGTCGTGCAAAGACTTTGAAGGCACGCGACCTCGACCAAGATGGTGACGTCGACTTGGTGATCAGCGGTTACGGCGGCACATCGCCACTGCGCTGGTTGCTGAATGACGGCACGGGGCAATTCAGTGGAGGCGGTTTCGTGACGGAAACGAATTGGTATGTTGACTTTGCGGACTTGGACGGCGATGGGGATCCGGATTTGGTGACCACCTCGAGAACGAGCGTGAAACTCTTCCGGAATGACCTCTCTGATGGTGGAGGTATGACGGCTTGGGCCACCGTGAGCAACGACTATTACTACACTTATGCCCCCATCTTCGGTGACTTCGATGGAGATGGCGACCAAGACATTGCCGCATCTTCATTGGGTTTTGTAAACGGAGGAAAACCAGAAAAGTGGTTCTGGCTCGAGAATACGGGGAACCTTTCCTCGGGATGGGTGGAGCATGTGATCCAAGAGGACGCTGCGGGAGGTTTGACCAACATCAATGAATTCAAATCGGGCGATGTGGATGGCGATGGCGATGTGGATTTGGTTGGCAATGGCGGGGTGTTCTTCGAGAACGATGGCGCGGGCGCTTTCACGATGACCAATGTGGTCACAGGTGCCTCAAGCTTTGAGTTGTTGGACTTCGATGCGGATGGCGATTTGGATGTGGCGGCGTCCTTTTGGAACAACTGGACCCGCGTTTTTCGCAACAACGGAAGCGGAACCTTCACGGCCCTGACCATCGTGGAGTCCAATCAAAACAAGGGTGGATTCCTTGATGTTGCAGATTACAACGGTGACGGCTTGATGGACCTCCTCGTCACGGCGGGAGACGACTACACGAATGAATTGGGCATTTACAGTGTGCTGCCATTGGGCGGATCCATTTTGGACATCCAGCCGGCTGAGGGAGCGGCTTCGTTAACGGGCCAAATCCCGCCCCAAGCCGGAACCATCACCGAGCGCGGCTTTGTCTACGCCACCACACCAGCCCCCACGACCGCGAACACCCAGGTCACCGATGCGGGAACGGGTTCGGGATCTTTTACTGCAAATTTGACGGGCTTGGACGCCAACACCACCTACTACGCTCGTTCCTACGCGGTCGTCAACGGCGTCACGCGGTACAGCTCCGAATACAGCTTCACCACCCCCATGTCGTTCACTTACAGCGTGGGAGATGTCGGACCCGCAGGCGGAATCGTCTTCTTCGTGGACGAGAACGACGAGCACCCCGGCTTCGATTACCTCGAACTTTCACCGGTTTCCATGCAAGTCGATCGGCAATGGGGATGCCAAGGTGAAGGCTACACCCCACTCGACTTTCCCAACCCATACAGCATCGGCACCGCGGACATGAGCGCATTGGGCGATGGCGTCGCAGCAACGGCGATGATCGTGGCGGGATGCGATGAAACGCCCCACGCCGCGCAGTACGCGGACAGCGTTTGGGTGGTTCAGAATGGCGCGTTTTTTGACGACTGGTTTTTGCCGTCCAAGGATGAATTTTCCACCCTGCGCGATGCGCTAGCGGGCGATGCTACGATTTGGGACAGCCTTGGATTTGTGGCGCCGGTTCCACAGCCGCCTTACACGCACTGGACCGCAACCGAATGGTTTGACACGGGCTCGGCCCAAACCTGGTCTGGCCAGTACTCGAATTTCTTCAGTGCGTTGGGCAAGTCGTTGTCAAATAAGGTGCGTCCGATGCGCGCTTTCTCGGAAGAATACACCTTCGGCGCGAGCGAACCCACTCCCCTGATCACGGCCGCCCTGGCGGATACGATGGTGTGTTCAGGCGGTGCGAATGTGGTCATCGACCTTTCGCAGCACTTCCTGGCTCCAGTGGGCAGCTTGACGTTCTCCGTGGCAGGAGCCCCTGCTGGTAGCGAATTCTCGGCGAGCGTAAGTGGGAGCAGCCTGACCATCGATTTCAGCGGTGCCGGCGATGACGTGAGCGCCGAGTTGACCGTGACGGCCGAAGACGACAACGGCGACACCCTGGACGCCACCTTCACGGTGACGGAACTCGCACCCGTGAGCATTTCCGAGTCGGTAACGGATGCCAGCTCGTGGGTGGCCGCCGATGGAGAGATCGCGTTGGTGTTCGATGGCGGAGCTCCAGCCGCCAGTACGAGCGGACCGTGTCACGGCGAGGCATCGGTGACCTATTTCGGTGTGGTGTACACGCTGCACGAGGTGGGAGACCAGTGTTGGTTTGGCCAAAACCTGCGAACCACCCAATTCAACGACGGCACTGCCCTGACGCAGGAAACCGGCAACAGCCTGTACAGCAACGGCACCACCACGCCGATGTACGCGGATCCGGAAGGCGGCGTCTCCAACCTCAGCACCGACGGGTACTTCTACAGCGCGGCGGCGTTGACGGCCACCGAGAACAACCTCTGCCCATCGGGTTACCACGTGCCCAACCGCATGGAAGTCCTGACCCTGAACACGGCCTCCATTGCGTCGTTCGCTGAAGGCAGCGCCGCCCTGGGCGACACCGTGGCCGGAACGTGGTCGGATCCGTTCGCGGGTTTGACGAATGCGAGTGGCATGACCTTCCGTCCCTCGGGGGTGCGTTCGAACGTCGTCTATTCGTACGGCGACGGCACCAAAGCTTGGCTGGGCACATCCGAATTGTCCACAACCGCGGGCAAGATCAACGTGGGAACCTACGAAGTTTCAGCCGCTTCCACTTCGTTGTACACCCAGTCGTTGAAGGACCAGTACGGCTACCCCACGCGCTGCGTGAAAGACGCGGGCACTCCGCAGAGCGGATACAGCCCGGTTTGGGATCACGGTCCGACCACGGCTACCTTGAGCGGGCTCACCGCAGGCGATTACGAGGTCACCGTCACCGATGCCAGCGGATGCACGGCCTACGGGCAATTCACCATCGCAACGGCCAACTTGAATCCGGTGGCTGATTCGCTCGTGGCCGATACGGTTTGCTTCGGTGCTGCGGCGCTGACCTTGGACCTGGATACGGTCTTCACAGGCGATCCGAGCGCAACGCCATGGACTTACTCCGTATCGGGCGGACCCGCAGGGGGTGAATTCTCAGGAAGCGTAAGCGGATCTTTGTTGACCGTTTCGTTCGATGCCGCAGGGAGTTCTGGCACCGCGCGCGACACGCTGTTCCTGACCGCAACCGATGACAACGGATTGACGGGGTCGATGTACTGGGTGCTCATGGAATACGGGGAAATCGCGTTGAGTGGCAGCACGACTGATTTGACGGAAATCGGATCCGGCGATGGCGCCATTGACGTCACGGCAGACGGAGTTTCTTACGCGTGGGGCGATGGACCGACTACACAGGACCGCAGCGGGTTGGATGCGGGAACGTATTCGCTGACGGTGACCGATTTGACGACCGGCTGCACGGCGGAGGATTCGTTCACGGTCACGCAACCGGGCCAAATGGAATTGAGTGGCACGTGGCGCGTCTCCGCCGCTTCCTCAGCCAGCGCTGCCGATGGAGGCATCGACGCCTCCTTCATCAATGGATCCGGTGCCCGCTCGGTTACCCTCCAGGTGGGCAACAGCTCGTTCGACGTGGACTTTGGAGCCGGTGAAGACTTCTCGTGGACTTTGCCTGCAGGCGTTTACTACATCCTCGGCTTCTCCGACGCGGCAGGTTCGGAGACGATTTACAACCCGGCTCTCCGCATCGTGGTTCCCCACGAAAAGTGCGACTGATCGATTGAGCACCGCAGCGGTGCAGCGGGCCATCCCTTCACGGGGGTGGCCCGCTTATATTTTCTGACGATGCTGTTCTGCTTCCGAGGCTCCAGGGAAGATGCGTTTTAAGGCTTCACCGCGGTAAGTGAAGATGCCATCGACTTTCTTGTTCAGCATCAACGCTCCCATGAGCTCACCAATCGGACCTGCCGGCAGCACGTAATGCAACACATCGTCCATCCACACGCCCCCATTGCCGGGGGTGAATCGGTGCAAGTGATGCCAGAACCGATACGGTCCAAATCGTTGTTCATCAATGAAGTACTTGCCATCCTCTGACTCCACGATTTCCGTCACCCACCGCATGGGAATGTTCAACAGCGGGCGGACGGTGTAGCAAATGACGTGGCCCGCAAACGTGCGCTCCCCCCCACCGGACAAGATTTCAAAGGACATGTCCTCCGGCGTAAGGCGGTTCAGGTTTTCAGGAATGCTGAAAAAGTCCCACGCCTCCTCGACGGAGATGGGAAGGAATTGGCGGGTGGTGAGTCGGTGCATGCCGATTGAAACCACCGAAGGGCATCGGAGGTTCACTCACAGGGCTCGCCGAATCCGTTAAGCAGGAGGAGCAGGTCGGAAACGCTCACGACCAGGTCGGCAGTGAGGTCGCCTGGGCAGTTCCCGAGGCAGCCGAAATTCGACAAGACGAACATCAAGTCGGTGACCGTCACAAAGCCGTCGCCGTTGCCGTCAGCAGGGCACGTGGTGCAGTCGAAGCAGGAGGCCCAGCAGTGGGCGGGCAAGGTCGCCGACGGCTGGCCAGAGAGGACCGCCACGCCGTAATTGCCGTATTCGTCGCACGGCAGGAAATCGCAGGAGGAGCCGAGGGGCGCACCGCCGATGGAGGACCAGCCGTTCACCGTGAAGAGGTACTCGTGTTCGCCGGAGGGCAGCGTTTCCGTGCGGGTGTAGGTGCCGTCGACGAGGACCATAGGGGCGCACGTGCCGCACCAGTTGTTGAAGGTTCCGTTGAGGTAGACGACGTCGCTAGGGCCCGCGGGGGTGGTGGACGCGTCGAGTTGGAAGGTCACGGGGGTGGTCGTGGTGGGGAGCGGTGGGGTCAGGTTGAAGTGGATTTGGCCTTCAACTTGGGCCAAATTCGTCGACGTAAACGTGCAGAAATTGCCGCCGAACGTCTCCAATTCGTTCGTCTCCCAGCGCTCCGGATCCAGCACATCGCACGCATCCGTCCACACCAGCGAGAAATTGTCTGCCGTCCCCGCTGTGCCTTCGCCCGGCGTGTAAGCATAAACAGAAATCTCATCGTAGACGGACTGCGCCTCCATGAACGTCCAAGGCCCCACCCACGCCGGAGAATCCGCCGCCCACAAGTTCATCATGAGCCGCATCGGGTGCTGAAGTCCCCCGACGTACGCTGCGTCTTGCACATACGCCAGCTCGCCATCCACGAACCACCGCACCGCTTCCGGCTCCCATTCGATCGCGTAATCGTGCAACCCTGCGTGTGGATTGAAATCGAGCGGATGGATGTACGTGTACGACTGTAGGAATGGGTAGTGGGTCGTGAATTGGACGGAGCCGTTGAGGTTGCCGGTCATCTCGATGTCGATTTCGTTGTTGACCGCAGGCCAATTGCAGTTGACGTCCCGATTGTACAGGAAGAAGCTACTGACCAAACCACTCCCCTCCGCCGATTGCATCCGCACCTCGAACCGTCCGTAAAGAAACGCCTCCCGACTCTGCAACGCAGCACTCGCACAATCCTGAGCCGCAGCGGTCAATGGAAACAGGAGCAGCAAAACCAACCCGCGCATGGTCATCGGTTTTGTTGAATCCAACGCAAGGCGGTCCCAAACCGTTCGCCCCAATCCCGTTCAAAATGGCGACCGCCCGGATAGAGCTGCACAATGAATGCGGCACGGGTGGTCTTCAAATAGCTTTCCATGTCGACCACTCCCGGTTGCAATTGAGCCTCCAACCCCACTGTGCCGTTGTCAATCCAAATCGGCCCCGCATTCCCCGGCCACTCCCTGCCCCTCAATTCCTCTGCATAATTGAAGTCGCGGTAACCCAAAGCGGGCGACATGCAAATCGCCCCATCGAACACATCGGGGTGTTCCACCAAAGCGACGGCCGAAATGAGTCCCCCCATCGACGCCCCGGCAACGGTGATGGGGATTTCAGGAGCAAGTCCATACTTCGCCATCACCTCCGGCACCACCACGTCCGCGAGCCACGCCACGTAGGCCTTCCCCTCCGGTCCGGGTCCGTAATCGGTGGACCGGTCGTCCGTGCAATCCACCGCAACGGCCAACACCCCGACCCGTGGCGCCCACTTCATCAAGGTGTCGTCCACGCCCCAATCCACCCCAAAGTTCGCCGATTCCGGATCGAACACGTTGCGGCCATCATGTAGGATGACCAATTCGTGGAGCGTGTCCGAGGGAGGCACCCACGCCGTGACCAGGCGCGGCAGCAATCCAGGTGGCGTCCACGTGCCGAGCGTGTCGACACGGCCCGTCAACTGCCCTTGTGGTTCTTTCGGTGCTGGCCCGTTGCTCCAGCCCCAAACCGTGTCGCGCACCACGGCACGACCGTTCACCACCTCAAGGAGCGCATTGTCCCGCTGAAAACCATTGGCCTTCAAGCCTTCCCGCTCCCAAGACCCAAGCGTGAATTTGAATTCATGCGTCCCCTCCGGTGCACTGGCCCTTCCAATCCACCGTTCGTCCCCGTCGTGCTTCAGAAGTACACCGTCAGGGCGCCAGCCGCACCAACTTCCCGCCACGTATACCCGTTCAGAAGGACCCAAGCCAGGAGCCACGACTTCAAACTCCACGCCTTGCGGCGAACACGCCACCAAGGCCAGGAGGCCGAACGCGATCAGTCGCATTCCCCGCTCGGATCGCAAACCGGACCTTCAGCAGGCGGCTCGGGATTCAACGTGGAGAGCACCCCGTTCAGGGCATCCTGAAACGCCTCCATCGGCTGGGCGCCCGAGACCGCGGTTTCCCCATTGATCAGAAAGAACGGAACACCTCGAATGCCCAACGTGCGCGATTCGTACTCATCCGTGCGCACATCGTTTGCGAGGTCAGCATTGTCCAATGCAACCTGGGCCTGTTCGGCGTTGAGCCCCACTTCGGCGGCGAGCCGCAACAGCGTTTGCCGGTCGTCCACGTTCGCCCCCTCCATGAAATGCGCTCGGAACAGGCGCTCCTTCATCGCGTGTTGCTTGCCTTGGAGTTTCGCCCAATGCATCAGCACATGTGCTTGGAACGTGTTCGTCCAAACCGACTGATCCAGCGCGTACTCCAGTCCTTCCTCCTGGGCCATCGCCGTAACGTACTCGGTCATTTGCTGCATCCGTTCCAGCGGCATGCCCTTCTCCTCCGCGAGCAGCTGAGCCACCGGTACGTCCGTGCGCGTGACCCGATTCGGGTCGAGTTCGAAACTTTTCCACTCCACGCGAATGCTCAAGTCTTCCGGAAGGGTCGCCAAGGCGCGCTCCAGCCGGCGCTTACCGAGGTAGCAAAAAGGGCAGACGATGTCGCTCCAAACTTCGATGTGAAGGTCAGGGTTTTCAACGTGTTGGGGCTCGTGTGGGGTTGTTAGCATCGGGATTTGGGCATTCATGAGGAGGGGGGCCATGCAGGCCAAAAAAGGGATCAATCGGTTCATCGCACCGACCATTTGGTCACGGCACCGTCCGCCGAAACCATCAAATACAGGCCGGGGATCGGAGGGGCGTAAAATGGCGCATCCGGCAACTGGGTCCACGCGAGCACGCGCCGCCCACCGAGGTCGTACACGGCATATTCACCTGCCGGCCATCCCGCGCTGGGAATGGCAGTTCCCGCGACCGCGGCGGGGAGCTGGCGAGGCGTGCGCTCCTCCTCCACTGCGTCCGTTACGCAGTCCTCGTCGTACAGGTCCCACGTGGTGATGGTGTTGCCGGCGGATTCGAGCGTCCAAGTGACGTGCGGAAAGCCCAGCGCCCCGTCGCTCCAAGTCAAATTCACGAATGCGTCGGTGCTGCAGGCCACCTCCAAGGTGTAGCAATCGGCTTGCGCAAGGCAGAGCGAGTCGCTGGTGGTGAACCAGTTGTTCGCTTCGTTGACGCTCAAGCTGGTGGACCAAAATTCACCCGTCCACCCGAGTGAAGCCAACGTGACCTCAACCGTTCCCTGTGGGGGAGCGTACCCTTGGAAGGACAGGCGGACGGGGAGGCAGTCGCCCGAGGTTTGGCCTGCCCACTCGAACGAACGCGCTTCAAACGCGTACGGAATGGCGCACACCAACGCCTCACCGAACCCTGTCCAAAGCTGCAACGTGACCTCCTGCGCCTCCTGCGGCACTTCAAAGGTCGCAATCCACTGCAAATCATGCACATTGACCCCGTACAAGCCGAACAAATTCGGAGCTTCTTCCGCGAGGACGTTCCCATCCGCGTCGAGCAATTTCCATCCCGGGTAATTGTAGAGTTCGTCGAAGGAGGTGTTCTCGGAGATCAGGCGGATTCGGTCCGCTTGGAACGGATCTTGCCACACCCCGAGCACCGCCAAATCCGGGCAATCTTGTGCAAAGCTCACCGCGTTCACGCCCAACATCAAAGCAACGAAGCCCTTCATGCAGCCAAGTTACGAAATGGTTCACGGGTAGATGGACCACGGCGATCAGAGCGCCGATCCGATGGCTTGGGCTACGGCTTGTGGGGTGGCGTCTTGGCCGATGGCCGAAAGGAGGAGGACGCTGGTTTCAACGCTGATGAGTTTGGCCTTCCAAAACGCGCGGTCGGCGAGGCAACTTCCTTGCACGGTGAGGATGCCTTGGGCTCCGGCGTGCATCCCGGCCTCGACGAGGTCCACTTCTCTGATCAACCCCGTCATGGCGAGCTGCTGCTCTTCGAAAATGAGGTTCTGGACGCTGCGGTCCACGACATCGAAGTGCTGGATCAGCTCCATAGCAAAGAGGTCAACGGCGTCCGCGCTGTTCACGCCTGAACAGTCCGTGCCCGGCTGCGGAACAATCATCAAAGTGCTGATGCCTTCCAGACCATGCGGTCCTTCTTTGAGTTGGACATCGATCTCGGCGGGCGTGGGCCGAGCGGATGGGTCGGGCTTCATGCGACGGGCGAGTTCGGGCACGATGGTGCTCGGGCAAGCCGAGCCCATCAGGGGTTGCTTGAACTCGAAGCTGATCAGCGGCTTGTTTTCTCCACCGCTGACGTCGTTGATGCTGCCGTGAATTTCGGAGAACGTGTTGCTGCAGGTCAGCGATTCGCGGTAGGTGTAATTGAAGGAGAAGAAGTGAAAAGTGTGGGGGGAGTCCAAGGTCGCCTCAGGCACTTCCGCTGCATCCCAAGCGAAATGGTCCGTCTTCTTTGTGAAGTACTGGATGCGTGGGGTTTCGACCACCCAGGTGCGCGCCTTTCCCTCCGCAACGTAGCGTTCCACTTGGCGTTGGCCGTGAAGGGACCAACTGACGCCACGAGCCTGCAGCCGATCCTTCAATTCATCTTCACTCAGGCCGTCCTGCCCTGCCGCTTGCAACACCTCGGCCGTCCGAACGGCCACTTGCTCCATACGCCACATCTGCTGTTGCTGTTGCTCCGTAATGACCTGGAAACCATTGCGCTCCAACTCGGTGATGAACCGGCCCCTCGCATTCAACAAGTCGCTGCTGGCATTGGTCATCACAAGGTGCTCAGGCATCGGATAGGCATCCAATCCCGTCACGCTGTATTGAGCGGAGGTCTGGATGGAAACGAAAACCAAGGCAATGGTTAAAAGGCGCAACATGATGACAAAGATGCAATCTAAGCCATTCCTTTCCGCGATGAACGATGCAATTCGTGCAGCTGAAGCGGCGGTTCAAACGCGTCAATGCTCGCTGAATGAACTCCGAAACGATTGAACTTCAGACCAAAGAATTGGCCTTTCGTGGTGATTTGTTGTGCAGCGTTGATTCTTAAGGCGAATTGGTTTAAATTTGCCACCTCATGGAGGGGTGGACAGTGGCTGTCAAGCGGTCTTGAAAACCGTCGCCCGTTAAGGGTTGCAGGTTCGAATCCTGTCCCCTCCGCTTTGAAAAACGCCCGCAGTCGCGGGCGTTTTTTCATCCCGCTCTTACCGTTCTTTCGCCTGTTTGAGGTTTAATCTGAGGTCCGAGAGGCGCTTCAATTCCAACTGCTCCGAAATCGCACACCGAAAGACGGTGAGCTCACGTGAGGACAAGTGAGGAATGAATTCCATCACGGCAGGCGATTTCACACGCCCCTTATCGGGCCAAAGGACCTCCCATGAACCAATCAACTGAACGGTCTCAGGTTGAGGGAGGTGGTCGGGCCAGCGGTGAATTCGGAACTGAAGGTAATCCATGCCCTTGCGGAGCATGGGGTCGTGGTACCTCATCACGTCTTTGACCTCCAATTCTTTAAGCCGGACATTTTGAAAGATTACGGACACATTGGAGTCTGGCAATAAGGGCGCATTGAAACCATAAAACCCTTCGGATTCGCGCATCAAGCGGTGCCAGTTGGTGTCCGCGAACCGGTTGATCCCTTCCGGCCCACGCAAGGAATCCATGAACTGGGCCAGCCGGTGACTCACCATCACCGATCCTTGCCAGGTCATGTGTTGGTTCGCGACATACGTGTCTTCGAAAAACTCCGGACGAGCATTCAAGGATGAGTCCGTCATCAGTTCTAAAAACGGAATGGCCTCATCCACCTCACGACGGATCGAATCCACACGCTGCATCCAGACCTCTTTCCCGTCCACATGTCGATGGTACATCGGAAGTGCCAACCAAATCAAGGTGATGCCATGCTCTTTGCATAACGCGGCAATGTCCCGTGCCGCTTCAATGTTTCGCGGATGAATGGGTAAATCCGCACCATTTACCGGAGGACCGGTCGAATCATAGCGCGCTTGGGTATCATTCGTTAAACCGGTCGTAAAGCGAATGAACCTGCCCAGATACAGTCCCTCTGCTTCGGCGAAGGGACGCGGCCCTTTGCGCTTCATATTCGCGCCGATGAGCTCCAGCGAGTCCCACAAAAAGTGATGGTTCCGCACGGTAGGGCTCAAGCCCATCGCCAGTTCATCCAACGTGAACAGGTCCCAGGCGGCTGGGTACTTCAAGGAAGGACTCTTGCGAGCTTCAAAGGCTCGTATTTGGCTAACGAGTTGAGCTGAACTTCTCGAACCAGAGGCATTTCCATCCAATCCATACGTTTCGATGACCACGGTCTGTGGCGTGCACCACTCGAGGGCTTCCCGCAAGGTCCAATAGTGGTCCGTCCAACTCATCGAGTTGTTGGCCAAAACCATGCAGGTTTGTCCCAATTCAGCACTCAGGTGCTTCGGATTCACCCCGGTGTACGTGTGGCTATCTCCAAGGATCAGCACATCCACGGGCTCGCCTGCTTCGTGCAGTTTTCGAAGCGAGGACCAGCGCTTTTCAATGTGTGAATTCAGGTCTTGGGGTGCTTGAAACCAAGCCAGGCCATCCATGATGGCGAGGAAAGCCACGATGACCGAAACCCCCACAACGCCTCGGGCTAGAAAAAGAAGGATGGATCGTGAATGCATCGTCCCTTAGAATTGAAAGTAAATGAATTCTTGATCTGTGACGTCAACGCCGTAAGCTCCCAACAACACGATTGCCATGCACAAGGACAAATACACGGACCAGCGAACGGCGCGTGGGCTATTCAACACGCGCTCAACACACTGCGCCCTCCGTTCCTGAATCAATTCAATAAGAAGGACAAAAATCACCAAACCGATGGTCAACCTCCATGGGAAATGGACCAACTCCGTCGGTATCCGCCCTTCATTGGATAGAAGTGCACCGAGCATGTTGTGCGCTTGGTCCAAGGTTTGGGCCCGGAAATAACTCAAAGAAAGAGTCCAAAATGCCGTCACGACAACCGCAGCAACCCCCCGTCCGAATTTGCCCAATCCCCTCAGGGCCTGAACAAGGAGCGGATCTACCACCACCAAGAACAACCCATTCAACCCTCCCCAAATCACAAAACTCCAAGAAGCCCCATGCCACAACCCGCTGACTAAAAATACCACCATCACGTTCAACCCAACGCGCACCCCACTTCCTCGATTTCCTCCCATCGGGATGTAGAGGTAATCCCGGAACCAACTGCTGAGCGTGATGTGCCATCGCTTCCAAAAATCACTGAAGCTCGATGCGAAATACGGTCGTTTAAAATTCTCGGAAAGGCGATAACCAAGCATGCGACTGATGCCGCGAGCGATGTCTGAATAGGAAGAAAAATCCAAATACAATTGACCTGCAAAACAAAGCAGTCCGAGCGCAGCATAATTTGCCCCGAGTTCATCGGAAGCAGTGAACGTGGCATCCACCACGGTCCCCAATCGATCAGCAACGACCACCTTTTTGAACATCCCCCACAGGGCAAGCAACAGGCCGCTCCGGGCAGCGTCCACCTTGAACCCAGGATGTTCATCGCCGAACTGCGGCAGCAGGTCCCTGGCGCGCTCGATGGGCCCTGCAACGAGTTGAGGGAAAAACGCGACAAAAGTGAAGAATTGAATCGGATCATGCACGGCCTTCATTCGCCCACGAGAGATGTCCAGGGTGTAGGAAAGCGTTTGAAAGGTGTAAAAACTGATCCCAACCGGAAGCACAACATCGATGTGCGCGGCTGCAGCGCTCGTGCCCACGTATGCGAGCAAAACATCGAGGGAATCAATGAAGAAATTGTAGTATTTGAATGCCCCCAATATGCCGAGGTTGACGAGCAAACTCACAAGCAAAAGCTGCTTTCGAACCCGCGGTTCTCCAGATTTTTCAATGGCCTTGCCCAGGATAAAATCAACCATCGAACTGATGAAGATCAAACTGAGAAATCGCCAATCCCACCAACCATAGAAAACATAGCTGGTGAGCAGAAGGAATCCATTTCTCCGGGACTTCGAGCGAGAGAAGACCAACCAAAAGGCAGCAAATGCAACCGCAAAAAAGACCAAGAAAGTGATGCTATCGAAAAACATGTTGCTTCATATTACGCAAGGTGTTTGGTAAGGTTTCAACCATCATGCTCCGCTGCGCACCAAGTTTTCACAGTGAAAACAGACATCAAAAACAATCCTGCTCTGCATCCGTTCAGAACCGAATCATCACAACAGCTTTAGACCAAAGCAAACGGATTCAGCAATGAAGTATTCCAATTTGGGATTGAATTCTGTTTGTGTCCATTGTTTTTTAGATATTTCAATAATGAAACGCATTCTCGCATTTACTGCACTCATCGGTTGCACGGCCGCTTTTGCCCAAAACACCCCCGATGTTGGAACCGTAACCACGAGTGATGGCATGACCTGCCCAACGCTTCCGGGGACCTTCGTACGGGATCATTCTAAACCGTGCACCAAACGCGAGGGGAACGAGTCCTACCTCACCCTTCCGGGCACTTCCGTTCGGGACTACTCGCAACCGGGTTGGGTGCACGAGGGCGACAAGAGCCATCCTACTGTGCCCGGCACCTCCGTGCGCGATTACTCGCAATCGAGCCTCGTCCGAGAAGGGGACTTCATTTATCCAACCCTTCCCGGAACCTCCGTGCGGGATTACCAGGCTCCGGGGTTCATCGTTGTTGGCAACATGATGTACCCCACGTTGCCCGGAACGAAGGTGCGGGATTACTCGAAACCCGGAGTGAAAATTGAGGACTGAGCCCTGCCCGAGGCAGCCACGAGTTCGCCAAGTGAGCAAAGGATACGCATTGGGAATGAATAGATTGCACGTAACATGAGTCCAGAGGATGCGTTAACCCTTGACGTGACCGTGGAACGGCAGGATTCCGATCCATGGTGGACCGTCTATTGCAGCGATTTTGTCGCCGAAACGTCAAGCGATTGGATGGATGAGTCTGAACTGCGCGATTGGGCCCTCGAATTTTATGAAGGAACCGAGGAATTGGAATCCGTTGCATCACTGGATTTGGAATCGATCAGGGAAATGCATCGGAGCCATTTTGCAGAATTCGAAGACCGAATGAACGGCTCTGAGGCACCTGGGACGCTTACACCTTACCCGAGCACATCGTTCAGTGGAATTTTGCCGATGAAAGCTGGCATTGCCCTTTTGCGATCAACGACTTGCGCACAGGGGGCACTTACCATGCGCGGATGGAAGCACGGGATCAAAGCGCGGGATTTGATTTCATAGCGGAATGCACAGAAGTCACTCCCCTCCAATAGTTTACCTATGTTTTTGGGGGCCGTTTTTGTACGGTTTCGTTTCTCCCCGAACAGGATGCTACCCGGGTGCGGATTGAATTCGATGCGGAAGAAGAGCATTCCATCGAACTGCAAGAGCAAGGTTGGCAAGCCGTTGTTAAATTCGGCGAATGAAGCGATGCATAGGACTGATGGGCCTGCTGGTCTGCTGTGCGGGGGCTGCGGCCCAAAGGGCTAACGCAGACTCCACCCGGGTCGCGGCTTTGTTCGAGGAGGCCCTCGGGAATGGACAGTCGTACGAACGGTTGAGGGAATTGACCAAGGGCATTGGTCACCGGTTGAGCGGTTCCCCTGAAGCGGAAAGAGCGATGGTTTGGGGAGGGGAAGTGTTGGAGGTCAACGGGGCCGACTCGGTTTATGTCATGCCCGTGGTGGTGCCGGCGTGGACGCGGGGCACGGTTTGCTCGGCGTCCGCGGGGAACATGCCCCTTCGGGTGACCGCTTTGGGGGGTTCCGTTCCGACGCCCGATGATGCCCCCCTTACGGCGCCGTGTTTGGTCGTGCGGGGCATCGAGGAATTGGCAGAAATGCCTCGATCGGCCACGGAGGGTCGCATCATTTTGTTCAACCGTCCGATGGACCCGCTCCTCATCAACACCGGAGCCGCTTATGGCGGGGCTGTAGACCAACGCGGGCAAGGCGCCATCGCAGCGGCTAAGGCTGGCGGGGTGGCGGCTTTGGTTCGCAGCATGACCCATGCCTACGACACCATCCCGCACACCGGGGCGATGTACTATGAAGAGGGCATTCCCCGCGTTCCCGCGGCAGCGATCTCAACCGTTGATGCGCGCGAACTTACTCACCAAGTTGCTGCCGACCCGGATTTGGAAGTCACGCTGAGCATGAATTGCCGAGACCTGGGCGAGCGCGAACAGGGCAATGTGATCGGCATCCTTCGCGGATGTGAGTTTCCGGATCGGGTCATCGCACTTGGAGGCCACCTCGATTCTTGGGACATCGGAGAAGGTGCCCACGACGACGGGGCCGGAGTGGTTCACACGCTCGAAGCGTTGCGGCTGCTCAAAGCCATCGGATATGAACCACGGCACACCCTCCATTTCGTCCTGTTCATCAACGAGGAAAACGGAAACCGAGGCGGCAAGGCGTATGCGGAGTGGGCTGCGACGAACGAAGCGGGCATTCGCGTCGTGGGTGCCATGGAATCGGATGCAGGAGGACTGGTTCCTCGGGGCTTCAGTGTGGACGCTTCACCCGAACACGTCGCGTGGTTGCAAGCCCAGCTTCCTTCCCTTGAACCCTACGGCCTCAACTCCTCACGAAGCGGATGGGCGGGCGTCGACATTTCGCCCCTGAAGACGCACGAGCCGCGACCATTGCTCGTCGGGTTGTTGCCCGATGGTCAGCGTTACTTCGATTTTCACCACAGTGCGCGGGACGTGTTCGAAAACGTGCACAAGCGCGAGTTGGAGCTCGGAGCAGCATCGTGTGCGCTCATGTTGGTCATGATGGACCAATACCTCGAATGAGTGAAGTGCTAGGAGCCACACCCTTCGCTGTAAGCGACCAAAAACTGGATCAAGTCGTTGACGTTGACCCCTCCATCGCCGTTGAGGTCGGATCTACCGCAAGGCGGTTCGGAAGCCCACGCCTCACCCGACCCGCAACCGTACACCACCAAGAATTCGGTCAAATCTGCAGTGGATACAATACCATCCGCGTTGATGTCACCTGAGCACAGCGGGGGCTGCATGCCCTCGAGCAATTCCGTCCACTGGATTTCGGCTGATTGGTAAAAGGACAACACGACGTCCTCATCGCCGTCCCCATCGACGTCGCCGAAGGCTGCGTTTTGGGGGCCACTCCCCGCTGCCAATTCCACCACCGATCCCGTCGCTGCATGGTACAAGCGCGTGCGACCGCCACCGTATTCGCTCACCACCAAATCCGCCAAGCCGTCCCCATCGGGATCGCCCACCGTGAGACCCAAGGTGCCATTCAAGTCCGTGAAGCCCAAGCCGATGGCTTCGGCAAAGCTCCCTTGCCCATCGTTCGTGAACTGCCGAACGCCGAGTTCGTTGTAACCCACGCCGAACAGGTCCACATCCCCATCGCCGTCGGCATCGCCAATGGCCAGGTCTTGTGCACTGCTGAGCGCGAGGATTTGAGGCGATTCGAAGGCCAAAGTTTCCGGTGCGGAGCCTGCTGAGCGAAGCCAAATGCGCACGTCCCCCGAGTTTTCAAAGCACGCTGCAAGGTCAATCAAGCCGTCTCCATTGAAATCATCGGCTGCCACGGCCTCGCAGCGGCTTCCCGTATTCATCATGGCGGTGGGAGCCGAGAATTGTCCGTTGCCCACGTTCAAGGCCACCATCACAGCAGAACCTTGCCAAGCACCGGCTACGAGGTCGAGGTCGCCATCCATGTCAAGGTCGCTCAGGACCACGTCGTCGCATCCATTGATGTTCGGTATGAGCGTATCCGAAAGGGCAAGGGCGCCACTTCCATCGTTCCGCAGGCCCACGACGCGGTCGCCGTTGTAATCCGAGACCACCGCATCGAGGTCACCGTCTCCGTCGTAATCGGCGAGGACCACGTCGTAGCCGAAGTACGTGCCCGTGGGGACGTACTGCACTTCCCAACCGCCGCCCGGTTGAGAGAACGCCACGTTCAGGTACTCTGGGCCGCCACCGAACACATTCGTCCCCTGCACCATGGCCGCGGCGTCGGCGAGCCCATCGCCATTCAGGTCACCGACCGCCACGTTGCGGACATACTGCAATCCTTCGAGGATGGGATGGTAATCGGAAGGGGCGCCGGTGGCATCGAAATTCCGCCAGCCGATTTGGCCTCGGGAACGCGAAGCCGTCAGCATCTCCGCCACGCCGTCCCCGTCGACATCTGCCAACGCCACGTCGAGGGCTTGCGGGACGTTGAACTCGATGGGATTTGGGAGGAAACCACCGGCACCATCGCCGAGGATGAGGCCGCATTCGCTCGATGTTTGGGCCGCCACGGCGATGTCCAAGTGGCCGTCGCCGTTGGCGTCCGCGAGGTCGAACTGCTGGGCTTTGGCGAACAGCCCCAAGGTGTCGGGCGGAGAACCGTCGTTGTGCCAGCGGATGACATACGTGTCGTCGACACCGAGGACGAGGTCGGTGGTGGTTCCATTCGGCAAGGCCATGACGGCGGAGAGTTTGCCAAAATCGGCTACGATTTGGTCTTCAGCAAAGCCCCCTTCCCCATCGCCATAGCGCACGCTCAACGTGCCCCACGTGTACGAGCCCACCATCCAATCGGTCGCGCCATCGGCGTTCCAATCGGCGAACAGCACCACCGCCGCACCCGCAAGTTGCATGGGCGTTTCGAACTCAGAAACCGCGCCCGATCCTGCGCCGAGCAAAAGCACCACCTCCCCGGATTGCGAATCCGCATAGGTCACATCCAGGTGCCCATCGCCGTTCACGTCAGCGATGTCGAGCCGAAAGGGATTGGGGCTGGCGCGCAAATGCACCGGTTCGGTCAACGAGCCGTCCTCCAACTGTTCGAGGAACACCAGCCCGCCTTCCTCGCACGCAATCAGATCCATGCGCCCGTCGTCGTTCCAATCCACCACCTGGAAGTCGTTCCAATCGTCCCCCATGGCCGCAGGGTCAAACAATTTCACCCAGCCAAAGGCCCCGGGTGCGGTTTGTTCAAACCAGGCCAACTGGTTGTTGCCATTCGCAGCCGCGATGACATCGAGGTCACCATCGGAATCGAAATCAGCCCATTCCACCGTGCCCGCGGAAATGAGCCGGTCCACCACGCGCTCTGCAGGTGCGAAAACAGGCGATTCTCCTTGGCCCAAAGCCAAAGTCGGCGCGCACATCAGCGCGATGATTGGAAAACGAAGCATGCTCAAAATTACGAGGCCCCTGCCCCCAACACAAGCCCGAAGCGATGGCAATCAGCACCAGAAGTGTGCGGCCAAACGGAACGTCTCGACGTGAGCGTCGACGATGTGCCGGAGTTCGGGAGAGTACCCCCCGCCCATCGCACACACCACCGGAACGCCATGCCGCCAGCAGCGCTCAAGGACTTCGCGATCCCGGTCGCGGCACCCTTCACGGGTCAAGGCCAGGCGGCCGAGCTTGTCCGAGGCGAGGACGTCGACGCCGCACTGGTAGAGCACAAGGTCCGGCTCCACGGCATCGAATAGTCGCGGAAGGTGGTGCCGCAACTGCCCCAAGTAATGCGCGTCGTCGCAGCCGTCGGGCAACGGCACGTCGAGGTCGCTGCGTTCCTTGCGCAGCGGATAATTCGAGGCGCCGTGCATGGAAAAGGTGAACACGCGGGGTTCGTGGGCGCACATCGCCGCCGTTCCATTGCCTTGGTGCACGTCGAGGTCGACGATGAGGATTTGGCTTGCAAGCCCTTCATTTAAAATTAGTTGCGCAGTCAAGGCCAAATCATTCAACAGGCAAAACCCCTCACCCCGATCCCGAAAAGCGTGGTGCGTCCCCCCGGCCACATTCAAGGCCACGCCCCCTCCAGCAAGCGCATGCCGCGCGCATTCCAAAGTGCCTCCAGCAATCAGCACCTCCCGTTCCACCAGCGCGCGCGACCACGGAAACCCCGTCCGACGCACCTCCGCACGGGACAATTCCCCAGCCTGCAACCGCGTCCAATACCCCGCATCGTGAACCGCGTGCACCTGGGCATCCGACAACGGCTTGGGCGCAAAGAAGTCCCGCTCCGCCGCGATGCCTTCGTAACGAAGCTGTTGCGGAATCAACTCGTACTTCGCCATCGGAAAGCGGTGACCGGGTGGCAGCGAATGGGCATACGACGGATTCCAAGCGATGCGCATCACATCCAGGGCTCAGATGAGGTTTCGACCGCGTGCAAGATGCGGTCGGCAAAGGACCGGGCTTCGCGCTCGAGCAAGAACGACAGCCGAATGGAGCCTGCGGCCGTGTGCAAGATGAGGTGGGCGATTCCGCGGTGTGCGTGCCAAAACGCCTGCCGCACTTCCACGCGCTGCACCTGATGGAATTGCGTCATCGTGGTGGTCCGTTTCCACCAGCCGCGCTGGGAGGCCAAGGCCGAATCCGATAGGCGCACCATTCGACTCGCGACGTATCGGTGTGCCACCCAACCGCCCCACAACACGAGGCCTGCTCCGAAGATCACATTCCCTGCGGAGAACGGGGTGATCACCTGCCACATCCCTGCTGCCGCCCACCACGGCATCCAACGGACCCAACGCAACGCAGCGACGGGCCGAAGCACCGGCGGTGCGTCCCGGCTCCATCCCGGGAAAAGCAGTTCGTCCAACGTTTGACGCTGCTGCCTTTCCACCCCCGGAATGGTCAGCCGTTGCTCTCGGCCCGGTTCCGCCGAGCCGGCGCGCGCCTGGGACCAAAGGAGCGATTCGAATCCGAGCCATCGGCTCAGCGGTGTGTCGGACCACGTGGCGGTTTGAATTTTGGAACGCTCGATGGTGAAGGCAAAGCGGCGAAGCAGGCCGGCTTGAACGTGGAATCGCTGCCGGGATTTGGCCTTCAACGTCAAACCGAAATGCTTCAAAAAAACCACGGAAAAGGAGGCCAATGTACCTACCAGGACGGCGAAAACAAGCGCGGGAAACCACAAAATGAAGCTGAGCGTGGTCACCACGATCGGGAGCCACCAAGGCAACCAATCCATGAACCACTCCAACGCCCCATCGACTTGACTCAACAGCGCAAACGGCGCCGAAAGCGCGATCAAACCATTGCGCAAGTGGTTCTGAGCCAATGAAATGCGAACGAGTTGTCGCCAGTCGAGTTGAAGAAGGGACTCGGGTTCTTCCACGGTGGTGGGGCGGCCCCCCGGTGCAATGGCGTTGCGCAAGGCCTCTGCGTCCCCCCAATTCAACGCTAGGAATTCCAGTTCATTCCCCTTCGTTCCTGCGGTGTCGATGGTCAAGCCCGTCAAGCCGAGGATGCGCTGAAGGGCCCCTTGGCTGAGTTGTACGGCTTGGATGCGATCGAATGGAATGACCGTCCGTTTGCGAAGGAACACCCCCGATTTCACGTGCAAGGCACCTGGGCGGAGTCGGAATTTGAACCGCCAATGTTCCATCAGGGTATAGCCCAACAGCAGCACCCCGGCGCCCATCATCGCCAGCACGCCATATCGAGGTAAGGCCTCACCCCGCAGCCACAGCGGAAGGAGCAGCGGCCAGAACGACTTCGCCACCCGCACGACGTTCCGAACCGTGAGCAAGATGACCCCCAGGCTGTGCTGGCGATTCCACCGTTGGAAATCAATCCGCTGTGCCATCTTGCAAAATCGCAGTGCGCAACGCATGAGCGGTTTCCGCCTTCAGCCCAGGAATGCTCAGGTTCGCACCGGAACTGCCGGCCGTGTAAATGCGCAAGGTGCTCAGTCCCAGCCAGCGATCGAGCGGAGTGCGGTGCACTTCGCTGTGCTGAATGCGCGCGAGCGGCACCGTCACTTGCGTGCGAATGAGCCAGCCGCGCTGAAAGGTCAAATCGTGTTCCCGCAACAGAAACCCCATGCGTTTGTACCCCCGATCGGCCAGCAGCACGCCCCACCCCGCAATCAAGGCCCCCGCTAGCGCCGCCCCAAATCCCGCCCATCGCGGAATGACGTCGTCCGACAGGCTCAGCCACACCACCACCCCTGCCCCCATCATCAACACCAAACTCGCCATCGCCGCAACCACCATTCGCTGCGTTCGATACGCACGTGGCAGGGATTCGAATGCTCCCAGCGGCATCCGGGGCACAGCACCCACCGGTCGAACATCGTTGCTGAACATGCCCGCAAGATAGAACCCATCCTGCGTCGGCCCCGCATGCACCGAGCATGCAAGAGGCTTGAAAAATTTCGCATTCCTGTAACTATTGGTGCAGTTTTGCGTCCCGTGAGCATGGACGAACAGCATTTCGCAAATTTGGTAGACGAGCACGCCGATGGGCTGTACCGCTTCGCGCTGTCCATGTTGCACGAAGAAGCTGCTGCGGAAGATGCCGTTCAGGATGCCTTCGAGGGGTTGTGGCGCAAGCGGAATCGCGTGGATTTGGCCAAAACCAAAAGCTACCTCTTCACCACCGTCCACAACCACTGCATCGACGTCATCCGCCGCCAGCGGCCGCACTTCGCTGCAGAAACGGCGAACCTTGTGGCCTTGGAAGCGGAGCCCTACGATTTGCAAGCTCACCTGCATGAGGGCCTCGCCACCTTGCCGGAGAAGCAACAGTCGATGGTGCTGCTTCGGGACTACGAGGGCTACAGCTACGCCGAGATTGCGGCGATTACGCAATCCACCCTCGAAACCGTGAAGGTTTCCATTTTCCGAGCCAGGAGGGCATTGCGCGCTTATTTGGGGTCCATTGAAAACGTGCGGTGACATGGAACAACCCTCGCTTCACCGCACACACCGTTCAGGTCCTGCTCGCTCATTCGTTGAGGGCCTGAAGCGCATTCCAGAGAACTCGGATTGGAAAGCCCCGTTGCGCAACATTCCCTACGAACACTACCTCGACCCGGAATCGCGTCCCGGCGCAAGGGAGGATTTCAAGGCCCAACTGAAGCGCTTTCCAGCAAAATCGAAGGTGCTGCCCCTGGCTTGGCTGGTGGCGGCAGCGGCAGCAGGGCTGGGACTCGTGTCAGTGCTTTGGAGTCCCAACGATCCGGTCATTGAAATCGAGCCCATCGCCCACGTTGAGCGCATGCCCGCTGCTCCGGTTCCGTTGGCCCAAGTTGCCCTCACTACCGTACCAAGTGCGCTGCCCGAAAGAGCCATCCGATTTGCACCGAGCACATCTCCTGTTCCGTTGGAGGTCAGCCCTGATCCGATGACCGCCCGGTTCGCCGAACCCCTGGCCACCCTCCCTTGGAGTGCCGATTTGATTCAGTCCGCAGAGCCGGTGGTGGCAGAAGAACGCAGCGCCTCGATGCGCGACAACGCTGCGCTTCGCGCGCGGTTTTCCCAAACGGGGGAACACCTGCTTGCTCGAAGTGGTGGGAAATGGGGTTGGTCCATCGGCCCCGCAAATGACCCTGTCCGATTCAGGGTGTATGCGAATAAAAGTCAATGGGTTGCACTCCGCAGGAAAGCCGGAAGGTAACTTTTTTCTCCCGCCGTCGTCCCAATCCAAAATCCACATCATGAAGCACTTGATTGCCTGTACCGTCGCCTTATTCGCATCGTTTGGAACCATGGCCCAGGTCCCCGTCGAGGACACCCTTGCACTGGAATTGGAGCGCGCCTTGAACTCATTGGACTCGAACATTGCGGCGAGCCTTCCTGAACAGTTCACAAATGCTTTGTTTCGGTTGATTACGGTGTCCATGGAAGAGGCCGCCAAAGAGATGGAGGAAGCGGCGAAAGAACTCCACTTGGAAGTGTTACCCAATGAGGGTTCTGGCGGGGTCACGGTGGTATCGGGTGCGCGGGACGGTGAATTGGTGCGCACGGAAAGCGAGCTGGTGTTGGTGAATGGAACGGATTCGCTGACGCTCGAAGACCGATCGCTGAATGACCTGCTCGACTTGGAGGAAGTGGAAGAACCCAAAGACCCGGGCCATGTCGGGTATTGGAAAGGTGGGGGGCTGGGATCTGTTTTGCTGACCAACCGCCCCAACCCCGGAAACCTCAACGGCATGGAGTTGCTGGACTCTCCGTTTGACCTGCAGACGAGCAATGCACTCAGCAGTTGGAACATCCAACTCAATCCTTACGAATACCGGCAGCCCCTCATCGGCGATGCCGTCGGCATCACGACGGGGGTGGGATTCGATTGGTGGCGGTTCAATGTCAGCCCCAAAACGGTGCTGACCCGTTCAGAAACCGGGGCCATCGCTCTTGCGGCGGATACCACCAACCAAGTCCGTCGAAATCACCTGAGCCTTACCTATCTGCGCATCCCTTTGCTGCTGAGTTTGCGCACGCAATCCGATCCAGAAAGCGCCCTCCACATCGAGTGCGGTGTGGTCGGGGGCATTCGGTTGCACAACCAGTACGTTCGCAAGTACAGCGACTCCGAATCGAATTACGTGGACAAGGTCAAAGGATTTGGCATGAACCCGCTCCAATTGAACGCACGCTTGGTCTTAGGTTATGGAGAATTCAGTGTGTTCGCTGAAGTTCCGTTCCGTCCCCTTTGGAAGGAGGCTGCAATCAGCGGCAACCCGCTGATTTATCCGGTGACACTTGGCATCAAATTCATGGATTTCGATTGAATCCATCGCTGGTCCACTTTCGTTGAATGCAACCAAGGGGGGATCGGAAACGTAAATGGTTACATGTCGGGATTTATTTACTGGTATAAATCGAGGGCTGGAATTGGTGATCGCCTGCATCACATTGTTCAACTCATGGAGCTCTCGGAACGTTATGACGCTCCCTTTGTGGTCGATATGCGAGATGGCATGTTCGGAGATTTGGGCGAGGATGTGTTCAGCAAATGGTTCACGACACCCCATCCGAAATGGATTCGAAATCCTGATTTTGATGGTTTGTTAAACGACTATTCCGGAAGGCTCGTTCCTCCGCGTCCGCTTTGGTTTGCTCCCACTCCAACCAATCAGAAGCTTTGGAAGCATGTCTTCTTTTGGCAGCAATGGGTCTTTAGAACGTTGGACCTATACGAAAAGGGAAAATTTGGTGCGTGGATTCATAAAATCCTGCGCCTGATGGTTCCCATCATGTACGTGCAGGCTCAAGACACGCAACGGGTGGTCTGTGCGCTGGGATCGGCTGTTCGTCCGAAACGGCACCCTGGATGCATTCACCTCTACCTGGACTGGATTCGCAAGCCCAAATGGAGCAGTGAACGGATGGTTTGGCCCAACCCTTCCATCATCCACGAAATCGAATCCGCTTGGCGGGACCTCTCGTTTGACCCGTCACATGCCGTGGGCATTCACATTCGGCAAACGGACAAAACCCAGAACAATTGGTGGGAAAAGTGGCTTCAGGAATTGGTAACCAACACCCATTCGGTAACAAGTACATTCGTTTTTCTGGCCACCGATTCCCGACGCGTCCTCGAAGCGTTTCAAAGCGCGCCGTTGAAGCAGCAACTCATTTGCAACCCTTGGCTTGAGCTACCCGATGAAGAAACGCCATTGCATGTCAGCAACTTCGATGGCGAATGGGTGATAAAAACGGCCCTCTTCGACCTCTGGACATTGGCTCAATGTGGGGATTTCGTGCCTTCAACGGGCAGCAGCTTTTCCCGCGTTGCAGGGGTCTGGCGGAAGTTTCACAGGACTCACTGAGCGGAATCAACCACCCCGATCATGACACTGAACGTGCCTCCCTTTTCGATGTCGGAAGCATCGTCCACGCACATGCGCGAGATGGCGCCGTCGAGGTAAAGGGCTTGCTCGCACCCTTTACCGGCAAAGGCTTCCGCAAAGGCGTAAAACGTGACGGGTTCCGTTGACAAACCGAACACCGCGCTACCATCAGGGCGCACCCCTACCCCGTTGCGGATGTTGACGTTGGTGGACGCCTCGTTGAAAGCGGGATGAGGACGGCCCTCGATGAGCAACATGGGGCCGCTTTGGGTGGCTTCTTGCCAAACCATGCCCGCGGCCCCTTCCGTGGTAACGACTTGAAACGCGCCCGATTTGTCCACGCCGAACACCCCGTTGGGCAGCAGGAAGAAATTGCCTCGCTTGCCGGATTCAAGGTTCAGCGGAAACCGCTCTGCCCCTCCTTCCACAAGCAACCCTACGGGCGTGCCGTCGGAATGAAACATCCCGCCATTCATGGCCATCGTGACAGATCGGCCTGCGCGCTCTTCAAGCCGATGCAATCCTTCCTCGAACGTCCCCGTTGGCCGAGCATGCACCACGAACACGTCCGCATGCGGTGAGGCCTCAAACCAACGGATGGTTTGGGTTTGGCCTGCTGATGCAAGCCCTATGAATGCAGCATAAATTGTGGTCCGAATCAGCATCAATGCGCAAGGTACACCCGTTCGCGCACGAGTGAGCCTTCAGGAGTCAATCCAGCAAGCACGTAAAGTCCCTGCGGCAAGTGCGGAACCGACGCCCGTGCACCTTGAACCATCGAGGCCCCTACTTGTCGGCCCGAACCATCGAACCACCGCATTTCCGTTCCATGAAGCGACGAATTCAACCAAGTCAACTGTTCTCCGGGGCGAATGACGTTGTGCACCAGCCGGCTTTCCCCATTCAGGGCGGCTACCAAGGACGGCTGCGGAGCCCCTACGAGCTCCACATCATCCAGGCGGAACGTGAGCGGGCCGAAGACGGCCCCGCTGTAGCCGAAATTGAAGAACACCACCGGCAGGTCGTAAGAGGCATTGAAATTGAGTCCGGGAGTTCCTTCTGTCGGTTGCGAGAAATCGAACTCCAAGGTGTCCCAGCCAACGGTTTGGGTGGTGGTCAGGGTTTGGGCGAACACCGCGGGATCGTCTTTGTCTTCGACCTTCATCAGAATCGGCAACGCCACATCGGGGGACCAAATCCGCGCCCGGATGACTTGATTTTCGGTAGAAAACGGAATGGGATTTTCCAGTCCATTGCGGTTGGTCAACACCACTCCGCTGTAATCCAGGGCCAATCCCGTCTTCAGAACTTCCAAGACGGTATTGCCTGCCTCCTGGGGGTCTTCCGCCAGCCAAACCGCTGAGCCCTCGAACCCAAATGGATGGTAATAAATGCCCTCATCATCCCACGTAAGGGGCAAAGCGGGGCTGTCGAGGTCCCCATCCGCATCGAACCAACTGATGTCGTCCAAGTAAAAGGTGGAATTCGAAGTGGCGTCGCCTTCGGTGCCTACATCGAGCATGAAGACCAGTCGGTTGTACAACCCAGAAGGCATGTTTGAAAAATCCCATTCCAGCACCGTCCATTCGCCCGAAGTGGTGAGCCACGCATCGCGCTCCACCGCTCCTTGCTCGGACTCAAATTTGATGCGCATGAACACGTCTGACTCGGGGCTCCACATGCTCATTCGAAGCCCGGACAATTCACCGAAGGTCACTGGAGCATCGAGCGTGAGGTAGCTTCCCGCCCAAAGGGCTCCAGGTCCACGCACAATTTGGGCGACGGTTGCGCTGCTGTTCACCGCATCCGGTGCTGGATTGGGGACGACCGTTGCTACGCCGCCGTCGAAATCGGTAAAGTCGGCGGTGGTCGGAGTGGACTCGAAGTCGCAGGGCAATGAGATTTGGCCCCACAACGGGAGCGCGCTCATCGCAAACACCAAAGAGAAGAATTTCATGCGCACAAGGTAGGTCATCGGCTCCTGTGACCTCCCCTACATTGCCTGCACATCAGGGCACCAACAGCCGGCTCCTCCATTCCCAAGCCCCCACTTCCACCACATACCAGCCGCTGCGCAACGTTTCAAGATTCAGCACATCGGAGCTTCCTAGGCCGTTGAATTCCAACACAACACGACCTTGAGCGTCCATCACGCGAGCGGTCCAGGCGGTTCCTTCGGCTTGGCGATTGACCAGGTGAACGGTGCCGGAGGTGGCTGGATTGGGGTACAGGCGCACATCGGCGGTGGAAACAACCGGCACCTCGGTGGTGTAATCGTATTCCCCACATTGGGCTGGGTAATTGCTGCACAGCCACGTTGAAAGGGCGCCCGATACGGTCGAAAGGGTCAGGTCGTAGGCTGCGGCGTCGGCGACATGGGGAACGTGGTCGGCGCCCTCGATGGGAACGAAGCAATGCGTCAGCCCGACCGCCTCGGCCTGCTGATGAACGACCGAGCTTCCATCAACTTGAGTGACAGGAAAGCCCATCAGCGACACCATGTCCGAACCAAATGGTACCGTGGCGTCCGCAGTGCCATGAACGGAAACCACCGGCTCGTCTCCCGCGGCAATCCAATCGGAATTCTTCAAGGCTCCGCAAATGTTGAAGATCCCGGCCACATCCGAGCTCACGCCAGGATTGCCCGAAAGCCCTTCGAGTCCGCCACCGAGCCCGGGAAGGCTTTGGTCAATGTTCGCGGGGATTTCGGTTTCCTGATCGACAAATGCGTGGTGCAGGGCGATGAAACCTCCTGCTGAAACCCCGCCGAGAAAGATTCGGTCGGGGTCAATGCCCCATGGATTGCCTCCGTCGAGCGCGCTTTGGCGGAAGTAGCGAATGGCCGCACGTCCATCGTGCACCCCACGCCAAACTGCCCGGACCAGTTCATTCTCCAAATCAAGCAGGTTGGCCACCCCCAATCGGTAGGAAATGGAAGCCACCGCGTAGCCCATGCGCGCCAAGTCCTCACAAAGTGGAACGACATCTGCTCCATCGTTCGATCCGGCCAAGAAAAACCCACCGTGCGCGATGATGATGAGTGGACGATCGGTTTCAAGGGAGCCGGTGGCTTCGTAGAAATCAAACACCAAATCCTCATCGACGCCGAACGCGTTGAGGTTGGAACCATACGGGTGGTCGTACGACACCGACGTGTTTTCGAAGGCAGAAGTGTAGCGATAGCGAATTCCATCACAACCGGATTGGGAGTGGCCGGCTGAGCTGAGGAGCAATGAAGCTGCAACGGCGAAGGTGTTTCTTGCTTTCATGTGTACAAAGTACCCAAGTTTTCTCGAACCTCAACTCATCCCAGAAATTCCCCCCTACTTTTCAACAGGCGATGCGATTCGCTTCACTCGATCCGTCCAACCCCGAAGGATGCCAACATGTGCAAAACGTTCAGCGCCTGAATTTCCCTCACGGAAGAAGGCCAAGGGATGCCCCCCTGCACCGAAAGTAAGCGCCACCTGGACCGCGATTTGCTGGAATCATTCATTTCCATCGCTGCCTGATGCATGACTCAATTCCACTTCACCCAGAGACCTTTCTTCATGGTCAGGTCTGAAGAAAGGCAACAAATCCGGTACTCAATCGAGCACCGGCTTTGTTGACACGTTCAGGATGTCTCAATACTGATCCGACAAGTACTTCAGCAAATCCGTGGTGGTCACAATGCCCGCCAATTCCTCGCCCTTCAAGACGGGCAGCGCATGAAATTCATTGGCCGCGAGCACATCCGTGACCTCGTGAATGGTGGAGGTTTCTTGCACGGTGGTGAGGTCCTTCGTCATCACCTGCTCAATCGTCAACGCATCGTACAACGCGGTCGTCAAGCCTTCTCCTTCGAAATCGTTGACAAAGCTGATTTTCTGCAAATCGGTGCGGCTGATCATTCCGATGACTTGCTTACCTGACACCACTGGAATGTGGCGAATGTGCTTCTGCTTCAGCAATTCTTCAACATCACGGATTTTCTGCGTTTTGTTGACCGTCACAACGTCTGCCGTCATGATCGTGCTCACGGGAGTGCGCTTTTTCATTTCAATGAAGTTTTGGGTTCGTTTTTCAGTCCAAACCTACTCCCTCCCTCACCGCTACCACCTGACCAAAGACCGCTCTCCTGCCCGACAAACCTAACCTCGGTCAGCTAAACGATTCACCCCTCAATTTCCAATCCCCAGCGAATCAACAACCCGGGCAACGCGTCTCGATCCACTTTCATGCCCATCACCCGATTCAGGGTCGGATCCAATTCCAATCCCGTCACCCCGCTGAATCGCGCGCCCTTCAGTCGGGTATCCTCAAATCGGGCGCCTGTCAAATTCACCCCCTCGAATTCGGTGCCATCGCACACAGCTCCCGTGAAATCGCATTCCCTCAACGACCCGCCGACAAACCCCGACCGGGACAAATCGCACCCATTCCAACTCCCCAAATCCAGCGCGCAATCGGTCATGCGAACCGCAAAGAGCAAGCGCTCGCATGCCTCCCACAGCACGCCCAGGGCCTTGCAGCGTTCAAAGGTGCCACCCTGAAAGCTCGTGCCAATGACCTTCGCGTTGGAAAAATCGCATCCCACAAAGGAGCAATCGGTGAACCGACGCCGCCCGAGGTTCGCCTCCGTGAAGTCGCAATCGATGAATGTGCACCCTTCGCACCGATGGGGTACGGGCGTTGCCTTGTTGAAGCGCACGCCTTCAAATCGTTCATCATCCGCATATTCCATGCGGTGAAATTACGTCGATGGTCTGTAAATTCGGGGCGTGGACGGATGCGTCAATGCATGCTCTGCCTCCTGGGCTGCGGGCTTGAGCGCCCCGCTTGTTCGCGGACCTTTTGGCTGCGTACAGACCGCGCGTGTTCAAGGAGTTCGAGCCCTCGTCACGCCACAATGGGCGCTGGATGTGGGAATGCCTGGAGCGCTCTGGGAAGACCGGCATGAGGAAGCAATCGTCGGTGCCATGGCGGAATCGCGGGCTCGGTTGGTGGTGGTAGATCTTCCGGCAGGCGTGGACACGACCGTTCATCTTCCGCGCCTTGGGCACTTCCAAGAACGCCATACGAGGCGAGCCCTTTTGTCCATGGACCTGCCATCGACCCGTCGCAAACAGGTTCGACGGGCCGGACGGGCGGGGCTGACCTTTGAGCAGGATGGAACGGATTTGGATCGGTTAGTGGCGTTGCACCAGGGCGCACGCGAGCGCAAGTCCATCCCGTCCGATGGGGCCGCGCTGGGCACCTTGCTTCACCACCTGTTGCAGGAGCCCGGAACCCGCATGCACTTTGTTCGAAATGAGGAGGGACAGCGCATTGCAGGAGGGGTGTTCTTGCGCACCGGTCCGGGAACCGTGCTGTATGCCTTCGGTGGCGCTGAGCGTTCCGAAGTGTCGGGTTTGGCTACGGTGCTGCTGCTGGCGCGCTCCATGGAATGCGCCGCGAACGATGGGGCCGAGGACTTCGATTTCGGGGGCTCGCAAGACCCCGGGGTGGATCGATTTTATGCAGAATTTGGCGGAGAGCGCATTCCCAAATGGCGGTATGTCTTGTCCGCCCCAGGATGGACTTGGTGGTGGAAATGGCGACGGCCAGATTTGTTCAACGCACCAACGTGACCTCACCTTGGTACTGGAAAGGCGTGGTCGCACACGCATGCTGGGATTCCAAAATGACGTAATAAGTCCCCTCAGAAGCGTCCTTGCCCCACCACCCCGCTAAGGCCTCGTCCGTTTCGAACACCAGCGTTCCCCAGCGGTTGTAAACTGCCAAGTGGTGCAACGAAAAGCTGCTGTTTGTCAACCCATTGACCGGAACCCCATCGGGCGTTCGATAATCCAATTCAAACCGCTCGTTCTTCCCATCGTTGTTGGGAGAAAACACGTTAGGAACCACGTAGCTGACCTCCGACAACGGAGCCAACGCTTCCACCTCCAACGGCACTTGAACGGTCAGATCGCAACCGGCATGGTACAAACTCACCACCCCGGACTGCACCCCCGGCTCCTCAAACATCAAAACGACTGGCGAACCTTCTAGGGCTTCCGGACCCGGAAAATCCCACGTCAAGCCGTCGGCAGGTTGCCCGAGGTACGTCACCTGAACCCGGCTCGTGTCATCGCATGAAACCACAGGACGTATATCAAATGCCGGGTCGAACGGATCCAACGGATATACGCTGAAGGATTCCCATGCCGTATCCGCGCAAGCGGTTCCCCCTCCTGCAATCGATTGGATGACATACGGACCAAACTCGGGATAGACGTGGACGGGATTGGGCCCCGTTCCCGACGTGCCATCCCCAAACGACCACGTAAACGGCCCGAGATTCGGTTGTTCATTCGCGAACTCAACCGTCAATCCTCGGCAGGGAGGCGTGAGCACCTCAAAGTCGGCATCGGGAAGGGCCTCAAGCTGGAGCGTCAGTTGGTCGGACTCCACGCATCCGAAGGATTCCGTGATGAGCTGCAAGGTGGACGCACCTCCAGCGGGCAACAGCACGCCATCGGGCGTTCCTCCAGCAAACTGGTCGGGTTCCGCGCCACTGCCAAAGACCCAATCCACCGAAGCCCCTTCTGGCAATCCAGAGGGCGCCGTCAGTTCCACCCACCACCCGCCCTGGGTGCATTCCGGCTCAGCGGCCCCCAGGTCCACGGTCCACGGTTCTTGCGCCTGAATGGTGAAACTGGTTTCGCCGGAGCAATCGCCGTTCGTGTAGGAGAGTTCAACTTCGTAAATCCCCGGTGCTGGAAACGCAACAACCGGCTCGGGCTCTGTGCTCGTCCCGTCAGGTCCCGCAAAACCAAAATCCCACGCATAGCTTTCTGCGGGATTGCTGGTTTGGACAAAAGCCACTTCAAGCCCATCGCACGGCTCGATCCCAGCGTAAAAGGGAGCCGACAGCGCGCAGGACACCACATCCAACGTAAAGTCGCGCAAAATGGAATTGATGAGGACGCCATCCCGCCACTCTTCTACGCACACCCCGATGGCGTACTTGCCGAGGCCCGAGGGCATGCCCGTGAGCAGTCCCGTTAGGGGATCAATCGCAATGCCCAAGGTGGATTGGATGGGGGCGGACGCATCGAACCCCGCGGACCACGTCACTTCTGTGAACGGCGGTCCCAAAGGCGGAACCGGAATGGGCGCCAGCGGCGTAGCGCCGATGTAGATGGAACACACGTGATACGCCAACGAATCCCCGTCCGGGTCCACTGCAGAATTGTCCAATTCAAAGGCCAAGTTGTTGCAAACGAAGGCTTGAGGAAGTTGGGAAAACACAGGGGAAGAGTTCGGCTCCTCCACCAATGCGGTGCCCGGAATCTCCGTCAACAGCGTAAACCCCTGGTCCTGAGGAGTGATTAAGTTGACGATTGCTGGAGAGCGGCAGCACCGTTGGTAGCTGAGCACGTAATTGCCCGAGGTCGGCGGCAGGGTGATCGTGAACAGGTACTCACCGCGCTCAATGCATAGGTCTTCCGGCAATTCCGCGCAGGAGTTGGGATCTTCCGGCAGGATGTTTTGAATGAGGGATGGATCCAAATTCGATTGGTGGTTGGAAACCAACGAACCGTTCAGGTAAACGCCGAGTGAGGCCACCAGGTCGAAATCCGTTTGGTTCGTATTCGCGGAAGAGCAATCCCGATAAATCGCAACGCGCACTTCATACGTGTGCCATCCGGAGCCATTGATTCCAACATGCGTGTAGGTCATCTCCCCGCCCATAAGGTGCGTTGCACCGGCCCAAAGCGGCATGAACATCACCAACAGGCTGCCGAATAAACCGATGAAATTCCTGACCATGGCAAGCAATTTATGCACCAACCGGTACTTTTGTGACATGGATAAGTGGAAATTCACGGGCGTGCTCTGGGGATTGATGTGCGCAGCGTTGGGTCTCGTCCCTGGACTGCATGCGCAGGTGGCCCAGATTGACATGGATGTGTTGCTTTTCCAAACCACGTCCGAGCCCTATTTGGAGGTTCAGCTCGACATCCCTGGCGTGCTGCTTCCGCTGGAAACGGGGGATTTTGGCTATCGGACGGTGGGCGAAGTGACGTGCATCCTGGAGCAAGCCGGCGCCATCACTTCGTTCAGCAAGCGGCGCCTAGTCGGTCCGGACTTTGAAGACGAAGAGAAGGCCTTGAACGGGAGCCATTTTCACGTAGATCGGTTGATTGCAAAGCCCGGGCCGGGTCGGGTGACGGTTGAAATTCGAAGCGAGCCGGGGGGACCCGCTGCCGAGGCGTTTTTGGATGTGGTGGTGCCGAACTTGGATGTGCCGCACTTCAGTTCGCCCATGTTGGTGGAGGCGTTTGGGCCGGCGGAGCGGAATTCCCCGTACGCTCATTCGGGGGTGGATTTGCTTCCGGTCGTCGGTGCACGGGTGGGGTTCGAGGCTGAGGAATTGCGCTATTACATGGAGCTGTACGGGGTTGCGCACGTTCCCGATAGCCTGATTTACATCGCGAACTGGTTGGAGGATTCGGAAGGGGTTGAATTGGAGGGGAGCCGCGTGTACTCGCGGGAGGCGAAAGGCCAAATCCTCCCCCTCTTCACCACACGGCCTTGGGGCCCGACCTTTCAGTCCGCCCGATCCATTGTTTGGGAAGCCATTTCTAAGACGGGCGGGGCCTTGTGTCGGGAAGAACTGCCGCTTTCGGTCCATCGAATCGGGGGAACAGGAGGCGAGTTGCTTCCCTTTGTTCTCGAGTGGACGGATCGCGATTCGTTGCTCAGGCACGTGCAGGATCATCAACCTCGAGCGAATCCCAGCCAGCAACGGTTGATTCGGGACGTGCTGCCTTCCGCGGATTTGCCCGCGCTGCAATCCTTCTTGGATCGGTTTTGGCGGCTTGAACGACCGGACAACCCCACCTTGGGGCACGCGGAATACGTTCAAGACATCGCGTACGTCAACGAGCGCTGGGGATCGTGCTATGCCGGACACGGAGCCGACAGCGACATGGGCTCCGTGTATTTGCGCTACGGGAAGCCGAAAACCGTCGTCCAGCGGCACAACGAAACCGAATATTACCCTTACGAAATTTGGCATTATTACCGCGCGGGCAATTTCACGGACAAACGTTTTTTGTTCTACAGCCCCCACATGGTCGCCGAATGCTTCCGATTGCTCCACAGCGACATGCTCGGCGAGGTGTCGAACCAAGATTGGCTGACCATTTTGCGAAACCGAGAGAACAATTTGCGCGTAACGGAGTCGCAACAAAACAGCTCCAATCCGCGCGACAACTACACGCGGGAGGAGCCTGAAGACCTCTTTTTCAACCCGCGCTGATGTCCTTGCCCCCCTTGCCCGCCTCCCCCACCGTTGCTGTGGCCATCCTGAATTGGAATGGACGAGCGCACCTCGAGACCTACCTTCCGTCCGTAGTGGAGCACAGCGCGGGGGCCGACGTGGTGGTCATCGACAACGGTAGCACGGACGATTCCCTGGATTGGTTGCGGGCACATTGCCCGGAAGTGCGCGTTGTGGCGCTGCCGGAAAATTCAGGGTTTGCTGGGGGGTACAACAAGGGGCTCGCGCAGGTTGAAGCGGACGTATACGTGTTGTTGAACTCGGACGTGCGGGTGACCCGCGGTTGGATTCCCCCCGTGCTGGAGCTATTGGCTTCGGGCTTTTCTGCAGCGGCCCCGAAACTTCGGAACGACTCCGATCCGGAGCTCTTGGAGTACGCAGGGGCCGCGGGGGGGTACATGGATCGGGATGGTTTCATGTTTTGTGCGGGGCGCATCTTCGAAGTCTTTGAAACGGATGCAGGCCAATACGACGACAATCGCGAAGTCTTCTGGGCATCGGGGGCTGCGCTCTTCGTGCGGTCGGATGCCTGGCACGGCGTGCAGGGACTCGACGAGGACTTCTTCGCGCACATGGAAGAGATCGACTTGTGCTGGCGATTGAAGAACCGCGGTCATCGAGTGGGGGCGTGTGGGGAGAGCGTGGTGTACCATTTGGGCGGAGGAACGTTGCAGAAATTGAATTCGTTCAAAACCTACTTGAACTTTCGCAACAACCTGTTTCTGTTGATGAAAAACCACCACCGCGCCGCTTGGCCGTGGATGCTGACGCGTCGGATGGTGCTCGATGGGATCGCTGCGTTGAAATTCCTCACAGAGGGCAATGGCAAGCTGTTTCAAGCGGTTTTCAACGCGCACATGGCGTTTTATCGGGCTTTTCCAAGCACTTGGGCCAAACGCCGTTCCGAGTCCAATGCCATCGCCTCCAACCACCTTGCTGGCCCTCTCGCCCCCCTGAATTACGCCGGCTGGTATCGGCGCAGCATTCTGTGGGATTACTTTTTCAAAAACCGCGTGACCTTCGGCGAGCTCGAGTCCAGTGCGTTCGAAGAGGCCGCCAAGGAGCGGCCATAAAGTCCTGCCCTCCATTCATCAACTTTCCGCGGTTGCTCAGCAGGGCACGTGCACTTTCGCGCCATGGCATCCCCCCCTTGGCCGCGTTCGTTGCGCAGTCCGCTTTGGCCGTACGTCGGCTGCGCCTTGTTCGGGGCGCTGAGTTTCCGTGTGACGGAGTGTGCTTTCGTCAGTTTCCTCCTGCTTGCGGTCGCCGCGGGGCTCTTTGGCCGGTGGCGCGAAGCGGGGTGCATCGCCGCGATCTGCATGGGAAGCTGGAATACGCAACGTGCAGCACAGGTGAGCGAGCCGCCCAATTGGTCCGGTTCCGGGTGCTTCGTTTGCGTCATCCGGGGCGAAGTGGAAGAGACGGATTGGGGGTGGCGCACGGAGGCGCGGTGCAGGGGCGGCGGGTTGGAACGGATGGTGCGGCTGGAGGGGCGCGAACATGCGCCGCTGTGCGAAGGGACGTTTCAGGTCTGGGCCCAATGGGAACCTTGGACCGTCCGCGGTTCATTTGACGAATCGAGGATTTACGGAAGCCGAGGATGGGCGGGGCGATTGCACGTTCGAAGTGAACTGGACTGGAGGGAAGCACGCCCCCCCGAGTGGCCCCTTTGGAGGCAGTGGCTCACTGCGGGGCGTGCTTCGTTGCTTGAGCGTTATCGAAAGCGCCTGTCCCCTGCTGCGTTGGGATTTGTTTGGGGAATATCAACGGGGGACAAATCCCTTCTATCCCCCGAACTTCGTACCGCCTTCAGCCGCATCGGCCTTGCCCACGTGCTCGCGGTCAGTGGGTATCACGTAGGCCTCGTGGGCTTCATTCCCCTGTTGTTCGCGCGCAGCCGACGGCAGTCCCTTCGGGTGCTGGCGTTGTTGGGGATTCCGTTGTTGGGGGCATTCGTGCTGTTTTGTGGGGGGAGTGAAAGCGCTGTTCGGGCTTGGACGATGGCGAGCTTGCTCATCGTCGCCTCCGTCATTCGCCGGCCGGGCTCATTGGGGCATTCCCTCAACGTGGCCGCATGGGCGATGCTGGTGTTTCATCCGTGGGCACTGCAGCAACTGGGGACTCAGCTCAGTTTCGTAGCGGTTTTGGGCATTGCCTTGGGCTTGGAAGCGGCTTCGTCGTGGCGCGCATCGCATTGGGCCAAACCTGTGGTGGTGCCCCTTGCGGCACAAAGCGCCACAACGCCCATTGCCGTGCCCACCTTCCTGCAATTCCCACTGGGTTTCCTCCCGGTAAACCTCGTCGCAGGTCCCTGGGTTTCTGTGATCGGCGCGCTTTTGTTGTGTTGGCTGATTTGGCCGTTTGACGACTCCTTGAGCAGGGGCTTGTTGTGGGCATTGAATCGGTTGGTGGAATGGCTGATGCGCGCGGTTCAAGCGTTCGGCGAGTTGGACGGTTGGTCCTACCGCGTGGTCCCAGGAGACCTCATTCGCTGGTGGGCCATGGGGTTGGGTTCGCTGGCGATGTTCATCGGCTGCTTTCGAACGCATGCGTGGTGGATTGCGAGTGCTGTGTTGTGGGCAAGTGCGCCGTGGTGGCCCATGCCCCCAGCGCCCCGTTCGGATTGGGTGATGGAACGCGATGGGGTGCCCGACTTGCGCATCGTGGAAGCGCGATGGACCGGAAAGGGAGCCCGGGTCGATTCGAGCGCCGCCCATGCCATCGACAGAGTCGGCTGGTGGCATCACCCCGAGGGCTGGATTCATGCGAGTTTACAAGGAAAGACCGTGACCTGGGTAGGGCTGCAGCGCAAGGGAATGTGGCGATTCTACTACGAGCCGAAGCGCGGATTGGGACGGCTCGAAATCGCCGGTCATGCATGGATCTGGGAGCGTTGGCACGAACGTACGCAAGGGGCTTGGCCCAAAACAAAAATGGGCACCGAAGTGCCCATTGATTCAACGTTCGATGAGGTCAATTCAGATGAAGCAGTTGCTTCATTACTTGATCCACGTAACCCTCCCATTCGGGGATATCCGCAATGGGCAGAATGGCGTTGACGCGGTTGTTTCGGCGCGAATAAATCGCCTCAACATAGAACCCTTGAAGTTGAAAAATGCACAGGATGTAGCGGTTTTCCACGATGCGCTGAGCAAGGCAAATTCCGTGATCCCACATGTAATTCGTTTTTTCGTCGAGTGGAAGGCGGTTGAACGATTGCAAATCCATGGGGTGCGTTTTCGAGAGGTTAAGTGCCCACTCTTACGGACGCTCCCGTCTTTGAGTTGCATTCTCATGGAACATTCGTGACCTACCTTTGAGTCATGCAACGGATTCACCTGGTTGAATGCCCTCGTGACGCCATCCAAGGCTGGCCCACACCCATCGAAACCGCGGACAAAATCGCTTATTACCGCGCTTTGCTCGACGTCGGATTCGATACCTTGGACATGGGAAGCTTCGTTTCGCCGCGCGCCGTGCCCCAAATGGCAGACACCGCTGAAGTGCTCGAAGCGTTGGTGGAGGAAGGATTTAGATCGCGGCCTACGCGGTGGTTGGTCATTGTGGCCAACGCTCGCGGGGCGCGGGAAGCTGCAGCCTTTGACTGCGTCGATGACATCGGATTTCCGCTGAGTTTGAGCGAAACCTTTCAGCGCCGCAACACGGGAGCAGGACTCGAAGAAGCCTGGGGGCGATTGAAGGAGATTGCTGAACTGTGCCGAGCCTCGGGAAAGCGTTTGGTGGTATACACGAGCATGGGGTTTGGCAACCCTTATGGGGACCCTTATGCTCCCGCCCTGCTGGTGGAGGTTGCCCATCGACTGGTGGAGGAATTGGGAACCCAAGTCATTTCGCTCAGTGATACCGTCGGAACGGCCACTCCCGAGGCCATTGGTGACGCATTTCGTGCGCTGTTGCCCGCGCTTCCCGACGTGGCCATTGGCGCTCACCTGCACGCCTCTCCATTCGACGTCTTGGAAAAAGCAACGGCAGCCCTGGAGGCGGGCTGCCGTCGATTCGATGGGGCCATCCGTGGTGTTGGAGGGTGTCCCATGGCAAAGGATGAGCTGGTCGGGAACTTGCCCACGGAGCAGCTGGTGGATCGGTTTGGGGCGTTGGAGGCGTGGTCGGTGAAGGATGATCGAGCTTGGGCACAGGCCCAAAGCATCGCCGCCGAACTGTTCAGCTGAACGAATTCAGTTCAAACAGTACTCAAACGAGTTGAGTTTGAAGCGGTGTCGGTGCATGTAGATTTGCTCGAATTTGAGCGTATCGATGTAAATCCGATAGTGCTTCATAGTGATGATTTTCATCACCATATACGAGCTTCAATCGAATAAGTTTCTTGATTCGTCGAAATTTTACTAGAGCGCGAGGGAAATTGCAGCCACCCCCAAGCCCACCACGATCACGGCCAATTTCGCCAAGTTAAACCGATGGCCGTCACCGGTTTCGAATAGGATGGTGGTGGCGATGTGAAGCAAGATGCCGATCAAGAGCCCTTCGGTCACCAACGGCACCGAACCCGCCCATGACGCGCCCGAATGGACCAGTCCTTCATAAACGACCATGCCCAACAACGGCATCGCCCCGAAAATGACGAGCATCGACCAGCGTTTGAGCCGACTCATTCCCAGTGCGGCCAACAACCCCATCAAGACCAACGCCACCGGGAATTTGTGCAGTCCAAGCCCGAGCAGCAATTGCGCGTTGATTTGTTCCCAAGCGAGCTCGGTTGCGTGCACGTGGTGGTGGTGTCCGTGGTGGCTGTGTCCGCCCGGTTCGGTGAGCGGCATGGACTCAATGAGGGCGTGCAAGCACAAACTGATGTAGATGCCCCAAGGCATGGCCTTGTTCGACCCCGAAGGCAGGTGAACGTGGCCGTGTTCAATGCCCTTTGACATCCACTCCAAGATCACTTGGAGGAGGAAACCTGCGAGCACGTACCAACCGATTTGGCCTCCATGCGCATACGCCTCAGGCACCAAGTGAAGGAAAATGAGGCCGATGAGGTACGCACCGCCGAAAGCCAGCACCAACGGCAAGCGATGCTTGAGGTGCTGGCCGGCCAATTCATAAGTCAGCGCGCCCCCCAGGGCCACCAACAACAACACACCAAATGCGAGGATCATGAGGCGACAAGTATACAGCGGTTCGATGCTTCCGAATGCGCTCCGAGTCGATAATCGCCAAATCGCGCACGAACCTTCAAATCGGCCTCATCCAGCAGCGCTTCCAAATCCGCGGATGACAACGCGCGCACCCGCTCAACGAAATGCTGTTCTGTGCCCTGCGCATCAACGTATTGAATGCTCTTTTCGATCCACCCCTCGTGCACGCGGCGATGGATTTCAAACGCCATGGTAGAACCGTCAGGAGCCGTTCGCTCGGTGATTTCGAACGGTACGAGGTGGGCAGCAACCTGCGGCGCATTCAGGAAGTCGAGCACGAAGGTTCCGCCCGGTCGAAGGGCGCTGCGGATTTGCTTAAGGGTGCGGATTTGGTCCGACCATTCCTCGAAATAGCCAAAACTGGTAAACAGGGACGTGATGACGTCGAACCGGTCTCGGAAGCCGAGTTGCGTCGCAAACTCCCGCATGTCGCAAACGGAAAACCGCTCGGGATGCACAGCGTGACGTTGCGCTTCCGCGATGCTCAGTGGGCTGAGGTCAATGCCGTGCGCTCGGTATCCCAAGGCCTCAAAACTCCGAACGTGCCGGCCCGAGCCGCAGCCGAGGTCCAACACGTCCGCGGGAGCCGGGGGGCAAACGGCTATGCACACATGCTGAACGAAAGCCTCCGCCTCCGCGCCATCCCGATTCCCGTACAATACATGGTAGGCCGGGCAGTTGAACCACTCCGCAAACCAGTTCGCCTCGCTTTTCCACAATTCACTTTGCATTACTCACCGCTTCAGGCTGCAATTTGCGACAATTCGCTCGTAGTTTGGGCATCATGTACGGGACTTCACCTGCATCATTTGACACCATCACTTGGCCCTTGGAACCCATCCCAGCATCTGGAACGATTGAATGCCAATTTTCC
Source organism: uncultured Flavobacteriales bacterium (assembly GCA_965656785.1). GTDB lineage: Bacteria > Bacteroidota > Bacteroidia > Flavobacteriales_D > Sanyastnellaceae > JALQTD01. The sequence continues at coordinate 98,628 of CBFHLY010000007.1, forward strand.
GGATGCGTGGACGAAGTGGTTTCCGATGTCCTGGTGCAAGCTGTCGAGCACCGCGTGGAAGCGTTGGGCAGAGCGCACGCCAAGCCGAAGCGGGTGGTTCGCGTGGCCATTGAGCTGCTCCAAAACCTGCATCACCACGCACCGGCTAATGGGGTGTGCGGGTTTCGGGTGGTCTCCACGAGGCAAGGTTGGTGGGTGGCTTCTCGGAACGAGGTCACCGATGAGGGCAAGCGCAATTTGGAAGAGCGTCATGGAGAGCTCAAGGGGCTCGACATGGAGGCGTTGAGGGCGCGTCAACGGGAAGTACTCAATGCTCCCGAGCGCAGTGCTCACGGAGGTGGTGGCGTGGGATTGATTGAGATCATGCGCCGTACGAATCGGAATTTGGCTTTAACGTTTATACCGGCCGGCCCTGGCCGCTGGATTTTTGAATTGACCGCACACATTGCAGCTGACCATGACTGACATTCGCAAAGAAGGAACCTCGAAGACGCCGACTGTGGTCGCGACCTTGCAACCATTCAGCTTGGAGCTGTCTGGACGTTCCATTCCAGAAAACTCCATTGCATTCTATCAGCCGTTAATGGATTGGGTCGAAGCCCATTGCGGTAGCGTCGAAAACCAATTGGAAATCAACATTCGCTTGGAGTACTTCAACACGAGCAGCAGCAAGTGCCTCATGGACTTGTTGAAGCGGGTCGAAGCGACGGGATGCGCGGCGCGGGTCAATTGGTATTACGAGGACGATGACGAGGACATGCTCGAAGCCGGGGAAGACTACGACGCCATCATCGACTTGCCGTTCCGGCTCATTGCTTCGACGACCAGCTGAGCTGCTCACGGACCGAACTCATCGCCTGGAGCAGGCGTTTTTTAATCCGTTTTCTGGAGGCACGATCCACGTGTTCAAGGGCTTTGGTCCACAGCAACATCCCCCAAGCAATGGCCATGCCCCAGAGCACGATCAAATTGTACACGGGCGTGTTCAATACTTGGTTTCCCAACCGTTTATAGGGCGCGTAATGCGGTGCAGTCCAGCCCGATCTGCCATCGGAGGGTTGCCGTTGGAAATGCCCCAGCTGTGAAATTCCTTCTGGCGTCCGAACCAAGCGAACGGAACGGTCCGTTTGCTCGAGCCAATCCACGAGGGCATCGTTGTGTTCAGCATCCATCAGCGGAGCCAGTTCTCCCCGCTCTTCCAAGGCTCGACGCTGTTCGTCCCGAGCTCGGAATGCCGACTTGAAGGCTTCGGCGTAGGCCGACTTGAATGCTGAGGGGACGTCTTCATTCGGAGCGGGAAAACCCCAGGCTTTGAGTTCGCGCTGCGCCCGCTCCACTTCACGCTGTCGCTCTGGGCCTGGTGCCAATTCGCTGTAGGCGGGCACCCAAAAATCGCGGCGCCATGCGGCACGGGCGACTTGGTCCTCCCACTCATTGAACAGCGCGTCGTACCGATTGTTGCGGCTCATCTCTACCGCCAGCGCCTCGAAGCCCCACCGCGATGCCATTGCATTTCCAATCCACGGAACCTTGTGCTCCGATGTCAGCAGGGGATTGAACCGATCGAACCGGATGATGACGCCGCCGAAAATGATCTGCGGAATGATGAGCAACGGGATGAGAATGTAAATGACCTTTGCGCTGTTGAACGCCGACGAGATGGTCAAACCGAGCAGGTTCGCGTAAGCGCTTACGGAAAAGAGGACCGCAAAGAGCATGGTGAAAGGCGGGCCCGTCGGGAGGTCCAAAATCAGGGCGGAAACGGCAACGTAAGCCGCTGTTTGGACCAAGGAAAAGGCCATCATAATGGTCACCTTGGCAGCGAGGTAGGCCCCCCAACTCAGATTCAAAAACCGTTCGCGCCTCAGCATCGGGCGGTCGCGGATGATCTCTTCAGCGCTCATGCTCAAGCCCATGAACAAGGCCACGATGACGCTGATGAACAAGAACGGCGGCAAGTTCTCACTCGTTCGGAACGCGTACTCCCCATCCAATTCGTAAAAACGGGCAAACCCCGCAAGCAGCAAGGCCAGCACGGGGGCTTCGAGCAAGTTGATGACCAGGTATTGCCGGTTCATGCGCTTCGCATGCAAGTCCCTGCGCAAATAAGTGCGCCACTGCCCCCAGCGCGACGGCGCTTTGCGCGGCTCGGGGCGAGGCGCCTCGACCAAGGCGTGGTGCTGGTGCCGGGGCGCAATGCGTTCATGAAAATGGCCATTCCAGTCCTTTGGATGCACTTTTCGATCTGGGATTTGGTGACCAAATTCATCCACCATTCGGGACTCGATGATGCTGAACAGCAACTCCGGATTCACGTTGCCGCACGCCTCGCACATCATGTCGTGGGCGTTCACTTGATCCGACAATCCTTTGAAATAGGTCAAACTCTCCAGCGGATTGCCGTAAAAGATGGGGAATCCGCCCGTATCCATCAGCAGCAACTGGTCGAAAAGCTTGAAGATGTCGGAGCTGGGCTGGTGAATCACCACGAAAATGAGCTTTCCACGCAACGTCAGTTCCTTCAACAAGTCCATGATGTGCTCGCTGTCCCGGCTGGACAAGCCGCTGGTGGGCTCGTCCACGAACAGCACCAGCGGTTCGCGCACGAGTTCCAAGGCGATGTTCAAGCGCTTGCGTTGACCTCCGCTGATGGTTTTGTCCATCACCGAGCCCACGCGCAAGTCTCGGATGGACCAAAGTCCGAGTCGCTTCAAGGTTTCATCCACCCGCTCATGCAAGCGGTCTTCCTCCAAGTCATTAAAGCTCAGGCGTGCACTGTAGAGCAGGTTATCGCGGACGGACAATTCGGCTACGAGCACGTCCTCTTGTGCGATGTGGCCGATGAGCCCATCGAGGTCCGGCCCGCCAGTGTGCACGTCCAGGCCATTGAGCAGCACCCGTCCGAGGGTCGGCCGAACCGTTCCGTTGAGGATATTCAGGAGCGTTGATTTCCCGCTTCCACTTGCCCCCATGATGCCGATGAGCCGGCCTTCTCGCTCCTCAAAGCTCAAGAGTCGGACCGCGGGCGATTGGGGAAAAGCGAAGAAGTGGGCCAAATCCTGAACCTGAAACTGCACTGGCGTCACCTCCTCCGGCCGCAAACACGATCGCACCAAATCACTGTAGAACAGCGCATGACCGTGCCCATCCTTGAGCACACTCCCCTGTCCCATCGGCGCCACCACGCCCTCCGGCAAAGGCTGCCCGTTCAATCGCAAATCCGCCCGCCCAAACGTCCGAACGAAAAACAAGTCCTCCCCTTCCAAGTGAACGCCCGCGAGCAAATGCCCTTCGCTGTGCCCCAACGGTTGCAGGAAAGCACGTCCCCAAACCAGCACCTCCTCCGCGTGGTCAGCTCGCACCAAGGCCCTCATCGCCTCCACATCCGACTCGGGGAGGTGAAGTGCTTGTGCGGCATTGGTCAAGAAACTCTCGGCACCGTCCCCGGTTGCGGTATCTCGACCGAATTCGGCCAACCGCAAGTACACCACATACCGTTCACGCAGCGCCAGCTCCTTGTTCATCTGAGCACAAGCCCGCATCAACTTCGCTGAAAGCCGGGCCAGCTGTTTGGCATGGGCTGCGTCGCTTGAATCCCACTCCAGCGAGCCGGCCGACATCGGCATGGCCACCATGGCCAGCTCCCTGCTGCGCTTCGTGCGCATTTCAAGACGGGCCAGCTCCACATCGTACAGCTGCAGGTAATGTTCGCTCAAGGCAGCATTCAAGCGGCCTTTGAGGTAACGGCTGGCCGCTTGACGTCCGTACATGGCATGTCGTGGCGAGCCCCCTGCTGCGAACAAGGCGAACAACCGCATCAGCGCTTCGAGCATGCCGGTGGTCATCATACCCGCATCTACGCAAATGCGGGCACGGAGGTTACACGATGGAAAAATGGCCTTTCATCGAGCAATCATTGCTGTCGCTCGAAACACCCTTTGTCTGCGACTCCTACGTTCCGGGGCAGGCCGTCGAGGTCCGTTGAGATGAAGAACTGGCTCGGACCTCCTTCCCACAACGAACTGTTCGAATTGAGGTGAAAGTCCCGGTCCATGCTGGAAACGAACGGAGGTTCTTCATCGGTGGTGCAGAAGAGCAAGAAGTCCGGTGGGAAGTTCTCGGCTTGGGTGTCCACGGCGCTGTATTGCACAATGGGGGCCGAAACGGGCGCAACCAAATCCGCAACCAACTCGTCGAAATCGGTCAATTCGGCATTGTTCCCCCACATGATGCAGTTCCTGAACACACTGCCCTCCAAACTGCGAACCACCAACTCCCCATCTGCCGACTCGTACCAATCATTGAAAAACACTGCGGGGGCCTGCCGAACGCCTTCCGACCAATAGTTGGCGAACGTGCAGTGGTCCATCCGATACACCCCGCCCAGGGTGAAGGCCGCGCACACTTGGCCGCAATCAGTGATGAGGTTGTTCCACCCGTCGATGACGCCGCCTTGAGCAAACAAGCCGGTGGCCGTCATGTTGCGGATCCTGGAATTCGTCAGGGTCAGTGCGGGAGCCGATGCCGTGCCGACGGTGTCCACTTGGATTCCGATGGTTCCTCCTTCGATGATGGCGTGATCCACTACGGAGCCCTTGCTCCCGTAAAACCAAAGCCCGCCTCGTGCGACCGTGAACGTCTCGACCCCGAAATCGGTCTCGTAGTCGAAATCGACTTCTATGCCCCATTGACCGGGCAAGTCGACGTAACCATCTTCCAAACGATTCCCTCTGAACGTGATGGGACTTTGAATGCTGCCATCGGCGATGAGCGTCGCTTGGTTGATCCAAATTCCGCTTTTTGCATGGAAGTACACTTCCGTTCCTGCCAAAATGTTGAGCGTGCAATCCTCATCCACCACCGCCACCCCATAGACGACATGGGGTTTATCCGGGGCCCAAGTTTCCGCACAAGGAAGGGCCTCCACCCGATTCAATCCCCCGTGGAAGTGCGCATTGCGTCCCCACGCGGCCAACGTCACTGTTTGCAGACCTCCATTCAACTCCACCTCGAGCTCATCCTCCACGACGAAGGGCGACGTAGCGGAGTTCGGGTCCACCGTCACCTCAATGAAAATCCACAAGCTGTCGTCTGCTAACAACGGCAAGTCGCGGACTTCTGGTCCGGGGTAACCGTCTACGTTGATTCGAAATGGACTGTTGGGATTTGCCAAGGCGATTCGATCAATGGAGACTGCCGTTTTATGGGGATTGTATACCTTAAGCGGCAGGGTAACGGAGCCCACCGTGGTGAACACCGTGTCGAACAAGATGGTATCGGAAGAGAACTCCAACTCCAAACCCGGTTCATCCGAAAACACCACCTCGCGACAGCCGGAGAGTCCTGCGCTGACGCCGAAAGCAAACAGCACCAAACCGATGAGCG
>CBFHLY010000008.1:0-102088 GCA_965656785.1 uncultured Flavobacteriales bacterium
GCTGGTACTGGCTTCCATGCCCACGCTGATTCTGGTAGCGCGCAGGAAACGGCTGGTGGATGAACCCGAGGGAGAGCGCAAGCTTCACACACGCGCGGTGCCTACCATTGGCGGTGTAGCAGTCTTTTTCGGTTTGCTCACTTCCGTGACACTTTTCCTACCTGATGTCATCCAGTCCGCCCAAATGGGCGAGCACTGGGGAGCCGCCATCGCCGCTTTCGTTGTGCTCTTCTTTGTGGGCCTCAAAGACGATTTGGTGGGCCTGTCTCCGAGTAAAAAACTGCTGGTGCACCTGTTGCTTGGTGGTCTGCTGATCTTCGAAGGCGGCTTCCGCATCACGACGTTCAATGGGCTCTTTGGCATCGAGGAGATTCCCTTTTACGTTTCGAGCGTCTTCAGTTTATTCGTCTACATCGTGGTCGTGAACGCGATGAATTTGATCGATGGGGTGGATGGCCTCGCTGGGGGATTCGGTGCGATTTCTTCCTTTGCCTTCGGATTGTTGTTTGCATCGGTGGGCCAAATCCACAACGCCGTCGTTGCCTTCGCCCTGTGCGGTTCCTTGCTCGGTTTCCTCCGATCCAATTGGTATCCCGCAAACATTTTCCTCGGCGATGGCGGATCCTTGCCCGTGGGACTTTTGGCATATGTGTTTGCCATTGAGTGCATCAATTTGGACGAAGCCCTCTTACCTGAATTTTTGAGTGCGGTCCCTGCGCCGGTCATTGCGATGACGCTGTTGGCTTATCCGTTGGTCGATACGCTCCGTGTCTTCACGTTGCGCATCAAGAAAGGCCGTTCACCTTTTGCGCCCGACCGCAACCACTTGCACCACCGGATGATGGCCCTCGGCTGGGGTCACCAGCGGACGAGCCTCGCTGTGCACGCGTACACGCTGTTGATTGCGGGAATCGGCTGGGGCCTTTTCGCGTTCGTCCCGGGCAACGACACCGGCAAATTTGTCGGGTTGTTGGGATTGGCTTTCGGATTTTTTGCGCCCATCCTTCGGAAATCTGCGAGCATCAAGGCGAACCGAAGAGAACGACTTGAGCAGGAGCGCCATCACACGCGGCACAACAGCCGCGGGGCGATTCTGTGAACGACCTTTGCCGCATGCACCGTCTGTTACTGGTCGTCGCGTGGGGAATGTTTTGGGGTTGGGGAAGCGCGTTCGCTTTCTCCGGGAGCGATTCATTGGCCCCCATGCTGACCCACTCACTAGGGGGTGACATCGCGTTGGATTCGGCGGGGTGGAGCGTTGGGGCGGGGATTGAGCCCCTGTTGGCCTTGGGAGCACGCCAAAGCCCTTTGTTCTCTGGAAGTGGCGGTTGGGGCGGCACGGCGCTGTTGGAGGTTCGCGGTCAAGACGAAGCGGAAAAGTGGGAGGTCCACGTGAAGGGCCAATACCGCCGCATCCCCGGGGTTTCGGGGCCGTGGCATGAATTGGCCTACAATTGGGGGGTCTTCGATGGATGGGGTCGAGCGAACACCCCCAACCTCACGTCCGTGGGGGCCACCCGCTTGGAAGGATGGGGGGCTTACCAAATCAGCCCGTCCATGTCGTTGCAAGCGGGTCAACTCGCGCGCCACTGGGGGCACGGTTGGCGATCGGTTTGGATGGATCAGGCGGCAGCTCCCCTCCCCCAGCTCGCCCTGCAAGTGGATGGCGGGCGCGTGCGGTACGAACACCTCATCGCCGCGAAACGCCAATGGTTCGAGGGTTCGCCGCCCGATGTCCCGGGAACCGACCCCAATGCGTGGGCGCCGTGGCAGTATGCGGAGCGGAACCGGTCGTTCCTTGCCGCCCATTCCGTCAGCGCCGACCTCGGGCGTGGATTCGAAGGGACGTTGTTCGGTGCGGTCACTTGGCTGGCCGTCGATTCGGGCATTCCCTTTCGGCTCGAGCCTGCCTACTTCGTGCCGTTCGTAGCGTTCCGACCGACCGAATACCGACTCGGCTCCGCCGACAACGCCCTCGTGGGCCTCGAAGGCGCATGGCACTCCCCCGACCGCAGGTGGTCGCTCAGCAGCCAATGGCTCTTCGACGAATGGGTGACCCGCGAAGTGTTCGGCGACCGCGGGTGGTGGGCGAACAAATGGGCAACAGTCCACACCGTGCAACACCGCGGGAACGTCTGGCATGCCGTTCTCGAACGGTGCGCGGCGCGGCCGTACACGTACAGCCACGTCGTCGAGGAGACGGCTTGGACCCACGACCGAAGCCCCTTGGCGCACCCGCTGGGAGCGAACTTCGTCGAATGGCGGGTGCACGGCATCGCGACCTGGGATCGCGTGCGGCTTTCCATCGGTGCTACGCACGTGCGGCAAGGCGTGGACGACGTGCAAGCCGCCTTGGAAGGAGGGCGGAGCATCATCAGTGCGGCCGATCCAAACGCTTCGACGAGCCAGGGCACCAGCCCGCTCCTCTCCTACACGTTGCGGCCTGTGCAAGACGGAGTGGGCGACCTCTTCGGTGAGGTGGTCACGACGTGGCGCGGGTTCGCGGATGTGGAGTGGGCGCACGAGCGATTCGGGTACGGACGGCTGTTCATGCGGGCGGCGGGCCGGTGGGCCGAAGCGGGGGAAGGCGTGTGGTGGGGGCGATTGGAATTTGGCCTGCGCGTCCAACCCGCGCTTGAAGAGCGGGATTGGTAACCCGCGACACACTTTGCGCACCTTCGTGCAGTACTTTTGCCGCGCAAGTTGTTAACCTACCATGTCCGGAACCCTCAAAGACGTCGCTACCCTCTTCAAACTCCGCTTGGGGTTCTTCGTCGTGCTTTCGGCCGTGCTCGGTTGGTTCATGGCGACGGAGGAAATCGATTTGCCCACGCTGCTGAAGATCGCGGTGGGCGGGTACTTGCTGACGGGCGCGTCGAACGGGTTGAACCAAATCATCGAACGGCGAATCGACGGGCTCATGAAGCGGACGGAAAACCGCCCCCTGCCCACGGGTCGGATGTCGCCGGCCCAGGCTTGGGGATGGAGCCTCGCAGCGGCCGCCATCGGACTCGGTAGCTTGTTCTCCCTCAACCCATTGAGCGGCTGGCTGGGCGTGGCCGCAATCGTAAGCTATGCGTTCATCTACACGCCGCTGAAGGGCAAAACCTCGCTCAGCGTTTTCGTCGGCGCCTTTCCCGGCGCCCTGCCGCCGATGATCGGCTACGTGGCAGCCACCGGCGACTTCGGCATCGAGCCGGGCACCCTGTTCGCTGTGCAGTTCATGTGGCAGTTTCCGCATTTCTGGGCCATCGCTTGGCTCGCGCACGACGACTACGCAAAGGCCGGCTACCAGCTCCTGCCGTTTCGCGGCGGGCGCACGAAAGAATCGGCTTTCCAAATCGTCCTTTACACCGCCTTCTGCATTCCCGCCAGCCTCCTCCCGTGGGCGTTGCCGACGGGTGCACCGATGGTGGGAAATGCCGCGCTCATCGTGGCACTCGTGGCCGGAATCGGCTTCCTGTGGGCGGCGCTGAAGCTCTACCGATCGCTGGAATTGGCGGATGCGCGGCGGCTGATGTTCGCCTCGTTCCTCTACCTGCCTTTGGTCCAAATCGCATACGTTCTCGATCAACTCTAACGCCATGACCAACACCACCCGCACCGACGTTTTCGAAGGAGTCGACCCCGCCGTTCGCGCGCGGACGAAGAAGATGCTGATGTACTTCATCATTTTCGCCGTCGTCATGATGTTCGCCGGTTTCACCAGCGCCTACATCGTTTTGAACATGGGGAAATTCTGGGTCCACGCCACGGCACCCGACGCGCTGTGGTGGAGCTTGGCGTTCCTCGCGGCTTCCTCCGTGACGGCCATTGTTGCGCTGCGCCAAATGCGCGCGGGCTCGAAAAACGGGACGCTGCTCGCGCTCGGCGTGACGCTCGCGCTCGGCGTGGCCTTCACGCTTTCCCAATCGGCGGGCTGGCGCGCGTTGTCGGATTTGGGTTTGGGCTTCACCATCACAAAAACCGAATCCGGAAAGGCCTACCGTTGGAACTCCATCAAGGACCTCGTAGACGGTCCAGCCGTCTATGGCGTCGACTACACGGTCACAGTGAACGACGAACCGCTGCTCTACGATGCTATCCGCAAGGAGTTCTACATGCCGGATGACAAACTCATGGCGCAACCCATTACGCCGGATGTCACCCGGACGAGCAACCTCGGAAGCGGCCTCTTGTGGGTCCTGATATCCATCCACATCTTGCACCTGGTGTTCGGCTTCATCTACCTCGTTGTCAATGGCATCCGCGTTTTCCAAGGCACCATTCACGCCGGCGATACGGTCCGCCTCCAAACGATGAACACGTACTGGCATTTCCTCGGAATCCTCTGGCTCTACTTGTTCGGATTCCTGTTTTTGATGAATTGATGGGATTTGGCCTAGTTTAGAACGATTCTCAATAGGTCCCATAAGGGGGGGATTTTCGCAGTTCCTTTAGTAAGTTTGCGCCCAAATTCCCACTATGGGCGGAGAAGCAACAAAAGCGATTTCAAAAGAGATCCTCTGGGGCGGCGGACGGTCGCCATTCAGCGTCACCTACGGCAAGATGATGATGTGGTACTTCCTGGTATCGGACGCGTTGACGTTCGGCGGGTTGTTGACTGCATACGGATTCGCGCGGGCAGGAAGCGAAGACGCTTGGCCAATCGGAGAACAAGTTTTCCGAGCGCTCCCGGGCCTCGAAGGCGAGTACCCCTTGATTTACGTGGCCTTGATGACCTTCATCCTCATCGTCTCTTCGGTTACGATGGTGTTGGCGGTCGAAGCGGGTCACCGAAACGACCAGCGCGGCGTGGTCCGTTGGCTGTTCGCGACGGTCATCGGGGGCTTCATCTTCCTCGGCTCGCAAGCTTGGGAATGGTCTCACTTCATTCACGGATCGGGCGGGATGTTCCTGCTCGCTGAAGAAGTGACCGTGACCGATGTCGACGGCGAACAGTTCACGCTGAACGCGGGCGATGCGGTTTACATGGACCACCACCTCGGTGATGCCGTGGCCAAATGGCGGGAAGGCGACCTCACGGTTTCGATGCACGAAGGCCACGGGAACGTGATGTTCGTGGACAACGGCCATGAAATTGCCCTCGAGACCTTAACGTTGAACAAATACGTGGAGAACGAAAGCGCGGTCTCGGGTGCGGATGCCATGAAGCTGTGGAACGCCCGCTCGGAAAACTTTGCCTTCGGTGCGAACATGCACGACAGCGAATACGCGGTTCAGCAATCCTACGCGAACTTCTTCTTCTTCATCACGGGTTTCCACGGATTCCACGTCTTCAGTGGGGTCATCATCAACCTGATCGTGTTGATCATGGCCGTGAACGGAGTCTTTGAGCGTCGGAAGCATTACGAGATGGTTGAGAAAGTCGGCTTGTACTGGCACTTCGTAGACCTCGTTTGGGTATTCGTATTCACCTTCTTCTACCTCATCTGACGCCATGGAACGCGACGACCTCCTTGTCAATGACAGCTACGCCCTGAACGCTCACCACAGCGAAGAAGAGGGCATTAAGATCCGCAAGAACATCGTGAAGGTGACCGTGCTGTTGACGATCCTGACGACCATCGAGGTGCTGATGGGCATCTTCTTCAAGCGTTCGGAAACGTTCACGTGGACAGCCATCAAGTGGACGTTCATCATCATGACGCTCGTGAAGGCCGCTTACATCGTCATGGTGTTCATGCACCTCGGCGACGAGCGCTCGAACCTGAAGCGCGTCGTGTTGGCGCCTTACCTCGTGTTCATAGCTTACCTCATTTTCATTGCCATCACCGAGGGCTTCGGGCACTTGAGCCTCTTCAGCACCTTCCATTGATGGCACAACTCCGGAACGCATGACCCGGATTCACGCATTGAAAAAGTACGCCCTCCTTGGGGGCGTACTTTTGTTTTTGCCCTTGTTTGGGCTGGTGCTCTTCGGCATCATGGGCGAGCACGAATTCAACACGCTGCCCTATTTCACCGTCGACGGCCCGGTGGAAGGGCGCACCCCAGGGGTTCAACGGGTGGGCAACTTCGCGTTGATCAACCAAAACGGTGAAGCCTTCACCCGCGACTCCCTCGCAGGGAAGGTGTGGCTTGCGGCCTTCTTTGCGACGGATGCGCCCCACGTGGCCAGTGTGACGAAGCAGTTGCTTTGGCCCAACTTCCGCTACCGCGCAGAGCAAGACATTGTGACCGTCTGCTTCACGCTCAAGCCCGAACGGGACCGCCCCGAAGTGTTGCGGGATTACGTGGAAACGAACACCCGCTACAACGAGGTCGATGGCAAATGGCAGTTCTTGACGGGCGATCGGGCGGAAATCGACCAGTTGGTCTCGGAGGACTTCATGATCCAGCGCGACCCGGCGGATCCTTACAACGTGGCGACGATTTGGCTGGTGGATGCGTCGGGCTACTTGCGCGGGGTGTACCACGCTGCATCGGAGGACGCGATCCGGGATGCGGTGGAAGACATCGCGTTGTTGCAAAAGGAACTGGACGAAGCGGCGTATGCGCGGGAGAAGGCCGCGGAGGCGTTGGCGGATGCGGAGCCGTTGCCCATAATGGGGCCGGAAGGGCACGTGGTGCCGCCGTTTGCGTTCACGAACTTGGACGGGCGGGAGTATTCGCACCGGGATGTGGGGGAACGCGTTCGGGTGGTGGATTACTTCTTTACGCATTGCCCTACGATTTGTCCTGTGATGAGCAGCCAACTCGTTCGCTTGCAAGCCCAAATGCGCAAGGAGGGCATCACGGAAGACGAGGTGATCATCCTGAGCCACACGGTCGACCCGGTGCGCGACACGCCGCAGCGGTTGCTCGAATACGCGACCCGAATCGGAGCGGATACGGCGCAATGGAAGTTCCTGACGGGCGCCGAGGCGGACCTGTATGACATGGCGCGCACAGGGCATTACCTGACGGCCTTGCCCAGCGACACGGCGGCGGGCGGCTTCTTCCACTCCGACACATTCGCGCTCATCGACAAGCAAGGACGGATTCGCGGTTATTATGACGGAACGGCAACCGAAGAGGTGGATGAGTTGTTGAATCACTTGAAGCAGCTCTTGGCAACGGAGCCTTGAGCCCTGAAAACTTGGATGGCATGAGCTGGATTGAAAACGAACGCACGGTGAGTCGAGTGATTTGGACCGCCGCCTTGGCAGTCCCCGCAGTGGTGGCGTTGTTGTTCCTGATCCCCCCTGCGGAATCCCTTTCGGAAGGGACGCGGAAGGCCTTGTACCTCTTGCCCGCCCTGAATGCCGTGTTCAATGGCTCAGCGTTCATTGCGCTGGTTGTGGCCTTCATCGCCATCAAAAACAAGCGCATTGACATCCACCGGGCGGCCACCACCACGGCGTTGGGTCTTTCGGTGCTGTTTTTAGTGTCCTATGTGGCGTTTCACCTCACGACGGAGTCGACGAAATTCGGTGGCGAAGGATGGATCCGGTCCGTTTACTTTTTCGTGCTGTTGTCGCACATCTTGTTGTCAGCGGTGATCATTCCGTTGGTGCTGTTTACGTGGTTGCGGGGGTTCCGGATGCAAGTGGAGCGCCACCGGAAAATTGCCCGCATCACGTGGCCGCTTTGGATGTACGTGACGCTGACGGGGGTCATCGTGTACTTGATGATTTCACCTTACTATCCCGCATGATGAAACGAATCGCTTGGTTGGTGGCAGGCCTGGTGCTTTGGGGCATGTTCCCCGGAGATGTGGAGGCGCAGTGCGTGATGTGCAAAGCCGTAGCGGAAGACAGCGCGGCGGATGGGGGCTTGGGGCGCGGGCTCAATGCGGGCATTTTGTATTTGATGGCGATTCCGTACGCGCTGCTGGTGACCTTGGGGGTGGTGTTCTTTTGGCGTAAAAAGGCGCGGAATAACTCCTGAAACCTTCGGAACGGCAACTGCGTATGACAGCCCATGCGCGGTTTTCTACTCGTGTTGATGTGTTGGGGACTGGGGACATCGTGGGCAACCGCTCAGGATGCTTCGGGGTGGGCCGTGGTCCATGCCGCGAAGCGCTTGCCGGTGGAGACGGAACTGGTGTTGGAGGTTCCCGAGAAGCCAAAACCGCTCCGCCTGGGAAGAGCGGCCTTCCACGAGGTGCCATCGGGTCTTGAAGGGAAGGTCCATGCCCTCGTCTTGGAACCCCAGTACCTCTTGCATTCCGCGGAATTTGAGGTGCCGTTTCAGGGCACCGACACCCTCTTCCTCGCACCGCTGAAAGCCGGACTGCGGATGGAACTGCCGTGGGTGCAGTTCGTGGAGGCTTCGTTTCGTTTGGACTACCATTCGTTGCTGACCCTCGACTACCTCGTGCAGTTCATGAACCTGCATCCCACGTCGGAACTCGTCATTTCGTGTTCGGTGGAGGGTGCGGATGCCTTGGAATGCGAACGGTTGGGGCGGCGGCGGGCGCGCTCGGTTTGGGAATTTCTCGTCACGGAGGGCATTGCGCCGGGCCGGCTCTCGCTAGAAGGGAGGTGCAGCAACGAGGAGGAACCTAGGATTGCATTGGAGGTGCGCGCGATTTGAGCTGAGTTTTGGGAACTTGTGGGGGATTCGCTGCGTCAGGGTTTTGTAGCTTTGGTGCATGGTATGGAATCATTTGGCGCCGCGCTGGTGGGCGTTGGCCTTGGCCGTCCTTGCAAGCACAGGGGGCAACGCTCAAGAGGTGTGGACGTTGCAGCGGTGCATCGATCACGCGTTCGAGCACAACTTGTCGTTGCAGGAAGCGCGTTTGGGGGAGGTTTCCGCAGCCATCGGGGAGGAAGCGGCCATCGGGGCGTTTTTGCCCTCGCTGAATGCCTCGGCTTCCCACGGCTACAATTTTGGCCAAACGATCGACCCCTTCACCAACCAATTCGCGTCCGCCCGCATCCGCTCAAACAGCTTCGGCCTCTCCTCTGGCGTGGTGTTGTTCAACGGCTTCACGAACCACTTGAACCTCGAGCGCGCGCGGCTTTCCGCATTGCGCGCGAACGTGGGCGTCGAACAAGTGGGGAACAACCTCGCCTTGACCATCGCAGCCGCCTACTTGAACGTGCTGTTCCAGGACGAATTCATCACCGTAGCGGAAGTGAACCGGCAGGCCTCCGCCCGTCAAGTCGAGCGGGTCGCGCGCCTGGTGGAAGCGGGAGCCGCGGCTCCAGCGGACTTGCTGGACGTTCAAGCCCAACTCGCGGGGGACGAAGCCAATGTGGTGGCCACTGAGAACGCGGCCTACCTTGCGCGGTTGAACTTGACCCAACTTTTGCAACTGCCGAGCAGTGCCGCCAGCGGGTTCCAAGTGGCCCGACCATCCGACGAAGACCTGGAGCGCCTCGTGGTTCCGGCGTCTCCGAATGCGGCCGTCCAACACGCCTTGTCGAACTTCCCCGAAATCAAAGCGGCCGAATACGCCGTTGAGGACGCCCTCATTGGAGAACGACTCGCCGGCGCAGGCCGCATGCCGCGCGCGTTCATGAGCTACTCCATGGGAACCGGGTACTCCGGTGCGCGCCAAGCACCTGTGGGCAACCCCATCACCGAGGAAATCGCGTTGGGCACCGTCAACATCAACGACACCCTTTCGTTCCTCTTGACGACGGAACAGACGTACTACGAGAATTTCGAAACGGTGGCCTTCGGTAAACAGGTGCGGGATAACCGCAACCAAAGCCTGTTCTTCTCGCTCAGCGTGCCCATTTTCAACGGGTTCAGCGTGCGGTCGAACATGAAACGCGCCGAGGTGGAATCACTTCGGGCCGATTACCGGTTGGAGCAAGCCCGCCAGTCGTTGACCCAAACCGTCGAACAGGCTTGGGCCGACGCTTTGGCCGCGAAGAGCACGCTCGACGCGCAAGAGCGGGCGTTGAGCGCCGCCGAACTCGCCTTTGCCAACGCGGAAACCCGCTTCGAGGCGGGGGCGGTCACGGCATTGGATTATGCCGATGTGCGGGCCCGGTTGGACAATGCGCGGGTGAATCGGTTGCGGGCGTTGTACGATTTGGCCTTCAAGAGCCGCATTCTTGACTTCTATTCCGGCGCACCCCTCACCTTCCGATAACGCGAAATGAACAAGAAAAACCGCCTGTGGATCCTCGGCATCGCCCTCATTGTGGTGCTGATCGTCGTGGCAAAAATCGCGGGTCCGCGCACGGAAGAAACCGCCGTCACCACGGAAAAAACGGAACGCCGTGACCTCATCGAGCGCGTTTCAGCTTCGGGAAAAATCCAACCGGAAGTCGAAGTGAACATCACGGCAGAAGTCAGCGGCCAAATCCTGTCCTTGCCCGTCAAAGAAGGCGATTACGTGAGCAAGGGCGACCTGCTCTGCGTCATCAACCCCGACGTCTACGAAGCAGCCCTGAACCGCGCCACCGCAAGCCTGAACTCCATGCGCTCCAGCTTAGCGAGCGCCCGGGCGCAGCTCGTCCAAGCCGAGGCCCAGTTCGCCGCTGCCGAGCGCGCGTGGAGCCGGACCCAGCAGCTCTTCAACGACCAGGTCGTTTCCCAAGCCGAATACGATTCCGGTCAAGCGAACTTCGAAACCGCCAAGGCGACCCGCCTGGCCGCGGAGCAAAGCGTTTTGTCCGCGGAATACGCCATCAGCAGCGCCGAAGCGTCCGTTCAAGAGGCCCGGGACAACCTCTCCCGCACCACGCTGCGTGCCCCCCAATCGGGCACGGTCACGGCGCTGAGCAAGGAGGAAGGCGAGAGCGTGCAAGGAACGGGGTTCATGGCCGGTGAGGTCATCATGAAGGTCAGCGACTTGCAAGCCATGGAGGTCAACCTCGAAGTCAACGAGAGCGACATCGTTCGGGTGAACCTCGGTGACCGGGCGGAAGTCGAAGTGGACGCCTACCTCAAGGAGGTCTTCGATGGGGAAGTTTCGGAAATCGGCAACACGGCCTTGAACGCGATGGCTTCGGGCTTTTCGATGGATCAGGTCACGAACTTTTCGGTGAAGGTGCGGTTGTTGGAGGCGAGTTACGCGCACCTGTTGGGCGTGCGGGATTCCACGTACTCGCCCTTCCGACCGGGCATGAGCGCCACGGTGGACTTGTTGACAGCGCAGGAGGAGTCGGCGCTTTCCGTTCCGATTCAGGCGGTCACGACGCGAGCGAAAGAATCAGAATCGGAGTTGGGGGTGTTCGTGGAGCGCGAGGGGAAAGCGGTTTGGGTACCCATCGAAACCGGCATACAAGACAGCCGCTACATCCACGTGCTGAGCGGGCTGATCGAAGGCGATGCGGTCGTGACGGGACCATATGAATACGTGTCGCGCAAGTTGGAAGACGGCGACACCATCACCGCCACGCAAGAGGAGGAATGAGTCGGCGCGTTCTCGTCATTGAAACGAGTACGAAGCGGTGCTCGGTGGCGGCTTTCGTCGGGTCGGAATGCGTAGCCCAGCGGGCGGAGCGGGACGACGCGCGGCACCTCCATGCCGAACGGCTGATGCCTTTGGTGGACGCCGTGGTCGGCGATGCCGGTTGGTCGCTGCAGTCGCTGGAAGCCGTGGCGGTTTCGGCCGGTCCGGGGTCCTACACCGGCTTGCGCATCGGGGTCTCGACGGCGAAGGGGGTGTGCCATGCGCTCGGCATTCCGTTGCTCGCGTTGGACACGCTGGAATTGCTGGCACACGGGGCGGAGTTGGAGGGGAGCGACGTGGCGGTTTGGCCGGTGTTGGATGCGCGGCGGTTGGAGGTGTACGTGCGGCCGTTTCGGGTGACCGACGGGGCCTGGACGGTGGAGGGGCCGGCGGCGGCGGTGGACTTGCGGGAGGCGGTGCCAGCGGGATCGGGGCTGGAGGCTCCGGCGCTCGTGTGCATCGGGGACGCGGCCGCGAAGGTGGAGGCGCTCGCTTTGCGTTCGGACGCCACGTACATCGCGTGCGAGCCGGATGCCGCGCGGGCGGGGGCGCTGTTGGAGCGTGCGGAACCGGTGGATTTGGCCTACTTCGAGCCCCGGTATTTGAAAGAATTCCAGGCGGGCGCGCCGAAGGATCCGCTGGGTTTGCGCGCGGCTGCCCTTGATCCCCCTGCCCATGCGTAAAATTTGGTTTCTGGTTTTGGCCCCACTCCTCTTGCAGGCCAAATGCGATTCCGTCCAGCAAGACATTCCCTACGTGCCCGTCGACTTCGACATCAACCTCGACTTGCCGGCCTACCAAACCCTCAACGTGCCCACCGGCCACGTCCTGCTGACGGGCGGCTCGAAGGGCATCGTGGTCTACCGCTACACCGACGACCAGTTCGTCGCGCTCGACCGCCACGCGACCTACGACATCCCCGAAGGCTGTGCCGTGACCGTCAGCGACGACGGCCTCTTCCTCGAAGACCCGTGCAGCGACTCGCAGTGGCTCATCATCGACGGCTCCGTCATGAACGGCCCCGCCTCCATCCCACTCCACCGCTATTACACGAGTTGGACGCCCCCCGTCCTCCGGGTCTACAATTAAAAAACGGGCCGCCCCATCGAAGGAGCGGCCCGCTTTGCATTCGGTCTTTCCGCAATCAGTAGCGGTACGCCTCGCCCTTGAACGGTCCTTCCACCGGCACGCCGATGTAGTCCGCCTGCTCCTTCGAGAGCGTTTCGAGCTCGACGTTGATTTTCGCGAGGTGCAAGCGCGCCACTTCCTCATCGAGGTGCTTCGGCAGCGTGTACACTTCGTTTCCGTACGCGTCGTTGTTGTTCCAAAGCTCCATTTGGGCCAACGTCTGGTTCGTGAAGCTGTTCGACATCACGAAGCTCGGGTGGCCGGTGGCGCAGCCCAAGTTCACCAAGCGGCCTTCGGCCAACAAGATGATGTCGTTGCCGTTGACGTTGTACAGGTCAACCTGCGGCTTGATGGTGTCCTTCGTGTGGCCGTGGTGCTTGTGCAACCACGCGACGTCGATTTCGTTGTCGAAGTGGCCGATGTTGCAGACGATGACCTTGTCCTTCATGGCTTCGAAGTGCTCGGCGCGGATGATGTCTTTGTTGCCGGTCGCCGTCACGACGATGTCCGACTCCTTCACCGCGTCGATCATGCGCTTCACTTCGTAGCCGTCCATGGCCGCTTGCAACGCACAAATCGGGTCGATTTCGGTCACGATGACGCGGCAACCGGCGTTGCGCAACGACTCGGCCGTTCCCTTGCCCACGTCACCGTATCCACCGACGACGGCGACCTTGCCCGCCATCATGACGTCGGTCGCGCGGCGAATGGCGTCCACTGCGGACTCGCGGCAGCCGTACTTGTTGTCGAACTTCGACTTCGTGACGGAATCGTTCACGTTGATGGCCGGCATGGTGAGCGTGCCTGCTTTTTGGCGATCGTAGAGGCGCAACACCCCGGTGGTGGTCTCCTCAGAAATGCCTTTGATGCCCGCTGCGAGTTCCGGGTACTTGTCCAGGACGACGTTCGTGAGGTCACCCCCGTCATCGAGGATCATGTTGAGCGGCTCGCCGTTGTCACCGAAGTGCAGCGTTTGTTCGATGCACCACTCGTATTCTTCTTCCGTCAAGCCCTTCCATGCGAACACCGGAACGCCCGCCGCCGCAATGGCCGCTGCTGCGTGGTCCTGTGTTGAGAAGATGTTGCACGACGACCAACGCACGTCAGCACCCAATTCTACGAGGGTCTCGATGAGGACGGCGGTTTGGATGGTCATGTGAAGGCAGCCCGCGATGCGCGCACCTTTCAACGGCTTCTCTTGGCCGTACTGCTCGCGCAGCGCCATCAAGCCGGGCATCTCTGCCTCAGCGAGGCGAATTTCTTTGCGGCCCCAATCGGCCAAACTCATGTCCTTGACCTTGTAAGGCAGGATGGTAGCGGGTGCTTGTGCACTCATTGTTCGTTGATTTCGAATGAAAAAAGACGTTGCAAAGGTAAGGAACAAGGCGCGACCTGTCAGGGTTCACGGGGAGCGGACTTAACTTCCGTCCGTGAAGTTGCCCAGCTCCCTCCCTCCCGGATGCGCGTGCGCTTTTTCAAGCGTGCCGGACGCGATCGACTGGTCCGCGGTGCAACGCCGGTTTCCGGAACGGAACCTCAACGAACTGAACGCCATGCGCCGCCTCGAACACGCTGCCGTGAACGCCGCGTTGCACCGCCTTGGCGTGGAGGAGCCGGTGACCCATGACCGCTACGGAGGACCGCTCCTGCCGAACGCTGCCCTGTCCATCAGCCACGCCCAAGATGCCGACGGGGTCACGTGGGCAGGGGTTGCCATTGGATCAGCGGCTGTGGGGTTGGACATGGAAACGCCCCGTCCGCAGCTCGCGCGCGTGGCGCCGCGGGTATTCAGCGACGCCGAGCGCGCGCTCGTGGGCACCGACGCAGAGGCCGAATGGCGGCGGTGTGCGATTTGGAATGTCAAGGAGGCCGCATGGAAAGCGCTGGGACCGGATTTGGACTACCTGGGCGGCATCGAGGTGCTCGAGCTGCTGCCCGCCGCTGATTACCTGTGTGGAGGCCAAATCCCCGTGCGCGTTCAGCAGAACACGCACTCGTTTTACATCGCGCAACTGGCCGGCGAATTCGGCATCGCCATCGGCCCGCTCCCCTGACGCATTACTCGCCCAAGGGCGTGTAGGAGCTCGATCCGAAGCCGAGGATGACGCCGGATTCGTTGATGATGCGATGAATGGTAAATGAAACACGGCAACTTAGTTAAGAAAATCATTCACCGTGAGCAGCCGGCGGCGAAACGGTGATTTCCACCTCGATGCGGTTGCCTTGGCCGTCGAGCGCATGCAGCCGGTGTGGGCCGGGGGCAAGGGGCACTTCCAATTGATGCGGAGGCGAGGTTTGGCCCAAAAACCGGTCGTCCTCGTACCAAAACACCGTGCTTTCCACCTCCCGGTGACCGACCTCCAACACCACGCCACCGAGGCGCCCATCCCAATCCCGCGTCCGCTGGATCACCTCCCCCCATTGCGGGTAGAGCCACTCCATCGCCGCCTCCTGGTGCGCCGACCGGCACGACGGATTCCACGCTGGCGGCGACGGCAAGGGCCCTCCCTGCTGGCGATAATACCACTGCTGCGAAGCCGGCAAGATGAGCCACGTCGTATCGCGGGCATCGGGGGCGCACGACTTCAGCACGCGCTCGCCCCGATCGTTGAGCCAAATCGGTTGGCAGAGCGCGCACGAGCGCAAGCCATTGGGTGGCGTGAGCTGAACCTCGGAACGGGTGCAGTGCGGCCCCGCCTTGAATCCCGATTGCGCGCAGACCTCGGCTTGGGCGGCTGCGGTTTGGCGTTCGAAAAACGCCCCATCCGGTAAGGCGTCCATCACCTCGAAAAACAATGGGGCCGAAGATTCCACCCCGATCAACCCCGGCCGCCCCTCGTTGTCCGCGTTCCCCGTCCACACCACGACCAGCCACCGCCCGTCCGTCCCCACGGCCCACGCATCGCGGTGGCCAAAACTCGTCCCCGTCTTCCAAGCCACACGCCGCCAAGGCCGCCAATGTTCCCAAGCCCGCGGGCGCACCAGCGTGGTCATCACCTCGAGCGCTTCGAAGACCGCTTCTCCCTCCATGGCTCCTTCCGACGCTCGGATCGGCTCTCCGAAAATCGTTCGCAGCCCCGGCAATTCCGGACAAAGCGGCTTCAACCAATTCGCGTACGTTCTCGCCACCTGCAGCGGACGGACCTCACCACCGCCGAGGATGAGTGCCAGCCCATAATGGTCCGCGTCCTCGCGCAGATCCGTGAAGCCCAAACTCCGCAGTTGATGGTGGAAGCGCTTCAACCCGACTTCGCGAAGGACGTGGACCGCAGGGATGTTGAGGGAACTCCGAAGCGCCGCCTCCACCGTCACCGCGCCGCGATGCGTCCGGTCGAAATTGCGCGGCGTGTAGTTTCCGATGCGGGTCGGCACATCCGGAACCAAGGACTTCGGCCCCAGCCTGCCCTCCTCGAATGCCGAGGCGAATAAAAACGGCTTCAAGATGCTGCCCGTTGAACGGGGAACCCGCAACATGTCAATGGCCCCACCCGGGACGCCAGGCATCGAGGTGTTGCCCACGTAAACCGGCACCTCTCCGGACTGCAAGTCCACCACCATCGCAGCGGCATTGTGCACTTCGTTGCCCGTCGAGGCGCGCACGTGCTGGTCCACGATGTGCTGCACGTCCCGTTGCCAGACCGCCGCAAGGGTGGATTGCACGCGCTCCCCTGGACGCTCCGCCACGAGCCGATCGAGCGCGTGCGGCGCCCGTTGCGGCAGGGCAAGGGGTTCCCGCGGGAGCGGCTCCAAACGAGCGAGGTGCCACTCCGTGGAATCGAGCACCCCCCGACCGAGCAACTTGTCGAGCAACCGATTGCGTTTCGCCAGAAAGGCAGCGTCAGACCGCCCCGGCAGGATGGTGCTCGGAGCATTCGGAAGCACCGCAAGGGCCGCGCTCTCTGCCCAGGACAAATCCCAACTCCCCCGGCCAAAGTACCGCCAACTCGCCGCCTCAAGCCCCACCACGTTCCCCCCAAACGGCGCGTGCGCCGCATACAACGCGAGGATTTCCTCCTTCGAATGGCGCACCTCCAAGCGGACCGCCCGGAACATTTCGGTCAGCTTCTCAACGTACGTCCGGGGCGGATGATTCCGGGACAAACGCACCACCTGCATCGTCAGCGTCGACGCACCAGAAACCACTTCGCCCCGGGTCACGTTGAGGTACACCGCGCGCGCCAACGCCACGGGATCCACCCCCGGATGCCACGCAAACCGCTCGTCCTCAAACGCCAGGATGGCCTGCCGGAACTTCGTCGGAACGCTGTCCACCCGCGGGAAACGCCACTGACCATCCGCCGCAATCCGAGCACCCAACAACTGCCCCTCCCGCGATTCGAGCACCGTGGAATGCGGCACATCGAACAACGTCGCGGGCACGGAAAACCACCACCACAGGAGGACCGCCGCCCCCGAAATCGCAATCAGTTTTCGCGAACGTCGACCCATGATCCCGGCTCAACCGCTTGCATTCCCAAATCGTACATGCCCTCAACGCGCACGCCGGGCAAATAAAACCGTCCTGGATACGTCGCAATGAGTTCAAATTCCAGCTCGCGCACGTTGCCGTAGGCCAAATCGAAGTACGTCAACACCCGATCGTCCCGGAAATCCTCGTGTTCCACCCCTCCATTCCCCGCTCCCCCACTCAACCGCGTGTTCGTCACCTCCCACCCATCGGCAAGCGGCACCGTACAGGCCATGCGCTCGAAATCGTCCCCGACCTTCGTCCGCTTAACCCGCATCCGAATGCGCATCGTCGAGCCCACCCGCACCGAACTCGGGTCCATCGGATTGCCGTTGCCATCGAAGTACGTCACCACCATCTCCAAGCCCGATTGCCGCGCCGATTCCTCCCCGTAGACCGGCACCCCGCTTCGGGTCACGGTCACGAAACAGCTCCCGCTGCACCGAACGCTCAGCGATTGCACTTCGTCCGCATCGGGCACCGGCACCTCCACGATGCGCCGATCGCTCACGTACCGCTGCGAGGTTCCGCCCAAACCGACTTCTACGTCAAGCACCGCGTCGAGCTGGGGTTCGAACACCTCGCTGAGCACGTTCAATCCGAAGGCGATTTCCTGGGTGGACCGCCAACCCGTCCCCAACGCTTCTGCCAAATCCAGCCCCAATTGCACCGCCTCATCCCGCCGCCCACAGCGATGCAGCGCCTCGACCCACATCGCCAAATCCCGCACGGGACTGCCGAACGTGGCGTAACCAAATCGGTTCGCCCCACCAGGTAGCGTGCAAGCACCCAGCAATTCCTGGGCCCACCGCACTTCCCCCGCCGCCGCATACGCTGCCGCAAGGGTGAACCGCGCCCGGTTCGACAACGCTGAGCGGTTCATCAACCGGGTCATCGCCCCGAGTTCGGGCTGTTGGGCCAACGCGAGAACGTAAAGCCGGTAAGCTTGCGCCTGATCGCTGCTGCCCTCGCTCGATGTCCAGTTGCGAGCCGCCTTCCGCTCATGGCTCAAGTGCGACTTCAACATGCCCACGGGCAGGTCAAATCCGCGCTGCTCCGCCATGATCAAGAAGTGGCCGACGTACGTGGAAGCCCATTCGTGCGCCGACGTGCTCGAAGGCCAATACCGAAACCCGCCATCGGGCAGCTGCCGCGTCCGCAACGCATTCATCGCCGCCACCACGTGCTCACGAGCCGCCGAAGCCTGCTCCGCATTGAGTTCCATCCAGTCGCCTACGTTCAGTTGGGCAAAGCCCCGGGACGCAATCTGCTCCGTACATCCGTGCGGATAGCCCAACAGGTACTCGATGCGCTCGGTCAGCCGGAGGCTCGGGAGTTGGCTGATTTCAAGAACGGCGGTGTTGCTCGTCGGAATGCCCATCGGCGCAAGTTGCAATTCGAACGGCTCCGCATCGAGGAACGTGGTCGTGCTCTCGTGTTCCCGCGCCAGCGGATGACGGACCACCACGCGTTGCTCGTCCGTGCTGGTCAAACGAGCGGAACGCGCCGTGGCCGTGAAGGTGGCCGTGCCCACCGCACGGCGAACCTTCCCTCGGAAGTACAGGGTTTGTTGGCCCTCCTCGCGGAACGTCACGCGCTGCTCGTCGGATTCGAATTCCACGAGGTCGTTCGATTTGACCTGCACGTCCACGGTCCCCAGTCCATCGCGCATGGCGAACACCGTCACGGGCACCACCACCGTTTCCTCGGGCGCTAGCTGGCGCGGAACCGTCAGTTGCGCCATCAGGTCTTGTTTCACCCGGACGTTCGCGTGGGCGCTGCCGACGGCGCGGTCGGCGTTCGCTGCGACGACCATCACGCGGACGTTACCGAGGTAATTCTGAATCGGGATTTGGTGCGTCCGCTGCTTCCCTGCATCCAGCGTGAAGGGGCCCAAATGCGCCACCACCGACTTGAAGCGGTCCGAATTGTCCTCCTGCTCGGGCAGCAAGGCCGCGTCGCCGCCCACCGCGAGCACCCGCTCGAGCCGCCCGCCGAACGCGTTCATGACCCATT
Source organism: uncultured Flavobacteriales bacterium (assembly GCA_965656785.1). Taxonomy (GTDB): domain Bacteria; phylum Bacteroidota; class Bacteroidia; order Flavobacteriales_D; family Sanyastnellaceae; genus JALQTD01. Next base: position 18,954 of record CBFHLY010000008.1, read on the forward strand.
CGTACACGTCCCATGTCCGAACCCCCAGCGCCTGCCGCTTGCTGAAGGCCGCATGCGGGTCCGGGGTTTTGAAGTTCGTGAGGCCCAGCAAGCCTTCGTCGACCACCGCCAACGTGTATTCCATCGGGGCGCCTGAGCGTTCGCTCACCGACACTTCAAGGGTCGTGTTGGGCTTGACTTCTTCGGGCACCGACACCTCCACTTCGAGCCGGCGGTCGGGGTCGACCACTGCAATCGGGGAAATGCCGTAGAGCCGAAGGGGCAGGTCGTTCGCTTTTCCGTCGAAGGGCTGGATGATCATCGCGTGGGCGTAGATCGTCGGGGCCATTTCCGCGGTGAGCGGGAAGCGGACGGTGGTCGTCCCTTGATCGGTCTCGATGAGTTGGTCCCAAACCTGATCCCGGCCATTCTCCAAGCTCAGGAGCAACCGCCCGCCGGCCGCACTGGGCACCTTGAGCGTGACCGTTTCACCCACTTCGTAGCGCTCCTTGTCGAGGGTGATGGCAATGACGCCAGCTCCTTCCTTGCTCGCGCGCTCCGAACGGTCGCGGTCATCGGACCAATCGAAGTAGCTGTACGCCGTCGCCTGGTGGCTGCCCTCCAAATCCGTCACCACCACCAAGACCCGGCCCCAATCCGCATCCTTCACCTCGATGCCCGCGCGGCCTTGGCCGCTCGTGAGCTGAATTTCTTGCGACGAAAGCAAGCGGATTGCGTCGGAATTCAAGTACGTGGATTGGCCGTTGCGCCGACTCCACCACCAGTTCCAGGTCAGCCCGTACACGTCCACCTTCACCCGGCCCGGGGCCAGTTGGCCTTGGGGGTCCACTCGAACCAGTCCGAAATCGTGCGATTCGCTCGTATTCAGCCAACCCTGCTCGCCCTCCTCTGGTGCTTGGATGCCCACATAAGCGGCGTGCGGGTGCAACGGAATCGCATGCGTCGCCACACTGAACCGGCCGCTGGGTTCGTACACACGGGTGTAGCTCTTGAACCGCAGCGGACCCGGTTGAGCCTCCAGGTTGCCGACTTTCAAGGTGGCAATGGTTTGGCCCAAACCATTCAACTCGCCCTCGGCCAACACCTCGTCCCCCAACCGGCTCACTTCCTGCACGTCATTGAAGAACGCGTAGCGCGGCCAAGCCTCCTTGAACGCCTGGACATCGCGAACGAGCGCGCCCTTGATCTCGTAGCGCAGGTGCGGAGCCTTGGCGCCCGTCAACCACTCCGCGGTCAACCGCGCAATGGCGCCCTGGTTTTTCACCTCGAGCATGCCCGCCTCGACCGCTTCCAACCGCACGTCCAACCGGTTCGGCTGAATGGATTCGATGGACAGCGATTTGCTGAACGCCTTCGAACCGACGACCAAATCGGCCCGGTAGCGGCCGGTGGCCACGTCCTGGTCGAGGAAGAATCCCAAGTTGAAGATGCTGCCCGTCCCGCGGGTCAGGACCTTGCGTTGAATGAGTTGATTCGACGGGGAATAGACGTTGAGTACGAGGGGGTGGTCCGGCGGAAGCGGGTTCGCGGAATCGTCGATGATGGCATCGAGGTGAATCGAATCGCCCGGGTGCCAAATCCCGCGCTCCGCATACAGAAACCCCTGGATGCCATCTTCGACGTGCTCGCCACCGACTTCGAAAGCGGAAACGGACAAGCTCGCTCCGCGTTCCAATTTCAGGTAGGCCTTCTGCTCCCCGAGGGTGGCGATGGCGAGGAAGGGGATGCCGTCGAGGGGCAGGGTCGCCTTGCCCGAGGCGTCGGTGGTGGCGCGGGCCATCGGCTGGCCTTGGTAGTTGCGGAACTCCACTTGGGCACCGGCTTGAGGCGCGCCCGAACTGAGGTCAGTGACGTAGGCGTGCCATGCCTCGCCCCCGCTTTTCACGATGAGTCCGACATCCGAAACGAGCACGTTCTTGCGCACCTTCCTGTTCGCGGTGTAGTAACTGACGTGGCACGGGTTGTCGCGCTCGCTGTACCGATAGCCCGGCACGCGCCAAGGATCCCAGTAATCCTCGTCGAAGCGGTCCGGGTCGGGGGCGTCGACCTCGGGGTCTTCAGGGGCCTCGGTGCACGGGTACAGGCTGTACGATGGGCGGAAGCCGAGTTCCAATCGGTAGATCGCGCCGGGCTCCCGTTCAACGATTTGGTCCAAATCCAATCCAAAGCTTTCCCATCGCCCCCCTTCCATGCCGTCCAACTCCAGCCTCCGTTCCGCAATGGGCCGGGCCACGCTGCGCAGGGCGTCGTCCCCGCCGATGGCATTGGCCTGGAAGAACTGGTGCACGTTGTTTTCGTAAATCTGGTAAACGCGGACGTCCACGGCGCGCAAGTTCACGGCCGCAATGGGCACCACCGCATCGCCCGTGCCCGCCACGATGTTCCCCGACGACGCGAAGCGCACGGCCGGCTTCTCCGCATTGAAAAACGCGCGCCCGTTCCAGTCCATGCTGAGCGCCTCACCCCGGGAACTTCGGAGGCCCTGGGCCACGCGGTAGGTCACGTCTCCTACGATCGGCTCGGCCGGTCGCAGCGTCACGAGGGTGCCACTGACCTCCACGTCTTCCACGTCGACCCCGTTGATTTGGAACATGCCATCAAAGCGCTGCCGGCTGGCGACGGGGCTCGAGAAAAAGAGGCGGAGTTCCTGGTTCGGCAACTGAACGGCCAATTGGTCCAACATGCGGAAATCGCTGATCGACGGCAAGACCAGCGTATCCAAAGGCTCGCCGCGATCCGTCACCACGAAAACCTGCTCCTCCGCCACCCGCTGCATCGAGTCCACGTTCATCGTAAACACCTTCGCGCCCGCATCGCTTTCCCACTGAATGCGGTCGCTCACGATGCCTTCCAACGCAATCCGCTTCGACACCTCATCGATCGAACTGACGTCGTTTGCGATGAGGGTGGCCTGCAATCGGTTCCACGTGAAATCCGCTTGGGAGTACGGATTCAAGCGGAATTCGCGCAGTTCGAAGCCCTGCTCAATGGTCTGCACATTGAAGGCCAAATCCCGAAACGCCGCCGGAACATCCTTCAACTTCCCCAAATGGAACGTCACCTCATACAGCGTTCCCGACGCCAAGGGTTCGTCCGGCAAAAACGCCAACACGTTGCTCGACTTCCAAACCACCTTTCCGTTCACAGCTGGCCGGAACGTGAACACCTCCTCCTCCAATTCCGTTCCCGGCTCAATGCCGATGGCCAAATCTTCCGCCAGCCGCACCACCACTTCGCTGCTCGCCGACACGATGCCCGCGCTGTGCTCCAGGACATACGCGTGTGCCGCCGGATCCATGTCCTTCAGCTCCCTCCCGGTTTCGGTGCAAGAAATCAACAAAAAAAACAGCCCCCCGATCAGGGGCAGCGAAAAAGGGAAGGTTCTCATCAAAGCAGGTAAATGGATAAGGTGACGTTGCGGCGTGATGGTAACTCACATCACCCATTTTTATTATCCAAGACTGCGATTTTTTTTCAAATCAAATCCCTGCGCGCAGCGCACGAAAAAAGGGACCCGCAATCGGGTCCCTTTTTCAGGTTGGTCGTGTTCAATGCCGGTGGAGCGTGAAGCCCCAGGCTGTTTAACGCTCGATGCCTTTGTGGCGGCGCTCGCTGCTCACCGTGAGCTTCTTGCGGCCCTTGCGGCGACGTGAGGCCAATACATTGCGGCCGTTGGCAGAGGCCATGCGCTTGCGGAAGCCATGCTTGTTGCGGCGTTTCCGTACGGAGGGCTGGAATGTCCTTTTCATATCGAGCTGTTTCTACCGGTCACGGCGTTTTTTTCCGTTTTCGGGAGGGCAAAGATAGACGAAGTTTTCACGAATACCAAAACCCGACTGTGAATTTCTTTTCCTCCTGCGATGTCGGGAGAAATTCGGCAGCGTGGGCGCGTTCAGTGGCTGCAAAGGTCGCCTAATTTTGTACCATGGCAAGGCACCAACCCGATTCCGATGGCAAGAAGTTCGAATGGAAGAACTGGTCGCGGGTCAAGCGCGTCGGCCGCTACCTCCGACCCTATGCGTGGGGGTACGCCGTCGGCATCCTCATCATTTCCATCAGCAGCGTCCTGACGCTGTTCGTCACCCGGATGTGGGGCCAGCTCGGCGGCGTGGGCGTCAGTGGGGAAGCGGCGGCGGGGCCGGACATGTTGGGCGGGCTGGGCATTGACATGGGGGACTTGCAGGCCATTGGCTGGGCGATTTTGGCCATCCTCGGCGTACAAGCGGTGCTGAGCTTCATCCGCGTCTACCTGTTCGCCCACATGACTGAAAACATGATGCTTGCGATGCGGCGCGATGCGTTCCAAGCGGTGGTGAGCCTGCCGATGTCCTATTACGACACGCACAGCGTCGGCGATTTGAACAGCCGCATTTCAGCGGACGTGACCGCGGTGCAAGATGTGTTCACCACGACGTTGGCGGAATTGTTGCGCCAAATCATCATCGTCATCGGAGGCATCGCAGCCCTCCTTTACTTCTCGGTCCACTTGACCCTGCTGATGTTGGGGACGCTGCCGGTCATGATTCTGGCGGCGATTGGGTTTGGCCGATTCATCCGCAAGCTGTCCAAGCGGACCCAAGATCAAGTCGCCACGTCGAACGGCGTGGTCCAAGAATCGCTGACCGGCATGGTGAGCGTCAAGAGCTTCGCCAACGAGGCGCTTGAAATCCTGCGCTACCTGGCGAGCATTCGGGAAATCCGGACGCTGGCGATGCGCGGGGCGATTTGGCGCGGGGCCTTCGCGTCGTTCATCATCCTGTTCATCTTCGGAGCCATCACGCTCGTGATTTTCCGCGGAGCCGATTTGATGGCGCAAGGCGGACTGGCTTCGGAGCACTTCTTCACCTTCCTGCTCATGACGGGCCTGGTGGCGGGCTCCATCGGCGGTCTGGCGGCGCAATTCAGCGCGCTGCAGCGGGGGTTGGGGGCCATCGACACGTTGATGGACTTGCTGCACGAAGAGCGGGAACCCGTCCGAACGGCGACGGAACTGCCGGCCACTGGAAGCGAGCCGGAGCACCCGAGCGATTTGGAGGCGGCGGCGCGGGATTGGCTGCAACCGGCATCCCTGCCGAAAATGAAGGGCGCAGTGGTCTTTGATCACGTAGCGTTCCACTACCCGAACCGGTCGGACGTTCCGGTGCTGCGCGACCTGAACTTGCGCATCGCAGCGGGCGAGCAGGTCGCCCTGGTCGGCCCATCCGGAGCGGGCAAGTCCACCATCGCCTCCCTCCTCCTGCGTTTCCACGAACCCACCGCGGGGACCATCGCCGTGGACGGAAAGCCCCTCTCGGAATACCCGCTCACGGGGTACCGGCTGCGCATCGCGTACGTTCCTCAGGAGGTGATCCTCTTCGGCGGGGACATCCGATCGAACATCGCCTACGGCAAGCCCGGGGCCACGGATGCCGAAATCGAAGCCGCTGCGCAGCAGGCGAATGCGCACGACTTCATCCTCGGCTTTCCGGAGGGCTACGGCACACTTGTAGGCGACCGCGGCGTGCAACTCAGTGGTGGACAGCGCCAGCGCATCGCCATTGCGCGGGCCATCCTGCGCGATCCGGATTTGCTCCTCCTCGACGAAGCCACGAGCGCGCTGGACACCGCGTCCGAGAAGGAAGTCCAAATCGCACTCGAGCGCCTCATGACCGGCCGCTCCAGCCTGGTCATCGCCCACCGGTTATCCACGATTCGCCACGCCGACCGCATCGCCGTGCTGAGCGACGGGTCGGTAGCCGAAGAAGGCACGCACGATGAACTGATGGCGACTGGTGGATTGTACCGGAATTTGGTCGAGAACCAAGAACTCATCAGCAGTTCATGAGGCCCCAGCCCGCTTGGATTGCGTAACTTGCAAGGTGTGGGAAACCCATCCATTTGCAAAAAGACAATTCATGAAGCGTGCGCTGATTACCGGGATTACGGGCCAGGATGGCTCTTATTTGGCTGAATTGCTGTTGGACAAAGGATATGAGGTGCACGGCATCAAGCGCCGAGCTTCTCAGTTCAACACCGACCGCATTGACCACATTTACCAAGATTTGCACACCACTGGAGCGCGATTTCGGCTCCATTACGGGGACTTGACCGACTCCACCAACCTCATCCGGATCATCCAGGAGGTCAAGCCGGACGAAATCTACAACCTCGCGGCAATGAGCCACGTGAAGGTCAGTTTCGATACGCCCGAATACACGGCCAACGCAGACGGAATCGGCACCTTGCGCATCCTCGAGGCCATCCGCATCCTCGGCATGGAGCGGGACGTGCGGTTTTACCAAGCGTCCACGTCGGAGCTCTATGGGCTGGTGCAGGAAGTGCCGCAGTCCGAGACGACGCCGTTTTATCCGAGGAGCCCGTATGGGGTGGCCAAATTGTATGGGTTTTGGATCGTCAAGAACTACCGCGAATCCTACGGCATCCACGCCTCGAACGGCATCCTGTTCAACCACGAGAGCCCGCGGCGGGGCGAAACCTTCGTAACGCGGAAAATCACGCGGGCGTCGGCGGCGATCCACCTCGGACTGCAGGACCGGCTGTACCTCGGCAACCTCGACGCCCAGCGCGACTGGGGCCACGCACGGGATTACGTGGAGGGCATGTGGCGCATGCTGCAGCAGGACACGCCGGACGATTACGTGCTCGCCACGGGACGGACGGTGGCCATCCGGGAATTCGTGAACCTGGCGTTCGCAGAAGTGGGCATCGCGCTGGATTGGCAGGGCAGCGGGGTCAACGAAATCGGGGTGTGCACGAAGACGGGGCGGACCCTCGTAGCGGTGGACCCGCGGTATTTCCGACCGGCTGAGGTTGAATTGTTGGTGGGGAATGCAGCGAAGGCGAAGCGGGTTTTGGGCTGGGAAGCCACCACGACCCTAGAAGCGATGTGCAGCGAAATGGTCGCCTCGGACATCGAACTGTTCCAGCGCAGCGAATTGCTCAAGGCGGGCGGTCACACCACTTACATCCCCCAAGAATGAACGGATACGCGAAAGGGCTTCAACAATACCGGTCGGCCCTTGCCGATGTGGATGCGGCTCGGCAAGCTTGGCCCGAAGTGCGGTCGTTGCTGGAGCGCACGTTGAACGCCATCGGCTCGGAAGAACGGGTGGCTTGGGAAGTGCAAGTGAACGACGTGTTCACGCACCGGGAATCGGTCATTGCGACCTTGGGGCGGCGTCCTTCGCCGTTCCAATACAACCCGGATTCGCCCATTAACCAAGTCATGAACAACGACGATGTGCTGCACAAGGAATTCGGCGCGCTCGTGTTTTCCCAGCTGACGAATGGCCGCGTGGCGGCGTGGGTTCAATTCCCGCAGTGCGATCAATTTGCCAGCGAATCGGACGAAGCCACACGGGTGCTGGGCATCGGTGGCGCGGAGGAATGGGACGAAGCGCGCATCCATCGAGTGGTCGGGGCGTTCTTTGAAGCCCTTGCCCATTGGGAGCAAGACACCCAGGCCACGGATTCTCCCTCGCCAGTGGGCTTCCAGATCAACCGCAACGAGGCGTCGACCGTGAACAGCAGCGAGGCGACGGAATGAATTGACAGGTGTTTTCGTCGTGATATTATACGATTCTGTCGTATATTTATACCATGACACGGACGAAATGCATGCTTTTGGCAGGGGCGTTGCTGACGTTGGGGTGCGGATTCGCCCAAGAGGGTCCGGTGGCCATCGCGGAGGTGGAAGCGGAGCTCGTGTTTGGCCCTTTGGTGGCTCCGCTGGAGGTGATGGAGCGGGATGGTTTGGCTTACCAAACCACGCCCTTCGATTGGGGCGTTGCACCCCTAGGACCGATGGATGCCGAGGCCTGCACCTATGCGTGCACCCAATTGAACGGGAAGCTGATTTGGCCCTTTGAGATGCAGGTTGCGGCGCGGCCGGTTCAACGCCACTTGATTCGGATGGGGTACCGGCCGGATGCGGTTTGGGTCGAGACGGGCAAGGGCCCCGAAGCCCGACCCCTCCCGTACGACGAGCAAGCCAAGGCCATCCGCATCAAGCGCACCGCCTATCAGCCGATGTGCCTCTGCACGGGCGCCGTCATCGACTGACCCGCTCAGGCCGCAGCCCTCCAGCCAGCCGCTGCACTTCAATCGACGCAGCATTCCAGGCCGCGAGGACTTGCAACCGCCCGACCTCCGCTTGGAGCAGCGCCAACTGCAGTTCCCGCACATCCAACGACGTCAGCGCACCGAAGGTGTAGCGGTCGGATGCAATGGACACCAGAGCTTCTGCGTTCTCGACCGAGCGGTCCGACAGCGCATGGAGCTGAGCTTGGGATTCGAACCGATCCACGGCATTGCGCAGTACCACCAAGGTGGACTGGACTTGGTTTTCCGTCGCCGTGGAGGCGAGGTCCAGCTGGATGCGCGCTTGGTCGATGGCCCGGCGGGTTGCGCCCCCATTGAACAGGTTGAAATTGAGGGTGAGCGCCGCAGAACTGTTCTTCACGCGGCTCTGACCATTGAGGGCACCGGCGGAGATTTGATTCGACTGGTCGGCGTAACTGGCGGTCAGGCTGAGCACCGGATAGAGCCGAGCATGCGCTTGGTCGAGCTGGGTTTCCGCCAGGGCTTCACCGAGGAGGGCGTTGCGGATGCTCGTTTCGGATTGCGCGATTTGGCTTTCGAGTTGGGCCAAATCCGGAAGCGCCCCCGGAATGCCCAACTCCGAATCGAACGTCCAATCCACCTGCGCCTCCTCGCCCATCAGCAGATTCAAGTTCCGAACGGCCGCCCGGCGCGCCAATTCTTGCTGGATCCAAGCAGTGCTGTCCGCAAGCAACGCGTTCTCGAACTGCAGCCGATCGAAGGAACCCGCCGCACCCACCGCCTCGCGGTTTTCGAGCCAACCGATGCGGTCCTGAGTGAAGCGCATGGAACGGGAAAGGGCTTCGAGCAAGGCGTCTTGCACCAAGACGGCGTCGTAGGCCAGGAGCACCGCCTGAGCCGTTTGTTCGACCAGCAACTCGACCTCTCCGCCCGCCTGGGCTTCCAACAAATCCAGGGCGCGCTTATTCGCGAACATGCCCATCCCGTCGAACAGCGTCCAGCTGGCCTGTCCCCCGATGTTGAATCCCGAGGATTCCAGCCGTTCCTGCAGGAATGCCGCAGGGTTTTCGCGCTGATCGGAAACGGAACTCGATGGCGTGGCCGTGAGGGTCACACGGGGCAACGCGCCGGCCGCGCCCCAGTCGTTTCCGGCCGCGGCGAGGTCCGCCCGCAACTGCACGAGCTTCAAGCCGTAATTGTGCTCGAGGGCCCGGGTCAACGCAGCTTCCCGCGTCAAAGACTCCTGCGCCAGCGCAGCATGCGTGCCCAACGCCAAGGCGACGACGAGCAGCGTCGAGGGGATCAAGGATCGCTTCATCGGTTTCATCAGTGGTGGGTCATGTCGTCCAAATCGACCAGCTCCCTGCGAGCCGGTTCCGCATCCAACGGCGTCAGCCAGTCCCCCCGTTTGACCCACACCCAAGAACGGTGCAACGGGTTGATCCACTGCAAGAAAACCGGCAACAGAATCAAGATGATGACCGTCACAAACAGCAAACCGAACGCAACCGAAATGGCCATCGGGATGAGGAATTGCGCCTGGAAACTCTTGTTCAGCATCAGCGGAGCAAGGCCCGCAACCGTCGTCACCGAGGTCAGCAAAATCGGCCGGAAACGCGACATCCCCGCTTCCCAAATGGCCTCCCGCACCTCCATGCCTTGCTTCAAATAACCGTTGAACGCCGCCACGAACACGAGCGCGTCGTTCACCAAAATCCCCACCAACGCCAGCATCCCAAGGATGGAAAACAGGCTGATTTGCGCCCCCATGAACCAGTGGCCGAGGCTCACGCCGATCAAGCCGAAGGGAATGAGCCCGAACACCGCGAGCCCTTGCAGCGGCGAGCGGAACGTCAGGATGATGATGAACAGCATGATCGCGAACACCAGCGGCATCACGGCTTGGATGGAACGCTGGGATTTCGCTTGCTCGCGGTTTTGGCCTTCAAAACTGGCCGTAACGGAAGGATAGTGGGCCAAAATCTCCGGCACCACACGCGCCCGAATGTCGGCGTTCGCATCGGTCGCCGACACCCACGGGCCGGCCAAATCCGCCCCCACCTGCACCTCGCGCTGCCCGTACAACCGATTGATGGCACTGACCCCGCGGCCCATGCGCAACTCCGCCACCTCCGTCAGCGGCACGAGCGCGCCCGTCACCGTGCGCACCCGGAAGTTTTCAAGCGCACCCACCGAAGCCCGATCCCGCTCGTCAATGCGCACCCACACGCGCACTTCATCGCGTCCGCGCTGCAACCGCTGCACTTCCGAACCGAAATAACCCTGACGGATTTGGGACATCACTTCCAACTCCGTGAGCCCCAACTGATAAGCTCGCGGCTTCAACTCCACCTCCACTTCTTGCGCCCCCTCCTGGTTGTTGTCGGTGACGTCCTTCAAATCGTCCCGATTCAACATCGCCTCCTTCAGTTCCTTCGTGGCCGCCTCCAGCGCCTTCAAATCGTTGCCCAACAACGACACCGAAACCGGCCGCCCAAACGGACTGAACGCCGCAAAGCTCAAGTTCTCCGCCCCGTACACCGGGCCCACCCGCTCCCGAATCATCGCGCTGATGTCGGTCGACTGCATGCCACGCCGCTCCCCATCGAGCAGCTGCACGTTGATGAGTCCGTTGTACGTGGTCGGCCCGAGTCGCTTGTCCACGGCCTGGATCATTTGCAGGCCATCCTCCCGCTGAGCACTCAGCTCCTCGTTCACTTCCCACACCACCGCTTCAATGCGATCGAGTTGGGCCTTCGTCACGCCTTCTCGCGTGCCCGATTGCATGGCCAAATTGATGGTCAAGTTGTCCCCCTCGATGAACGGGAAAAAGGTCGTCTTCACGAACCCACCCCCGATGAGCCCCGGCACCGACACCAAAAACACAAACCCAATGATGGCGAACATGATCCACGGCATCCGCAGCGCAAACCGCAACACCGGCGCGTAAACCCGATCCCGCAGCCCCTCCATGAGGGCCCGCATCCCCCGCTCCAACGCATTGGGCTTGAAGTCCTTGCGCAGCGCCCGAGAATGGCCGATGTGGGCGGGCAAAATCAACGCCCCTTCCACCAACGAAAACACCAGCGTCAAGATGATGACCTTCGCCATGTCCGTGAAGAAATCTCCCAACCGGCCTTCGATGAAGAAGAATGCCGAAAAAGCCACCACCGTCGTCAAGATGGCCGAGAACACCGCCGGCAGCACCTCGAGGGCTCCATCGATGGTCGCCCGCACCCGCGAAGCCCCCCGTTCATAATGTTGGTAGATGTTCTCCGCGATCACGATGCCATCGTCCACGAGGATGCCGATGACCAAAATCATTCCGAACAACGAGATCACGTTGATCGTGATGCCCACATAATCCGCCACTAAGAACATGCCCATGAACGACACGGGAATGGCCAAGGCCACCCAAAACGCAATCCGCACATTCAAAAACAAGGCAAGGAACAGCACCACCAGCAGGAAGCCCACCACCCCGTTGTTCACGAGCAGGTCGATCCGCTGGTTGAGCACCACGGACGAGTCGCGGATGACCTCGATGCGCGTGTCGCCTCCGCGGGCGTTGTACGCCTCGATGAAATCGCGGATGTATTCCGTGATGACCAAAATCGATTCCGAGTTCAAGTTGTTCACCGTAACCACCGCCGCCGGCGCCCCGTTGAACCAGTTCCGCGACGGGTCGTTGTCGGCCCACCGATCCACCACCTCCGCCACGTCGGCCAGCCGCACCACCCGGCCCTCTCGGTCCGCCCGCACCACGATGTCCTTGAGCTCCTGCGCGGTGTACTCCCGGTACCGGCCCCGAATGATGAGCTCCTCGCTCGCCGTCTTCAACCGCCCGCCCGTGGCCTCAATGTTCGCCGCGCGCACCGCCGCCGTCACTTGCGGAATCGTCAACCCCAGTTCCATCAAGGCGTCCTCCCGCAACCGGATTTCGATCTCCTCCTCCGGAAAACCGCTCAACGCAATCTGCGAAATGCCATCCACCGAACGGAGCTCCTGCTCAATCAACCGCGCCTCGCGCTTCAACACACGCAAATCGTCCACGCCCGTGATGGCGAAGGTGAAGGCCACGCCGACCGCATCCTGCTTGTACACAATCGGCGGTTCCATGCCCACGGGGAAGCTCGCAATGCGGTCCACCGCGTTCTTCACGTCTTGGAGGATTTCGTCCGTCTCGCGGGCGTCGAGCACTTCGATGGTGATGCTGCCGGCGTTTTCGTTGCAAACGGATTTGACCTGGTCCAACCCCGCAATCCCTTGGAGGTTCTCCTCAATCTTCGCGACGATGCCTTCCTCGATCTCCTCCGGCGAGGCGCCCGGGTACACCACTTGCACCTGGATGGTCTTTGAAGCGACCTCCGGGAAGAAATTCGAACGCAGGTTCATCAAGCCGATGTAGCCCCCGATGAGGATGGCGATCATCAGCATGTCGCCGGTCAAGTTGTACTTGACGAAGTAGCGGATCAATCCTTGCATCACTCGGCGGTTTTCACGGCCATGCCGGGGTAGGCGCCGTTGACCGGCTCGGCGAGCAGCACCGTGCCCTCGTCGAGTCCCGTGATGATGGCCGCATCGATGGACCGGAAGACCACTTGCACCGGGCGTTTCACCAATTCCCCGCCTTCAATGGCGAAGACCGTGTTGTCGGGTTGGACCAAATCCAATCGCACCGCCATCGCCTCCGGCACCGCCCCACTGCGGATGGTCCCGCTCAGGTACCGACCATCGCGCAACGTGGCCGAACTTCCGTTCACCGGAGTGACGGCACAAAACACGCTGGCGCTTTGGGTCGAGGCATCCACGTTGTTCGCGATGCGCATCACCTCCCCAGTGGCCACCACTTCCCCTGTTTCTTCCACGAACTCCACCTCGTCCGCGGAGCGAATCCGGTCCAGGAAGCGCGCGTGAACCGCCGACTTCACTTCGAACGCTTCCTCCCCCACGAACGTTCCGACCGGCTGCCCTGCGCGAACGAGCGCCCCGGGCTGGACGGCAGCGGTCGTGACCGTGCCGTTGAACGGCGCCCGCACCGTGTACTTTTCCAGCCGCTCTTCCGCCGCTCGGATGCTGTGGTACGCGCTCAAGATGCCCCGGTTCGCGAGGAACAGCCGTTCGCGATCGCTCATGAACTCCGGCAACGGCGCCAACGCCTCATCGACCTGGAAATTCGTGACGTACGCCTGCCAATTCGGCCAGGCGTCGCCGTAATCGAGGCGCAGGTCCGCGAGGCTCGTGCTGAGCAGTTGCAGGAGTTGGCTGCGCTGCGACACCAGGGCCGCCCGGGGCTCGCTGTCGTCGAGGCGAAGCATGACATCGCCCTGGCGGTAGCGCGTTCCTTCGCGAAACTCCTTGCCGCCCAGGGCCAAAACGCCATTCACCTCAGCGAACACGTCCATGCGATGCAGGGCATCCACCCGGCCCTCAATGGGCGTCACGGGCACCACATCCCCGGGAGCGAACGCCATCGCCTTCACCGGACGCGGCTGCACGGGGCGCGTAGAAATCGGAGCCTCGGGTTTCATGCCGATCAACGTGCGGGCCACCACCAAGCCGGAAGCGAGGATGGCCGCTCCCGCGACGAAGCGCAGGATGCTTTTTAGGACTGGGGACATGCGGACAAAGTTCGTGACATTTTCGTGACAACCAAGGTGAGCGGGCTCACTCTGGCAGAATGGCTTGGGACGTGGCCAATCGGCCGACGAAGAAGTGACCGAGCGCTTCATCAGACCAGTGATTGGGCGGGTTGCCCGGCACACCTGATGGACCGAATGCCCCCGCGATGCTGCTGAGCGCCAGCCAGTAATCGTAGGTGTCGTCGGAAATGGTCCAGGCCCAAACCTGAACGACCTCCTCCGGATTGAACAAGCGCTGGCTCCAACCGAGCGGAATCTCCGTCATTTCGCCCGGCGTGGTCTTCAACCCTTGCAGGATGTCGGTTTGGAGCTCACCGTTCACGAGGAATTCAACGAAGAGGTTGCGCGATTCCTCGGTCGGCGGGAAGTACAAGTAAAGCTCAAACTGAGGGCCTTCGACGCTATCTGCTGGTGGACCAAACGGAAAGCCCTCAAACTCACGAACCTGCACCGAGTCGATGGGAAGCGGCTCGGGAATCGCATTGAACGCGGTGTATTCTTGCCCCGCGCGGACCACCCGCAACCCGACGGTGTCCCCCGTGTTGAACGTGCCTTCGACCGTGCCGAGGTACAGCGAGTCCGGCAGCGGGCTGATGGCGGTGATGGCGCCGTCGGGCGCGATGAACTCGACGGCAGCCGAAGTTTCCAGCATCGGCACCGTGGGGCTGTAGAAGTCCACCGACTCCGAAACGGTGCCGATGACCTGACCAGCGGAGGCGTTGAAGCGGAAGGAGAAGACGGGCAGGGTTTGGTTTTCATCCAACTCCAACTCGATGACTTGCTCGCAACCCGTGAGCGCGAACGCCACGAGCACGGCCCCTGCGAAGTGCTTAAAACTTGAAATCATAGCTGATCGATGGAATGACTTTGAACAAGGCGAAGGACACGGCTTGGGTTTGGGTCGGGTCTTCGTCGCTCGGTTCGAAGTTGATGAGGTACGTGTTTTCGCGGCCGTAGGCGTTGTAGCACGAGAACGTCCATTCGCCTCCGCGGAAGGCCTGCCAACCGGTCTTGCCTCCTCCTGAGCGCGCTACGCCGTCCTTGCTCTTCAAGGTGATGCCGAGGTCGAGGCGGTGGTAATGCGGGAATCGGCCTTGGTTGCGGCGCGAATACTGCGGGACCAACTGGGTTTCGTAGAGGTACCAGCCGGTGGGGAAGGTCGCGGGGTCGCCCGTGTGGTATACCCAGTTGGCAGAAGCCGAGACCCGCGGCGAAACCTGCCACATCGCCACCAAGCTGATGTCGTGAATGCGGTCGCTCGCTGCAGGAAACACCAACCCGTCATCGATGGCATCGAACGTTCGGAACGAGCGGCTCAGCGTGTAGCTCACCCAACCGGTGAAGTCCCCGCGTTCCTTGCGCACGAGCCATTCGATGCCGTACGCCTCGCCGTCCCCCGAAACCAGCTCCGTCTCCAAGGTGGTCGGGGCGAACACGTCCGCGCCCACCTTGAATTCCAGCAGGTCCAGCATTCGTTTGTAGTACACCTCCGCGGAGAGCGACCACATGCCGTCCTCCGTGTTCGTGGACCAGCCGCCCGCGAACTGATCGGCCACAAGGGGCGCCACGTTGTTCGACACCGGCAGCCACAGGTCCGTCGGGTTGCCAGCGGCACTGCTCGAAACCAGGTGCAGGAATTGGCGGTTGCGCTCGGCCGAGAACTTCAGGGCATGCCGCTTACCGACCGCGCCTTGCACGGACAACCGCGGTTCGAGGCCGCCGGTCCCGAAGCCCGCGTCGGCAGCCTCGCCCGGGTCGCCCACGAGCTCGCCCTCCGCATTGAGTGCGTACACCGGACCGCGCACGAGATCAAACCGCGCCGCCCGCAACCCCGCCACCGCCTTCCACCGCGGGGCAAACGACCACTCGTCCTCGAGGTACAGCGCCGTTTCCCAACCCGCGCGGTCAGGCGCCGGCTCGCTGTCGATGCTCACCACGTCGCTGAACGTGTGCTGGATCCACTGGCCGCCGAACCGCACCGTGTGCGAGGGGTGGGCATACCAGGTGAAGTCCTCCTTGATTTGGACATCCTGAATGCCTGCATCGCGGAAGAAGCCCGTGTCCTCTGGGCCAAACCCCACGCGGTACGCATAATCCGACCACACCACCGACGTGTTCAGGAAGATCTCATCCGACAGCAGGAAATTCCAGCGCAGCGTCGCCGTGCGGTTGCCCCAGCGCAGCAGGAAGGCCTCGGCGAAATCGAAGTCGTCGCGGCCGTTGTAGAGCGAGAGGTAGAGGCGGTTGCGGTCGTTGATGCGGTAGTTGACCTTCGCGTTGAGGTCGTAGAAATAGAGGGCGGTGTTCTGGAGGTTCGTGTCGGCGCTGAAGTTGAGGAACAGGTCGCCATACGTGCGGCGGCCGGAGATGAGCGCGGACCCGCGGCCATCCGCCAGCGGGGTTTCGATGGTGAGGCGGCTCGAAATCAAACCGATGCCGCCGCTGACCGTCGTCTTGCCCGCGTTGCCATCCTTCATTCGGATGTCCAGGACGCTGGAGGCGCGGCCGCCGAACCGAGCGGGGATGCCCGATTTGTACAGTTCCGCGGTGTTGAGGGCGTCGCCGTTGAAGACGCTGAAGAATCCGAGCAGGTGGCTCGGGTTGTAGACCGGGGCTTCGTCGAGGAGAATGAGGTTTTGGTCGGCGCCGCCGCCGCGGACGAAGAAGCCGCTGCCGCCATCGCTGGTGGCCTGCACGCCGGGCATGAGCTGGATGGCCTTGATGACGTCGCGCTCCCCGAACAGTTGCGGGATGGAGCGCGCCTCTTCGGGCCGCAATTCGAGGGTGCCCAGCTTTTCGGCCCGTTCTTCGGGAGCGCTGCCTTCGGCTTCGATCACCGCCGCCTCGGTCATGATGGTGTACGGCTCAAGGGACACCGATAGCCCCGTTTGCGATGCGCCGCTGAGCGGAACGGTATCAGTTTGGTAACCGATGTATTGGACGCTCACGCCCGGGCAATCGCTTGGCACCTGCAGGTTGAAAAACCCGTAGCCGTTTGTGAGCATGCCGCTTTGTGTCCCCAAACCGTAGACCTGCGCACCGATAAGCGTCTCACCGGTGGTGGCGTCTGTGACGGTTCCGCTGACCGTTATGCGGGTTTGGCCTGACGCATGCGCCACCAACAACAACCCGAAGCAACCTGAAAGCAACCACCTGAGCATGGGCGTGAAATTTGGGCACAAAAGTCCGTCCCAAATCGACCCCTTTCCCGCCGAAGGCCCATCAAATCCACACGCAAGTCCGATGATTTAACAAACCTTCGCGTCCGCCATCAAAACGAATCCAAATCGATGGGGCGCATCACGCCGAACCACTTGAGGATTTTCTCGCCGACGCCGGGCACGTCCACGTGGATGATGTAGACGCCGCCTGCAATCGGGACGTTGACCTCGTTCTTCAAATCCCAGTCGAGGGAGGTCAGCGGGTCGGCTTTTTGGAACTGGCGGACGAGGGTGCCGTGCAGGTTGTAGATGCTGACGGTGCAGACCTCGGGCAGGTTCGTGATTTTCACCCGGTTATCGAGCTTGCTGGTCTCGTACCCGCTGAAGGCGTAGTAGGGGTTGGGCACCACGTTGATGCGGTCCAATCCATCGGTGAGTTCCGCCGTCACGCCCGTCTCTGCCGCAACACTGCGCGTTGAGAAGGTGTAGTACGGGTTCCAGTGGTTCTCTGCTCCCGACGTGTTCTCCACGTCGAAGTTCGTGGGCGAGTACTTCTCGTAGGCCTTGGCCACGCGGAGCTTAACGCGCACGTCGTTGGGGATGAGTCCGTCCTCGATGGGCAGCAATTCGAAGTCCGGGTTCAAGATGGCCGAACCGACCCAGGTGCACGAGCGGAACACCCGGCGGATGTTCGTGGTCGAAGGCTCGACTTCCAGGGCGTTGTAGAGGTATTGGCCTCCGTCGTACACCGGCATCCGGTTGTCGGTGCCTTCTTCCGAACGCGAGTTCTTGAACACGTAAATCCAGTGCTGCCCGCCTGCATAGTTGAGGCTCGACGACGGGTTCCAAATCATGTCGTCGCCGTTGTCCGCCGAGAACCACGAATCCTCACCGAACGCCATGTTGAGGCGCTCACCGGTGTTCAGGTCGATGGCATAACCGGGGAACCAACCCATTCCGATGGGCTGCCCATCGGGGTTGCCCTCGCTGGCGTTGTAGCCGGGGTCGCCCGGCACGCGGCCGTTCTTGTCGACGGAATAGTGACGGCGCAACCGCAATTTCTCGGGGTCGACGTTGTCGTCGTCGTCGGTTTGCTTCGCAGCGAGCAGTTCGTTCGCCTGCATCTCGAGCACGGGACAACGCGTCCACTTGCTCTTGTCGCTCGTGAGGACCACGTCCACGTTGTTCAGTCCGCGGAGTTGGTTGAAGGGCGAAATGTAGCCGTCGAACCCGTCGAGTGTCGGGGCCACGTTGGGCAAGGCCACCGTCTCTCCCGTTGCGAGCGTGACCGCAGGGTCCGTGTACGACACCAAACGGTAAGGTGCCCACGTACCGCCAAGGATGCTTTCGTAGGCCTCGTCCTCGTCGATGGGGTTGCCGGTGTCGTAGTCGTTGTAGACGACTTCTTCTTCCACGTCCGCATCGCCCTCCTGGTTGCCTGAGCGGATCCAGTTCAAGGGGTTGAAGCCCTCACCGTCGGGCAGGCCTTGCAGCCACGGGCGCGTCGGGTCGTCAAAGACGATGTCGCTTTCGAGCGGCTCGGTGAAGTTGTCCACGTAGTCGTACTGCTGCACCGTGATCGACAAGCCCCAATCGAGCAGGAGCTCCTCGTTGAGCACCGCGATGCTCTTCGTGGACTCGTGCACCGCCTTGATGTCATTCGTCGGGTCGCTGTCGTTGAGCATCGTCAGGTTCGTCAGCGTCCAGAAGGCCTCGCCGTCTTCGAGGTCGGCATCGTCCGGTGCCATGCGGAATTCGTAGTCCGCCGCCGTCACCCGCAACGGGTCGACCACGCGCACGTCAATCGGACCTGCGCCCGCCGCGTACGTCAGCTCCTCGGCGATGTTGTTCTCGAGGATGTACGCCTCGCTTTCCGGCGTCAAGTCCAACAGGTTGCGGCCGTTGCCCTTGCCTTCGTGGCGCGTGATTTGGACGCCGCTGCCGTACTCCGCGTACTGCGTCGTGCCGCCCGCTTCCGGAGCCGGGTCGTGCGGAACGCCGCTGTAGGCGCGAAGGGAGCCCACCGCTGCTTTCCGAGAGGCCTTGAACACTTCGTCTTGTCCCGTGCCGGTGATGGGGTCGAACGGAGCGTATTCGTTCACGCCGTAGGCCAGCACCATGAAGTAGTAGGTCTTGTGGTTCACCAGCGCGTTGTCCCCTTGGGCGAAAGCATCCGTCGTCACGCGGAAACTGTGGCGGAGCCCCTCGTTCGCGCCTTGCGCCATCAGGGTGGGCACGGGCTGGGCGAGTTCCTCGTCGAACACGTAGTTGATGACCAGGTCCACGCCATTCTGGATGTCGCATTGCGCGATGAGCCGCGCTTGGTCCACATCACCGAGTTCCGTAGCGCTCACGGAAGCGTCGGCGAGTTGGTAGACCAAATACCCTTCAAACGCATAACTCCGCTCCGCATCCGTCAACGCCGTCCCGTCCTGCAACGTCTTCGGAATGGACGGGTCGAGGGCGGTGTACGTCTCTTCGAAGTTGTTCGAAAGCGGGTTGTTGTTCGTCAAGTAGAGGATGAGCTCGTTCTCGAGTTCCTGCACAAGCACGTCCGGCGCATCCGGACCGCTGACGATTTCGAAGCAGTTGTCGAACAGGGCTTGGGCCTTGTCGTCGGCGATGCGCAGCAGTTCAACGCTTTGGAACGGATCGCCGCTCGAAGCGCGCGCCCACACCATCCCCACCGTGATGTTGTTGTAATCCCCGGGCGCCAACGTGAACGGCCCTGCACTTTGCAAGAAGAGCCGGTCACCCGGCGGGTTGCCCGAACTGACTTCGGTCCACGGCTCGACGTTGGCGCCTTGCGTGCCCCAGGCAAACGGGTCGGTGTCCCCCGGGAACATGTAATCCGCTGGAATGTCGAGGTTTGCCCCCGTGGCAGGCGTCAACCCGTCCCCGCCGTACGCCATGCGCTGCCCGTTCTTCCAGTAGCCCCGCATGTAATTGTAGTACTGAGCGGCAAGCGTGGGCTGCCCGTTGATGCCGGCGTTCCAGTTGTAGTAAAGGAACTTCCGCATGCCGTACCGCTCGTTGTCCACCACCCCATCGCCGTACCCTATGCCGATGCCCTCGTACGGAATGCCCAGCGAGTCCACCGCATCGGAAAAGACCTCGGTCAGCGGGTTGTCCACCGAATCCGCATCTTGGTACGGCCCTTCGAAAAAGTCCACCCCCATCGCCGGCGGGTTCTCCCCGTAGCCCAGCGAGTAGGACGTCGGCTCATCGAACGCATCGCCGTTGTACGCGTAGCCCAAGCCGCGCCGCACGTCGACGCCCACGTAATCGTCCACGTGGCCGCCGAGGTCGCAGTCGACCCACTGGGCGAAATAGGTTTGGGTCAGGGTTTGGGTCCCCTGGTTGATCAACACGTAGTTGTAAAACTGCATGTTGTTCACCTCATCGTTCGTCGAAAACGCAAACGCCTGAGCGCGCACTTCCATCCCGATGGGCTCGCCTTGCGACTCGGAGTGGACGTTGCCTTTGTCGTTGAAAATCCAGTAGAACGTTTGGTCGCCGTAGAGCGGAACCGGGTCCTCGCGGCGGCGCTGTCCGCAGTCGATTTCCTGCAAGAAGTCGTACCACGGGTAGTCGCCCGCCGCGGGGTCGTAAAAGCCGTCGCCGTTGTAATCGTAGAAGGGCGAGAGGAAGTAATCTTGGTCGAGGGCGACGTTGCCGTGTGCGGGGTAGTCGAAGAAGTAGCTCGGGATGCTGTAGCCGTTCGGGAATTCCTCGGCCAAATCGCATTCCGGATCCCCCACGCAGTCGAAGTACTGCCGGTGGCGCATCGCGTCCGCCCGCTGCAAGATGACGAACCGATCGTACTCGCTGCAGGTGCTCGGATCCACTTCCGCCGACCCGTCGTTCGTCAAAGGCCCAGGCCAAAAATCATTCCCCGTCGTCCGATACCGCACCGCCGCCAGCTTCAACTGCTGGTCCGGGCTGATGCCACCGAGCCACAAGGCCCCGCCGTACACCACGCTCACTCCGTCTTCCTTCGGCACCATGAACGCCCCCTTGTCGATGGCGCGGTCGTACCACAGCGACCCCCCGTTTTCGATGAGCGCCCGCACGTTGTTCCATTCGAGGTCGCGAAGGGCCGTTGCCGGTGCACAAGCCGCGGCGCGCTGCGGGGGCTGGGCGGAAGGCGCCGGAACGGGCAGGCCCTTTTGGGCCGACAAGGGGCCACTGAGGACGAGGAACAAGGCGAGGAAACGGTTCATGGCGCTCGGTTTGTGCAGCCAAATTAACAACTCCGAGCGAGTTTGCGTTCACCGCTTCACTTCCACGAGTTCGTCCGTTTCCGTGTAGTACAGCAGGCCCCGAACGGGCTCGCCGCCATCGCCCGCTACCGCTTCCATGTAGGTGCGGACCTGTGCATGGTGCTTCTTCGCGGGCGCACCCGTTTTGTAATCGAGCACTGCCCAGCCCTCGTCGGTGCGCACCACCCGGTCGGGCCGACCGATCTCGCCGCTGGGAAGCCAAAACGAACGCTCAAGTTCCACCGCAACCCCGTCGGCGAAGAACGGCCGGAGGGCCTCCGATTCAATGAGGCGATTCAAGGTCGACTCCAGCCAGTCCCGGTCATCGGCCGACCAAGCCAGGGACTGCCGAATGCGGTGGATGAGGGGCGGCAGGTCGGCGGTGGTGCGGATTTGGCCCAACACGCTGTGCAAGGCATCCCCTCGCTGCCGCGCACTCAAACCGCCGCCCGACCACCAATCCCGCGCAGGCTCCACCACGAGCGCCTTCACCGGCACGCCCAGCACAAGCCCTCCCACCTGCACGGCCACGGGCTGCTCCGTGGCCTGGCGCGCCTTCCGCACCGCGGGCTTGAACTCCGGATCGAGTTCCACCGCCCCCGGCGCGGGCTCATGCGCCCACGCTTCCTCGTCCCGCAACGAACGGCCAAACGCCCGCTCCACCGCGCGCTCCATGACTTCCGTGATGGTGAACGGCGCCTGCTCCGCCCGCGGTTTGGGATCCTTCGGCAACGGCTTCAAACTGAACAGGATTTCCATCGCGTGCTTCGGCCGCGTCATCCCCACATACAACACGTTCAATTCATCCAGCAGCTCCTTGTGGTACTCGTCGTACATGACGTCGTCGCGCACCGTGTCTTTGAGTTCACTCGGCTGGAACAACGCCACCGGCAACCCGAAGAGCGACTCGTCCAACTCCACGGGTTGGTGCCGTTCGAAGCGGTTGCTGCCCTCCTTCGCGCGGATGGGTAGCAGCACCACGGGGAAGGCTTGGCCCTTTGCTTTGTGGATGGTCTTGATGCGCACGGCCTCGGGCTGTTCGGCGGAACGGATGCTCAATTTGTAGCCGTCGCGGTCCCACTTTTCCAAGAACCCGGGAATGCCCGATTCTTCCGCTCGGTTCACCGCTTGCGCCAGTTCGAGCAAGCCCTCGACGTAAGCTTGGTGGCCCCGGTCCCAGCCCAATTCCGCGATGATGTGGCCGATGAGGCCCACGAGCGGCTCGGTCGTCCAGTCGCGAAGGTTCAACGTCGGACACACCGCGTCGATGAGTCCTTCCAAGTCGAACACGATGCGGGTTCGCTCCTCCCCTTCGGCGGTCAGGTACGCCTCCTCTTTCCGATGCCGTTCCAGCAATTCCGCTTCGCTGGCCGTGGCGTCGAGCGCGCAGTGGCACTGCAGGAATTGCACGCCGTGGCCGAAGTGATTCGGTTCGAGGATGGAACGCAGGAGGGCGATCACGCCGAGGGGCACCGGGTGGCGGCCGAGCTGCAGGCTGTCGTCCGTGAACGTCTTGATGTTCGCGGCGAGGAGGGCGCGCGCGATGTCCGCGCCTTCGCCATTCGTCCGCACGAGGATCGCGCAATCGGAGGGTTGGTAGCGGCGTTCGAGGCCGCCGTCGCGGTGGTAGGTGTGGTGGCGGGTGCCGTCTTCGTCTTCGCGGGTTTCGATTTGGCCTCCGATGTAGTGGACCAAACGCCGCAGCACCCACTCCACGCTCGCCGCATCGTACTCCGCGCGGTTCGCCGCCACCACCGACTCGACGTTCACCTCGCCGGGCTGCTCCGTGTGCGCGAACTGCCGGCCGCCGCGATAGACCGCGGCCAAATCCGGGCGTAAATCCGACTGCACCGCCTCGTAGAGCGAGTTGTTCCACGCGATGATGTGCTGGCGCGACCGGTGGTTCGTGTTCAACGCATCGTACCGGTGCTCCTCGTCGAGCTTGAGTTCGTGCTCCCGGAGCGTCGGGCTGAGGTTGCGCCCGACGAGCTTCGGCAACTGCTCGAGCTGCCGGTAATCCCCGTTGCGCCACCGGTAAATCGCCTGCTTCGCATCGCCCACAACGAGGCATTGGTTCCGGTCGGCGATCAAATCCGCCACGAGCGGGACGAGGTTGTGCCACTGGGTGATGGACGTGTCCTGGAACTCGTCGATGAACAGGTGGTTGTACTTGACGCCGAGGCGTTCAAAAATGAACGGCGTGGGGTTGTTTTGGACAATGTGCGCGATGTGCGCGTTCAGGCTCTGCAGCAGCCGCGCGTTTTCCTCCACCTCGTACGCCTTGAGCTCCGCGCGCAATGCAACCAGGGAGCCGATGTAGAACACCTTGTTTTCCAGCTTCATGAGCAGCCGATTCACCGGGGCCAAACCCCCGACAAACTCCCGCTCATGAAAGTCCCTCGCTTCCATGATCGCGGGCAGAGCGGCATCCACGGACGCCAGCACCGCCGCCGACTCGCCCTTCTTTGTGAACACCGCCGACTCGAACTGCCCCTCGAGCCGCTTGCCCGGGACGTTTTTGAACCCGTCCCCCTTCGCCGCCAGCCGCTTCAACCAATTCGGCACGTCGTTGTAGGAAAACTTCTTATCGATCAGGTCGTTCGCTTCGATGGCCACAAGAGCGGCCTCCGCGAGCTCCTTCATCTTGCGGCGGCGGGCCTTGTTCCGCTGGGCCAAGAGGTCGTGCAGGTCAATGAAGTACTTCGGCGTGAAAACCGGGTTGCCGTGTTCGTCCTCGCGCTCCAGCGCGTCCAAATCCGCGAGCGACCGCTCGTCCCCGAGCAACTTCCCGAACTCGACGAGCTGCTTGCGCAACCGGATGTCCTGCTCTTCGACCAACAACCGCCGGGTGAACTGGAGCATCATTTCGGAGAGCTCCGGGTGGTCGGGGTGGCCCACTTTTTCGAGGAGTCGGTCGACGGCGCCTTCGACCATTTGGTCCAGCGAAAGCTCCACCCGGAAATCCTCCTCCAGCGCGAGCTCCCGGGCAAAACTCCGGACCAACCGGCTCACGAAGCTGTCGATGGTCATCACGGAAAAATCCTCGTACCGGTGCAGCATCGTCCGCCGCACGGCCACCGCCCGCTGCTGCAAAATCCGCGGCTCCAGGCCCATCGCCGCCTCGATCGTGGCGTACAAATCCCCGTCTGCACGCGCCACTTCATCGATGCCCGCGAGGATCCGCTCGCGCATCTCCATGGCCGCATTCCGCGTGAACGTGATGGCGAGGATGCGGCGGAAGTAGTCCGGCTCGGCCGAGCGCAAGCAACACATCAAGTATTCCTGCACCAACCGGAAGGTCTTGCCGGAGCCAGCCGAAGCGCTGATGATGAGAAAAGAACCAGGATTTTTCATTTGTTGTGAGGGGTGACGCCGGTTCTTGACCGGGAAGCAACATTTCGCCAATTTAGGGGTCTTACCTTTGGAATCGGCGCGGTTTCACCTTCAACATGATCGGAAAATGAAAAAAATGAACAACATCTCGGCCGGCCTTGCTGCGGTCACTGTCCTCCTCGTTGCGGGATGTTCGTTCCCGTATTTCACCCACCAAATCAACACGGGAACGTTGCGGTTGGACGTGGAAGCGACCTGGGAAGGCGAACCGTATGCGCTCGGTGACGTGGCGGTGGATTACGCGGGCCACCCCATTCAACTCCACAACCTCCAGGCCTACATCAGCCGCGTGGAGTTGCGCGATGCATCAGGCGAATGGATCGGGAACGACCGGGAATACGAGGTGAATTTGGTCGACTTTTCGGTGGAATCTCCACGCATCGTGGAGCCGTTTCCTACCGGCCAATACAACGCCATTCGCTTCGGCCTCGGCCTTCCCCCCGACATCAATGGCCAGGTCAGCCCCTCCGATTTCCCGAACGACAACCCGCTCAGCGTCGAAGGGTCTGCGGGCATGTTTTGGACGTGGCTCACGGGGTACATCTTTTTTAAGTATGAAGGCCGAGCGGGCGCGGTCGGCAGCGAACTGCTGAGCGAGCCGATTGCCTACCACTGCGGCACGGACAGCAGTTACCGGGTGGTGACGTTCGAGTTGGAGAACGACCTGTGGATTTGGGAACAACAACCCACAGCGATGCAGTTGCAGTTCGATGCCGCGCAAGCACTTTACGCAACAGAGCCCATCAACGTCATCGACTACCCCATCACGCACAACGGACCCGGTGACACGCTTGCGCTCGCGCTCATGGACAACATCGCCGCCTCGTGGCACCTGGTAAAATGAACCGGTTGATGTGGGTGACCGCGGTGGTGGTGTGCGCGGTGGGCTGCAGCCGCTGCACAGACCCGGTGGAGTGCGCGGACTGCTATCCGGAGCCGACGCCCTACGAGTTGGACATTCCGGCGTTCTTTCCGCCGATGGACATTCCGGCGGACAACCCGATGACGGTGGAGGGCGTGGAGTTGGGACGGTACTTGTTTTGGGATCCGAACTTGTCGGCGGACGGGACCGTTTCGTGCGGCTCGTGCCACTTGCCGAGCGCTTCGTTTTCCGATCCGGCGCCCGTGAGCACTGGGGTGGGCGGCGCGCAGGGTGTGCGGAATTCCATGGTGCTCGTGAACGTGGGATGGTCGCCGAGTTTCTTTTGGGACGGGCGCTCGGTGACGTTGGAGGATCAAGTCCAAATCCCCATCCCCCATCCCGACGAGATGGCCCTGCCTTGGCACGAAGCCTTGGCCCGCCTTGAAGCGGACCCCGACTACCCTGGCCGATTTGGCGCGGCGTTTGGCGACCCCGAAATCACCCAAGAACGGACGGCCAAAGCCCTCGCCCAATTCGTGCGCACGCTGATTTCCAAGGACTCCAAATACGACCGCTGGCGCCGGGGCGAAACGAGCCTGACGGACAGTGAATTCAACGGATACGAGATGTTCCTGCGCGAAGGCGGCGACCCGGAAACCACGCCCGGCGGGCAATTTGGGGGCGACTGCTTCCATTGCCACAACGAAGCGGGAACGCTGTTCACCGACCACCTGTTCCGGAACAACGGCCTCGACGCGTCGTTCGAGGCCGATGCGGGACTCGCGGGCGTGACGGGCATGCCGCTGGATTCGGGCCGGTTCAAGACGCCGACCCTGCGGAACGTGGCGCTTTCGGCGCCGTACATGCACGATGGGCGGTTTGCCACGCTGGAGGAGGTCATCGAGCACTACAATTCGGGCGGCGTGCCTTCGAGCACCATCGACCCGTTCATGAAGTACACGACCGGTGGTTTGGCCTTGAGCCCGGTCCAAAAAGCAGACCTCATCGCCTTCCTCCACACCCTCACCGACACGGTGTTCATCCACAACCCGGCCTTCCGCGATCCGCGATGACGGACGAGCAACGGAACGCCCTGCAGGCCGCGGCCACGGCGCAACGCAGCATCAACGCGCAGTTCCAAAAATGGAAGCGCAAGCCGCTGAAGGACCTCGACGAGCGGTTCCACGCGGCGCACGAGGCGGCCTTCGAACGGATGGACTGCTTGACCTGCGGCAACTGCTGCCGGACGACGAGCCCCATCATCCGCGAGCGCGACCTCGACCGGCTCGCGAAGCACCTCCGGGTGAAGCCCGGCGCCCTCATCGACGCGCACCTTCGGATGGACGAAGATGGGGACTGGGTGTTTCGGGGGGCGCCGTGCCCGTTTTTGGACCTGGAAGACAACCGCTGCTCCGTCTACGAACACCGGCCGCAGGCGTGCCGGGAATACCCGCACACCGACCGGAAACACATCGCGGGAATCCTGCCGTTAACGGCGCGCAATGCCGCGATTTGCCCAGCCGTTGCAGAGGTCGTTGTGCAGGTCGTTGATGCCTCCGAACACCCCAAATAACCCGACGAATCCTCCTCGTCAACCACCGGATGTAACCAACCCGTGCGCTTTTCCGTAAAGGAGCGCATGAACCGTTTGCTCCATTTTGTGATTGTGCTCTCCGCGTTGGGAGCCGTTGCGCCGTTTCAGGCATTCGCTCAATGCCCCGAAGTCCTCGATGCCAATGGCTTGGCTACGAGCTCGCCGGCATGGGCCGAATGCCTTGCCGAGGCTCCCGAACTCGAGGTGACGCCCGCGGCCGATTGGTCGGGGGTCTTTGTCGATTGGGGGGACGGCAGTCCAGTCGAGTTGGTGGATTGGGTTGCTGGCGATGCGCCGTTGACGCACACCTACCCCGATGGAGCGGGCGCTTACGGCATCACGCTGAGCCACGGCGGTTGCGACGTGGTGGGCAACTTCGAGGTCATTCCTCCGGTGGCGAACTTGACCTCCGGCGGATCCCAAGTGTGCGAAGGGTCCAGCATGCAGTTTCAGCAAATGGGAACGGGCGGAGGCCAAAACCTCTGGAACTTCGGTTTGGGCTCCACTTTCATCCCGACGAGCAACGGGGTGGTGAGCTACCTGTTCAACAACGTCGGCCTACAAACGGTGACGAACATTTACGTGAGTGACATCGACCCGGTCGGTTGCCGCGATACGAGTACGGTGAACATCCTCGTCAAGCCCAAGCCTGAAATGGAATTGACGTTGTCGGAGTTGCAAACATGCGGCCCGACGGAGATCACGGGTACGGCGACGGGAACGGATTTGTCGAACGTGATTTGGTCCTTTGCGGCGCCTCCCTACTTCGGTTCAGGGGAACAAATGCCCGCCACCACGTTCAGCAACATCGGCTCGAACCCCATCTCCGTGACGGGCATCGGAAACAACGGTTGCAACGTGTCCATCACGCAAAACGTGACCATCTATCCCGAAGCTACGGTCGCCATCACCGCCGCCCCGGGCAGCGCATGCGAAGGCGAAGTCGCGGAATTCATCGGAACGGCATCGGTCCCTACGGGCCAATCCATCACGAACATCACGTGGGACTTCGGCGACGGCAACACGCAGAACGGACTCAACGCAAGCCACACCTTTTCGGGGGCGGGCGTGTACCCCGTTTCGCTGGCAATTGAAACGAACCTGTGCTCGAGCACCGTGGAAGAAAGCATCGAAATCCAAACCGCGCCGACGGTGGCCCTGACGGCATCCGCACTCTCGGGGTGCGCTCCCTTCGAAGTCGCTTTCACGGGCGAAGTCGATGGCGCCGCCACGTACGCGTTGGACCTCGGAACCGGCGGCTTGACCGCAGATCTGAACGCGGTGCACACGTACGCCCCATCGAACAACACGGTCATCTTGAGCGCGCAGTCCTCCAACGGATGCGCGAGCGAGACCAGCCTGAACATCGAAGCCCTCACCCCCGCCACCATCGACGTGGTGAACGTGCCGGGGCCGACATGTGGCCTGATCAACTTCCCGCTCGAGACCATCACGAGCGGCGCGAGCAGCTTGGAATGGAACGCCACGAACGGCTGGAACTCGACGGAAACCATGCCGCAGTTCACGCTGGAAAACACCGGCAACTTCCCGATTCACGAAACCTTGACGGTCACTGCCCTCGCCCCCAACGGCTGCGACGCGACGGCCGAAGTGGACGTGGAGGTCTTGCCCGTACCGACCTACGACTTCGCTTTGACCACCGACTCAATCTGTGCGCCTTACGAGGCCACGTTGCCGAGCATGCCGGATGCCGCATCCTTCAGCTGGGACTTCGGCGATGGGGAGGCCACCACGGAGAATGAGCCGTTCCACATTTGGGATAACGCAACGGACGATTTGGCCTCGTACACCGTGACATTCAACGGCGAAAACAGCTACGGTTGTGGCGCCACGGCTGAGCAGCAGGTGCACGTCAAGCCGCAGCCCATGGCGAATTTTGCGATGAGCAGCTTCGAAGGGTGCACTCCCCTGCAGCTGACGTTCTACAACCAGGGATCGCAGGCGTCCACCTACACGTTGACCACGACTTCAGGCCAAACCTTGGCCCTCGCCCCCGGTGAACAAGTCGACCTGACGTTCTCCACGGGCACGGCGATCAGCGCATTCGATCTCGAACTCGCCGCCAACCACGTGCTCGGTTGCTCCGATGTGCGCACGGAAACCGTGCAGGTCTTTCCGAACCCGACCTTCAGCCTCGGCGCCGCCATCGAAGCGGAATGCACCCCGTACACGGTGGATTTCTCGGAAGTGGACGGCATCCTGAGCCCCATGTGGACGTTTGGCGACGGCACCACATCTTCGGAAGCCGCTCCGAGCCATACGTTTGAGAACGCGGGCAACGATTTGGTGAGCTACCAAGTGAGCATGAGCGGAAGCAACAGCTACGGCTGCTCGGGATCCGCGAGCGTGAACGTGCCCGTGAAGCCGGTTCCAGTGGCGGACTTCGACCTCGACCTCGACGCGGGATGCGCGCCCTTCGGCGTGTCCGTGACGAACATGAGCTCCCCCGGAGCGACTTACGCCTTCACCGCGGACAATGGCGCGGCATGGAACGCCGGTCCTTCGGAAAGCCACGATGTAATGTTTGTAGGCGGTTCGACCGTCGAACAGCAAACGATTGCCCTTACGGTGACGCACCCGCTTGGTTGCACGGACACCCGAACGGAACACGTTACGGTGTACCCACAAGCCCAATTCGACTTCGCTTTGGATGCGGACTCGGCGTGCTCGCCCATGACGGTGGCCCTGCCCGCGATCGACGGCGCGGCCGACTGGACGTGGACGTTCAGCGACGGCACGACGGCACCCGCTTCGGCCACGGAGCACACCTTCACGAACGAAGGCGGCACCCTCGCTTCCTTTACGGTTGCGGTAAACGGCGCCTCGGTCCACGGCTGCGCGGATGGGCATGCGGAAACCGTGCACGTCAAGCCCCAACCCGTGGCGGACTTGACGCTGAGCGCGACTTCCGGCTGCTCGCCGTTCCAGGTGACGGCCACGAATGCGGGTACGTTGGGCACCACGTACACGTTTTCGACGGATGCTGGTTTGACCTATGAAGTGGGCGAGGCGCAAGGCCAAAACTTCACGTTCGCAGGCGGCGATCAACCCGAAAACCGCAGCATCACCCTCACCGCGGTACACGCCCTCGGCTGCACGGACGAGGCAACAGCGACCGTGGAAGTGCTGCCCGCGGCGGCCTTCACGTTTGCGGTGCCATTCGATTCGGCCTGCTCACCCTACGAGCTGACCACGCCCAACATCCCGGGCGCAGCTCAGGTGAACTGGCGCTTTGACAACGGCAATCTCATTACGGAACCCACGACGATCAGCTTCGCCAACGCGACCATGGGCCTCGAATCGCACACCATCGAAATGGAAGCGTTCAACCCTTACGGCTGCAGCAACCTCGAATCGAAAACGGTGCACGTGAAACCGCAACCGGTGGCCGACTTCACCTTGGACGATGACGCGGGTTGCGCCCCGTTCCCGGTGATCTTCACGAACACGAGCACGCAAGGCGAGGCCTTCCATTGGGATTACGACGATGACCACAACCTGAGCACGACCATGCTCGGCGCACACACGTACCTTTTTGAAGGCGAAGAGGCGGCCGTGGTTCGCGAAATCAAGCTCACGGCGACCCATTCACTCGGATGCTCCGATGAAAAGGTGGAGTACGTCGAAGTCTACCCCGAAGCCATTGCCGCCGCAACCGGCGTGACCACGGGCTGCACGCCCTTCGATGCAGCGCTGGCCTACGAAGGACCGGAAATGGCGCAAGTGCTGTGGAGCCTCGACGGCGCCCAAGCGGGTGCCGGTGAAGGCTTCACGACCACCCTCACGAACGGCGGCACCTCCACGCTCAGCATGACCATCGTGAGCGAACACGGATGCGAAGACAGCATCGACTTGCCCCTGGTGGCGAACGCGACGCCCGAAGTGAACCTCGGAATCGAACTCGACGCAGCCTGCGCCGGCACGCCCTTGCTGCTGACGCACACCGCAACGGGAGCCGACGAAGTGAGCTACAGCCTGTCGAATGGAGCGAGCCTCAGTGCACCCGGAGCGGATTCCGAGGAGATTGCGTTCGAGAACCCGTTTGCGAACCCGACCACGGTCACCATCACCCAAACCGCTGTCACGGCAGCGGGCTGCGAGGCCACGGCTGAAATCGAGCACACCGTTTACCCCGACGTCGAAGCGGCGTTCGAAGTGCCGGCTGCAGCGTGCGCGCCCTTCGAGGGCCAACTCGTCAACGCGACCACGGACGCGGATGCGTTCGCTTGGACCGTGGACGGAACGGCGCTGGAAGGAGCATCGCCCTTGCACACCTTCACGAACGACAGCCCGGAGGATGTGGAAGTGCCCGTGGTGCTGGTGGCCACCAACGGCTTTGGATGCGCGGACACGTTGACCCAAGCCGTGACCGTGTTGGGCACACCGGAGCCCACCCTCTCGGTGGTGGAGCTCACCGGCTGTTACCCCATTGTGGCCACGTTCGAAGCGACGGGCGGAGTGAGCGCGGTGTGGATGCACGGGGACGAGGATCCGATTGCGGATGCGGGTTTGGTCCAAACCCACACCTTCTACAACCCGTACGACCAACCCATTGAGGTCGAAACGGTCGTCGAAGTGGCGAACGAACACGGCTGCACGGCCACCGCCAGCCTGCCCATCGAAGTGAACCCGGAGCTGACCGCGCAATTCGACGTGGTGGAAGCCGGTTGCACCCCGCTCGACCTCGTGCTGGTGAACCAATCGAACGGTGGCACGACCTACGAATGGGACTTCGGCGACGGCACGACGAGCACAGCAGCCAACCCGCAGCACACGCTCGTGAACAACACGCCCACGGACCAAACCTTCGTGGTGAAGCTCATCGCCCATTCCGGCTACGGCTGCACGGACACCCTCGCGGTGGGCGTGGAAGTTCATCCGGAACCGGAAGCGAACTTCTTTGTGACGCCCATCGAACAGACCTACCCGAATACCTCGGTGACGTTCACGAACCTGAGCCAAAGCGGCAACGGAGCCGTGCACACCTGGACCTTCGGCGACGGTGGCAGCACGAACAACTTCGCGCCGGGCGTGCACCACTACGACACGTGGGGCACCTTCGACGTGACGCTGGACGTCGACAACGGCTACTGCGACGATGCGGTGACCCAAACCGTCACCATCCATCCGCCCGCTCCGGAAGTGGCCTTCTCCGGCGAAGCCGAGGGCTGCGCACCCGTGGACGTCGCCTTTACGAACGAATCGCAGTACGCGGCAAGCGTGATGTGGGACTTTGGCGACGGCGCGACGAGCACGGAATTTGACCCGGTTCACCAGTACACCCAGCCCGGCGTGTACGATGTGACCCTGCGGATCACGGGGTACCAGGGACTCGTCCAAGAGGTCGTGCACACCGCCGTGGTGACGGTGCTGCCCTCTCCGACCGCGAATTTCGAGTTCGCTCCGTACGAGGTGGTTGCCCCGGCCGAGGAAGTGACCTTCGTGAACCTGTCGTCCGATGACGCCGTGGAATACCAATGGAACTTTGGTGATGGCAACACGAGCTCCGAACAGCACCCGCGTCACAGCTACGAAATCGACGGCCTCTTCACCGTGTCGCTTTCGGTGCGCAACGAGTTCGGATGCACGGACACGCACACGCACCTCGATGCCATCACGGCCAAGCCCGGCGGGTTCATGATCTTCCCCACCGCCTTCACCCCGGATTTGACCGGGTCGAATGGCGGGGGCTACAACCTGAGTGACCTCGACAACAACGTCTTCCACCCCCACCACGCGGGCATCACGGAATACGAACTGTCCATCTTCAACATTTGGGGCGAGTTGATCTTCAAGTCCCAAGACCCGATGATCGGATGGGACGGCTACATCAATGGGCTCCTCGCCCCGCAGAACACGTACGTCTGGAAAGCCACAGCGCGCTTCAGCGACGGCCGCCGCCTCATCCAATCCGGGGACTTCACCCTCATCATCAATTGACCATGAAGAATTTTCAATCGCGCCTATTTGTTCTCGGAGCGGCGCTGGGTTTGGCCCTCGTCAGCGGCCCGAAACAGGCCTCGGCGCAGGACATGCGCTTCACCCAGTACAACGCCATTCCGACGGCGGTGAACCCGGCGTATGCGGGCATCACGGACCGGGCTCGACTGACGAGCATCTACCGCAACCAATGGAGCGGCATGCCCAACGGGTTCATCGGGTACCATGTCGGGTATGACTTCTACAACCGGGATGCGCACAGCGGGTTTGGGGTGCTGTTCTCGAAGGAAGCGGCGGGCGCTGGGGCCTTGAGCACGACGCGGATCGCCTTGCAATACGCGTTCGATGCGAACTTCGGCAACGGGTGGAGCTTCCGCCCGGCGATGCAAATCGGCGGGGCGAACCGCAGCGTGGACATGGGCCGGCTCATCTTCGGCGACCAGCTCATCCGCGAGGACGAGTCGGGTTCACTCGAAGGGCCCCTCGGCGCCTCGAACAGCTACCTCGACTTCGCGGCGGGCGGGTTGTTGATCGGACCGCACATGTGGCTCGGCTACAGCGTCGACCACCTGAACACGCCCAACGCCAGCCTGTACGAGGGCTACACGGAACTGCTCGCGCAGAAGCACTCGGTGCACGGAGGATTCCGGATGGACATTGGAGCGAACAACCCGAAGGTGCACACGGATGCGGATTTTGTCATGGCCTTCAACTACATGAAGCACGGCATGTTCGACCAAATGGACGTGGGCGCCTACTACGACCTCAAGCCCTTCAGTGTGGGCCTGTGGTGGCGCGGGCTCCCCATCGGCCACACGATCGAGGGCGGACACGACGTCGATGCGCTCTCCTTCATCATCGGCTACGGAACCAGCGATTGGCAACTGGGCTACAGCTACGACATCACGGTCTCGACGCTGGGGCTGAGCACCACGGGCGGCAGCCACGAAATCGTGCTCCGCTGCGGATGGGACCACGATCGCCGCAACCGGCCGGTGGTGCCGCGGGCGGTGCCGTGCGTGACGTTCTAGGCACCGATTTGGTTGACCTCGGGCTCCAGCTCGACGTGGAATTGGCTCAGGACATCTTCGCGGATGTGCTGGGCCAATTGCCAGATTTGGGCACCGGTGGCGCCGCCTTTGTTGACCAAAACCAACGCCTGGCGATCGTGCACTCCGTGCGTTCCCCGGTCGTGGCCTTTCCACCCCGCGCGATCGATGAGCCAGCCGGCTGCGAGCTTGACGCTGCCATCGGCCTGCGGGTAGTGGGGCGCGTCGGGATGCTGGGCCGCGAACGCGGCATGCGCTTCGGCGGACAGCACGGGGTTTTTGAAGAAGCTGCCGGCGTTGCCGAGGACGGCGGGGTCGGGCAACTTCGATCGGCGGATGCGGATCACGGCCTCGGCCACGTCCCGGGCGGTCCACTCGGCTTCGGGGCGACCCGCGAGTTCCTCCCGGATGGCACCGTAATCGGTGCGCAGCGGGCCCTCGCGGTCCAGACGAAACGCCACGCGGGTGATGACCCACCGATCGCGCTCCGGCCCCTTGAACACGCTCTCGCGGTACCCGAAGGCGCACTCCTCCGCGCTGAACCGCCGCAGCCCGCCATCCGCCCTCGACACCGCCTCAACCCACGCGCACCGGTCCTTGATCTCCACACCGTACGCCCCGATGTTTTGCATCGGCGCCGCGCCCACCCGTCCAGGAATCAGGGCCAGGTTTTCCAAGCCTCCCCATCCGGCATCCACGGTATGCATCACCCAATCGTGCCAGGGCTCCCCCGCTCCGACCACGACCTCCACAAACCGCCCGTCGTCGGCCACCACCTCCACTCCGGGCACGTCCACATGCAAGACCAATCCCGGCCAATCCGCATGGATCAGCATGTTCGACCCGCCCCCGAGCACGAGCAACGGCATGCCCTCCGGTCGCCAATTCAATGCCTGCCGCACCGCGGCCTCCGAGCGCACCCGAATGAAATGTGCCGCCTTACCGGGGACCCGAAACGTGGTCAACGCCCCCAAATCCGCATCCCGCTCCACTTCCAACCGCTCCTCCCCTTCCTCGATCGGCCAATCCACCACCGGCTCGTACCGTTCCACATCGTTCAAGATGTCGTGCAACGTCATCCGCTCGGGATGCTGATGGGCCACCACCACGTGCTTCATCCAGCGCGACCCGATGCGCTGCCATTCAACCCATTGCCGCGGGCCCTCCACCCGATACCACGTATCAGCGCCCTTGAGCCGGCGCAACACCGGGTACTTCATCGCTCCTTCCATGCCGTCAAGTTCTCGCCATTCGCTGTGCATTCCGCTGCGTACGCGCCGTATTTTTGAACAAACTCCCTTGAGCATGTCCCCTGAATTGACCCGAGCTGAAGCGCTGTTGAAGGCGCAATCGTGGCAGGCCGCCCACGATGCGTTCCGCGATTTGGTGGACGGTGGGCCGGAAGCCGAGAACCCGGATGCAGTGCACGATTGGGCGATTTGTTGTTTCTATTTGGACCAAATCCACAAGGCCCTCGACCTCCTCGATCGCGCAGTTGCCCTGCAACCCGATTACGGATACCGGTACGCCTCACGAGCCTGGATGCGCGCGGCGGCAAAGCAATTCGACGGAGCGCGATCCGACTACCAGCGCGCCATCGAACTCGACCCCGAGGACGCCGTCTCCCAGAACAACCTCGGCCTCCTCGAAGAGCAAGCCGGCTACCGCAAACAAGCCCAAGAACGCTTCCGCATCGCGGACGAATTGCAAGGCATCTTCCAGGAAAACGGCCTCGAACCGGAACGGCCCCAACCGGCCGCACGCGAACCCGAGACCGAGAAATCCTACTGGCAATGGGTGCGCTGGGCGGTGGCCACATCAGAAGGCCGCGCGGCGTTCATTCAATTCATAAAAAACGGCTTGAAAACAAAGCGGTAAACCGGTAGCTTCACGGCATGACCGAATCCTCCACTTTCCTCGAAACCGTCGCCGCCCACGTCCTTGAACACCACGACCCGCGCCACGTTACCGTGGTGTTGCCGAGTCAACGCGCTGCCCAGCGGTTCCAAGCGCACTTCGCGAGGCTTCGCGGGGGACAGCCCGGTTGGCTGCCCGTGACGGACACCCTCAATGGGTTGCTGCGGAAGGCGGTGGGGTTGACGCCGCTGACGTCGATGGAGGCATTGGCGCGGCTTTATTTGGCGCATAAAACCGTTCCGCGAAAGCAGGGGGACGAGCAGGAACGGGGAGGATTCGCGGCGTTTTTGCAGTGGGGGCGTTTGGCCTTGCAAGACTTCAACGAGCTCGACCAATACCGCTGCAACGTCAACGAGGTGCTGACGAACCTGTGCGACATCAAGGAACTCGACCACTGGAATGTGGACGATGCGGGGCAGCTTTCCGAGGCGCAACAGCGCTACCTGGAGCAGTACATGCGGCTGCATCCGATTTACATGGAATTCCACCGTGCGATGCGGGAAGACAGCGTGGGCACGGGCGGGGCGATTGCCCGGGCGGCCGCGGATCGCGGTGATGCGAAGGGAATGGGGCACGTGGTGTTGGCGGGGATGGCGGCGTTGACGCCGGCGGAAATGGGCTACCTCGAGCGGCTTCAAAAGGAGGGCCTGTTGACGGTCTTCGCTGACGCGGATGAAGCCTACGTTCAGCCGGGGTGGGAGGCCGGCGAGTTCATCGCCGAACAGCAAGCGCGGTTGCCGTTGCGCCCGTTGAGCAGTCGATTGGCGAAGGCGGCCCCGCGCTTGAAATTCGTGGGGTGCAGCACGCGCGTGTTCGAATGCCAGTACGTGCGGCACGCGCTGAATGAGCGCATCGGATCGGGGGAGAGCTTGGAGGACACCGTCGTCGTGTTGCCCGATGGGCGGACGTTGTCGATGCTCATGCAGAGCTTGGATCTGGGCGATCAGCGGGTGAACATCACGATGGGGTTGTCGTGGACCGAGAGCCCGGTGGTGGATTACCTCGAATTAGTGTTCCAAATGGTGTTGCGAGAGGGCAAGGCGTGGCGGCACGACGAGGTGCGGGGACTGTTGTCGCATCCGATTTCCAAGGCGCTGGGTGGGGAGCAGTTGCAGCGGGAGGCGGGGCGGTTTCTGGGGCAGCTGGCTCGTCGGCATTGGGTGTGGATCGGGGAGCGGGAATTGGCGGAGGTGAAGGAAGGGGCCGTGAAGGGGCTGTTGGAGCGGCTGCGGCCGTTGCGGGTGGAGGAGCCGGGGGCGTTTCTCGGAGCGTTGGAAGCGTGGAGCGGTGAGGTGATGGCGGAATTGGATGCGCTGGGGGATGCGCACGACCCGTGGTTGCGAGCGGCGTGGAGGCCCGTGGTGGAAGCGTTGGGGGTTTGTGCGCGGTTTCAGGCGCAGCATGCGGTGTTTGAGGGGCGACGGGAGGTGCGGGATTTGGCCTTCCAGGTGCTGAATCAGGAGCGCATCGACCTGCGCGGCGAGCCGGACCAAGGGCTGCAGATCATGGGCATCATCGAGACGCGGGCCATCGACTTCAAGCGCGTGGTGGTGCTCGATTGCAACGAAGGGACGCTGCCGAAAACCAGTCGGGCGGACAGCTTCATTCCGTTCGATTTGCGGGCGGCGCTGAACCTGCCGAACCGCCACCGGAAGGAAGCGATTTATGCGCATTACTTGTACCGGTTGCTGAATCGGGCGGAAGAGGTGGTGCTCGTGTACTTGAAGGACGACGGCGAGCACGAGCCAAGCCGGTACTTGAAGCAGCTGGAGCACGCCTTTGCTCCCGGTGGGAAGCCGATGGAGGTGGTGCACGAGACCGTGGAAGCGGAATTGCCGGCAGCCCGGCCCGAAATCCGGGACATCGAATGGACGGCGTTCGCCGAGGCCCAAACCCGCAAATGGGCCGCCTCCGGCATGAGCCCCTCGGCCCTGAACACCCTCATGGAGTGCCCACGAAACTTCTACTACACGTACATCATGAAGATGCGGGAGCAGGATCAAGTGGAAGAAACCTTGAGTGCTTCGCAATTTGGAAGCGTGGTGCACCAGGTGTTCGAGTGGGGCCTTGCCACCGCGAAAGACCGCCCCATCGTGGTGGAAGACTTGCAGCGCATCCTCGACGAGCTCGAACCGCTGCTCGACCGCGCCGTGGCGCAGTGGTACAACCCGGCGTTGATGGCGATCGGGGAAAACCGCATTGCCCGCAAGCTCGCGGAAGAAACGGCGCGCGCCTTGGTCGAGCAGGAAATCCAGGAACTGAAATCCGGAGTGCAGCGGACGTTGCGGGGGCTTGAAATGGACTTGCACGCTCGGGTGGGCGATTTGGCCTTCCGCGGCAAAGCCGACCGCGTGGACATCGAAGGCGGCATCCCGGTGGTCATCGATTACAAATCGGGGAAGGTGGAGCCCGGTGACGTGAAGCTTTCCGCGAAATGGGAGGAGCAATTGAGCGCGGGAAAGCGGCCCAAAGCCTTGCAGCTCCTGGTCTATGCGGCCATCGCCTTGCGGGGGATGAACACGAACGGCACGCTGCCGAGCCCGGGTGAACCGCCCCGCGAGGCCCCGCGGGCCGTGCGGGCGGGCATTCGTTCTGGCCGGAGGGCGCGCGCGGGCCTGCTCGAACTGGATTGGGAGGGCGTCGGGGAGGTCACGCTTGAACAATCCGAGGCCTTCATTCATTGGGTAGCCGCCCAGTTGGAATCCCTCTACCTCGGGGAACGAGCCATCGCCCACAACGAGGAGCAGCGATTCTGCCCCTACTGCGTCGTACTCGACCCCCAAGCGAATTACTTTTGAGCCCTGAATGGGCATCGTTGCAAAAGAAGCCGGGCGTTCGAGTGTTGCGCTCGTTTTGGGGTTGGCCGTTGGGACGATCAACACAGTGCTCGTGCTGCCGCGAGCGTTCGAAGGGGCGGAGGAGTATTGGGGGCTCTTGCGGGTGTTGACTGCATGGAGCTACATCGTGGCGCCAGCGGTGATGTTCGGAGGCTCGGGCATTGTCATCCGCACGTCGCATCAAGTGCAGCGAACGTTGCGCGGGGCCTTGCACGCGTCGGTGTGGCTGCTTGCTTTCCTCGGTCTCAGTGCATGGGGACTGGTGTTGTGCTTTCGCGGGGACTGGTTGATGATGCAGTTGGATGCTGAAAAGGGCAGTTTGCTCCTGGATCACCTCCCTCTCTTCTTTTTCATGAACGCCCTGATTGTGTCCATGAACCTTTCCTCGTCGCTGTTGGTGGTGGGGTTGCGCACCTCTTGGAATACGTGGGTGCAGGAGATTTGGCTGAAAACGAGTTACCTGACTTTAGCGGTGATGCTGCTCTTCGATGCGATTTCGCTGAACACCATGTTGTATGCCTATGTGTGCACATGGATTATCGCGCTCATCGCCTTGATAGGCAAACTGATCAAGGACAAACTTCCGTTCGGACTCCGCGGAATCCGATACTTGGATTGGAAGCAAAACCTGCAGTTTGGTGCGTACAGTTCCTTGAGCACGGGAGTCAGCGTCATCGCGACCAACTTGGATTTTGTAATGGTCGGTGCCATCCTCGGGCTTTCAGCCGTTCCCGTATACACCATGGGGTATTTTGTGGGCGCGGTGGTCCAAATCCCCCAACGCGCCATGTCCCAAATCTTCTCGGGTTTGATATCAAAGCGGATGGCCAACGAAAACGCAACCGATTTGGAGCCGTTCGTGCAACAAGCTACCCGGGTCACGTTGATGCTCGCCTTGACCGTCTTCATCGGCGTGGCCGCGGGGCTGCATCCCCTCATCAGCGCTTTGCCCCCCGCATACGTTGGCATCGCGGGCATCGCCTTGGCCATCGGAATGCAAAAGATCCTGTTGGCCGTGTCGATGATTTCAGGCCAAATACTGGCCCACACTCCCCATTACCGGCTGGGCCTGCCGCTCAACGTGGGACTGCTCATCACCACCGTCATCACGAACTGGTTCTTGATGTCCTTCCTGGAGTTGGGGGTTCTGGGCGCAGCCTTGGCGACTTTGTTCACCGCTGTTTGGAACGGAATTTGGCGACTCGTCATCACCTACCGAAAAATCGGCATCAAGCCTCTGACCCGTTCCATGGGACTGATGACCTTGGTCGCCGCGGTCTTCTTCGGAGCGATCCAATTCATGCCCCAGGGTTGGACTGGCGGGCACGGCTACATCGAAGCCACGATCAACGGGGGCATAGCAGCAAGCGCCATGATGGGGACCGCCTATGCCTTCGGCTGGTTTCCCGAGTTCAAAACGGCGTTGAACAAATACGTGTTCAGTCGGTTCAGCTGACCCGATGCCATTCTTGGGTCCTGAAGAGAAACAGGATGTAACCGCGGACGTACAGGGTGTTGGGGTCGTCCTCTTCGATCCACATTTCGCAATCGTACACCTTCCCGTTCTTCGGGTCGCAAATCGTGCCGTCCTCCCATTCGAGCTTTTCGTCGTCCATCAGCATGTCGCGGACGATTTCCATGCCGAGCGCGGGCTGGTCCTTGCGGTCGTCGTCGCACTCGGTGCATTTGGGATTCTGATCTTCGTCCGGAAGGCGGAACAGTTCC
Source organism: uncultured Flavobacteriales bacterium (assembly GCA_965656785.1). Lineage (GTDB taxonomy): Bacteria > Bacteroidota > Bacteroidia > Flavobacteriales_D > Sanyastnellaceae > JALQTD01. The sequence goes on from CBFHLY010000008.1 coordinate 59,418, forward strand.
ACGATTTGGCCAAAATAAGCCCCATCGCGCTCCGCGATTTCCACCACGCTCTTCACGCGGCCCGTTTCATCATCAACGGTCTTCCATCGCCCCGAAATCGAGGGCTGCTGCGCATTCGCCCAAGCAGCCAGGAGCAAGAACGCATTCGTCATCAGTCGTTTCATCATCGATGCAGGTCTTTGATTCGTCGGCAAAATAAGCCGCGCAACCGACAACTCAACGCCCCAACTTCCGAGCCCGATGAATGGCGGCGTCCAATTCGAATCCAAGCAACAACACCGAGCTGTTCGAATTGAGCCAAACCAACGTCACCAGCAGCGTTCCCAGCGAGCCGTACAGCCGGTTGTACGAATTGAATTGCTCAATGAAATAGGAGAACCCCAACGAAAACAAGACGATCAGCACCGTCGCCATCGACGCACCCACGGAAAACGCAAACCGCCGATCCCGCTCCCGATTCCCCGCGTGATACAGGATGTTCACGCTCGTGTACACCAGGGCCAGCGAAACCATCCACCGGGCCACCGTCAGCCACGGCAACGCCTCCGCATCCAACCAATTCCGCGACTCCGCCCACACCAGCACATCGCCAGCGAACCCCGCCAGCAAGACCGCCACCCCCAACAGCAACGACAGCACCAGCAACAGCAACACGGAAAGCAAACGGAACACCACCCAATCGGGCCGCCGCTCCATGTGAAACGATTCTCCGAAACCCGTTAAAATCGCATTCACACTGCTCGACGCGTAAAACAACAACAACACAAAACCCACACTCAACAGCGCGCCCTGCCGCTGATCCAGCAAATCCGTGACGGTTTGTTCAAACAGTTCAACGGTTTCGCCTGGGAACAGAAGCTCAAGGCTACCCAGCACATCCTCCGTGGAAAGCGGCGTGTACGGCACGATGCTCAAGAGCACGATCATGGCCGGGAAAAACGCAAGAAACAATCGAAAACTGATGGCGGCCGACCGCGTGGCCACCGATCCGTTCAGGATGCCCACCGCGAAGTACCGGACGACGTCGTACAGGTTCATCTCCTTGGGTCCCCACGGATGAATCCGCCGCAACATCCGACGCGCGCGCAGGAACGCCTTCCGCTTGCTGATCCACTTGAACAGCGGCCGGTTGTCGAGGTCGAAGGTATACGGATTCTCTGGCATCCCCTTTCAGGCCAAATCCACGCTCTTCAAACTCAAATCCAAGCTCGGCACGCTGTGCGTCAACCACCCCATGCTCACGAAGTCCACGCCCGCCTCGGCATACGCTCGCGCGTTGTCGGGCGTGATTCCCCCGGACGCCTCCAACGCGATGCGCCCGCCAAGCCGCCGCACCTGCTCGCCGGCCTCCCTGGGGCTGTGGTTGTCCAGGAGCAACCGATCGACCAACGCCTCCCCCGACGCCCTGCGCAACCGCTCGGATGCCGCAAGGGCCTCGTCCGCCTCCCCGGCGTCCCGCACCTCCACGACCACCGGCACCTCCAACTGCTGCTCCGCGAGGTAGCGGTGCACGCCCTCCAACGCGGCAGTCATCGATCCGGCGTAATCCACGTGGTTGTCCTTGATGAGGATCATGTCGTCCAAGGCCATGCGGTGGTTCACCCCCCCGCCGATGCGCACCGCCCACTTCTCAAAAGCCCGCAAACCCGGCGTGGTCTTGCGCGTATCCAGCACCCGGCAACCCGTCCCCTCAAGTTGCTGCACCACAGCGGCCGTGCGCGTCGCAATCCCACTCATCCGCTGCATGAAATTCAACGCCAACCGCTCCCCCATCAAAATGCTCCGTGCGGCTCCACGAATCCGCATCACCTCATCACCCGGCTCCACCGACTCCCCATCGGCCTTCAAGACCGTGCATTCCAAGGCCGCATCGACCACCTCAAACACCTTCGCCGCGACCTCCACCCCGGCCACCCGACCCGCCTCCTTCGCGCGGATCACGCCTTCTCTCTGCAAGCCCTTTGGCACGCTCGAAGCCGTGGTGTGATCGCCACGACCGAGGTCTTCATCCAAGGCCAAGTCGATCAAGGCCAACATTCGGTTTGTCCACATGAAGCGAAGATACGCCATGCCCAGAAGCCGCGGCCTTACCTTTATCACGTGCAACTTTCCCTCATCGCCGTAGGCAAAACCCAAGCCGCCTGGATCCGCTCCGGCACGGACGAATACGTCAAGCGGCTGAATCGTTACACCCGTTTCCAATTCGTGGAAGTGCCCGACATCAAGGCGCGTTCAGGAAAACCCGATCCCGCTTGGGTCCGGGCTGAGGAAGGCAAAGCCCTCGCTCGCCACCTGGACAGTGCAGGCGTAGACCACCTGATCCTTTTGGACGAACGCGGCAAGTCCTTCACCTCCATTGCCTTTGCGAAACACCTCGAAAACCTGCAGGTCCGCGGTCTGAAGCACCTCGCCTTCGTCATCGGCGGTCCGTACGGATTCGATGCCCTCATCCGCGATCGCGCCCACGGGCAGTGGAGCCTCGGCCCCATGACCTTTTCGCACCAAATGATCCGGCCGTTCGCCGCCGAGCAACTCTACCGAGCCCACACCATCTTGCGCAACGAGCCCTACCACCACGAATGAGCACGAAAAAAGCCACCCGTTGGAGGTGGCTTTTTTCATGGCAGTGCCTCGCGGATTATTCCGCCAACACGGTCACCACGTTGTTCAACACCTCAACCGTTCCGCCTCCCACGGTGAACCGCTCTTCGCTTGAGCCGTTCTTCACGACCACATCGCCCGCCTGCAAGGTCGTAATGAGGGGGGCGTGGCTGTTCATGATGCCCAAGCTGCCGTCTGCCCCGGGCAACCCCACGTAAGTGGCTTCGCCGGAGAACAGGGTGGTGTCTGGGGTGAGGATGTCTACTTTCATCGGAGTCGAATTCCAGGTTAGGCCTTGGCCTCAGCCAACATCTTTTCGCCGTCTGCGATGACTTCCTCGATGGTCCCCTTCAAGTTGAAGGCCGCCTCCGGCAAGTGATCGAGCTGACCGCTGAGGATCATCTTGAAGCCCTTGATCGTGTCTTCGATGCTCACGAGGACCCCGGGGATGCCTGTGAACTGCTCAGCCACGTGGAACGGCTGGGACAAGAAGCGGGAAATCCGACGGGCGCGGGATACGGTTTGCTTGTCCTCCTCGCTCAATTCGTCCATCCCGAGGATGGCGATGATGTCTTGCAATTCCTTGTAGCGCTGGAGGGTTTCCTTCACGTCCTCGGCACACTTGTAGTGCTCCTCACCCACGATTTCCGGGGTCAAAATCCGCGACGTTGAGTCGAGCGGGTCCACAGCGGGGTAAATGCCGAGGGAAGCAATCTTCCGGCTCAATACCGTCGTCGCATCCAAGTGGGCGAAGGTCGTGGCCGGAGCCGGGTCCGTCAAGTCATCGGCAGGGACGTAGACCGCCTGGACCGAGGTGATGGAACCGCGCTTCGTTGACGTGATGCGCTCCTGCATCGCACCCATTTCGGTTGCGAGCGTCGGCTGGTAACCCACCGCAGAAGGCATCCGACCCAAGAGGGCTGACACTTCTGAACCCGCTTGGGTAAAGCGGAAGATGTTGTCGATGAAGAACAGGATGTCGCGGCCTCCCGACTGCTCATCGCCGTCGCGGAAATACTCGGCGACCGTCAATCCAGACAAGGCCACGCGGGCACGGGCTCCGGGAGGCTCGTTCATTTGGCCGAACACGAGGGTCGCCTGACTCTTCGCCAATTCCTTCTTGTCCACCTTCGAGAGGTCCCATCCGCCGGCTTCCATGCTCTCCTCGAACGCCTTTCCATACTTGATGACGCCCGACTCGATCATCTCACGCAACAAGTCGTTTCCTTCACGGGTGCGCTCACCGACACCGGCAAACACCGAGATGCCCTCGTATCCCTTGGCGATGTTGTTGATGAGCTCCATGATCAAGACCGTCTTGCCCACACCGGCACCGCCGAACAATCCGATCTTTCCACCCTTCGCGTAAGGCTCGATCAAGTCGATGACCTTGATGCCCGTGAACAGGACATCGGTGGAGGTGGAGAGGTCCTCGAAGCGTGGAGCTTCTTGGTGGATGGCGCGGCCTCCTTCCTTGTTGGCCTCGCCGATCCCGTCAATGGCCGTGCCGACCACGTTGAACAGGCGGCCCTTGATTTGGTCGCCCACGGGCATCGTGATGCCTTGGCCCATGGCCGTGACTTTCATGCCCCGGCTCAAGCCTTCAGTGGCATCCATTGAAATGGCACGCACGGTATCGTCCCCGACGTGTTTTTGGGTTTCCAACACCACTTTCGTGCCGTTGTTGTCAATTTCCATAGCGTCCAGGATCTCTGGAAGCGCAACACCTGCGGGAAAAGTCACGTCCACAACTGGACCGATGACCTGGGAAATGATGCCTTGAGAAGCCATGAGGGAAGGATGTTCCGTGAAAAATTCGCTGCAAAAGTACATGGTATTGTGGTTTGTTCGCAACCTAACTTTGTCGATGTGAACATTCACCAAAACGCGCTCACGTTTCAAGCAGAAAAACCGGTGGTTTTGACCATCGGTACCTTCGACGGCGTGCACGCGGGACACCGGTCTGTTTTGCGGCGCTTGCAGGAGCGAGCGGCGGAACGCGGAGCGGAGTCGGTTTTGCTCACTTTCGACCCCCATCCGCGAACGGTGCTGCATCCGGAGCACCACGGATTGCGGCTCTTGAATACGCTTGGGGAAAAGGCGGCGTTGTTGGAAGGTGCGGGGTTGGACCATTTGGTTGTCCACCCCTTCAACCTGGAACTCGCGAGGATGAGCCCGAAAGATTACGTGCGCGACCTGTTTGCAGATGGCATCCGGCCGGATACGGTCATCGTGGGATACGACCACCGCTTCGGTCGGAACCGCGAGGGGTCGTTCGAATCGCTGACGAACCTCGGACTGGTGCACGGATTTGAGGTGGAGGAATTGCCGGCGCATTACGAGGAGGAGACGCGGGTCAGTTCGACCAAGGTGCGGGAGGCGTTGCAAGTGGGCGATGTGGAATCGGCGGCGAAGTGGTTGCGCGCGCCGTTTCCGCTCACGGGGCGGGTGGTGCGCGGGGAAGGGAAGGGCCGGACGTGGGGGTTTCCGACGGCGAACCTCGTGCCGAGCTTGGCGCTGAAGGCGGTGCCCGCAGAGGGGGTGTATGCGTGTTGGGCGTATGTGGACGGGGAGGCGATGCGGGCCATGGTGAACATCGGGCAGCGCCCGACCGTGTCGTTGGCGGGGACGCGGAGCATCGAGGCGCACCTGTTGGATGTTGATCGCGACCTGTACGGGTCGGTCTTGCAATTGCATTTCATGGCGCGGCTGAGGGAGGAGCGCAGGTTTGAGGGCCCCGAAGCGCTCGTGGCTCAACTTCGGGACGACCGGGAGGCGGCGATGGCGGTTTTGGCCCAAGCGCCCGCGGCCTTGTTCAACTCCACCTTTCCCGCATGAGCCGGCTCCTCCTTGCCCTCGTGTGGCTCGCGCCCCTCCTGCTTTCGGCCCAAACCGACCTCATCGTTCCCGCCTTCACCCCGCTCGCTCCGGGCGACAGCACGTGGATCGGCGCCCCGGTCTATACGTCCCTGAAGGAAGCCCTTGCGGTGGAAGATCCCACCACGATTTACCGGCTCGACCTCAGCCGACAGCGCCTCCGTTCCGTGCCGGGCGAACTCGCGCGGTTCACCCAACTGCGGGAACTGCGCCTCGACCGCAACAAACTCGACTCGCTCCCCGCGTTCCTCGGCGATTTCTCCCTCCTCGAACTGTTCTCCGCCGAAGAAAATGAGCTCACGGCGTTCCCCGCCGCCATGTGGAACTGGCCGCAATTGCGGGAACTCCGCCTTGGAAACAATTGGATTGCGTCCATCCCCATCGACATCGATGCGCTCGACCGGCTGGAAGTGCTGAGCTTGTGGTCGAACGTCATCGGAAACTTTCCCGTTTCGCTCAGTGAATTGCCGAAACTGCGGCAGTTGGACTTGTTGAACAACGACATGACGGCCGAAGAGCAGGAGCTCTTGCGGATTTGGCTCCCGGATGTGGAGTTGATCATGTCGGAACCTTGCCGATGTGAATTCGAGGATTAGGTGGTGGGAAGAGCCGGTGGCGGCGGGATTGAATTTGGGGTACACCGTGTTGTACCTGCAGGAGTCGGCTTGGGCGTTTCCTGTGGCTGCCGTCGGAGCGGTGCTCTTTTTCTTCGTGTGTGCGCGCCGGGGGATGTTGGCTGAAGCGGGCCTGTGGATCTTTTATTTCGGGTACGCGGTGTATGGGGGCTTCGCGACGGCGGGCGATTGGCCGGAACCGAGGTTCGCGGGGTGGGGGCCGCACGCGCTGTCGTTGGTGGGGGTGGCGGTCGGAACGTGGGCCTTGACGCGCGGATTGAACCGGTGGGGCGAACGAACCGCGGTGGGGTTGGACGCGTTCACCACAGTGGGCAGCTTGGTGGCCACGGGGTGGATGCTGGCGTTTGACCCGGTGAATTGGTGGTATTGGATGGTCATTGATGCGGCCGCGGTCGTGCTCTACTGGCGGAATGGCTTGCGCTGGGGCGCGGCGCTGTTCGCGGTGTACACGCTCCTCGCGGTGGAGGGATGGTTCAACTGGCTTGCTTGGCCATGAATTCAGGCCAAATCGTCATCACCGGCGTCGAGTCGTCCGGAAAAACCACCCTCAGCCACCTCTTGGCCGACGCCACGGGCTGGCCCCACCTTCCCGAACGCGCCCGCACCGATCCCGCCGTCCTAGCAGGAGCCCACGGCCCGGCCGACCTCCAGCGCCTCCTGACCGAACAATCCATCGCCGCGCATGCGGCCGGACCCGGCCCCATCCTGTGCGACACGGGCGCGATCGTCCTGTCGATTTGGTCCGAAGTCCGCTTCCAACACCCCCTGCCCGCCGCCCAATCCGTCGCCCGCGAAGCCGCCCTCTACCTCCTCTGCACCCCGGACCTCCCCTGGGAACCCGACCCCTTGCGGGAATCCCCTGACCTTGCGGAACGCCTTGCCCTGCACGAGCGGTACCTCGCCCGCCTCGCCGCATGGCAACTCCCCCATGCCCAAATACGCGGAAACGCCCTCGAGGGGCGTTTCCAACAAGCCGTTTCGGCCTTGCGTCAATTCGGTTTCGCCATCAACGGATGATGAACTTCACCGGAATGGTGTACTGAACGCTCACCGTCTTTCCGCGCTGCTCGCCCGGCTCAAAGTCCGGCAAGCTTTCCACCACGCGCACCGCCTCCTTGTCCAAGCGCGGATCCACCTCGCGCAACACTTTCACATCCCGAACCTTCCCGTCCTTGCCGACGACGAAGTAGACGAATACAGTGCCTTGGATGCCCGCGTCCTTCGCGATGGGCGGGTATTTCGTATTAGAGGAGACGTACCGAATGATTTCCATCTGGGTGCACGTGTGGCGCTCATCACCGCGCATGGACTTGCAGTCGCCCAAAGCTGGCATGTTCTCGACCACCATGAAGGGAATGTCCTCTTCCAATTCCTCTTCCACTTCCTCGATGATTTCGATTTCGGTGTCCTCGTCGAGTTCAATGTCCTCGATTTCGAGTTCTTCCTCGATTTCCTCCTCATCGTCCACGATCTCAATCACCGTCGTTTGCTGCGGCGGAGGAGGCGGGGGAGGCGGCTGAACAATGTTCACGGGGATCTCCTCGTCTTCGAGCAAATCCGCTTCGAAATCGATGGCTTGGATGATGGCCACATCGTACGATGTCCACGCCAAAGCCGACAAGAGGAGCGACAACGAAGCCACGAATCCCAAGGCCCGCCACGCGGTGCGCTTGTTCTCCAAATCGGCTTCTGGGGTTTTACGACTCAACATGCGTTTGCGTTTGTGCGCCCGAAATTAGGGATTCTTCCCGGATTGGCAGGCGCGATGAAGTGAAAATGCGCGGGCACGGACGGGGATTTAACGTTCGCGGCGCCCAAACGATTGTTCAAAAAGCAGGCCAAAATCAAGCGAAGCCCGGCCAAAACCGGTACACCACGCGGAAACTCAGCCAAGCCAGCCCCACGCCCACCGCATCGGCCACCGCATCCCACGCGTCAGGAAAGCGACCCGGGCACCAAGCCCCTTGCATGCCTTCCAAAGCGATGCCCAATAAAACGCACCCGAACGTCGCCCAAACCCGTCCCACGCGCAGCACCCCCGACTTGCCCAGTCCCACGAACACGCTGTGGGCGAACGTCAGGAACAACCCCATGTGGACGAGCTTGTCCACGTGCAGCGCATCGAGCCAACTCGCGTGGGCAATGTCCTCCCCCGGCAGAGCGTGCAGGGCCACAATCAGCAGCAGCAACAAGCCCGGCACCACAGCGTGGCGCATCCGAGGACGTTTGGCGGTGGTCTTTGTGAGCATCATGGCCACCCGGACGCTGGAATCAGCCGATGTGCGCGCCGTAGGCCGAGGCGTCAAGCAGGGCTTCCACCGCCGCAGGGTCGCTCACCTTCACCTTGATCAACCAGCCCGCCCCGTAGGGGTCGGAATTGACCAAAGCCGGATCGTCTTCAACGGCGCTGTTGAACTCCAGCACCTCACCGGCACACGGCATGAACAGGTCGCTGACCGTCTTCACCGCCTCCACGGAGCCGAAAACTTCCTCCGCATCCAGCGACTCCCCTTCGGTGTCCACTTCCACGAATACAATGTCCCCCAACTCACCCTGAGCGAAGTCCGTGATGCCGATGGTGGCCACGTCGCCCTCGAGGCGCACCCATTCGTGCTCCTTCGTGTAACGCAATTCTGCTGGAATGTTCATGCGGCTAAATTACACGTTACTGATTCAAGTTGAACCGCAGCGACACCCCGGAATTGATGTTCGAAGTTGCGAAAGACGTCGAGATGTAGGGGTTGGTGATTTGGTGGTCGTAGAACGCCCGCAGCGTGAGCTTCGACGACACCTCCAGGTCGGCGGAGAACTTGATGGAAACGAGTTTTTGACCCGCCGTCACTTGGTTCTGCCGCTCTTGCATCTTCCGGATGATGGTCGAATTGTCGCGGATGTTCACGTCGCAGCGCAGGACGAGGTCCGTTTCGTCGAGCATTTGGACCGGCAGCTTGCCGTGCGTCCGCAGGAACGGATTCGGAATGTTCCGCAGCGTGTAGCCGGTGCCGATGACGAGGGTGTGGCTCTTCGTCTCCGTGATTTGGTAATTCGTCAAGCCAAACACCACATTCCGATCCCGCTTGATTTCCACTTTCACCTGCGGCTCGCTCTCGTTCGCGGCATTCAACGTCATGTCGAAGCCGATGAGCGGTGCCAACTGCTCGGAGATTGAGACGGTGTTGTACTGGCGCGGCGTGATGAAGTTCCCGAAATCGCTCTGATCAAACGACGTGGGCAAGCCCGTCAACGGGTCCTCCTCGTAGCTCAGGTTCGTCAAGTAGCTCGTGGTCAAGGTGGACCGGTAGCTGTGGTTGATGTTGAACCGCTTGAAGTACTGCTTGAAGAACGGCGACTTCGTCAAACCGTCAAACGTGACCCGCCAGTTCGGGGCGATCGGCGTATTGAACACGTCCAGTTCTACGTTGTCCGGATCGAGTCCCATATAGGCCGCCATGAACGCGGGGATGGTCACTTCCTGCGACGTCGGGCCCCAACCGATGAAGTAGCCATTTGCTTCCGGCTCATCGAGTTGGTAGCTCTGGTCGTTCAACCGGCTTGAAATGGTCCGGCGGTAGTTCAAGAAGTTGCCCCAAATATCCGAGTCGAAACTCTCGTCGTCGTTCACGAAAGCCGTCGGCCACGTGAAGATCGTGGCGCTGTATTGGCCCGTTTCGTTGGGGGTATCGTTCAGCCACTCTTGCAGGTCCTCGTTGTAGCGGTAGAAACTCTGGTAGTTTCGCGTGATGTTCCGATTCGCCGTCAGTTCGACCTTCATGTGCTTGAAGGGCTGCAGGTTTGCCCGCGCATTGAACGTCTCCGTGTACGTTTCCGTGAATTGCTGGTTCAAATTGGGTTGTTGGACGAGCCAACCTTGATCCGCCGCAAACTGGGCGAAGTCGCCCGTGCGATCTCCCAGAACGTTCGTGTTTTGGTGGCCCACCAGGAACTCCCAACCAGGCGCCCCGAAGTCCTCATCAAAGCCCGCATAACGCGCCCGCTGCGCATAGCCCGGCAACAGCATGCCCTCGTTGCGGCTGTAGGTCGCGCTCACGTTTTCAATCATCATGATCAAACGCAGCAGGTGTTCGACCGGATTGATTTCGAGCTTGATTTTCTCGTCGTCGGAGTTGCCAAACCCATCGCGGTCCTCGTTGTTGATGTCCCGAGTCGGGCGGCGCGGCGCACGCGGCGGCGACAACACGTCCTTCAAAAACGGCACCTTGTTGTACAGGTTGAGGAAATTCGCCTGGTAGTTCAAGCTCAACTTCCGCGAGTTTTGGATGGTGTTGCCAAGGGTGTCCTGCGAGAACGGCGCGCGATCCCACCGGTACGTGCCTTCGTATTGCGCGTCTCCCGTCATGAAGTTCACGAGCGGCAACTTGTCGAACGGCAAGCGATACCGCGCATTCAGCGTGTGGTTGTACGTCGTGACCTCACCGGCATCCCGCAGGTTGTTCAGGACCGTATCGCGGTAGGCATTGAACAAATCGATGTCCGTGCGGTCGATGACGCCCACCGGTTCGCCGACGAGCGCCTGCGCCCCCGCATTGAAATCAAAGGTCAGCGCTTGCGTCAAGTCGTATTTCACCGTGTAGTTCCGCGTCCAGTTCCACGTCTTCAGGACCTGGGTGTTGATCAGCAGGCCCGTGTTGACGCCCAAAAGCGCTTCGGTGTTGTTGCGGACGCGCTGGGTTTCGTACCGGCGGTCCATTTGGGACGACGCCGTGAACTGCTTGATTCCCAGGTAGAAATTGAAGTCGGTGAGCCACTTGAAGAACGCCACGTCCTGAAGGAAGCCGATCTTGCCAAACGGCTTGAACTGGTGCGGTGAATTCGAGAAGTTGTAGGTCAATCCGCCATGGTGTTCCCGGTTGATCTGGAACTCCGTATTGACGTCGCGCCGGTACGTTTCGTTGAAGGTGTAGTTCCCGGTGAAATTGCCGGGCTTCAAGAAGTTGAACATGCGCAAGATGCCCGAAGACGTGCCGCCGCCACCGCCGCCGCCGCGTCCACCCCGAGCGCTGCCACCAGCTGACGGGCCACCGCGCATGGAGGCGGAGACCGTCTCGCTGCCGTCGCCGCGTTGCGCATTCCGATCGGAACTGCCGCCGCCACCGCGCAACTGCGGATTGATCTTGATGCTGGAGAAATTGACTGATCGAAGCCGCTGCACGGATTTGGCCTGTTCCCGACGCTCCGTCGAAAGGCCCTCCTGCTGAGCCATCTCCAAATCCGGACTCAGTGGGTCGTACTGCGGCGTTGAGATCTGCTCGCTGAAGCCCACGTACATCGGCAACGTAATGCCCAAACGCTTCGGCAGCACCTTGCCCAATTGAATGGTGCCCGATGCGTCAATCCCTTGAAGCGTTTCCTGCTGCCGATCCTGCACTCGGTCCTCGAGGCCGCCAAAACCGGGCACGCTCATGTTCGCTGCCACGCTGACGTTCGCCAAATCCGCAAGCTTCGCGTTCATCTGCGCCACCACAGCCCAGCCGCCCTCCTCATTGAAGTCGGACAAGCGCAACTCGTTGACCCACACGACCGCACACTTATCGAGGCCATCGTCCTCGCCCCAAGGGTTCGTATCCTGGTCCGGGTTCCGGATGCCCACCATCAACATGGTCACGTTCGCGAGGTTCGGGTTTCCGCGCACTGCAAGGCGCACGTTCCCATCCATGACCGCGTATTCCTGCGACATGGGGAACCCGGTGGGGCGCTCGATCTTGAGGTTCTGCCACTTTTGGAACTCGATGTCCATGTTGTTCGCCTCAGGCCAAATCGCGTTGTCATCTCCTGTATACCAGGGCGTTACCTCCAACGGGATTTCATACTCGTAGTAATTCGACTCGAAGTCGCTCCCCAACCGAATGAAGGCCGTGAGGTCTCCGTTGTCGAGCGAAGTGCCGTTGGGCCCCGCCTCGGCGTGGACGAACATCTTCAACCGGCGATACCGCCGCATGTCGTAATTGATGTTCCGGTAAGCGCCGCGCGCGTCGCCGTCCTCGAGTTCGCACACCGCAAGCTCGAGCGACTGCTCGTTCAGTCGGCGCTGGTTCGCCGTACCCACATCGATCTCGCGGAGGATGCCCGGAGGGGTCACGTACGGCACCGGGTCGCGGTTGCCGTTTTCTTCGATGTTAACCGCAGACAGTGCAAACGAGGTCGAAGCGGGATCGTCGGGCTCGAGTTCCTGCATGCCCGCCAGCGACTCCATGTACCGGCGCCATTCTCCGCGGATGAGCTCCAACCGCGCAAACCGCAGCGTGACCTCCTCGCTCCAGCCCTTCATGAACATCCGAATGAACCGAATGGACCGGAAATCGGTGATGCCCCCAACGCGGTTTTCAAATTCTCGCACTGGAATCTTGAACTGGTACCACCGCACCGTCCGCTGCTCGTCGTTCGCTGTGGTGACCGTTTGCTCAAACGAGTCGGTGACGTAGTTTTTTCCGATGCTGTTGGGGCCCAAATCCTGTGGGCGCAACGAAACCCGGTATTGGTAGTAGCTCTCGATGGTCGACAGCGTGATGTCTTGGTTGATGTCCTCCGTGTTCGGAATGGTGGTGGACGTAATCGGGTAGCCGTCGGGCGCGCCGGTGTTCGAGTTGTTCTCGTAGCCGTTGAAGTCGGCATAGCGCTCGAGGATGGTCTCTTCGTTTGCTTGCGCCTCGGGATTGCGGAAGTAGCGGAAGTTGTCCGCGGAGGGGTCGCTTTGGTATTCTGACAAAGCGGCCGGATCCAACCAATCGGTCAGCGACTCCAACCACTCGGCGAAGTGCTCCTGCTCCCCCGCATCCGGCAAACCGTCGAGGCCCACGTCCTGCAACACGTAGGAGCCGGACGAGTTGTCGAACGCGTTCACCACGTTGAAGGTAGAAGGATCCGGGTACAGCCCCCAAATCGACTCCAAGACCGGCAATTCCGTATTGCTTTCGGAAGGCAAGCCGTTCTCATAGCTCAATTGGCTGTCGTTCAAGACGTCCTCCGACACGTTGCCCAAGTTGAAATACAAATCGCCCCCCGTGATGTTGTCCGAATCCTCGTTGAACGGATCCATCAGCCAGAACTGCACGTACTCGATGTTCGCGAGTTCGAAGTCGGTGGTGGTCAATGCGCGCTGGATGCCGCCCCAGCGGGACTCCGGCTCAAGCAGCGTCCCGTCCGGCGAGAGGCCCGATGACAGTCCGTCCGTCCCGAGCGGCTCCTCGTAGTTGTAGGGGCCGCGCACATTCGGGCGGAACGTTAAGTCGAGGGTCGGTGTGTTGGGCGGCGTTCCCGTAGGCAGTTCCCGGTTCGGGAAGACCTCGCCCTCGAGGACTTCGCGGGAACGGTGGTCGCTCTTCACGTCGGCCGAAACCTGCCCGTCCTGCAGCCCCGAACCGCGGAAGAACTGCGGATCGATGGTGTACCAACTCAGCTGCGCCCGATTGTAGTTGCTGACCAAACTGTCCTCGAGCTGAGCTTCCGGAAACAGGTTGTTCTGCAAGCGCGGCGTCGAAGCCAAAAACCAGCGCGACACGGAACGAATGTCGATGGCACTTTGGCTCCCCTCAAAATCGTCCACATAAGCGTTTCCTTGATCACCCACCGCACGGCTGTGTCCGGGAATGAGGTAGGCGCCTTCCGCCGAGATGTCGATGGATGAAGTGGCGGTCGTTTCGTAGAACGGAAGTTTGTCCACAATTTCGGTCAACAGCTGGCTCTCGGTTTGCCAAGCGAAGTCGAGTCCGAGGATGGAGTTGTTCACCGGCTCGTTGCCGATGTTCACCTTTTGGGTCAGTGGCCGTTCCCGCAAATTCAACGCCGTCGCGCCGAACACGAGGTCGTCGCTGACCACGTAGTCGAAGCGCGTGCCCAGCATCGTCTTCGTTTGGATGTTGAACAGGGAGTTGCTCTCGAGGCTGACCTTGATGGTTTGGCCCGACGAAAGGAGGCCGTCGTTGATGATGCGGACGCGGCCGAGGTTGTAATCGACCGTGTAATCCTGGTTCTCAATGAGGCGAACGCCACCGGCAGTGACCGTCACCGAGCCTTCGGGCACGTTCAGCGCATTGAGCGCGATTTCCGAGCTTGTTTGGCTTTGGAACTGGCCTTTGATGCGAAAGCGGTTGAGCGCCGGAATCTGCTGAGCGGCCGTCTTCGTGCTGTCATATAGCGCCTGGAAAACAATGGTTTCGATGAGGGATTGGGCCAAATCCGGATCGTCCACCCGCTCCTCGATTTCCCTCCGCAAATTCGATCCAAATGGCTCGGTCGACGGGAAGAAGATGCGCCCAGTTTGGCTTTCAATCGTCCCTCCCATCGTGGCCGCATTGTCCACGAAATCGAACACCCCATCTTGCACCGACTGCCCATTGATGTCCAGCCGGTCCATGCCCAACAACTGCAACAGCAAGGTGCCATCCAACGGCTCGCGCGGGATGTAGTTCAAATCCACGCCCGTCGACGGGTCGTTGTACCACAGGTTCAACCGGAAATCCTCGCGCGAAACCCCAAACGCCTGCATTGAATAGACGTTCTTCATCATCACCCGCCACAGCGGCGCCGGATCTCCGTTGCTCAGCTGTACCTGGGTCACCGACGACTTCAGCATCTTCAGGACCAACGCGTCGGGCGCCACAAACCCGTCCTGCGACAGCGTTCCCACCTTGTAGGTTTCCCCGCCCAGCGTGTATTCGTACGAAACGGCGAGCACCTCCGCGTTGTTCAGGGCTTGGCGGAGCGAAATGAAGCCGAGTCGGCTGTTGAACGTGTATTCAGTCGGTGCCAACTTCCGCGCATTGCCCACGCGCTCGAAGTGAACGCCCTGGTTCAAGCCCAAGCCGGTGTTGCCGATCGCTGCAATCGCCCCCGTGAACCCCATCACTTCGGGATCTTCGACCATCAAATCGAACAGCTCGTTGTTCGCGTTCGACGGGTTGCGCAACGCCGTGGGCTGCACTTCCGGCCCGTCCACGAGTTGCTGCACCGGGATGTTCGTCGAAATGTACTCCTCGTGTTCACCCAAATCCGTGAAAGCGAGGACGTTCCGAACGTCCTGCGTGTTCGCCTGCATGTTGACGACCCACACCTCCAACCGCGTGATGTTCACTCCGGAATTCGGGACCGGCAAGCTCTTCATCGCGTTGTCGTACGCGTCAACGAAGTACTGCGAAAGGAAAAAGTGCCGGTTCGCCTCGTAGTCGTCGGCGCGGATGTCGAACGGCTGGGTTTGCGCGCCGCCCTCCACCGCAATTTCCTTGCGCTCCCCCTTCTGCTGGGAGAGCACGGTCGTGTTGTACAATCGGCCCCACTGCGTTTCGAGCTTGACCCCGAAAAGGCTTTGGCTTCCCGTAATGAGGGTTCCCGGAAGCGGCATGGAGATGTGACCCGCCTCCACGTTCTTCATGATGTCGTCCTCTTCGCCTTGAAAGCCGATGTTCATTTGGTTTTCAAAATCGAACAGCGCCTCGGTGTTGTACTGGGTGCCCAGCTCGATTTTGTCGCCGATTTTGCCCCCGATGTTCAGCTGGATGCGCTGGTCAAAATTGAAGGTCGTGATGCGGCGCTGCTGTTCCGGAATCCGCGGATTCTCGGTGTTGGACATGTTGAAGCCAAACGTCAATTCCGCCGAACCCTGCGGCTTGATCTCGATTTCGTTGGACCCGAAAATCGACTCGAACAAATCGTTGTCAACGGTCAGCTTCGGCGCGAAAGCGCGTTCCGCTTCGTCCTCTTCGACCTGGAGTTGATCCCAGTATTCCGTCAGGTTGCCCTGCACGTCGAAATCGAGGTATTCGTCGAGCGTGAAGTAGGTGGATGGGCGGAATTCGAGGGTGTCGCCGATGGTCTGTTGCACCACGTACTGGCCGGTGGCCTCATCGTAAACGATGTTGTACTGAAGGTTCGACGGCCAATCGAAGTCGAAGCCCGCAGGGGACTCCGATGGGTTGTAGGGGTTTTCGCCCCCAAAAGGGAAGGGCAGGTTGATGGAAGCGGTGTCGGTTTGGCCCCACACCCCCGCGCTTGTGCACAACACGCAAAGCGCCAACAGCGTGCGATTCCAACGGCTGCTCCAGCCCATTTTCATGCGATTCCTACCCATCTTACAGCCGCTTCAAGGCCAATTTGATCAAGCCCTCCACCGGCAAGGCCGACGGAGACTCTGAGATGATTGTGTCCAACGTTCGTTCGCACCGGGCCCGGTCAAAGCCCAGCGTGGTCAGGGCAGTTAACGCATCCGTTCGCGCGTTATTGTGTCCTTCCCCGGCCACTTTACGCACAGATCCGCCCGGGGTTTCATTTCCAAGCCGATCCTGCAAATCCACGATGATGCGTTGGGCCGTTTTCGCACCGATGCCTTTCACCGCTTTCATGGCATTGACATCGCCGGATTGAATGGCTGCCCGCGCGGTGTGGGCGTCCATTGCGCTCAAAATCATGCGGGCGGTGCTCGCCCCCACTCCACTGACGCCCAAGAGAGCGAGGAACAGTTCCCGCTCCTCCGCATCGGCAAACCCGTACAAAATTTGGGCGTCCTCGCGCACGACCAAGTGGGTCAAGAGCAGGAGGTCTTCCCCGCTCCCGAGCCGCTCGAACGTTGTCAGGCTGATGTGCACCAAATACCCCACGCCCGCGCACTCCAACACCGCGTGGGTGGGCTGCTTCTCAATGAGTCTTCCCCGCAGGTGGTGAATCATGTTGAGGGCGTGTTTTGCGCATCGACGACCGCCAACCGGATCATGTCCAGGATTTCACGCACCGATGAGCCCATCTGAAGGATGTGAAAGGGCTTGTCCATGCCCAACAGCACCGGGCCCTGCGCCTCCAATCCCGCCATTTCCTGCAGCAACTTGTAGGCGATGTTGCCGGCGCTGAGGTTCGGGAAAATCAACGTGTTCACCTGCCGACCGTGCAACGTCGAGAACGGGAAGGTTTCCGAGAGGAGGTCTTCGTTGAGGGCAAAATTCGCTTGGATCTCACCGTCCACAATCAAATCCGGGTGCCGCTCCCGGAGGAGGGCCGCCGCCTCGGCCATTTTGCTGGCTCCTGCGCCGCCCGACGAGCCGAAATTGCTGTAGCTCAGCAGCGCGATGCGCGGGACGATGCGCAGCTTCCGCACGGCCTCTGCGGTGAGCAGCGTGATGGCCACGATGTCTTCCGCAGACGGGTCCACGTTCACCGTCGTGTCCGCGAAGAACATGGGGCCGCGCTTCGTGATGACGATGTACATGCCCGCCACCTTCGTCACACCGGGAGCCTTGCCGAGGACCTGCAAAGCAGGGCGAATGACCTTCGGGTAGGTGCGGGTCAACCCGCTGATGAGGGCGTCCGCTCGTCCGGTCTTCACCAACATGGCCCCGAAGTAGTTCCGCTGGCGCATGAGGCGCTCGCCTTCGCGAACGGTCAGCCCCTTGCGCTTCCGCACCGCGTGCAGCGCGGCACCGAATTCGACCCGATCTTCCGCAACCGCGTCAGAACGCGGATCGATGATTTCTGCATGAGGAAGTTCCAGTTTGAACTCCTCGATGAGGGCTTCAATTTTCGACCGGCGACCGAGCAAAATCGGCACCGCAATGCCCTCTTCCACCGCTTGTTCGGCGGCTTTGAGGACCTTATAATTGTCGGCCTCGGCAAACACGACGCGCTTCGGCGCTTTCTTCGCGCGTTCGGCGATGGTGCGCGAGAACGTGTTGTCGTGGCCGATGCGCGAACGAAGTTGGGAATCGTATTGCTCCCAATCCGCAATGGGTTCTTGAGCAATGCCCGACTCCATGGCCGCTTGAGCCACGGCAGGAGCGACCGTCGTGATGAGGCGCGGGTCAAGCGGTTTCGGAATGATCAAGTCCCGACCGAAGTTCAAGGATTGGTTTCCGTAGGCCGAGGACACCTCATCGGGCACGTTTTCTTTCGCCAATTCGGCAATGGCGCGGACCGCAGCGAGCTTCATGGCGTCGTTGATGCCCGTGGCGCGCACGTCCAATGCTCCCCGGAAGATGTAGGGGAAACCCAGCACGTTGTTGACTTGGTTGGGGTGGTCGGAGCGACCCGTGGCCATGATGACGTCCTCGCGGGAAGCGATGGCTTCGTCGTATCCGATTTCCGGATCGGGGTTCGCCAGCGCAAACACGATGGGGTTGTCGGCCATCCGCTTCAAGTCCTCTCCCGTCAACAAGCCTCCCTTGCTCAGTCCCAAAAACACATCCGCGCCGTCAAGTGCCGCCTTCAAGTCGGGGTACGTCTCCTTCGTGGCGTAATGGGCTTTGCGTTCGTCAAGGCCGGTTCGTCCCGCGTGGATGTGGCCCTTCGAGTCGAATACGGCAATCCGCTCTTTCGCCACCCCCAACTGTTCATACAAGTCCAAACAAGACATCGCCGCCGCCCCCGCACCGCTCACCACAATGCGCACGTCCTCGATGCGCTTGCCCGCCAATTCCAGCGCATTGAGCAAGGCCGCCGCAGAAATGATCGCCGTCCCATGCTGGTCGTCATGCATCACGGGAATGTTGAGCTCCGCCTTCAAGCGCCGCTCGATTTCAAACGCCTCGGGCGCCTTCAAATCCTCCAGGTTGATGCCGCCGAACGTCGGCGCGATGGCCTTGACCGTGTTGACGAA
Source organism: uncultured Flavobacteriales bacterium (assembly GCA_965656785.1). Classification (GTDB taxonomy): domain Bacteria; phylum Bacteroidota; class Bacteroidia; order Flavobacteriales_D; family Sanyastnellaceae; genus JALQTD01. The sequence continues at coordinate 78,123 of CBFHLY010000008.1, forward strand.
CAAATCGACATCCGAAGCGTCCACCTCGATGTCGAACACGTCGATGTCGGCGAACACCTTAAAAAGCACCCCCTTTCCTTCCATCACGGGCTTGCTCGCCTCCGGACCGATGTCCCCGAGCCCCAACACCGCGGTGCCGTTCGAGATGACCGCCACCAGGTTGCCCTTCGCGGTGTACTTATATACGTCCTCCTTCCGTGCAGCAATGGCGAGGCACGGCTCGGCAACGCCCGGGCTGTAGGCCAAACTCAAGTCCCGCTGTGAGCTGTACGGCTTCGTCGGTATGACTTCAATTTTCCCGCGTCGGCCGCGCGCGTGGTAGTCGAGCGCCTCTTGTTTGTTCGATGGGTTCATGAGCGCGCAAAAATCTACAAAACTCGTTGAGTGTGCAACACGGGAGTGACCCCTGCACGAGCAGGAGGCCCAAAAGCCGAGGGGGTTCGGTCAGAAACCGCGGAAGAAAACCGATTCCGTAGCGCGTGCCCGGGGGGTTTCGAGGACCACGATGTACGTGGCGGCGGGCCAGCCGAGCGTGGGCAATTGGATTTGGCCTGAAGGCGCGTTCAAGGCCTGCTCGAACACCACCCGACCCTGCACATCCACCACGCGGAAGGCGCCGACCGCAGCCCCCGCCAAATCGAACGCCCAGCGCTGTTCATCCAAGCGATTCAACGCGAGCTCAGCGGTGAACTCCGGCACTTCGAGCGCCTGCTCAACCCGGAACGTGATGTCGTGGCACGAGCCCGCCTCGGGATCTTGCTCCACTTCATGGATGCAGTAGCGCAAGGTGGACGTGCCGACCACACCCGCGTGGTAATAGTCCGTGACGAGCGTGGTGTTCACCTCGCCCGGTTCCATCGTCACCAACAGGGAGGCATTGGTTGAGGACTGATCCGTGCCAAAGTTGTAGCACAACGGTCCCCAGCAGAACCGATCGTAAGCCCCTTCGGCCCCGAACATCCACGGGTAATTGTACGGGCTCACCGTGTCCACGTACAGCCGCGTAGCCATGAGGATGAGCGTGTCTTCGCTCGTGTTTTGAACGTCCAAATGAATCGACAGTTCGTCATCCTCGGGAACATCGAGGTACGCGACCACCGTGTCAACGGGTTCGATGAACGTCACGGGGGCTTGAGCCAGCGCGCTGCCCATGGCGAAAAGCGTCGCAGCGGAGAGGATTGCGGATTTGGTACGATTCATGCGACGCAAGATACAACGCGCGGCATCAACCGCATCCGAGGAATTCCGTACATTCGCCCGACCTGTAAAACATCATGAGCTACATCGACCACCCTGCATGGCGCGGCATAGCTGCCTTTGCCTTCTTTACCGCCCTACTTTCCTCTGCCCACGCGCAGCAGACCGTTCCTTCGGTTGAGCTGGTGGGTTTGGATGGCAAACTTGTCGACACCGAAGTCCTTGCGGACGAACACGGTGGGCCGACTTTGTTCTGTTTTTGGGCGACGTGGTGCAGCCCGTGCAAGCGGGAATTGAACAACTACTTGGAGCTGTACCCGGACTGGCAAGATGAGACCGGGGTGGAATTGGTCGCCGTGAGCATCGATGACCAGCGGAGCAAGAACCGGGTGGCGCCTTACGTGAACAGCGCGATGTGGGATTACACGGTGTTGCTGGACCCGAACCAGGAGTTCGCGCGGGCGATGGGCGTAGTGAACGTGCCGCACACCTTCCTCGTGAATGCGGAAGGCCAAATCGTTTGGCAGCACAACAACTACGCCGACGGCGACGAGGAAGAACTGTACGAGGAACTCCTGAAGCTCGCGGAATGAAGCTTCGGGTTGCACTCTTGATCGGAGCGTGTTGGGCGAGCGCGACGGGGATTTGGGCCCAAGACGATGAAGACACCGGGCGCATCTCCGGAAATGTCCAAATCCTATGGCAATCCTACGCGGAAGACAGCCTCATAGGCGCAGTGGTTCCGCCTGAAAAAACGGGGTACAACGCCTACGCAAACCTCCTCTACCAACGCGGAAACTTCAGCGCAGGCATGCGCTACGAGTCCTACCTGAACGCAGTCATCGGGTTTCCCGGTCGGTTCAAGGGCACGGGGCTCGGTTACCGCTACGCCCGCTACACCGACCGCGATGCCGGTGTGGATGTGACCATCGGCAACTTCTTCGAACAATTCGGCAGCGGCATCGTCTTGCGCAGCTACGAGGCCCGGGCCTTGGGCATCGACAACGCGCTCGACGGATTCCGGCTCATTTTGACCCCGGTGCGCGGCTTGCAAGTGAAGGCCTTGTACGGCCGCATGCGCCTCGACTTCGATTCGCGGCTCATCAACTCACCCAACCTCATCCGGGCCATCGACGGGGAACTCGACCTGAATGAACTCGTGCCCCGTTGGTCCGACAAGGACCTGCGCGTGAAACTCGGCGCTTCCTTCGTCAGCCGCTACCAACCCGGCGGCACCATCATCAAGGACACCCTCGTCCTTCAGCTCCCCCAGAACGTCGGCGCCTGGTCCTACCGCTTGGGCCTGCAGCGCGGCGGCTGGATGGGCGACCTGGAGTACTGCGGCAAAATCAACGATCCGAGCGCGGACAACGGCTACACCTACCGGGGAGGCGAAGCGCTCCTCGCGTCCCTCGGCTACTCCACGCGCGGCCTCGGCATTTCCCTCAACGCGAAGACGGTGGACAACATGAGCTTCCGGGCGGATCGCGACCTCCTCCTGTTCGACGTGCCGGTGAGTTTCATTCCGGCGATCACGCAGCAGCACACGTACAACCTCGCCGCGACGCTGTACCCGTATGCCACGGTGATCAGCGGGGAATCGAGCGCGAGTGCGGAGGTGTTTTACCAAATCCCGAAAGACACCCGGCTCGGCGGCCACTACGGCACGAAAATCGCCATCGGCTACGCGGCGGCCAACGCGCTCGACACGACCCGACTGAGCGGGCGGGAAGGACTCATCGACGGCTACACGCGGAACAGCTGGGGCTTCGGTCGGACGAAGTTTGTCCGGGACCTGAACGTGAGCATCGAGCGCAAGCTGAACAAAAACTGGAAGCTCAAGTACACCTACTTCAACTTCCAATTCAACACGCTGGCCACGCCCGTGACGACCACCTACAAGGGCATCGTCTACGCGGACATCCACGTGCTGGAGACGCAAGTGAAAACCGCGCGTCGGCAGAGCCTGCGCACGGAACTTCAAGCGCTCTTCACTGAGGAGGACAAGGGCGATTGGGCCACAGTGCTCGCGGAATACACCTGGAGCCCGCACTGGTTCGCGAGCGTCATCGACCAGTACAACTTCGGAAACCCCGATCCGGACTTGCGGGTGCATTACCTGTTCGGAACCGTGGGCTACATCAACGGAGCCCACCGGTTGTCTCTCGGTTACGGTAAGCGGAGAGAAGGCATTTTCTGCATCGGTGGCGTCTGCCGGGCGGTGCCCGCATCGAACGGCTTCGAAGTGAGTTTTTCGACGCGCTTCTGAAGCTCCATGTTATGAGCACGTCAGCGTGGGTAACTCATGTTACGAGGAAATAAAATTTCGACTATTTTAGTCGTGCAAAATTGCAAACCAACCAATCCTTTTTTAATGAAGCATTTTTACGCTCTCTTGGCGGCGCTCCTCGTGGGAACGTCTGCTTTCGCCCAGTTGCCTGATGGCAGCGTGGCTCCTGACTGGACGGTCACCGACTTGGACGGAACCGAATGGAACCTGCAAAGCTTGCTCGACGATGGAAAGACGGTGATCATCGACTTTTCTGCAACGTGGTGCGGCCCCTGCTGGAACTACCACAACACGCACATCTTGCGTGACTTGCACGACACGTTCGGACCCAACGGAACGGACGATTTGGTGGTCTTCTTCTTCGAAGGCGACGATGCTACCACCAACGCGGATTTGAACGGAACGGGCCCCAACACTGCCGGTGACTGGGTGACCGGAACAACCTACCCCATCGTAGACAACACGGGCGGCATTTTCGACGACTACCAAGGGGCTTACTTCCCGACCATTTACACGATTTGTCCCGACGGCATCCTCGTGGAATCGGGTCAAGCTTCGTTCGACGACCACGTGGCCATCGCGTTCGCTGACTGCGAAAACGACATCACGGGTGCGGCTCCTCTCGTGGATTACACGGGCGATTTCGTGGCGTGCTCCAACGGTTGGAACGCTTCAGTCGACATGACGAACTTCGGTTCAGCCGATGTGACTGCTGCAACGTTCTCAATGACCGTTGGCGGTGTGGCTCAGCCGGACATTGAGTGGACCGGCACCCTCGCTTCGGGTGCTACGACGTCCGTTGACTGCGGTGCTTACACGGCAACCGGTGACGTGAGCATTGAGCTCTACTCGGTGAACGGAAACGCCTGGTCTTCTGGGGCTGATTTGTCCGTTGCTTCGGCGACCGAAGGCACTTCGCTCATCAAGATCACCATCGTCACGGACAACTGGGGTGAAGAAACCGCTTGGGAAGTCATCGACGACATGGGCAACGTCTACGGAAGCTCGGACTTCAACACCTACGAAGACGTCACGGAGTACGTTGAGTGGGTGAGCGTTCCAAGCACGGGCTGCTACTCGTTCAAAATGTACGACGCTTACGGTGACGGAATGTTCGGTTCACAGTGGGGTGGTGGAGCCGTGAATGGCTCGGCTACCGTTGAAACGTACGACGACAACTTGGAGGTCGCCTCCACGATTTGGACGTACAACGGATCTTCCAACTTTACAGAAGCTGCTGCCGGCATGGAAATCACGTCGGTCAACGTCAGCGTTGAAGAAACTGCGGTTGCAACGACCATGGACGTGTTCCCGAACCCGGTGATCAACAACGCGACGATCGCTTTCAACATGCCAGCGGCAGGTGAAGCTTCGATCACGGTGTACAACCTCATCGGCTCACAAGTCATGAACCTCGGTTTGGGCACGGTGCCTGCTGGTGAGCAGCGTCACGTCCTCGACATGAGCAACTTGGAAGCGGGTGTGTACTTGGTGGCAGTGGAAGCTGCTGGCGAAATCAACACCTTGCGCGTTACGAAAAAGTAATCGCGACGAAACGCATTGGAACCGCGCTCCTTCGGGGGCGCGGTTTTTTTGTGCCCGTACATAACGTTCGGGTCGCCGTATATTGGAGGCTCAGAATTGGTCGACATGAAATTCCTTCCCTTGTTGCGCTCCGCTGCGGTCGTTTTGGTGGCGGTGTCCTTGAATCGGTGTGACGTCATTGAGGACCCTGTGCTCCCGCAACCGGCGGGATACCGGGTCGATTTGTACGGCGAGCCGCCCGTGTTCGATGCGGTCAGCAGCACCGTGCAGCGGGTGCTCGTCGAGGACTTCACGGCGCACCAATGCGGGAACTGCCCCGATGCCGCCATCATTGCGGAAGGGCTGGCGACGGATGATCGGGTTGCGGTGATGGCCATTCATGCCGGGAATTTGGCCTTGACGGATGATGACCACTTCGATACGGATTGGACGACGGAAGAAGGGGATGTGTTCTGGAATCAGCTGGAGTTCCAAGCAAATCCCATCGGCCGAGTGAACCGACTGCCCAACCCCGGAAACTTCTTCGCGCCCGCCCAGTGGAGCGATGAGACGGCCACTGCCCTGGCCATGGAGCCGGTGTTGCACCTGGAAGGCGAGACGGAGTTTGTTCCGGTCAATGGACACCTCAACGTGCACGTATTCGGCCAAGCCTTTGCCCAAACAAGCAGCCCGGTCAACCTCGCGGTGCTCGTGTTGGAATCGCACATCATCGACTACCAATTGAACTACAGCGCGTCGGGCGACCCGATCGTGCCCGATTACGAATTCAACCACGTCTTACGCGGTTCCTTGAACGGAGCCATGGGACTGGCCTTCGGGAACCTCGGAAACGGCATGGAGGTGGGCGAAACCGCCACGGCGTCGTTCACCTATTCGTGGCCGAGTGAGTGGAACATTGAAAACGCCACCCTGCTCGCGGTGGCCACCGACGCAAACGGCGTGGTCTTGAACGTCCTCGAAATGCACCCGGTGGAATGAGGGCGGCGATTGCGGTGGTGGGAATGGCCTTCGTTTGGGCGGTGAGCGCCCAGGAGCCCCTTCGGTTTTCTGGAGCCTTGTACACGGGAATCAGCGCCAGCCAAATCCACGGGGATGGGGTTTCGGGCTTCGATAAGTTCGGGCTGACCGCAGGCCCACTGTTGGAAATCTCCCGCGGAGATGTGGCGTGGGAATGGGGGCTGTTGTACACCCAAAAGGGAAGCCGCAAGGTTCCCAATCCCAAGGCGGGCGACTACTCGACGTGGCGGTATCGGTTCACCTACCTCGATGTCCCGGTGGTCCGCATGTGGCAGCCCGAATCGTGGTGGTGGTTTGGCATCGGAATCCAACCGAGCCTGTTGCTCAATGCCGAGGAGGACTTTTTCAGCACCGGCTATTCGCCGTTGACCACGCCGGAACTGAAGGGCTGGGACCTCGGCTTATTGGGACTAATCGGGGTGGAGTACACCGACCTCCTGACATTCGAATTGCGCATGAGCCAAAGCGCCTTGCCCATTTCTGCACGGCCCGAATCGCCGGTAATGCGCTGGGACAACTTCCTGATGAACATGGCCCTCCAGTTGGGCCTGAAACTTCAGTTCAGTTCGAACTGAATCACTCGACTTGTCCAGCGGCGTTGAAGATCCGTTCGGGCGACCGGTCCAATTCGCTCACTGCCTTCAACCACGTGGCCCAAATGTTCTCCATCACGTCGCTCACGGCCTCCTCGAGTTCAGTTGTTTCTGAATCGAGGATTTCCGCTGCACGGAGGGCGTTGGTGCCCAAAGCCTGACCGGGGTCGATGCGGCCCAATGCCGTCCACAATTCGTCGCTGAGGCGTCGGGTGACGTGGTCGTAGCCTTTGAATCCGCGCGGGGTGGTCCAGCGCTCTTCAACGCAGTGGAGTTCGGTGCGCAAGGAATCGGAGAGTTCGTCGAGGGTTTCGCGCTCGGTCTTCGGAAGGTGCGACCAAGACGGAGCCACTGCGTCGATGGTGGTGAGGGCACGGGCGACTTCCTGGAGGGCCTCGTCGGCACGGGCGGCGATGGCCTGTACGGCGCGGATTTGGGCTTGAGCTGCCCGAGCGGATTCCTCATCGTATGGAACGCGCGGGTCGGGGCGAACGATCAGGGCCTGTCGGCTTGCGTTGGGGCCGAGTTCCATCACCACTTCGTACGTCCCGGGCAAGGCGTCTGGACCGCTGCCGGGCACCTCATCGCTGGGCTCCCGCAATCCACGACGCGGCCAATGGATTCCGTCCGTGGAAAGGTCCCAACGCCCTCGCTGGAGACCGGGCTCCACATCCCATTGCATGCGCCGGATGGTGTCGCCCTCGGCATCGAGGATGAACACGCGCAAATCACCGTCGCTGTAGGCTGCGGCCGTGTCGGGGGCGATGTAGTAGGGCCAGAGGGCTCCGCTGCTTCGGTTTTGGCCTTCCCAAATCGGATCACCCGGAAAACGCGCCCCCGCAGGACGCGCACGGTTCACCGCGAAGGCAGCCCGTGGCTCAAAGGCCCGCAACCCCGCCGCGAACACCCCGTTTCCCTCCGTGGCCAACGCGCGCAACGGCTGCAGGTCATCGATGACGTACGCCGCCCGGCCGAAGGTGCCGAGGACCAAATCGCCCCACTCTGGGTGAATGACCAAATCCCGCACCGGCACACTCGGCAAATCGTGCGTCCACCGTTGCCAATTCACGCCCCGGTCAAAGCTGACGTACAGCCCTCCTTCCGTGCCGAGGAAAAGCAACGACTCCGCGACCGGATCTTGGGCGACGCACAGCGCGTGACCCTGAACACCGCTTCCGTCGAGCACCAACCGATCCCACGATTCCCCCGAATCCGTGGTGCGGTAGAGGTACGGCTGGTCGTCGCCGCGGCGGTAGTCGTTGACGACGACGTAGACCTCGCTCGGGCGGTGCGGGCTGACGTGAATTTGGGGAATCCACGCGCCTTGCGGAAACCGCTTGATTTCAACGGCGTGGTCGCGCCACGTGGCCCCTCCGTCCATCGTATGCTGAAGGCGCCCATCGTCGGTCCCGACCCAAATCTCCTCCGAGCTCGCAGGCGCGATGCACAAGATGGTGCAGTGGTTTTCCGCCTGAGTCGCGTCGATGGTCAATCCGCCCGAAGTCGCCTGGTGGAGCTTCTCCGGATCGTTCGTCGTCAAATCCGGGCTCAGCACCCGCCAGCTCGCCCCCCGATCGCTCGAATGGTGCAGGAACTGCGAGCCGAAGTACAGCCCATCGGCGTTGCTCGGATCCAAGCTCAGCGCCGCATTCCAAGCGAAGCGCAAGGGCACCGAATCCGGGCGCACCGGCTGAATCGACTGCGACCGCCCCGTCCGCCGGTCGATGCGGGAAATCGAACCGCCTTGGTACATCGCGTACACGGTGTGCTCGTCCACGGGCTGCACATCGAACCCGTCCCCGAACAGCACCTCCTGCCAATCCTCGTTCCGGATGCCGCCCTGGTGCCACACCTCGCTCGGCCCCACCCACGACCCGTTGTCCTGCATGCCCCCGTAGATGTTGTACGGCGTGGCGTTGTCCACCGCGATGTGGTAAAATTGGCCGAGCGGCAAGTTCTCCACGAAGTCCCAAGTCTTGCCCCCGTCGCGGCTGATGTTCAAGCCCCCGTCGTTCCCGTCGAGCATGAAATCGGGGTCGTCGGGGTGGATGAAAAACGCGTGGTGATCGGGGTGCACGCCACTGTACGGGAGGATGGTTTCGAAGGTCCGCCCACCGTCCGTGCTCTCATCGACCATGCTGTACAGGTTGAACAGGTGGTCGGGATCGGTCGGATCGGCATGAATTTCAGCGTAGTAGAACGGGCGGTTGCCCACCGCATTGTTTTGGACCAAATCCCATTTCCGCCCCCCATCCTCCGACCGGTACAACCCCGTGCCCGACTCCGCCTCGATCAACGCGTACACGATGTCGGGATCCGCCGCGCTCATCGCCAGTCCCATTCGGCCCAACTTCCCGCCCGGCAACCCGGCTTCCTCGTCCAACCGCGTCCACGCGTCTCCCCCATCGTGCGTCACGTACAGCCCGCTGCCCGCCCCACCGCTCGTGAACGTCCACGGCTTTCGGTGAAAGCTCCACATCGCCACGAACAGCTTGTCCGGGTTCGACGGGTCGATCACCATCTCGGCCACCCCCGTCGAGTCGTCCACGAACAGCACGTGATCCCAGGTCTTCCCCCCATCCGTGGTCTTGTACACCCCGCGGTTCGGGTTCGTCGCCCAAGCCGAACCCGTCGCCCCCACCCAAACCGTCTTCGGGTCGTCCGGGTGCACGATGACCCGGTGGATGTTGCGCGTCGCCTCCAGCCCCATGCAGTCCCAGCTCGCCCCGCCGTCGAGGCTCCGGTACACCCCAAGCCCGCTCGAATGCGAGTTCCGCGGGTTCCCCTCGCCCGTCCCGACCCAAATCGCATCCGGATTCGAAGGCGCGATCGCCACGGCCCCGATGCTCTGCGTCGGCTGCTCATCGAAGAGCGCTTCCCAAGTCAGTCCCGCACTCTCGCTCCGCCACAACCCCCCGCTCGCCGTGCCGGCGTAAATCACTTCCGGCCGATCGCGCTCGACCGCTATCGCCGTCACCCGGCCGCTCATCGTGCCCGGCCCCACGTGCCGAACCGTCATGCCCTCCAAGAAGGACTCCACGTCTTGCGCCGACGACAGCAGGGGTGCTGCCAGGAGGGCGAGGAAAATGCGCTGCTTCATTTGGTCAGTCCAATTTGCTCAACGGCGCGCACGGGCACGGTCACGGGAATGCCCCACGCCTTGCCTGTGAAGGTGCCTTCCGCGCGAAGCTCCACTTCGCCGCCCGTCAAAAAGTTCATCAACTCGTTCTTCAAAATCGCGGCAATGGCCCCCGGTTCGCTCGCCACCTCCAGCGAAATCGTCGACTCCGCCTGAGCCGGCAACTCCACGGGCTCCGTCAAGTCCACCTTGCCCACCCGCTGATCGCGCACGAACAAGTAGACCTCGCTGTCGAGCGCCTTCACGGGATAGCGGTTGGGATTGAACAACCGCACGTCCATCGTGCCGTTGAATCCTTGGAGCGTGAGTTGCCCATCGGTCAGCCCGCTCACCTCGCGCACCTCCAATTCCTGGTAGCAGCCCGTCAGGCCGACCACCACGAGCACCACCCAGAGCCACCGCATCATTTGGCCGCGTGCAGCGCTGCAAAGTGCTTGTGAAACAGCGGAATGGTCTCGATGCCCTTGAAGTAGTTGAAGACGCCGTAATGCTCGTTGGGCGAGTGAATCGCATCGCTGTCCAGGCCAAATCCCATCAGCACCGTCTTCAAGCCCAAGATCTGCTCGAAACTCGCCACGATCGGAATCGACCCGCCCCCTCGGAACGGCACCGGCTTCCGCCCAAACGTCTCCTCCATCGCCATCGAAGCAGCTTGGTACGCGGCCGAATCGGTCGGCGTCACGGCCGGCTGCCCGCCGTGCATCGGCGTCACCTTGATCTTCACGGACGGGGGCGCGATCCGGTGGAAGTGGTCCACGAACTTCTTCGTGATGTCCTCGGGATCTTGGTTCGGCACGAGGCGCATCGAAATCTTCGCGTACGCCTTGCTCGCGATGACGGTCTTCGCCCCATCGCCCGTATATCCGCCCCAAATCCCGTTCACGTCCAGCGTCGGCCGAATGCTCATCCGCTCCGCCGGCGAGTACCCCTTCTCCCCTTCAACCGCACCGATGTCGATGCTCCGCTTGTACTCCTCCTCGCTGAACGGCGCCTCCGCCATGGCCGCCCGCTCCTCCGCGCTCAGCTCGACCACGTCGTCGTAAAAGCCCTCCACTGTGATGCGCTGGTCCTCATCTTTCAACGACGCAATGAGCTCGGCGAGGATGTTGATGGGGTTCGGAGCCGCGCCGCCATAGAGGCCCGAGTGCAGGTCCCGATTGGGTCCGGTCACCTCGACCTCCACGTAGCTCAGGCCGCGCAACCCGACCGTGATCGACGGGATGTCGTTGGCGATGATGCCGGTGTCGCTCACGAGCACGATATCGGCCGCCAGCCGCTCCTTGTGCGCCTCGAGGAACGGCTCCAAGTGCGCACTCCCAACTTCCTCTTCGCCCTCGATCATGAACTTGATGTTGCAGGCCAAACCTCCCGTCTGCGCCATCACCTCCAGCGCCTTCACGTGCATGAAAAACTGCCCCTTGTCATCGCACGCACCGCGCGCAAAAATCGCCCCCTCGGGATGCAGTTCCGTCTTCTTGATGACCGGCTCGAACGCGGGGCTGTCCCACAATTCGAGCGGATCCGCCGGCTGCACGTCGTAGTGTCCGTACACGAGCACCGTCGGCGCCGCCGGATCCACCAGGCACTCGCCGTACACCACGGGATACCCCTCGGTCGGAATGATTTCCACCCCGGTCGCGCCCGCCTTCGTCAAGTGATCCGCCACCGACTGCGCGCAGCGCTGAACATCGCCGGCGTACGCCGGATCCGCCGAAACCGACGGAATGCGGAGCAGGTCAAACAATTCTTCCAAGAACCGGTCGCGGTTCGCTTGCAGGTATTCGGATGCGTTCATGGGATGCAAGTTAATCACAGACTCCCGCGGTTGCGGCAAAGACGTGAGTCGTCGGTGCAGCGGGATGTTTTGGTTCAATGAGCCGCGCGTGCGACCCGCCACCACCTGATGCTGGAAGGTTAAGGAAGGGGCTGGAGTATATTTGTGCCACTTCACATGGCACCTGATTTCAACAACACCGAGCAGGCGTTTCGCCACTTGAGCGACCGCGAACTGCGCAAGGCCCTCCTGCTTTTTCGCACCGTGGGCAGTCCTTCGCTTGTGCGCCTCGGCAAGGTGCTGATGAACGTGGCGCTCGCGTTGCGGATTCCGTTGGGATGGGCGATCAAGCCGACGGTGTACGCGCATTTTTGTGGCGGGGAAACCATAGCGGAGTCGGAGGGCACCGTGGCGCAGCTCGCGCGGGGACGGGTGCACACCATCCTAGATTACAGCGCCGAGGGGAAGGAGAGCGAGAAGGAACTCGATGCCACGCGGGACGAAGTCCTTGCGGCCATCGATGCGGCACAGGGCGATGCGCGGCATGCGTTCAGCGTGTTCAAAGTCAGTGGGGTGGCGCCGACGCCGGTGTTGCGCGACCCGGGGAGTGACCCCGCGGCGTGGGAGCGCGTGAAGGCGCGGGTGGCCGCGTTGTGTGGGCGGGCCGCGGAAACGGGCGGCCGCATCTTCATCGACGCGGAGGAAACGTGGTTTCAAGGGGCGATCGACGCGCTTGCGGAGGAACAGATGAGCCGGTTGAACCGGGAGCGAGCCGTGGTGTTCAACACCGTGCAGTTGTACCGCCACGATCGGTTGGCCTACCTCAAGGCGCTCACGGAAAGGGCGCAGCATGAAGGCTGGCACCTCGGCGTGAAGCTCGTGCGCGGGGCGTACATGGAAAAGGAACGCGAAAAGGCCGCCGAAGCGGGCCGCCCGTCGCCCATCCAGCCCGACAAGGCCGCCAGCGACCGCGATTACGACGCCGCACTCGCATGGTGCATCGACCACGGCGTCAGCGTGTGCAGCGGGAGCCACAATGCCGCCAGCAATGCGCTGTTGTGTGAGCTGATGGAGCGGGCGGGCTTGGAGCCGGGGGATGATCGGGTTTGGTTCGCGCAGTTGCTCGGGATGAGCGACCCCATCAGCTTCAACCTTGCGGCGAGCGGTTACAACGTGGCGAAGTACGTGCCGTATGGGCCCATCCGGGAGGCGATTCCGTACTTGATTCGGCGGGCGGAGGAAAACACGTCGGTGGCCGGCCAAACCTCGCGGGAGCTGTCGCTCCTCCGGGCCGAAGTGCAGCGGCGAAAAGCGACATGAACCGGGCCGAGTTTTTCAAGGCGCTGGGATTGGGGGTCGTTTCGTGGGATGGGGCGTTGCAGCGGTTGGGGGCGTTGTTGCCGCCATCGGACCCGTTGCCGGCGCTGTTCTTCGGCCACGGGAGTCCGATGAATGCGATTGAGGAGAACGCCTTTGTGGCCGGTTGGCGGGAACTGGCCGGGCGGCTGGAGGTCACGCCGCGGGCCGTGTTGTGCATTTCGGCGCATTGGGAGACGGTGGGGACGCGGGTGACGGCGGTGGCGCAGCCGAGGACGATCCACGATTTCGGGGGCTTTCCGAAGGCGCTGTACGAGGTGGAGTATCCGGCGCCGGGGCATCCGGGCTTGGCGGAGCATTTGGCGGCGGGGCTGCCTGGGCAGGTGACGGTGGACCGCGAATGGGGGCTGGATCATGGGACGTGGAGCGTGTTGCGCCACGTGTTCCCGAAGGCGGACGTGCCGGTGTTGCAGCTGAGTTTGGACCGCCGCATGGACGCTGCGGCTCACTTTGCTTTAGGCCAAACCCTAGCCGACCTCCGCACCCGGGGCGTCCTCCTTGTGGGCTCCGGGAATTTGGTCCACAACCTCAGCCAAGTCGCCTGGAACCACCTCGAAACCATCGGCTACGCCCACCACTGGGCCGCCACGGCGCGCGAACTGCTCAACGGGTGGATCCTCGACGGCAACGTCGCAAACCTCATTGCGGCGCCTACCCGCAGCGACCACGCGCTCAAGCTGGCCATCCCGACGGCCGAGCACTACCTGCCCCTGCTGTATATCCTCGGCACGCAACGCCCGGGCGAATCCCTCGAGCTCTTCAACGACCACGTGGTCGCCGGCGCCATCACCATGACGTCCGTCGCCCTCGGCCTCACGGCCTGAGGACCACACCGCGCACCACCTCCGGCCCACCGGCCGTTTCGATGCGAACGAGGAAGGCGCCCTCCGCCAACCAACGGCCGGCATCGAACCCGCCGAGCAGGTCCTGAGGAGTGAGCTCGGCGCACCGCCGGCCCGACGCGTCGAAGAGCGCGCCGCCCAGCACGTCCCGCGCATCGCCCGGCTGCACCCGCACCCGCGACCCCGGCGCCACGGGGTTCGGGACGAGCGTCCACGCTCCCCCTTCCGCCACGAAGTCCGTCCAGCCCGACGCCGCCGCCTCCGCGACGACCACGGGCGTCCGGTCCGCCCCCTCGTACATGTCCCGGAACGCCGCGATGTCCGGGTGCTCCTCCGCGGCGGCGAACAACGCACTGACCCACCGCTTCGGCACCGACTGGTAATGCAAACGCACCGCCACCTCCACGGTACCCCGGTAGTCCCCCACCGCCACGCGGTACGTCACCCGGTCCGCCCCCGTCCCTTCGGCCCCTTCAGCCGTCCGATTGAAGTCCGCGTCGAGCGCCGCCGCCGGCCCGATCGCCACCGTGTCGTACGCCGCGTGCGAAGTCCGGAACCCCCGCGGGGGCAGCCGATTGTCCTTCAGCACCGTCGCCGCCCGCTCGAGGATCGTCGTCTCCTCCCCCGCCACATCGGCGAAGGCGAACTCGTAGATCTGAACCTCCGAAGGCGACGTGATGACCTCGTGGTGCGGCTCATACGGCAGGTCACGCCCCGCGATTCCCTCCGCCTCCGTCCAGCGCCCGCTGTGGAACAACGTGTCCCCTGACGCCGTGCGCAGCGCGAACTCCAGGAACGCCAACCGCGCCGGGTAGCCGCTTGGGAACTTGTGGCCGATTTGGTTCACGACCTCCACCTCGAACGCCACTTCACCCGTCGGAGCCGGGAGTTGCTCGACGTTCAGCGTGGCCGTCGCCTGCTGCAAACCCCGAAGCGTCCGGGCGATGGTCGAATCGTATTGGGTCGGCGTGGCGCTCAGTCCGAGAGCCGCCGCGTTGTCCTTCATCAGCTTGAGCATGAAGGTGTTGCCGCCGACGAAATGGTGGCGGCCGAAGCGCTGCTCGAACAGCCAGTTCGGCTGCGTGGCGGCGATGGCACCGCCTTCGACGAGGGGCATGTGGCAGGTTTGGCATTGAACGCCTTCCGCGTTGAAATCGGAGTTGACCCATTCCAAATACGTGGCCTGCTCAAAGAACACGTTGCCCGTCGACTCGCCCGCCAAATCCTGCGTGTGGCTGTACAGCGAATGGCAGCTCGTGCACACCTCGCTCGCGCGGAAATGCTCGCCGTACGCGGGAATGAACCCGGTCTGCCCACTCATCAAGCCGTCCCACGGGTTCTCGAATCCGCCCCACGCGACCTGCTCGGGATTGATCGGTAAGTCGCCGTTGAAGCGGCCCGCGAGGCCGATGTTGTCGATGGTGTGGCAGCCCGTGCAGCCAACGCCGTCGAGGCCGAGGTCGTCCGCAAGCAGGTCCTCCATCGTGTAGTGCGCATCGCCGCCGGTGAGCCGCGCTTCATGGAAGCCCTGCGGCGCGTGGCACGCGGTGCACGTGTTCTCGATTTCGTCGCGGTGGCCCGGGTTGATCAAGCCCTCCCGGGCGACCTGGGCGCGCCAAAACGGATCCCGCGCGCTGTTCGCCATCATGCTGGCTTGCCAGTCGAACACCGGGCTGACCGTCACCCCGTTCTCATCCACGAGCGCGTGCCCATTGGGATCCGGCGCGTGGCAATTCACGCACTTCCCGGAGCCGCTGAAAAACTCGCCCTCGACGGTGCACAACTCGCCCATGCGCCACAATGCGCCTTCGTTCGTTTCCTGATCATAGCGGCGCTCGGGAACCACCGCGGCCAAAAGGCCCGCAGCCGCCCCCAACACCAACACCACGCGAAGCGTACGACTCAATTGCATCCTTGCCGGTTGAATCCTGCAAGTTACAACTCAGCCTTTCACGCCGCGCAGCACGTGTTCGCTGCCATCTCGGGTTTCGATGCGAACGAAGAACACGCCCGCTGCGAGGTCCGTCAAGTCGATGCCGAGTGCGGCTTGGGTGCCCGCGAACTCCCGGATGATCCGGCCCGTGGAGTCGAGCAACCAAGCGCGCGCCACATCCACCCCATCCACCCGCACCCGGTCGGATGCGGGATTGGGAACGAGGCGACCACGGTCCGGCGCAAGCACTTCCGAAACGCCCACTGCACTCGCGGGCCACCACACCTTCACGACCTCCACTGGAGTGCGGTCAGCTGCATTGAACATCGCTTGGAAGTCGGCAATGGCCTCGGCGTCCGCGGCAAATCCGAACATTTCCTCCACCCACCGAGCGGGCAGGGCGAGGTAATGCAAGGTCACCTCCGCCGTCACCGCTCCGGTGTACCCGTCGGGTGTGATGCGGTAGGTCAAGCGGTCGCTGCCGCTGCCCTCCGTTCCGTCGACGAACCGGTTGAAGTCGGCATCGAGCGCGGCAGCGGGCCCGAAGGCGGCCGTGTCGTAGCTCATGTGCTCCGTGGAGAAGCCCGCGGGCGCAATCCGGTTGTCCTTCAAGACCGAAGCGGCTCGATCGAGCACCGTGGAAGGCGTGCCACTGACGTCGGCGAAGACCATTTCGTAGACTTGGACTTGGTCATCGGTCAGGATTTCGTTCCAATGCGGCTCGAACGGCTCGTCGCGGCCGGCGATGCCTTCCGCTTCCGTCCAGTCCCCACTGTGGAACAGCTCCGTGCCCGTGGAGTCGCGCAGGATGAACTCGAGGAACGTCAGACGCGACGGGTAGCCGGTCGGGAACTTGTGTCCCGCTAGGTTTTCCACTTCGACTTCGAAGGCGTACTCGCCCGTGGGAGCATCGAGGGGAGTCAAAAGGAGGTTCGCCGAATGGTGTTGCAGCATCCGCTCCGTCCGGGCGATGGTCGAATCGAATTGCACCGTGGAGGCGGAGAGGTCGAGTGCCACGGCGTTGTCGCGAAGGACCTTCAGCATGAAGGCGTTGCCGCCCACGAGGTGGTGTTGACCGAGGGGATTGGGGCCCAGCCAAGACGGCCGATCGGATAAAATGGTGCCCCCGGGGAGGCGGGGCATGTGGCAGGTTTGGCATTCCACGTCGTCTTCGGGATACGAGGAATTCAGCCACTCCAAGTAGGTCGACTGCTCGAAGAACACGCCGTCCGTCGGTTGGCCTTCCAAATTGAACGTGTGCGTGTACAGCGAATGGCACGGCGCGCACACCTCACTCTGCAGCATGTGCCCGCTGGCCGTCGGCGTGTAATCCACGTTCATCTGCATCGGCATGGTCACCTGCGGCGTGAAGGGGCCCCAAATCACGCGGTCCTCATTCGTCGGCAAATCGCCGTTGAACCGCCAGCGGAGCGAGTCGTCGTTGATGGTGTGGCAACTCGTGCAGTTCACGCCATCGAGCCCCATTTCATCCGCTTCGAGGTCGGCGATGTTGTACAAGTCGTCGCCCGCCCAGTGCGCTTCGTGGTGTCCAGCGGGCGCATGGCAACCGGTGCACACGTTCGCGATTTCGTCCACGTAGTCCGGGTTGACGAGGCCTTCGTGGGCCACTTTTGCACGCCAAAACGGATCCTTCGCGCTGTTCGCCATCATGGTCGATTGCCAATGCGTCACGACGCTCACATCGTTGCCTTCCGCGTCCTGCATCGCCACCGGGTCCGGCCCGTGGCACAACACGCAGTTGCCCGAGCCCATGTGGTGCTCGCCTGCTGCGAACGTCAAATCCGCCATCCGGAGCAGGAGCGAGTCCTGTTCCGTCTTGACGGTATCTTCGGGATCGACGGCTCCAGCCAGCACCAACGCACCGGCCACCAAGCCCATCGTTCCCAACCCAGCGAGTTTGCCTTTCATGCCGCGCAAGGTAACCCTGACACGTCCGTGACAAAGCGACCGCTGTCACGTTCCGAAGGGCGGGCGGTATCTTTGCCACAGAAATTGACTCCCCATGCGCCTGCTTCCCCTCCTGTTTCTGCCCACCCTCGCGTTTGCCCAAGCTCCCAGCACCATCGTGGCGGAGCGACTGATGTATGCGGATTGGCCGGTGGCCGTGCGCAGCGTTTCGCACGATCCGGATGAGACGGCGGTGCTCATCGTGGGGCACGACGGGGTCGTCCATTGGTTCGACAACGCCACCGGTGAGGAGCGGCCCGAGCCCTTCCTCGACCTCGGAGAAAACGGCTTGGACATCGTGGATTACGGCGTGATGAGCGAACAAGGCGTGAACGACCTCGTGCTGGATCCGGATTTCGACAACAACGGGCTGTTCTATGTGGTCTACAACGGCTACCGGCCGGATGGCTCCGGGAACCTCATTGATGAGCGGGTCGTGTGCTTTGGAACCAACCCGGAGCGGACGTTTGCCGACGTGACGGTTTGGTCCGAAGTCTTGGAACTCGTTCAGCCCGCTCGCGGCCACAACGGCGGCCAAGCGCACTTCGGACCCGACGGCCACTTCTACCTCTCCACCGGCGACGGCGGCGGAACCGGCACCGGCGAACCCGGCGGCAACAGCGGCGGCGACGACCACGGCCCCATCGGCAACGGCCAGAACCTCCAAACCCTGCTCGGCAAGCTCCTCCGCATCGACGTCCACGGGCTCGACCCGTACACGATTCCGTCGGACAACCCGTTCGTGGGCAACCCGGATGCGCTCGATGAGATTTGGGCCTACGGGTTCCGGAATCCGTGGCGGTGGAGCTTCGACCGGTTGACCGGGGACAAATTCATTGCCGACGTGGGCGAGGTCGATTGGGAGGAAGTGAGCATCGAACGGGCGGACAGCCCGGGCGGGTTGAACTTCGGGTGGCGCATCATGGAGGGGCCGATGTGTTATGATCCCGTCGTGGACTGCGATCCGGACGGCGCGTTGGAACTGCCGATTCACGCGTACCCGCACGACAACGGGTGGTGCTCGGTCATCGGCGGGTACCGGTACCGGGGCGAGGCGATTCCCACGCTGTACGGAGCGTACATCCACTCGGATGCGTGTGGGTTCAACGACCACAAGTTTTGGTCTTTGACGGAAGAAGCGGACGGCAGCTGGACGAGCGCGAAGCTCACCATCGACGTGCCCGGCGGCTTCGTGCCCTGGGAAGAAGTGCGTTACGCCTTCGGCGAAGACAACGCGGGGGAATTGTACCTGTGCACGCGCTTGGCGGTGTACAAATTGAGCTACGACCCAGACGCCGGAGTCACCGGCGGGGTGGCCGAAACGGTGCGGTTCACGCCCAATCCCGCTGCGGCCGGTGGGGGCGCGGTCGCGTTGGATGCGGGCGACGGCATCTTGTTGGAGCGGATTCGGTTCACCGATGCGACGGGCCGCGTGGTGCACGATGCAGCGCTCAACAGCCCGTCGTCGCCGTACACGTTCTACACGAACGACCTGTCGGCGGGCACCTACATTGTGGAGGTTTGGCCGGTGGGGCAAGCGGCACCGATTTGGGGGCGGCTTGCGGTCGTCGATCCGTGATCAGGGACAATCGCAGCCCGGTACGGCTTCGTCCACCGTCAGCAACCAGCGCGCATCGTTGCGGGTGATGGTGAACGAGCTGACCGGACCTTCCGCCAAGCGGAACACATAGCGCTTGGGGGTTTCGCGCGGGCCGCTGGCCTGCCAGTCCACCTCGGCAGCGTAGAGCCAAGCGATGGGATCGGCGTCGTCGAGGCAGGCGAGCAGGCAGGCCGTGTGGGCGTTCTGGTCCAGGCCTTCCATTTCGATGTCCGCGCGGAGGCGGCGTTCGGGCAGCCAATCGCTGCAACCGCGCCAGCCGAGCAGGAGGTACGAGAGGACCGTTCCGATGAGGAGTCCGGTGCCAAAAATCAATAACCTGCGCTTGATGGTCATGCCGCGAATCTACGACCTGCGTACCTTCGGGGGGATGATTGCGACGGAAAACCTGACTTTTCAATACGCACCGGAGACGCCGATGTTGCGGTTCCCGGACATGGTGTGCGCGGCCGGCGAGCGGCTGTTGCTGCTGGGCGACTCGGGGTGTGGAAAAACGACGCTGCTGCACTTGATGAGCGGGCTGTTGCGGCCGGCGACGGGGACCGTCACGGTGGCCGGGACTGCGCTCGATGGGCTGACCGGGCGGGAGCTCGATCGGTTCCGGGGGGCGGAGGTGGGCCTCGTGTTCCAGCGGGCGCATTTCGTGCAGAGTTTGACCGTGTTGCAAAACCTGGTCTTGCCGGGCTTCCTTTCGGGGAAGGGAACGGAAGGCGGGGAGGAACGGGCGCGGGCGATGTTGGAGCGGTTGGGGATCGGGGAGAAGGCCGACAAGCGGGCGCGGGACTTGAGCATCGGCGAGCAGCAGCGTGCGGGGATTGCGCGGGCGCTCATCCATTCGCCGTCGGTGCTGCTCGCGGATGAACCCACAAGTGCGCTGGACGATCGGTCGACGGAGCGGGTGATTGCGCTGTTGGAATCGGAGGCCGATCGCGTGGGGGCGGCGTTGGTGGTGGTGACGCACGATACGCGCCTCAAGGACCGGTATGCAAACCGGGTGACGTTGAACCCTGTATCCGAGTGGGCATGAAACTGAGCTGGATCAAGATTGCGTGGCGGAATTTGGCCTCGAAGCCGTTGAGCACCGCCCTCAGCATCGCACTGCTCGCCTTCGGTGTGGGCATGGTGAGCCTCATGATGCTCGCGGAACACCAACTTCGCGACGCGTTCGACCGCAACATCAAGGACATCGACATGGTGCTGGGGGCGAAAGGCAGTCCGCTGCAGCTCATCCTTGCGAACGTGTACCACGTGGACGCGCCGACCGGCAACATCCGGCTGGCCGACGCCGAAAAAGTGATGCGGCACCCGTATGTGGCGGAGGCGATTCCGCTCGCGTACGGCGACAACTTTCAGCGCTACCGCATCGTAGGGACGGAGCCTTCCTACGTGGAGCACTACGGGGCCGAACTCGCGGAAGGACGGTTGTGGGAAACGCCCTTCGAGGTGGTCGTCGGGGCGCGGGTGGCGCGGGAAGCCGGGCTGAAGCTGGGCGACACGTTTTTCAGCTCGCACGGGTTGCTCGACGAAACCGACGTCCACACCGACAAGACGTTTACGGTAGTGGGGGTGTTGGAGGAATCGCGGAGTGTGCTTGACCAGTTGTTGTTGTGCAACGTGCAGACGGTTTGGGGAGTGCACGAGCACGAGGGGGAAGAGGTGGAGCAGGAGGTGACGGCGGTGTTGCTGAAGAAGCGGAACCCGTTGGCGGTTTTGACCTTGCCCAACCTCATTTCCGACACGAACATGCAGATCGCCTTGCCCGCCATCGAGGTGAATCGCCTGACCCAAAACTTCGGGCTCGGGCTCGGCACCTTGCGGACCATCGCCCTGCTCATCATGGCGCTGAGCTTTGCGAGCATCTTCATTTCCGTGTACGACAGCCTGCTTGCGCGGCGCTACGAACTCGCGCTGATGCGGACGATGGGCGCCACGGCGCGCGGCCTCTACGGCTCATTGCTCCTGGAAGGCGGGCTGTTGAGCCTCGGGGGCGTGGTGCTGGGTGCGGTGGTGAGCCGCGTGGGCATTGCCTTGCTCGCCACCCTCGTCGAGGACAAATTCCGATACGACCTCAACGCCCTTGCCATCCTCCCGTCCGAATGGCTCCTCGCCGCCTCCGCAATCGCCGTGGGCTTGTTGGCCGCCGCGATTCCCGGACTGCGTGCCCTGCGCCTCGACATTTCTCGGACCCTCTCTGATGCGTAACTTGCGAACCATGAAAACCCTTCGTTCTTCTTCGTTGATTGGGGGCTTGCTGCTCCTCGGGGTCAGCACCTTGGACTTGAGCTCGATGTGCCATCCGTCGGAGGCTGCCGTGGCGGCACGCGAATCGGTGTTGCGGGCGGCGGAGGACCACGCGCCGGTGGCCGCCGCTGTGGTAGAAGGCCAGCCGAAGGAATTGACGTGGCGCACCCTTGAAGACGTGGTCTTCACGGACGTGTACATGGAATCGCTCGAGTCGTTCTACTGGAAGCCGACCTTCGGTCCGGAGGTGGAGGCCGTCAGCGGCAGCCACGTGCACATCACGGGGTACATCATTCCGGTGGATTTGGACGAAGATTTCTACGTGCTGAGCCGGTATCCCTACGCGAACTGCTTCTTCTGCGGAGGCGCCGGGCCGGAATCGGTTGTGGATCTGCGGTTTGAAGGCGGCTCGAAGCGGGTGTACCAAACCGATGAGCGCCTGACCTTCTCCGGCACCCTCCGCCTCAACGCGGACGACATCCACCAAATGAACTACATCCTCGACGGCGCCGTCGAGTACACACCATGACGCCTGCGATGGTGGCCATCCACCTCGCCACCGTGCTTCCCGCAGCCCTCATCGGGGCCGCTTTGATGGCGATGCGCAAAGGATCGAACAGGCACCGGCTCCTCGGGAAAACCTACCTCATCCTCATGGCCTTCACAGGGATGTGGACGCTGTTCATGCCGTCGTTCTTTCCGTTGGTTGGCGGGCATTTCGGACCCTTGCATGCCTTGAGTTTGTTGACGATTTGGACAGTCCCCACCGCCTGGCGCGCGGCACGCCGGGGCAACATCCGCGGACACCGGAGCGCGATGGTCCAATTGTACATCGGTGGCATCCTGTTGGCGGGTGGTTGGGCGGTCTTCGGGCCCGGGCGGTACTTGAGTCAGCTGCTCTTCGGCTGACACGCGTCAACGGGGCCGAACGGAGCTCAAGGTTTCGGGCGACAAAGCGGGACGCTTCGGACGCAACCGGCCTTTGCTGTAGCGCTCGCGGGCTTGGTGGCCCTTGCGCAGCGCGGCTTGTTCTTCTTCGGGCAGGTGAATGGTCTGCTGGCATTCCACCCCGCACGTCCTTTCGAACTGCTCGGCGCAGGAGGGGCATTGAATGAACAACAGGTTGCATGCGAGGTTCTTGCAGTTCGTGTGATCGTCGCACGGGGCGCCGCATTGGTGGCAGCTGGCCACCACGTCGTCCGAAATGCGCTCCGCCATCCGTTCGTCAAAAACGAAGTTCTTCCCGACGTACAAGTTGTCGAGCCCTTGCTCGCGGACCTGGCGGGTGTACTCGATGATGCCGCCATTGAGCTGGTGAACGTTGGGGAAGCCGCGGTGCTTCAACCACGCGGAGGCTTTTTCGCACCGAATTCCACCGGTGCAGTACATGACGATGTTGCGGTCGTTTTGGCCTTCCAACATGTGTTCCACCTGCTCAATTTCCTCGCGAAACGTGTCCACATCGGGCAAAATCGCCCCCTTGAAATGGCCCACCTCGCTCTCGTAGTGGTTGCGCATGTCGATCAAAATCGTGTCCTCGCGCCGGATCAAATCGTTGAACTCCGGGGCATTGAGGTGCACGCCACAATCGCGCACATCGAACGTCTCGTCGTTGAGGCCGTCCGCCACAATCTTCGGGCGCACCTTGACGATGAGCTTGAAGAACGACTTGCCCTCGTCGACGGCCAAGTTGAGGCGAATGCCTTCGAGGAATTCGATGCTGTAGAGGTGTGTGCAAAACGCATCGAACTGCTCCGTCGGAACGGAAATTTGAGCGTTGATGCCTTCGTGGGCGACGTAGGTTCGGCCGAGGATGTCCATGGACTCCCAGTGGAGGAACAAGTAGTCGCGGAAGAATTGCGGATTCTCGATGCGGGCGTACTGGTAGAACGAAACCGTCGTCCGTTCACGCTGCTCGTCGCGCATGCGTTGAATCAACACCTTCCGATCGACCAAGTTGCGCAATTCGTGCTTCATGCGATTTCAGGTCACAGGCCTCCAGCGCGGAGGGTCGTTCGGGAAAATTGAGTTCCGAAGATACGCCAAACCCCGCCGCGCCTAGCTGATCCAGGACCCCTCCCCGCTCCGATGTGAATAACCGATGCGGTTTTGGCGATTTTTCGCTTGGCAGTCGGTACCAAAGGCGCGATTTTTGAGTTGATGCAATGTCCATCTTTAAAACTGATTTGCCATGCTGGAATTTTGTAAGCGGGTGTTGTCGAAAGTGAGTTTCGACCGACAACTTTTTGCAAAGGAGTTGAAGAAGAGCACGCGGTGGCTGAAAGGCGATGAATTGCGCGCGCTTCGAGACTGGTGCCTTGGGCAATATGGAGGGCGTTACGGCGACCTCATTCACGAAACGTTTCAACCTTTGGCCCTCGTTAGAGGGCCTTTTTTTTTATCCTTTCGGTTCGGTCGCAATCCACTTGAGG
>CBFHLY010000009.1:0-90340 GCA_965656785.1 uncultured Flavobacteriales bacterium
CAACGCTGACGCCACCGACGAGGACGGCTCTTGCACCTACGCTGAAGCTGGCTACGACTGCGACGGCAACTGCATCAATGATGCAGACGGTGACGGCATCTGCGACGAACAGGAGGCCGCTGGCTGCACTGACGTTGGAGCCTGTAACTACGATGCGGCAGCAGAAAACGACAACGGAACGTGTGAATACACGAGTTGTTCCGGTTGTGCAATTGAACAAGCGTGCAACTACGATCCTAGCGCGACCATCAACGACATCGCGTCGTGTGTGTTCATCGGGGCAAGCTACCTCGATTGCGATGGCAACTGCTTGAACGATGCGGATGGTGATGGAATTTGTGATGAAAACGAGCCACCAGTCATCTTCGGATGCACGGACGCGACTGCACTCAACTACAACCCCATCGCAAACACCGATAACGGCACGTGCGTAGCCGACGTCGCTGGATGCGTCATCCCGTCTGCTTGCAACTATGATCCCAATGCAACGAGCTATGACGGGTCGTGCGAGTTCAGCTCATGTGTGGGTTGCACCAACCAAAACGCCTGCAACTTCAACCCTGACGCAACGATTGCAGCGAACAGCCTGTGCACCTTCCCCAGCTCCACCGTTGTGGATTGCGAAGGCAATTGCATCAACGACACCGACGGGGATGGGGTTTGCGATGAATTGGAAATCTTCGGATGCACCGATTCTGCAGCGAACAATTTCAACCAATACGCTACGGAAGACAACGGTTCTTGCTTGTTCTTGACCGGAGGCTGCGTACTTCCCTTTGCCTGCAATTACGATCCTCAAGCGGACTACCTCATCTTCTCGATGTGCGACTTGAACTTCCCTTGCAGTTCAGGTTTGGCTCCACAAGGTCCTGCAACGGCAGCAATGAACCCCATTTGCAATCAGCCCGGGGCATGCAACTACCTTGAAGAAGGTGATTGCGTCTACTCAGCTGAGTGCATCGAAGCGGTGACTGGCTGCATGGATCCATCAGCTTGCGATTACGACTCGAGCTCTGTGTTCCCCGCACTGTGTGACTACATCTCTTGCCAAGGTTGCACCACGGAAACGGCGTGCAACTTCGACCCATCGGCGACCATTGCAAATGGCTCATGTGAGTTTGATAGCTGTGCTGGTTGCACCGACGAATCGGCAGCGAACTACGATGCAGAGGCAACCATTGACGATGGGTCCTGCGCTTTCCCCGGTTGCATCATCCCAGGAGCATGCAACTACGATCCGGCGGCCAACGTCTCTGACGACTCGTGCGACTTCGAATCTTGCTTGGGTTGCACCAACCAGAATGCGTGCAATTACGATGCCGATGCGATTTACAACAGCGGCTGCGAATTCACGTCGTGCGTTGGATGCACGGACCCAACTGCTGACAACTACGAAGCTGGCAACACCATTGACAATGGAAGCTGCATCTTCAGTGGCTGCACCGTTCCCGCTGCTTGCAATTACGACGCCGCCGCCAATTCAGATGACGGCAACTGCGAATACACCTCATGCGTCGGCTGTGGTGATGTTACCGCGTGCAATTACGACGCTGGTGCCACCATTTCGGATGCGTTGGAGTGCGAGTATCCGTTCGTTGGGTTCGACTGCAACGGCGAATGCTTGGACGACAACAGCAACGGGGTATGTGACTACATCGATGCCATCAACGTGGACGGATCGAGCTTCTGCGGAGAAGGCACGATTTGGGATGAAGCCACCCAAACCTGTGTCTCGATTCCTACGTGTGAGGGTGACTTCAACGGAGACGGTTTGATCCAACTTGAAGACCTGCTTGACTTCCTCTTCATCTACGGCACGTCCTGCGAGAATTGAGGCCCCGTAAGGTCACGCGACTTACTTGATTGCGTTTGCGCCCCCAGTCGATGGACTGGGGGCGCTTTCGTTTCTTGAATTCAGAATCGACGAATCGGCCCGGTATTATACTTGGAACCTGCGCTCGATTAACCCTTCATTAACAAGCCAATAGACCGAACTCCCCTCCCATTTCAACGCCCTACAAATCTTCGACAATTCCATTCATTTACTCGACGGAATAATTTTTTTTGAGTGACGAACGAGGGAAGTGATGTGATATAGCTGTATATTAGGACTTCCAAATTGCCTGACATGAACCAAACTCATCACTGCGGCATCCGCTGGATGATGCTAGTGGTCCTCTGGTCTTTACCAGTTTACCACCTCTTCGCAACTTCTGCTGAACTGCCCTTGGGGCTTGATGAAGGAGCTTTCTTCAATTCCGAATGCACCGATCCTGACGCGTGCAATTTCGTGGCCTTTTCTGGTCCCGGTTATTGCCTCCAAGTGGACGAGGTGGCGGTACACACTTCTGGAGCGCTCGCGGGTTACACCACTTACCGGGTTTACGCTCTGTGCGAAAATCCGGGCGACTTCGTGAACACCGTCACCGGTGATTCCGACACCCCGCTCAACATCAGCACGACGACGTCGTTTTACCAAAATCCCTTGGGTGCGGACTTGGCTCAGAACATCAACCCGTTGTTGTATCAGAGCTTCCCTGATTTGGCCTATGACTCTTGGCTGACTGTCGGGCTTGAGGCCCCTGAAGTTGCAGCAAATGGGGAAGCTTCGGTCAACACCATCGGCAACGACTGGCTGACGGAATTTTCGGCTGGTGGCAACATCGTTATTGACGATGAGATCGGCGGCGGCTGGTATGTGGTTCCCGGGTCAACGAATGGAATTGCCGGTGACGATTACCGCGTTTTGTTGGGACAATTCACCACCGATGGCGAATTGTCTGGCGAACTCTACATTCAGTATTTCCCGAATGGCAATCCCGCTGATTTCATTCGCGTAAGCAAGAACTTTTCCGATGCTTGCATAGGCCCTGACATCACCGCGGGTTGCACCTACGCTGACGCAGGATACGATTGCGACGGCGCCTGCCTCAACGATTCCGATGGGGATGGAGTTTGCGATGAATTTGAGGTGGTAGGATGCCAAGACGAAACGGCATGCAACTACGTCGAAGGTTCTACCGAGCCCGAAATGTGCACCTACCCGGAAGTGCATTACACCTGTGAAGGTTCCTGCATCAACGACGCAGACGGAGACGGAGTTTGTGATGAATTTGAAATCACAGGCTGCCAAGACGCTGGGGCATGCAACTACGACGATGCAGCCACGGATGCTGGCACGTGCTCCTATGCGAGCGCAGGCTTTGACTGCGATGGCAACTGCCTCGAAGATGCGGACAACGATGGCATTTGCGATCAGTTTGAAGTGGTGGGTTGCCAAGATGCCAACGCATGCAACTACGACAACCAAGCGACCGACGCTGGGGATTGCACGTTCGCAGCAGAAGGATACGATTGCAACGGCAACTGCATCAGCGATGCGGACTTGGACGGCATTTGCGACGAATTCGAGTTGGCTGGCTGCGACGATCCTGCTGCAAACAACTACGATTCAGCTGCAACAGACAATGACGGAAGTTGCGACTATCCGACTTGCAACGACGAGGCCGCATGCAATTACGAGCCATGGGAAGGCCCCGGGTATTGCGTTTCTGTCGAACCTTATATGGTTCACACTGGAACGACGGGGGCTCCAGCGCTCGCGGGACAAACCACTTACCGCATCTATGCCGTGTGCGAAAATGCGGACGACTTCGTGTCTTCTGTCTCTGGGGACGCCACGTTCCCGACGAACGTTTCAACGACCACGTCGTTCTATCAGGATCCATTAGGAGCCAACGTCGGCTCCAACGTGAACCCTGCACTTTTCTCAACGTTCCCGGACCTGAAGTACGATAGCTGGGTTACTATCGGCTTGATCGGTCCACCCAATTCTAGTTCCGGTGAGGGAGCCGTCAACACAGCGGGAAGCTCCTGGCTGCCCAATTTCGAACAAGGAGGCAATTTGGAAATCTCCGACGCCCTCGGCGGCTCGTGGTTTGTCGTGAACGGCAGCACCAATGGAGTTGCTGGCGACGATGGAAAGGTCTTGCTAGGCCAATTCACCACCGATGGCGACCTCACCGGACAACTTTACTTGCAGTTCTTCCAAAACGGCAGCCCAGCGCAAGAATTGCGCACCATGGTCAATTTGGAAGATGCTTGCTCGCCGCTTGACTTCGACGCTTGCACCTACCCGGAATTGGGTTACGATTGTGCGGGCGTCTGCTTGAACGATGCGGACCAAGACGGGGTTTGCGATGAATTCGAAATCGAGGGTTGCACGGACGATCAAGCGTGCAACTTCGATGCCAATGCCACCGAAGACAATTCAACCTGCACTTACCCAGAAGCAGGCTACGATTGCGACGGTCAATGCCTCAACGACGCCGACGGTGACACCGTGTGCGACGAATTCGAAATCGCAGGATGCCAAGATGAAGCAGCCTGCAACTTCAACCCAGAAGCTACCGATGCCGACACCAGCTGCACCTACCCTGAAAGCGGTTACGATTGTGCGAGCAATTGCCTGAATGACGCAGACAACGACGGTGTTTGCGACGAATTCGAAGTGGCGGGCTGCACGGATGAAACAGCGTGCAATTTCGACGAGGCGGCAACGGATTCAGACGGTTCATGCACCTATGCGGAAGCCGGTTACGATTGTGCGGGCTCCTGCTTGAATGACTCCGACGGAGATGGCGTTTGCAATGAATTTGAAATCGAAGGTTGCCAGGACGAATCCGCCTGCAATTACAACGCCGATGCGACCGATGCAGGAGAATGCATCCAGCCTGCCCCCTTCTCAGATTGCGATGGAAATTGCCTGAACGATGCTGACGGCGATGGTGTTTGCGACGAGTTGGAAGTCAATGGATGCACGGATGAGACGGCGTTCAACTGGAATCCTTACGCCACGGAAGAGGACGGCTCGTGCCTTGAACCGGGATGCAATGATGAATTGGCCTGCAACTACGAGGCATTCAGCTCGGGCTTCTGCTTGAACATTGAAACGGTTGCTGCCCATACCACGGGAGAATTGGCGGGTCTGACCACGTACCGAGTTTACGTTACGCTTTCGAACCCGGATGACTTCGTAAGTGCCGTTTTGGGTGACGCAGACTTCCCGATTGCCGTGACCACCACCACGAGTTTTTACCAAAACCCGTTTGGTGCAGCGGTAGCATCCTCCATCAATCCCATGTTGGTCAGTGTATTCCCCGAATTGGCTTACGACAGCTGGGTCACCATCGGATTGGACGCACCCGCTAATACGGGAGCAGGAGAAGGAGCAACCAATACGGCCGGAAACAGCTGGATTGCTGCATTCGAATCCGGATCCAGCATTGACATCAGCGATGCCATTGGCGGGGGTTGGTACGCACTCGGCGGGGACGTGAACGCCTTTGCAGGTGACGATTACCGCGTGCTTTTGGGCCAATTCACCACGGACGGAGAATTGGGGGGGGCGTTGCAAGTGCAAATCTTCGAAAACGGCAACCAACAAAGCGCCCAATACGTCACCCTGAACTTGGAAGATGCCTGCTCACCCTATGATGAGTCCGGTTGCACCTACCCAACCGCAATCCTCGATTGCGATGGCAATTGCATCGAAGACGCGGACAACGATGGGGTCTGCGATTCATTGGAAATCTTCGGTTGCGACGATGCTTCGGCTTGCAACTTCGATGATGCCGCTACCGAAAATGACGGGTCCTGCACCTATCCCGACGCGGGTTACGACTGCGAAGGCACCTGCATCAACGACGCCGACTTGGACGGCATCTGCGATGAATTTGAAATCGCAGGATGCCAAGACAGCTCGGCATGCAACTACGACGCAGGCGCAACCGATCAAGACGGCTCCTGCTCATACCCCGTAGCGGGTTACGATTGCGCCGGCAACTGCATCAACGATGCCGACGGCGATACCGTCTGCGACGAGTTCGAAATCGCCGGTTGCCAGGACGACACGGCGTGCAACTACAACGCCGATGCTACGGACGAGGACGGATCATGCACCTATGCTGATGCCGGATACGACTGCGATGGTGTTTGCCTCAACGATGCCGACCTCGATGGGATTTGCGATGAGTTTGAAATCGCGGGCTGCCAAGACGACACGGCATGCAACTACAGCGCGGACGCAACCGACGAGGACGGCTCTTGCACCTACGCCGAAGTCGGTTATGACTGCGATGGGGTTTGCTTGAACGATTCGGACCTCGATGGGGTCTGCGATGAATTCGAAATCGCCGGTTGCCAAGACGATTTGGCTTGCAACTACAACGCGGCCGCTACGGACGAAGACGGCTCCTGCTCTTACCCTGATTCGGGGTACGACTGCGATGGCAACTGCATCAACGATGCGGACGGCGATACCGTTTGTGACGAATTTGAAATTGCGGGTTGCCAAGACGAGACGGCTTGCAACTACGATGCGAATGCCACGGACGAAGACGGCTCCTGCACCTATGCGGAGACCGGGTACGACTGCGACGGAAACTGCATCAACGATGCCGACGGCGACACCGTTTGTGACGAGTTCGAAGTGGCCGGTTGCCAGGACGAAACAGCCTGCAACTTCAACGCAGAAGCGACGGATGAGGACGGTTCGTGCACCTATGCAGAAACCGGGTACGACTGCGACGGAAACTGCATCAACGATGCGGACGGAGACACCATTTGTGACGAATTCGAAATTGCGGGTTGCCAAGACGAAACGGCTTGCAACTACAACGCGGATGCAACGGACGAGGACGGCTCGTGCTCCTATGCCGAAACCGGTTACGACTGCGACGGAAACTGCCTCAACGATGCGGACGGTGACACCGTTTGTGACGAGTTCGAAGTGGCCGGTTGCCAAGACGTCACGGCTTGCAACTACAACGCAGAAGCGACGGACGAAGACGGCTCATGCACCTACGCTGAGGCCGGATACGACTGCGCTGGCAATTGCATCAACGATGCGGACGGCGACACCGTCTGCGACGAGTTCGAGATCCCTGGCTGCCAAGATGACACCGCGTGCAACTACAACGCAGAAGCAACGGACGAGGACGGTTCATGCACCTATGCTGAACAGCATTTGGACTGCTCAGGAAACTGCCTGAATGACACCGATGCGGATGGCGTGTGCGATGAATTTGAAGTGGTAGGCTGCCAAGATGCCACTGCTTGCGATTACAATGCGGAAGCTACCGATGCGGGAGCATGCACCTACCCTGATCCAGGTTACGACTGCGACGGAGTGTGCCTCGCGGACACCGATGGCGATGGAATTTGCGATGCCAACGAAATTGTTGGATGCCAAATCAACGGTGCCTGCAACTTCAACCCGGATGCAACCGACGCGGGAAGCTGCGACTTCTTCTCCTGCATCGGCTGCACGGATGAAGGTGCTTGCAACTACGCTGAAGGCGCGACGTTTGATGACGGTTCATGCGAGTACCTTAGCTGCGCTGGATGCGGTGATGCTGAGGCCTGCAACTACGAACCCGATGCACAGATCGAAAACAACGACCTCTGCGACTTGCCGCAAATGGGGTACGATTGCGACGGTGCCTGCTTGAACGATGCGGACGGTGATGGCGTTTGTGATGAGTTTGAAATAGTGGGTTGCCAGGACGACATGGCATGCAACTACAATGCAGATGCCACGGACGAAGGCGCGTGCGAATATGCCGAAGCCGGATACGATTGTGACGGAGGTTGCCTGAACGACGCGGATGCCGACGGGATCTGTGACGAGTTCGAAATTCTGGGATGCACCGACGAAACCGCTTGCAACTACGATGCCGAGGCTACGGACCTTGACGACAGCTGCGTGTACGCTGCAGCCGGATACGACTGTGACGGCAGCTGCAACAGCGACCTCGACGGCGACGGGGTGTGCGATGGCGATGAAGTGGCGGGATGCACCTTTGAAGGGGCCTGCAATTACGATGCGACCGCTACCGAAGAAGACGGCACGTGTTTCTTCGCGACACCCATCTACGATTGCAATGGCGATTGCTGGGATGACGCGGACGGCGACGGAATTTGCGACCAATTGGAGGACACGGACTTCAGCTCGCTTTGCGGTCCAGGCACCTTCTGGAGCGACCTGTACAACCAGTGTTTGCCTGTGGAAGACGATTGCCCGTATGATTTGAATAACGATGGTTTGGTCCAATTGCAAGACCTCCTCGATTTCCTCATTTACTACGGAAGTGCCTGCAATTGAAGCCCTCCCTCGACTGAAATCAACTGAACAAGATTTGGGCGTCCCATCGGGGCGCCCATTTTCTTTGACAAAGATTCATCTTCACGGTTTGCACAAAGCCGCTAACCTTCGGAAATTGCACCCATGCTCGGTTTTACAATGAACGGATTGCGCTTCGGCATGCTTGTCAGCGCGTTGATGGTGGGAAGCGCGGCTTTTGGCCAAGAGCCAGTCATGCCGGAAAGGGTCAAGGACCAAGCGCATTGGATCACGAACAATCAATTGTACAGCGTGCTCAGCTTGGACTACCAGGTTGAACCACAACAGGGCTGGTTGGTCATCGCCGATGGGGCCAATCGGTTTTATGTTCAGGCAAATGAAGTGTTCCCGGAGATTCGGATGATGCAGGCCTGGGCGAACACGGTTAACGTGACCGCAGAGGAGATCAACACGTTGAACAGCAAGCTCGTCGGCGGTCGCTTGTTCCTGACTTCGGAGAACAAGGTTCAGCTCGTCTGGGAGCACTCCTACCACGGGTTGAAAATGACGTCGGTCGGACTGTCCCAAAGCATTGAACGCTTCCGAGCAATCCGGGATTCCGTCGTTCAATTGATCGCCGATCTCTAAGCCGACCTGGAGGGCATTGCTGCCCATCTGAGACGGAATGGCTTGCCCTGCACGGAGCTCGTGGCGTGAGCCGTCTACAAAAACAAAGGACCCACCTGACGATGAGTCCTTTGAGGTTGGGGAGATGGAACATGATGCTGAGCGATTGGGTTTACGCACTCCGCAATCGCATCGGTGAAGCATCTATCGCATCATGAACTTGAATATACGAATTTTTATTCAATTCAACGAAGATTTCACCACATCCGACATCAAATACAACAATCGGCTCCACAGGGCATGCGTCATTCGGCTCAAGTCGTGCCACTTCGTAAATAGGTTACGAAGTGGTGTGCTTTGTTTGGTTCGCAATGACCAAAGACCCCTCCCTCCCACCGGTTGACGCATCGCTGGCGTCCCTCCGCTCCATCCGAACTGAATGGCTTGACGCGGATGACGGTTCGCGGTTTTCAGACCAAATCACCCAATCCCTTTCTGCCGCTCGAGCCGCTGAATTGTTGGTACACCAAACGCAACTCGCCCCTGAAGCCGCCAAGATCGCGCAACTCGCATTGGACAATGCTTGGGATTGCTGGTGCAACTTGACCGGGATGGAGGAATGGAATGAGCCTCGAATCCTCGAAGTGTTGCAATCGGACAGCACCACGTCCCGAGCATTCGCCCTGCAGTGCCGTTTGGACCGGCTGGCAGACCGCGGAGCATTTCCTCGCGTCGAATTGAACTGGGCGAGCGATCAAACCGCCGATGTTCGCTTCCGGCTTCCTCCCCTGCAGAGCCTTGAACAGGCACGATCATGGAAACACGAGTTCGAGCGATTGGAAGGCATTCCGAATTGGCCTGAAATGTTACGGGTATTCGCCCACGAAGAAGTCCGCAAAGTGCGCGCGGACATCGTTCAAATCAAACGAAGCCACTCCCAAGTACAATCCGAACTCGAGGAGTGCATCGCGACATGGGCGGAAGCTACGTGGAGCCTCCTCAACCGCGGTTCTTGGTGCTCCCTTCAAGGCGAAGAATTGCACATCGGGGCAACGCCTGAGGAAGCCATCGCGTCGAAGGCCGCAAGCGGAAGTCATCCGTTTTGGGAATGGACTCACCGAAAGCAACCTCAGATCATTCTGGCCTTGCGACTCATCCGGCCTTCGGCTAGCGGCAAACGGTGGCTCGTTGAAAGTCGTCAAGTGAGCAACGACCTGTTCTCCTCACCTCAAGGTCAGACCGCCTCCACCGCATGGAAACGCACCGTCGACTTGAAAAAGGGATTGAGGAACCACTTTTCAGCCTTGCTTCTGAGGTAAGCCCTGGTTGCGGCCTCACTGAGCTTCAACACCCAATGAAAACGCCCGTAAGTCAATGACTTACGGGCGTTTCAGTGACCCTGTAGGGATTCGAACCCCAAACCTTCGCATCCGTAGTGCGATGCTCTATCCAGTTGAGCTACAGAGCCGTTTTCCGCGTTAGCGGGGGGCAAAGATAGCACGGCTTCCCGGTCCACCAAACGAATTCCCCTCCTTACTCACATTTTTTTTCAAACCGAAGAGAAAGGCCTAAGGGAATCAGAGGTTTACGCGCTCGACGGAACGCTTCATTGGGGCCGAAAGTGCATCGCGGTGGAGCATGACGCCGATGGTGTACATCCGGAAATATGCTTCGGAAACGAATTGGCGCCCTCCGAAATCATTGCCCTGCCCCCACGAGTTCTTCAAAATGAAAAACCGCTGGCCGTCTCCTTTCCGTTTCGCCAACCCCACCAAATGCATCAAGTGGTCGTCCGTGGTCGAAAGGGCCTCGTACGCCCGTTGACGCTGATCCGCAGTCACTTCAAATTCTTCGGGGAATTCTGCTCCCCATTCCCAGTCATCCAACGCCTCCTCGTCTTCCACGGCAAACGCCACCCCTTTCCGAAACTCAAAACCGGCGTTGCTCACATCAGCATCCCACGCCACGGTGTATCCCGATTCCAACGCCCGAACAGTGGACTCCACCAACTCATCGAGGGTGACATTCAGGTAGCGACCGTTGGAGAAGTTGTCCGGCACCTCAAGAACGAAGTCCTCGTGGAGCGGAACGTGGGTAAACGACGCAAGTTCGACGTAGGCGTTCGGGTCGATGCCCATGGCGTCTCGGAAGGACGCGGGCGTGTAGGTTTGGCCTTCGTAGGTAAACGTGTCCGGCAGTGCCCCCAGGTAGGTGTCCAAAACCGATTCCACCGAGGCCAAAAAACGGGGAGAAAGGGACCCCGCTTGATCCAGAGCACCTTGCACCATGGACTCCAAGACGGCATCCAATTCGCCGTGATCGTGGCGCCCTGAGCTACCCGGTTGGCCGTCGAACACCTCGGCGGGCAACAAACCGTAAACGTCAATGGCGTCGATGACGTCGTGCGAAAGGGCTCCGGGACCAAATTGATGACGCCCTTGGTAACGCAAGTAAGTGGCCGCCTTGCGCGGGTAATTCACCCGAACACTCGCCATCTCCGAAAAGTCGTGCAACTCACCCGTGAGCCGGAACGTTTCGGATTCCAGGAACGACGTGGTGCTGTAGCTCCAACAGGTTCCTGTGGCACCTTGGCTCAGCACTTCATTCGCCGTCCAATCCACCAGGATTTCCAGCCCTGTTTCCGGACCAATCCATTGCGCCCCGTCCGTTAAATCAATCTGTGCTCCCACCGTCAAGTTGCAGAGCAGGCCGGCCAAGACGGGAATGAAGTTGGTTTTCATGTTCAATTAGAATTTGGCACGAACAAAATTGCCCAGCTTAGGCGGTATGACCCAAGCCAAATACAGCGCCCCATGCCACAAGCGCTCTTGATAATTCCCCATCAACACCTCATCCTTGCTCACGCGGAGCATCAGCTCCAAGTTGCCGCCTTCTTCGAACATCACCTCCACCCCCACCGCTCCGTACGCACCGAAACCTGTGCCCACCAAGGCCGAAGTAGGCCCGACGAACTGGTTGCCGATTTGACCGGTGATGAGCTGATAATTTTGGTTCTCAATCCGGATGTAATTCTCGACCAGCCGCGTGGAAAGCATCGTTCCTCCAGCCTCGAACACCCAACTCGCCTCATCGACGATGTACGCTGCCGTGCGGTAGCCCAAACTCAATTGCAGCCGGTCTTCCTCGCTGAAAATCCCATACTGTCGGCGGTTTTCCGAACCCATCCCCCAATCCACATCGCTCGCCACCACATTGAACCCCCCCACGGACTTGAGTCCGCTCATGGCATCCACATGCAGCACAAAGGCGCTCTCCGGGTTCAAGAACAACATGGTCTGCAACCCCATCATCGTTCCGGGCGAATACGTCATCCCGATCGGGTACTCGATGTAGCGGAATTCGTCCGCAATGAGCCCCATGCTGTTCAGAATTTGGCTCCAAACAGGAGAACTGGGCGCATCGACCCCGATCCGCTCCTCGATGGACATCAGCCGCGCGGTGTTGTCTCCCAGCTCCCAGTAGCCGTCCCCGATGAAGAACGTGGACGCACTTTGGTGATTCGCCCGGTACACGCCGATGTTCACGGCAAATTCGATGCCTTTGCGGTCGGGCACGTAGCCCACCTCATCGTCTTGTGCCAGCGTGCTTCCCGTCAACGCAATCAGCACCGTCACCACCCAATGGCTCCTTTTCCCCGTCATGAAAACGAATTTACAACGAAATCAAGGCAAGACCTCCATGGAAATGCCCACGCGTTCCAGCGGCCAATTCACGTTGTCCGTCGGCTGCTTCGAAAGCGCCTCCACCACCTCCATGCCCTCAACCACCCGGCCGAAGACCGTGTGCTCCCCATCGAGGTGCGGGGTGCCGCCGACTTCCCGGTAAATCCGTTTCTGTTCTTCGGTGTAGCGCACGCCCTCCTGCTCCCGCTGGTACAATTCGCGCGCCGTGATCTTCCGCCCGACCACCACATAAAAATCGTACGAGGCCGATCGCTTGTCCGGGTTGTTCTCGTAGCTCCGCGACATGGCCAGCGCCCCGCGGTGATGGACGTGATGCGGTCGAAACTCTGCCGGCAGCGTGTGCTTGCCCAGCAAGGCACGGAGTTGTTGGGGCATGGGCTCCTCCGAATTGCCTCCTTGGATGATGAATTCAGGCACCAAGCGCACCCACTCAGTGGTGTTGAAGTACCCGGATTTGGCCTTGTAAAGGAAGTTCGCACGATGCACGGGAACATCATCGAACAGTTCCAACACGATTTCGCCCAATCGGGTCGCGACGCGAATGTGCCGCTCACCGTGTTCCTCGCCATACCGCGTGAGCACCTCCACGCAGTTCGCATTGGTCAAAACCGGCACCGCAGCCGGCACCGCTGGCGCCTCCACCGATGGAGCGGCTTCCACCTTCACCTTTCGCTTCACCTCCGGCTGCGGCTCCGATGCCGCACAGCCTGCCCACAACAACGCAATCCACACCCCATGTTTCATGCCAACGAAGG
Source organism: uncultured Flavobacteriales bacterium (assembly GCA_965656785.1). Lineage (GTDB taxonomy): Bacteria > Bacteroidota > Bacteroidia > Flavobacteriales_D > Sanyastnellaceae > JALQTD01. Next base: position 13,209 of record CBFHLY010000009.1, read on the forward strand.
TAGCACAGCGTTGGGGAATCGGCGGAGTCGCATCATCTTCGCAGTCCCATGAAATTCGCCATCGTCGACATCGAAACCACCGGATCGCACGCGCGCGGTCACGGCATCACGGAAGTGGCCGTGGTCATCACCGATGGACAACGCATCCTCGATGAATGGCAAAGCTTGGTAGACCCTGGACTCCCCATCCCCGAGCACATTACGCGGTTGACGGGCATCGACGACGATTTGGTCGCGGATGCGCCGCCGTTCGCAGCGATTGCCGATGAGTTGGAGGAACTGCTGGCCGATTGCATTTTCGTGGCGCACAACGTGGGCTTCGATTACGCCTTCATCCGCGGTCATTTCGAGGAAATGGGGCGCGAATGGAGCCGGCCCAAACTCTGCACCGTCCGCCTCTCCCGGAAACTCCTTCCCAACGTCGGCAGCTTCAGCCTCGGCAGCGTGTGCGAGCGACTCGGCATATCCAACGCCGCTCGGCACCGGGCGATGGGAGATGCCTTCGCGACCGCTCAGCTCTTCCATCATTTGTGGTCCCTCCCCCATGGCCCTGGAACGATTGAGGGCGCATTGAAAAAGGGCACCCGAGAATCCTGGTTGCCCCAGCACGTGCCCGCCACCGATTTCGACCACCTGCCTACCGGCCCTGGGGTTTACCAAATGCTCGATTCCCGAGGCGCCCCGCTCTACATCGGCATGTCCCACCGAGTCCAAACGCGCATTCGCTCGCACTTCACGGGCAAGCTCGCCTCCGCTCGACGCCAAGCCCTCCTGCGCGATGTCCACCGCATCGTCGCGGAACCCACCGGATCGACCCTTTACGCGCGCATCCTCGAAGACGTGCTCATCCGCACCCATTGGCCGATTCACAACCGAGCGCAGAAGCTCCAGCCCATGCTTCACCTCGTCCTAGCCTACCGCGACCGGCAAGGGTACGATCGGCTGATGATCAAGCGCGCCCGGTCCACCCGCGGAAGCATTGCCCACTTCGGTGGCGTGGTCGAAGCGCGGGACTGGCTGTATGCCTTGGCGAAAGAACGGGACCTCAACCCCGCCTTGCTCGGTTTGGGCAGTACCTCAGACACGCCCCACCATGCCCCCGCGGAACACAACGAACGGCTAAAAGTTGGCCTCAACGAACGGCTCCGCCCCGTATTTCCCGCCCACGCATTCTGCCTGGTACAAGGCCGACACGCCGAAGAAGCGGGCGTGCTGTACGTCCGGGAAAGCCGGTTCGCCGGGCTCGGCTGGTTCGAAGGCGGCCTCCACCCCCACATGGACCTGGAGCAACTGCTCGACGCGGTTACCGCTGCCGCACGAAGCGGACTGACCGACGCCGTGTTGCGCGAAGCCTACCTGCAGCCCGAAACGGTCGGCGAACACCTGATCTGGCGGTGCTTCGATGACGCGGGCAACCCCACGGAAAGCGCATAAAAAAACCGCTCCTCAATGCGTGAGGAGCGGTTCATTCCATCCAAGTACAGAATCGTTCAATTGAGGAGCGCGGTAAAGCGCGCCATCGATTCGATTTCAGGGCTCTGGGCGGCCGCAGCGTAACCCAGGATGTTGCGAATGCTCTGCTTCCGCGGAGCGGGAACAGCGCACCAGCTGGTTTCGTCAAACTCTGCACTGAAGAGGGAAGAAAGGGTACCGTTTGCCATGCGTTTGTTGTTGAAGTTCCCTCCATAAACGCCCCCGGTTTTCCTTTCGTATGCCATCGGCGTAGAAAACGCCAAACCCGGCTCACAGCGCCGTCAGTTGCATGCCGTTTTCGTCGATGTGGCGGCGCATGTTGATCAGCGCGTACCGCATCCGCCCCAGAGCCGTGTTGATGGACACCCCGGTCTCGTCCGCGATTTCCTGAAAGCTCATGTCCGATTCGATGCGCATGCGGACCACGAGCTGCTGTTCTTCGGGCAACAAGTCGACCAGCCGCATGACGTCGGAGCGGATTTGGCCTTCCACAAGCTGGTCTTCGATGTGCAGCTCATCGGATGAAATCGTCGAAAAGATGTCGAACTCTTCGGTGCCGCGGACCAGCGCTTGCTTGCGGTTCCGACGGAAGTGGTCGATGGCCAAATTGTGGGCAATCCGCATCATCCACGGCAAGAACTTGCCTTGTTCGTTGTACCGGCCTTCGCGGATGGTGCTGACCGCCTTGATGAAGGCATCTTGGAAGAGGTCGTTGGCGACGTCTTCGTCCTTCACCATGAAGTAGATTTTGTTGAAAACAGCCTGTTGGTGTCGGTTCAACAGGGCATCGAACGCTCGGTTATCGCCGCCTTTGTATCGGGCGATGAGCTCCTGATCAGTGCAGGTCGCCATCATGACATTTACGCATTAAGAATGAAACATACCGGTGAAGCCGGCTTATGGAATTGCGTAAAATGTGTCGATGGACGTCTGATTTAGGGTTACAAAATCGAATATAGGATTTTTTTTCGTCCCTCCAAAACTCCGGTACCTTTGGCGCTGTTAAAGTTAGCCAATGGAAATTCGGATCAAGGGCGCGCGGGTGCACAACCTGAAGAATGTGGATGCAGCTATTCCCAAGGGCAAGATGACGGTCATCACCGGCTTGTCGGGATCGGGCAAGAGTTCGTTGGCCTTCGATACGCTCTATGCGGAGGGGCAGCGGCGGTATGTGGAGAGCTTGAGCAGTTATGCAAGGCAATTCCTCGGTCGCCTGGACAAACCCGATGTCGACAGCATCGACGGGATCTCTCCCGCCATTGCCATTGAGCAGCGCACCTCCAGCGGCGGACCGCGCTCCACCGTGGGGACCCGGACCGAAGTGCACGACCACCTCCGCATGTTGTTCGCTCGCATCGGCCGGACGTTCTCCCCGCTCTCGGGCGAAGAGGTGAAGCGCGACCGCCCCGATGACATCGTGAAGCGGTTGATGGCGTTGCCGGACCGGACGCGCTTCCTGCTCGTTGCTCCCGTGCTGCCTCGTGAGGACCGGAGCTTGCGCCGCCAATTGGAGGTGTATGCTCAGCAAGGGTTCAGCCGCATTCAAATCGGGGAGGACGCCCTCAACATCGCGGACGTCCTGGCGCACAGCCCGGAGGATGAGGTGCGCGTTTCAGGTCGAAGCGAAGGGGTTGACTGGAGGGAGGTGCTGTTGGTCGTGGATCGGTTGGCCGTGGAGTCGGGCGATGCCTTTCGCGGTCGGTGTGCGGATTCGGTGGAAACGGCCTTGTTCGAAGGCGGGGGGGCCTGTGCGGCGTTGCTCGTCGGGAGCGGTGAGCGGCTTGACTTCAGCACGCGCTTTGAGCGCGACGGCCGAAGCTTCACCGAGCCGACCCCGGATTTCTTCGCTTTCAACAGCCCGGTGGGCGCGTGCCCGCGGTGCGAAGGGTTTGGCCAAATCCTCGGCATCGACCCCGAACTCGTCATCCCGGATGCCCGGCTGAGCCTCTACGAGGGCGCCATTGCCCCGTGGCGCTCGGAACAGCACGCGCGATGGAACGACCAGTTGTGTTTGGCTGCGGCGCGCGAGGGCCTGTCCATTCACAAGCCCTGGCAGGATTTGACAGAGGAGCAACGGGATTTGGTCTGGAGCGGCGGCAAAGGATTCAAGGGCATTCATGCGTTTTTCGACCACCTCGAAGCGAAAGGATATAAAATCCAAAACCGCGTGCTGATGAGCCGCTACCGCGGGCGCACCGCCTGCACCGCCTGCAAGGGCGCTCGGCTCCATCCCGATGCGCGCAACGTCCTGGTCGGTGGGCGTTCCCTCCCCGACTTGTTGATGGCTCCGATTTCGGAGGTGTTGGGTTGGGCGCGTAGGTTGGACCTTTCACCCGCTGATGCGAAGGTGGCCGCCCGGCTGCTGGAGGAAATTCAATCGCGGCTGGGGTATGTGGCCGATGTGGGATTGGACTACCTGACCCTGAACCGGCCGAGCAACACCTTGAGCGGGGGCGAATCCCAGCGGATTGCGCTGAGCACCTGCCTTGGAAGTAGCCTCGTCGGTTCCACCTACATTTTGGACGAACCGAGCATCGGCCTGCACCCGCACGACACCCAGCGACTCATTGCCGTCTTGCACGGATTGCGGGATTTGGGGAACACGGTCGTGGTGGTGGAGCACGACGAGGACATCCTCGCTGCTGCCGATTACGTCATCGACATGGGGCCGCTGGCGGGAACACACGGGGGCGAGGTGGTGTTCTCGGGCACCTTGGAGGCGTGTGCCGCCCTTCCTGCGGACCACGCTTCATTGACGGCCGCTTATTTGTCCCAGCGAAAGCGCATTCCCCTGCCTGAATGTCCGCGGCCCTTGAAAGACGTCCTGCAACTGCGGAGCGCACGGGCGAACAATTTGAAGGGCGTCGACGTCGACATCCCGCTGCACGCCTTGACCGTTGTGGCCGGAGTGAGCGGATCGGGAAAGAGCACCCTCATCAATGAAGTATTCACCCCGCTCGTCCGGGCGGAGTTGGAGGGCCTTCAACCTCCGAGTGCGCGAGGAACGTTGAGCGGAGAATGGGGCAACCTGAACTCGTTGGAAAGCGTGGACCAAAACCCCCTTGGCAAAAACTCCCGCTCCAACCCCGTCACCTACGTCAAAGCATTCGACGACATCCGCGCCTTGTTCGCGTCGACCGCCATGGCCCAAGCCCGGGGCTACAAAGCGGGACATTTCTCCTTCAACGTGCCGGGTGGCCGTTGCGACCAGTGCGACGGGGAAGGCGAAGTCACCATCGGCATGCAGTTCATGGCCGACATTCGGTTGACGTGCGATGCCTGCAAAGGACTGCGATTCAAGTCCGATGTCCTCGAGGTCAAGTGGCGCAACCGGCACATCGCCGATGTCCTCGCCATGACCGTCGACGAGGCCATCGGCTTCTTTTCAGAGAACGACCCGACTTCCAAAAAACGTCCGGCCTCACTGACCAAAGTCGTCGAAAAGCTCCAGCCGTTGTCGGACGTCGGACTGGGGTATTTGGCGCTCGGCCAAGGTTCGCATACCCTCAGCGGCGGGGAGGCGCAGCGCATCAAACTCGCCACCTTCCTTTCCAAAGGTTCGCGCAACGGTTCAACGCTGTTCGTATTCGATGAACCCACCACGGGCTTGCACGTGCACGACGTTCAGCGGTTGCTCGACGCGTTCGACGCCCTCATTGACCAAGGCCACACCTTGGTGGTCATTGAACACCACCTCGATGTTTTGGCCCACGCCGACCACCTCATCGACATGGGACCAGGTGGTGGCGCTGTGGGCGGGCAGTGCGTCTTCCAAGGTCCACCCGAAGGCGCCCTCCAAGCGACGGGTTCTGTAACAGGGCCGCACCTGCAATCGAAATTCGTTCCGGCACAGGCCTGAACGTCATCGGCCGGCAACCGCCCATCGAGGGAAGTGCCGGCCGATGCCCACGGATGCCTAGAATTCAGTTCCGAGGAGGCAACTCCAGTTTCACGCCTTCAACTTGGATCGGCGTGACGCTCCCGACGATGTTGCCGGCTTCGTCAAACGTTTGGGCTTCGCGCCCATGCAAGTTGATGACGCCTTCAATGGGACCGTCAGCGGTGAGTTGCATGAGCAGGATTTTGCGGTCGGGCGGAGCAATGGCTTGGAATTCCGTCGGAACGACGAACCACGCCCCGTTGTTGGTTTCGAAATCGCCACCCGCTTCGAAGGCATCGAAGCTCAAGTCGGGAGGGAAAGAGGAAACCTTGTTGAGGTAGTTGTCCGCTTTGCCGATGGTGAACCAGGTGTCGTAACGCAAGGAGCGGTCTTGCTCCACGTCATACCGCTGGACCTCGCTCGCAAGCGCGCCACCCTTGGGATGCTGGTAGAAGCCGTTTTCGGCGTGCAGTCGCAATGGAGCGTTCTCCTCGCCAAACACGGCATCAATGACGTCACCTGAGTTTTCCATCAACGCATAAACGCGCCAAGTTTGGCCTTTAACGAGGCCGTTGTTGGGGACCTCCTCGATGACCAGCTCTTGAAATTGAGCGAATGTCAACGCCGGAGCGAGCGCCAACGCTAGGGTAAAGATCTTCTGCATGTCCTGGTAGTTCCCCCTAAATTTACAACAATTGAATTAGCGGACAAGCCGGCTGCGGCTGAGGAGGCGCTTGCTGTTGAGCGATCGGCTGGAGAAACCACCGTTGCGCGGCATGAAATAGGTCAAAGTAACCTCGTGCGTGTGGGGACTGAACAAGCGCGCGTCCGTGGACGTGATGTCGTAGGTGTAGGCCAAACCGAATTGCTCGTAATCGAAGCCCACCCCCACGAGCACCGCATCCCCTGCTCGGAAGCCCAGCATGAGCCATGCCGTTTGGGCGTAACGCGCCTTCGCATAGACGTCCAATTGTGCAGGAGTCACGGCGGTGAACCGAACGAGGCCGGCGGTTTCGATCGAGAAATCCTTGTTCACATCGTATTCGTAACGCCCCATGAACCGAAAATGGCGGAACAGGGAGTTCTCGTTGTTGGTGGTGCCGATGTTGGAGGGGTTGATTCCGGATTTGGACTGAAGCAACTGCGGAATGGCGAAGCCAAACGAGTACGCATCCCCGAAAATCATCATGCCAAAGTTGGCGTCCAAGCTCATGCTCTGCTCCATGCCCCACTGCAGGGCTGGATCCTCTACATCCCACACCTCCAAATCGTTGTCAAACGACCACTGGCTGGCCATCAAACTCAACCCAAACGAAACCGCGTCGTAGTTGTTCAAGTCGATCGTGTAACTCCCCGTCAATTCCACACCCGATTGCTGAATGGCCCCTCCGGTGTTGTCCGAATAGATGACCCCGCCAATGCCGAATCGGTTGGGCAAGCTGGTGTGTGCCGAAATGGTGTTGGTGCGCGGCGCGCCGTCAAATCCCGTCCACTGATTGCGGAACGAAGCGGAAATGGGGCTTTCCGGCAATGTACCAGCCACCGCGGGATTGCTCAAGTAAGGGTTGACTAAAAACTGCGACCGGCGGAAGACTTGCTGCGCTTGCGCGGTCGTCGCGAATCCTGCCACCAATGCGGCCCCCCATGCGATGTTGCGGATGATGCTCATGGTGACTTAGTATTTCAAGGTAACGGTTCCCGTAATCGGCGCATTGCCGTTCGCGAACTCGATGGAGTAATAATAATCGGCCATGGGCAGGGGCGCGTTGTTGTAACGGCCATCCCACCGAGTTTCGTAGCCCTGGGATTCGAACAGCACCTGACCGTAGCGGTTGAACACCGTCACGCGGGCGCTCGGGAAGTATTCCAATCCCCCAACGATCCACTCGTCGTTGTAGCCGTCCCCGTTAGGCGTGATGGCCTCGGCGATGAAGAGGCATCCGATGGTCGGCTCGACTTCCACAGTTCGGGTGATGGTGCAACCGAGGTCGTCGGTGATGACCACGCTGTAGACGTCTTCGGGCAGTCCCGTTGCGGTGGCCGTGGTTTGGGCCAAATTGTCGCTCCACAAGAACGCAATCGGCTCGTACCCCCCCGTCACCGAGGCGGTCGCCGTGCCATCCTCCTCGTTCCAACACGTCACCGGCGAACTCAGCATCACCACTTCCATGTCCGTGACCTCCTCGGCCCCGACCACGAACACCGTGTCCTCCGTGCAGCCCACTGCGTCCACCAACGAAACCGCATATTCCCCCTCGTACAAATTGTCCAAATCAATGCCCGCCGGGAACACCTCCCAAGTCAGTACGCCCGTGCCTCCAGTCGGGAAAATGTTGGCCGCCCCGTCGTTCATGCCGGTGCAGGTGACGTTCGTGACCGCCATCAGCACTTCCAGCGCGGGCGGCGCATCGATGGTGAAGGACGACGCCGTCACGCAACCGTTGGCATCGGTAACCGTGGCCTCGTATTCGCCTTGACAAAGAGCGCCCAGGTTAAAGTTCGTGCTTTCGTTGACTTCCAATTCAATCGACCCTGTCCCTCCTGCAAAATCGAGGATGGCGCTGCCGTTGCAGTCTCCCCCACAGGCGATGTTTTGGGTGGACAACACCTCCAAGGTCAGTGGGTCCGGTTCTACAAACAAGATGTCGGACTGCAACGTGCAGCCGCTCTCGTCCATGATCTCCAAGGTGGTGGTGCCTGCTCCTATGCCCTCAAGGGTGAACGGCAACGTCGCAGCGACGGGCGAAACCATCTCAATTTCACCCGTGCCTCCGATGGCGCTCACGCTCACCGCCCCGTCGTCAAAACCGAAGCAAGAAATCTCATCCGTGTTCAAAATCAACTGCATCGGCTCCGGCTCCGTGAGCGTCAAGCCCGTCACCGACACCATGCAATTCGATTCATCCATGACGTTGATGGTGTAGGTTCCCACCGGCAAATCGAAGCATGGGGTGTTCACGAACGCATCCTCCGGGGGATCCACTTGGTACATCAACGTGCCATTGCCTCCCGAAGCTCCCACTACGCAAATCGCCCCATCAGCCTGCCCCGCGCAGCTCACGTTGCTCACGACAACATCGAATTCAATCGGCGTGGGTTCGGAAATGACCACCGTATCTTGAATCACGCAGTTGTTGGCATCGATGGTGTTGGCCAAATACGTCCCCGCACACAAAGCATTTGGATTCGCTCCCGCACCGGCCAGGGTCGTCACCACAAAATCATAGGGAGCCGTTCCTCCCGAAGCGGACTGAACCACCGTGCCGTTGCACTCACCTGCACAACCGAGGTCCGTGGAATTCACTTCCGTGGTCACCTCTTCCGGCTGCGCGATTTCAAAACTCGTTGTCGCCGTACAGCCGTTTTCGTCGGTGATGGTCACGTCGTAGTCTGCAGGACCCAAATCGGTGAAGTTGACCACCAACGGAGCCCCTCCCTCCAGCGCATCCATCGCGGGGTTCGCCTCCCAAATCAAGGTTCCCGTCCCTCCGGTCACCACACCGGACACTTCGCCGTCGTCGGCCCCGAAACAGGTCACGTCCTCGGCCTCCAAGTCGAACAGCAATTCAGCCGGGCAATTCAATTCAATCAAGGCCTCCACTGCGCAGCCGTTCGCATCCTCTGCGTGAAACTCGTATCCACCGTCCCCCTGAATGCAGGGCAAGCCGATCCAGTCGTTTTGCCCGTTGGGCAAGGTGACCACCCCCGGATTGGTGGCTAGGAAAGCCGAAAACTCGTAGGGTTCCGTCCCGCCAGCGACTTCCATATGAACGACAGACGCGTTCTCTCCTGGGCAAACGTTGTCTTGCTCCAGCGTGAAGGACACTTCGAACGCAGGCGGTTCGACGAACGAAAACGCCTCCGACGTGTCGCGGCAGGTGTTGCCGTCCACGAGGGCCACGAAGTATTCCCCTTCAGCCAAGCCCGTGAATTGGTTGTTGCCCGTTTGCGTCGCGATGAGCGTGGTGTCCGCTGCGCTGAACAATTCATACGTGATGCCGGGGTTGGCGCCGCCTTGCGGTTGGATTTCCACCGTGGCCAAATCACCGAAGCAATCCATGTCGTTGATCACGCTGATGGCCGCATCCTCCTCGGACCAGACCTCACATGGCGGTTCCACCGAGAGCATGCCGCCGTTGGTTTCCATGCAGTACAACTGAATGTCTCCTTCCGCTTGGCTGCCCTCGGGGAAGACCTGAAAGCAGGCATGGAAATCAAAGGGGCCGCATGTGGTAATGTGGAACAATTCGATTTGGAGCGATTCCCCGCAAACCAACCCCGCACCGCCGTTTAAGATGAACGCTCCGTCGTCCACGGTCATGTCGCAAAAGCCCGTGATGTTGTTATACACCGAGGTAATGTTCGGCGTGGCCAGGATGCCCACCCCGCCGAAAGACAGGTAGCTATCGAATTCCAGTTCCGGAATGATGGGAAAGAAGATATCGTTCAAGCTCTCCAAGTAAAACACCCCGTACAGCGGCGTGTTGTAGCATCCGCAGGGGGCATTCAAAACGATCGGCGCGGTCAAATCCGCCGTATTGTTCGCCGAAAACACCGACACGAGCTTGTCCGTGGGGTTCGTGAAGTTGGCGTAGACCCGATAGGTCGTGTACCCGGCAAGCTCATTCTCCTCATCAAAGTCGTAGGCCGGCGTGCCAGGCGCGCTCCCTGTGAGGGGCGCCGGGGCGTAAAAGGTGGTGTCCACTTCCCAGGTCACGGACACCATTTGGCCTAAAACACTGGAGTTCAACAAAATGAAGCCGACAAAAGCGGCCCAAGCAGATGGCAAAACTCCGGTGCGAATGTTCATTTGAATCATGGCAGGTTCGGTCAATTCTCGCTCCAATTAGGACGTCAGAAGGGAAGACAAACTCAGCGCCTAAAGCGTTGCTTCGCCCTTAACTTCGGCGCGCAAAATAAGGCAATATGGGCAGACAACGCACACCCCGCAAATGAGCACGCGCACGGAAGATTGGCCGAAGGCGACCCGGCCCCACCGTTTGGTCCACGTGGATGAGCAGGTGGTGGTGGTGGACAAACCGAGCCACCTGCTGGTCCATCGGACGGACCTCGCCCTGCAAGACCCCGACAATTTGCGCGAACGGCTGTTGGCCGAGGGGACGATCGATCACCGCTGGCATCCGGTCAACCGCATCGACCGACCGACGAGCGGCCTCGTCCTGTTCGCACGCGGTGGCGATGCGCACCGCATGCTCCACGAACAGTTCGCCTCCCACCGCGCTGAAAAGGGCTACGTGGCAATTGTGCGGGGATGGCTGGAAGCTCCCTGTACCGTTGACAAACCCCTCCCCACGAGCCACAACGCCCTTCCAAAGGACGCGTCAACGGACTTCATTCCACGGGCCCATTTCGAGTGGCCGGTGGCCATCACCCGCTACCCCACCAGCCGATTCAGCTTGGTCGAATGCCGGCCCTCCACAGGGCGATACCATCAAATCCGGTTACACCTGCGTCACTTGCGCCACCCCATCATCGGCGACTCCGCCCACGGCGACAAACCGCACAACCGGTTCTTCGCGGGACACTTCACCCACCGACCGCTCTACCTCCACGCTGGGCACCTCGCGCTCCAGCATCCGGACGGAACGGAACGCACCTGGAAATCGCCGTTGCCGGAAGATTGGCAGGAAGTGATGGAAACGTTTGGATGGGGGACGGAAACCGCTTTCCTTCGTGAGTGATGTTTGGTTTCGACGATCGGGATAAAACCGAATTCCCTTTTCCCTTCCGCACGGGCGAGGCGTGGGAAGCGCCGGAGTACGGCAATCCCCTAGCGTGGGGGCTGCATCCGCGCTTCAATAAACTGCGCGCTTGGCCGAAGGGCTATGGTCCGATGCCCGACCCGGTGGCGCACCCCCTGCACCCGGCGTTGATTCCCGCGGCCGATTCGGCGGCTCCGTTGGCCGATGTGTTTTTCGTGCACCCGACGACGCACCGCGGACTCGGCGAGGAGTGGAACGCCGCGTGGAACGACGAGGTGGCACGGGCCATTGCCGACGCGTGGCCGCTTCAGCACCAGGCTTCGGCGTTTCGGGGATGCGGTCGGGTTTTCGCCCCGCGGTATCGGCAGGCGCACCTTCGCGTCTTTTATCAGGATGTGCCGGATGGGGCGGCGGCGTTGGATTTGGCCTACAGCGACGTGCAGCGCGCCTTCGACTGGTACCTCCAGCACGAAGACCGCGGGCTGCCCCTCATCCTCGCCGGACACAGCCAAGGGAGTTACCACCTCATTCGGCTGATGCGCGAACGGTTTGACGACGCCGGCTCGGAGCTCGCCCAACGGTTGGTGGCCGCCTATGTGCCGGGGATGCAACTCGACCCCGCCGGCTTTCAACACCTGAAACCGATGCACGAGCCGGAGGCCACCGGTGGTTACTTGACCTGGATGACGGTGGCGCGGGGGCACTATCCGGATTACTACCGCGATGACTTCGTGAAAAATCCGACCGTGAATCCGACGACTTGGACGGCGGATTTGGAAGAATACAGTGCTTATGGGGCGCACTTGGGCATCCTGAACCGGAAGATGCAGTTGCGGTATTCGCGGACCATTCGAGCCATTCCGAAGGACGGCTTGTTGTGGATTCGGCCCCTCCGGATGCCGTTGGGGTCGATGCTGGGGTTGAAGGATTGGCACATTGCGGATTACAATTTGTTTTGGGCCAACATCCGGCACAACGCGGAACTGCGGACCCAAGCGTGGCATGCGCGCCACCGCAACGGCTGAGCAGGTCGGGACGAAAACGCGCGGTGGTCGGAGGCGTGCGGGTTAACTTTGCGGCGGTTTTGGCCTCAAACACCATCAACGACATGGTTACCCAACAAACTCCCCCTGCCCCCTACCGCCCGACGCACCAGGTGCGCATCGTCACCGCAGCGAGCCTCTTCGACGGCCACGACGCGGCCATCAACATCATGCGGCGCATCATGCAGCGTTCCGGCTGCGAGGTCATTCACCTCGGACACGACCGCAGCGTCGATGAAGTCGTCAACTGCGCGATCCAAGAAGACGCACAAGGCATTGCCATGACGTCCTACCAAGGCGGGCACATCGAGTACTTCAAGTACATGAAGGACCTGCTGGACGAGCGCGGAGCCGGGCACATCCGCATTTTCGGTGGCGGTGGCGGCACGATTTTGCCGGAGGAGATCGCGGAATTGCACGCGTACGGAATTGAGCGGATTTACCACCCGGACGACGGCCGCGCGATGGGCTTGCAGGGAATGATCAACGACCTCATCGAGCGGGCGGACTTCGCGACGGTGAGCGGCGTGACGGCGTTGGACGGAGCGTTGGAACGGCTGGCTGAAGGCCAAACCCGAGACATCGCCCGCTGCATCACGGCAGCAGAAACCGACCCCGAAGGCTTCGGCGCAGCTTTCTCACAAGCGCATTCGGAACTGCCCGCCGTGCCCGTCCTCGGCATCACCGGCACGGGCGGTGCGGGCAAGTCCTCCATGGTCGACGAGCTCGTGCGGCGTTTCCTCCTGGACTTTCCGGACGCCCGGATCGGCCTCATCAGCGTCGACCCCTCCAAGCGCAAAACCGGCGGCGCCCTCCTCGGCGACCGCATCCGCATGAACGCCATCCAAAACGGACGGGTCTACATGCGCTCCCTCGCCACGCGCCAATCCAACCTCGCCCTCTCCAAGCACGTCGCCGAAGCCGTGAACGTCCTGAAAGCCGCGCGGTTCGACCTCGTCGTTCTCGAGACTTCCGGCATCGGCCAAAGCGACACGGAAATCATGGACCACAGCGACGTGGCCCTCTACGTCATGACGCCCGAATTCGGCGCCGCCACGCAGCTCGAAAAAATCGACATGCTCGACTTCGCCGACGTGGTGGCCATCAACAAATTCGACAAGCGCGGCGCACTGGACGCCATCCGCGACGTGCGCAAGCAGTTCAAGCGCAACCACGACCTGTGGGACGCAGCGGACGAGGACTTGCCCGTGGTCGGCACCATCGCATCCCAGTTCAACGACCCGGGGACGAACCGGCTTTACCGAATGGTCATGGACCGGCTGGCGGAGCGCACGGAAACGGAGCTTCGAACATCGTTCGTCGGGCCGATGGACGACAGCGAGAAAATCTTCGTCATCCCGCCGGGCCGGGTGCGCTATTTGAGCGAAATCGCCGAATCGAATCGCGCCTACAATGCCTGGGTGGACCAACAAGCGGAGCGGGCCGGTACGCTTCAGGCCTTGCGCGTGGCTGCGGAGGCCCTCTCGGAAACCGATCGGGGAGCCGTGCTGGCCCGGGCCGAGGAACTCACCATGGAAATCGACCCGAAAAACTTGGCTTGGCTAGAAAAGTGGCCTGAACTCCGGGATCGGTACCGGGCGGCCATTTTCAGCTTTCAGGTTCGGGACAAGCAAATTGACGTAGAAACCACCACAGAAAGCCTTTCGCACCAGCGCATTCCCAAGGTGAGCGTGCCCCGTTTATCCGGCTGGAAAGACCTGCTTCGATGGGCGCTTCAAGAGAACTTGCCCGGAGCCTTCCCTTACACGGCGGGCATTTACCCGTTCAAGCGCCAAGGCGAAGACCCGACGCGCATGTTCGCAGGTGAAGGGGGGCCCGAACGCACGAACAAGCGCTTCCATTACGTTTCGTTGGGCATGCCCGCCAAGCGGCTCTCAACCGCATTCGACAGCGTAACGTTGTACGGGCGCGACCCGGACCCGCGCCCGGACATTTACGGCAAGGTCGGCAACAGCGGCGTGAGTGTGTGCAGCCTCGACGACGCGAAGAAGCTTTACAGCGGATTCGATTTGTGCGACCCGGCGACCTCGGTTTCGATGACCATCAACGGCCCGGCGCCGATGATGCTCGGGTTCTTTTTGAACGCGGCCATTGACCAACAGTGCGAGCGGTTCATCCGGGAACACGGGCTGGAGGAACGCGTTGAATCCGCGCTCAAGGCCCGTTGGGAGGATCGCGGGTTGCCGCGCCCGAAGTACGAAGGAGCGCTGCCTGAAGGCAACGACGGCTTGGGGTTGCTGCTGCTGGGGATTACGGGAGACGAAATCCTTGAACCGTCGGATTATGAGCGGATTAGGGCCCATGCTCTCCACAGCGTTCGAGGAACCGTTCAAGCGGACATCCTGAAAGAAGACCAAGCGCAGAACACCTGCATTTTCTCCACGGAATTTGCGCTCCGCCTCATGGGCGACGTTCAGCAGAGTTTCATCGATCGGGGCGTGCGGAACTTTTATTCCGTGTCCATCAGTGGCTACCACATTGCCGAAGCGGGCGCCAACCCCATTACGCAACTCGCCTTCACGCTGGCCAACGGCTTCACCTACGTCGAGTACTACCTGAGCCGGGGGATGAACATCGACCAGTTCGGCCCCAACTTGAGCTTTTTCTTCTCCAACGGCATCGATCCGGAGTACGCGGTGATCGGGCGGGTGGCGAGGCGGATTTGGGCCAAAGCCTTGCGCGAAAAATACGGGGCCTCCCCACGCGCGCAGATGCTGAAGTACCACATCCAAACGTCCGGCCGCAGCTTGCACGCGCAGGAAATCGACTTCAACGACATCCGCACCACGCTGCAAGCGCTCTACGCCATTTACGACAACTGCAACTCCCTGCACACCAACGCCTTCGACGAGGCCATCACCACCCCGACGGAACACAGCGTGCGGCGGGCCATGGCCATCCAGCTCATCATCAACAAGGAGCTCGGGCTCGCGAAGAACGAGAACCCGTTGCAGGGCTCGTTCATCATCGAAGAGCTGACGGACCTCGTGGAGGAAGCGGTGCTCACGGAATTCGACCGGATCACGGAGCGCGGTGGCGTGCTCGGCGCGATGGAAACGATGTACCAGCGCTCGCGCATCCAAGAGGAGAGCTTGCACTACGAAATGCTGAAGCACACCGGGGAATATCCGATCATCGGGGTCAACACCTTCCTCTCGAAGGAGGGGTCGCCCACCATCGTTCCCGGGGAGGTCATTCGGGCGACAGAGGAGGAAAAAGCGGTGCAGTTGCGGAATGTGGAGGCGTTACAAACGGCCTACGCGGAGCGCGCTTCGGACGCGATCAAGGACGTGCAGCAGGCAGCGGTCAGCGGGGGAAACGTCTTCGAGGCACTGCTTGAGGCGTGCAAGGTGACGTCGCTTGGGCGGTTGACGGACGCGCTCTTCGAAGTGGGCGGCGCGTACCGCCGCAACATGTGATGGGCGGGCCGCACGCCGGCATCGCGTGGATGTTGCTTGCGACGGTCTTGTACACGTCGGCGAACCTGTGCGTCAAGGCGCTGGGACACTTGCCGACGGAGGAACTTGTGTTTTTAAGGTCGGTCGTGTCGTTGGTGTTGGCCGGCGGTTGGTTGCTCGCAAAGGGCAAGCCGTTGTTGGGGCACAACCGGCGTTGGCTGTTGGTGCGCGGGGTGTTCGGGACCATCGGCTTGGCCACGTTTTTTCACACCATTCGGCACATACCGTTGGCTTCTGCGACCGTAATCCAGTACTTGTCGCCGATTTTCACGGTGTTGTTGGCGCGGCGGTTCGATGGGCAGCAGGCGATGCGTCCGGTGCAGTGGGGGTTGTTCGGGCTGGCGTTCGTGGGGGTGCTGATGGTCAAGGGATTCGATGCGCGGGTGAGTTGGTGGTACCTCGCGTTGGGCGTGGTGAGCGCGGCGGCGGCGGGGGTGGCGTATTTGGCGACGATGAAGTGCCGGGATACGGACCATCCGGTGGGCGTGGTGATCTGGTTTCACTTGGTGGCGGTGCCGGTTTCGGGGTCGCTGACCGCGTTCACGTGGGTGCCGCCGGTGGGGTGGGAATGGGGGTTGGCGTTGGCCGTGGGGCTGTTGAGCATTGTGGCCCAAATCGCGATGACCTTCGCCCTCCATCAAGGCCAAGCCAGCACCATCATGCCCTTCAAATACGTGGGGGCCGTGCTCGCCTTCCTCAGCGGGCTCTTCCTCTTTGACGAGCGGCTGAACGGCTACGCCATGGCCGGCATTGGCCTCGTCATCGTGGCCGTCACGCTCAACACGTTGCTCAAGCGTCGGCCTTCACCAACGGCCGGCTGACGAGGTAGGCCAGCGGGATGTACCCGACGAGGTCCACGGCCTCGAGCCAAAGCGGCGCGGGCAACATGGCGTTGTTGGCGATGCCACCGATGGTGAACCACGCGCCCATCACCAGGCCCGGCCAAACCTGCCGCCGCCCCGAAGCCAACACGGCGGTGATGGCCCCCAACACGGTCCCGCCCCAATGCGAAACCAGCACCGCCAGCATCGGACCGAGGGGCATCGCCGCCATGAACTGCTCCAAGGCCTGCGGGTTCGCCGGCATTTCGTTGAGGCTGAATTCCGGCCACATCACGCCCGACAACAGGTGCAAGCCCATCATGGAAAACGAGCCGACAAAGATGGCGAGCACAAAAACAGCGAGGTACTTCAAAATCAAGGTGAACGCATTCATGAGTTCAAGCTTCGGGCGGTCTGCAGGATGGAGGATTCGTAGCGTTGTCGAAGGCGTTGCGTCAGCGGCCCCTGCCCCGGTATGGACCGGCCATCGACCTCGATGACGTGCGCGAGGGCGCCCATCGTTCCGGTCGTGAACGCCTCGTCGGCGGTGTGCAGCTCCGCTAGGGACAAGTCGCGCTCTGCCGCCGGAATGCCGAGTTCACGAGCGAGCTGCAGCACA
This sequence comes from uncultured Flavobacteriales bacterium, assembly GCA_965656785.1. Lineage (GTDB taxonomy): Bacteria > Bacteroidota > Bacteroidia > Flavobacteriales_D > Sanyastnellaceae > JALQTD01. Next base: position 30,247 of record CBFHLY010000009.1, read on the forward strand.
TAGCCGCGCGTGATGCCTGGGAGGCAGGCCGTGGGCCGCGGCGTGAGCAACACCCCGTCCCGAACAAGGAACAGGTTCGTCGCGTTCGTTTCCGCGAGGAATCCCCGCTCGTCGAGCATGACCGCATCGTCCGCGCCGGCCACGTTGGCCTCGATCTTCGCGAGGATGTTGTTGAGCAGGTTCGCGTGGTGGATTTTCGAATCGAGGAATGACGGCGCATTGCGGCGGGTGGATGCGGTGATGAGCCGAATGCCTTCGCTGCCGTAGACGTAGCCCTTGTACTCCGGAAGCACGATGAGGGTCGGGCCGAAGGTGTTGAGCCGCGGATCCATGCCGCTGGTCTGCTTGCGCCCGCGGGTGAGGGTCAATCGGATGTGCACGCCGTCGGTCATGCCGTTCGCTTCGAGGGTGGCCTTGACCGCATGCCAAACCGCGTCCTCCGTCGGCACTTCAGCAAACGCCAATGCCCGTGCGGAGTCCCGCAACCGCCTCGCGTGCTCACTCCATTGGACCACCGCTCCCGATCGAACGCGCAGTCCCTCCCACACCGCATCGCCTCCTTGCACCGCGCTGTCGAGCACGTGCACCCGCGCCTCCTCTCGCGGCACCAATCCGTTCACCCAAACCTGCGTCCCCTCGTTCCGGGGGTCGGGTAGATTCCATTTCGCCATGGGCGGCAAGTTAATTCATCGCGTGCGCCCTCAACACGTCATGGTGCGGGCGGCATTCGGCTACGAGCGCCTGTTCGGCCGGGGTGAGCACTGGGGCCGTCGGCAAGGACGCGCCGCGTTTCCAGCCGGATGAGGCGTGCACGTTGGCGTACCAGTATTGGGCCCAAACCCCGTCCTCCTTCCTCGGCCCCGGCTCCCACGCCATCATCTCCGGCTCCCACCCCCAACCGCACGCCGCGCATAGCGCCCGCAAGCCCTTCTCCGGATCCAACACGAGCCGATCGCTGTCCAGCACGAACACCGGCCAGCCGCGCCGCTGGCATTCCACCCACCACCACGCCTGCCATGCATAGCCCAAATCCTCCAAGGTCGGCCGATCCACCCCGCTCCGGTAACTGGCCACCACGGCGGCCGGTTCCCGCACCAGCAAAACGTGCACGTGCTCAGCAAACACCTCCGGAGCCCATCCCCTGAGGTGGCAGGCCATGTGCTTCAGGAACACATCGCGTCCAACGCGCGGCTGCAACAAGGGCAACAACGCCCACGGGTCGGTGGCTTGAGCCGAGAGGACCTCCTTGCGCGACGGCCTTGCCGCCCCACTCAGCGCAAGGTAGTGCCCGAACAACGGTTCGTCCACCACCTCAACGTCAGCGCGTTGCGCCACGGAATACATCAGCGCCGTCGAGCGGTTGCGCGGTCCCGACCACAGCGAGACAACGCGCCCCATCAGCGAATGACCTGAATGAAGCCCGAGCGCTCCTCGGGGGCGTCCTTGTGCGCGGACTGCAACCGCAGGTGGTACTGGTAAACGCCATCCGGGACATAATGTCCGCCGCCTTGGTGTTCACCGAGCCAAGGCTGGGTCGGATCTTCCGATTCAAACACGATTTCGCCCCAGCGATTGAAAACGCGGAGGCGATAGTTCTCCGTCAAAATCGCCTCCCCCACAGGCAAGAACGCGTCATTCATTCCGTCGTTGTTGGGCGAAAACGCCGTCGGCACATAGATCGCGAATTCAATGGGCGTAAAGTGCGCCGTGAGGACATCGGATTCCTCGATGTTGAACGCCACCTCGCGCTCTTGGGGACCTGGAAACGGGTTCGCCTGCTCGCTCGTCCAGCGATCGAACACCCAATTGGGCTCAGGCGTCGCCGTGGCATCCAACGCGCCGATGGGCTCCAATCCACCCGACCATTCGGACATCGTGGTGATGCCGCCCTCCAACAACACCGTGCCGGCACCTGCGGGTTCCACCTTCACCGTCACTTCGATGTGCTGGATGACTTCAAAGTGTGCCGTAATCGTATCGGGTTCGTTCACGAAAATGGTGCCCGGTGAACTCGTCGCCGAAGGAGAAACGTTCAATCCAGTGGTGGACCAGCCCGTGAATACGTGCCATTCGTCCACGCCCTGCGCAGCGATGCTGTGGTAGCCCGCATCGGTCAGCTGGCTTGCGGGGTAGGAGGCGAAGGGAATTCCGTCGAGCAGGATTTGGCCTGCACCTGCTGGTTCCACCTGGAACACCAGCATTTCCGGGTCCAAATCCGTCGCAAAATGGGCAATCAACGTCACGTCCCCCATCAGCTCAAAGCCCAGCTCTGGGTTCTCCGGATCGAGCAACTCCACGTCGCCTTCGACGACCTCCCAAAACAAAAACGGCAAGGCGTTACCCACATCTGCAGTCAGCGTCAACGGCAAGCCCACGAAGTAAGTCCCGTTGAACGGGGAAGCGGACTGGTTGATGGTCACCGTGTTCACCTCCACCTCGCCGATGCCATCGATGAGCACCGTCACCGTCGCGGATTCCACGTCGTAACAATCCTCCATGCCGCTCACTAACGTGGATGCACACCGGTCATCAATGAAGTCGTGGATCTCCTGAACGTTCGCCTCCCATTGGGCGAGGTTCCCGCCCCAGCGCTGGATGTGGCGCGGCATTTCGGGCTCGATGACCGCGATCATGGAGTCGAGTGCCCAATGCATGTAATCGCAGCTGAAGTACGTGTTGCTCAAGTCCGCATAGCGGTTGATGTACAGGGCCCAAAAATCTTCGTTCTCCAGCAGGGCATTGAGCACCGGGACGTGGCCTTGGCCTCCGGGATTTCCGAGGCTTTCCGGGTTGCACGGATCGGCATCCGGTTGTTGGGAAGGGACACCGGTGTAGTTCGTGCCGTGCCCGAAGGTGTTGTCCATGTCCCACAGCGCATAGCGCCACCGCTTCGCATCGCCGTCCGGATGGCGGCCCCGCCACCACGCCGTGTTCCAATTGAGCCAGTCGGCACACACGACGTAGGAGTTCATCACGAAGTAGTCGATGAGGCTCATGGGATTCAGCACGCTCACGACGTAGTCGTAATTCGCGGGATCCGTCATGTCCTGGGTGGTGACGAAATTCACCAGGGTGTTCCAATCGGCCACCGAGCCGTATTCCTCCCAAGTGCCCCCCCACGTCTTGATGAAGTCTACAAAGTGCCGTGGCTGGTCGTAGTATTCGGTGGTGAAGTCCAAATCATCTACCTTCTCCCGGTACTCGTAAACGCCCCAATACTCACCATTCAGATAAACGATGCACGATTCGTTCGTGCGCTCATCGAGGTGCAGGTCCGCGAGGTGACTCAGGGTTTGGACGTAGGCGTCGCGGATGTGCCCTCCGCCCGAAGACGGGTAGTTATCGTTGGCGGCCGCTTTGAAAATAAGGCGCTGATAAGCGTCCCGCTGCTTGACGTGAAACAACGGGGCCTCGACCGCATAGCTGTAGCCCATTTGATCGCGGGAGACGTAATCGAAGCCCTTTTGAGGGTAGGCGTTCGAGTCGTTGCCGTGTTCGTTGCTGTCGCCCGTGGCTTCGCACCAAAATGTACCATCGGGATGAAAAAATTCGAGGTGAGCGGGTTCGTCCACTCCTCCCCCCCATCCTCCGGGCCAAGCGCCATCCTCTTGACCGTTCCCGGAAACGGAAACGACGATCATGTCGTGCACGTCATTGCCCACGAAGTAGGTATTCGTTGCAATGAAGCTCGTGGCCATCGCCCCAGAAGGATCGAAGGCCGCCGCGCGAATGACCGTCGTGGCGTTCACGGCAATCGGCCCAGCATACAACGTGCTGGTCGCCGTCGGTGCATACCCGTTCGTCGTGTACCGAATTTCCAAACCAGCCGCTCCATTGAGGGCAACGGTCGTCCCGGCTGCGACCACCCCTGCCTCCACCGTAAAGGACGGCGTGGGTGCATAACCGCTATAGTACGTGCCGCCGTTGGATGCATTGGGCGTCGGGGTGGCGCACACCACCCAGTTGTTGCTCCCATCCACGTCGCGGGACCAACTGTGGTCTGCTTGATTCGGCGTCCAGTCCACACCGAACGTGTGCTGCTCCAAAATCACTCCGGATGGATCGGCAAATACGATGGACTCGCCTGCGGTTTGGCGGATCTTGAAATTGGTGTTCAAGTTGCCCCCCGCGTAAAGGTTCGCAGGAACCTCGCCTTCTGCGGAACACATCACCATCAGGTACCCCCCCGCGTTCACCTGCGTGCCTGCCGGGATCTCAAATTTCGTCGCATCCGCGGGATCATCGCTTAGAAAGTAACCGCCCAAATCCACCGCCGCACCCGTGGGGTTATAGAACTCCACGAAATCCTCGTTGTCCCCACCGATTCCGAGCGAATAATTCGCTGCCGAAAACTCGTTGATCACGACTTGGCCAATGACGCCATTCACGGACCCAAGTGCCCAACACCACGCAAGCAAAAGAGCAGAACGTTTCATTTCAATGGATTCTAAAATCAGTGAATCGACAACCGTCCCGTCATCGGTTGGGCGTTGCGCCCCGTCAGCCGATACACGTAGCTTCCAGGTTCCAAATCTTCTCGTTGGAGGCGAAGCTCCACCCCATTGACCTCCTCGCTTCGCACTACGCGACCTCGGGAATCGAGCAGTTCGAAGAGCACCGGCTGACGGCTGGGATTGTCGAACCGAATGAGCGCCTCATCCGTCATCGGATTCGGGAACACCATCGGAGCTGCAGCCGTGAACTCGCTGACCGAATTCACCAGCACGCAACCGTTCTCGATGAGGTTCACGGTGTTTTCGTAGTTGTCGTTCACGACGTCCACGATGTTGTCGATGCAAATCTCGTCGGAAACATTCGACCAATAGAGCCGCACAAGCGGAACCCATTCGTAGTTTTTCTTGAAGCTCTCCCCTTCATAGGACAAACCGATGACCTTCTGTCCCCCGGGCATGTGCGCCGGTTGAATCGGGTACTCGATGGGGTCAGCGATGCTCACCGCACTGGCAATGCCCATGCCGCTCACCACAAACTCGTAGCCCACAATGCGGTTGTTGGGATTCAAGACATGCACGTCCACAAAGCCCTCGCTCGTGTTCACCGCACCGATGGAGAACCGAACGGAATCGAAGGGATTCGTGATGGCTACCACCGGGAATTGGCATTTGTCGTGTACACCGGATGAGTCCGGGTGTTGGTGCGCCGCGTTGAAAAACTGGCACTGCGACATCAGGGCCGCGTCCGTCACGCTGATGGCTCCGTCTTGGTCGATGTCCGTGCAGGGAAGCGCCTCAATGTCATTGCCCAAAATGTGCTCCACGTAATCGACCGCATCCGAATACTCCTGCGCACCGTTCGCATCGAGGTCACCCATGAGGGCGGAGCCGTTGCAGTCCCCATTGCAGTCGGGCTGCGCCAAACCGAACACCTCTCCCATGCAGTCGGTGTACTGCGGGCAGTCGTCGAATTCCTCGATGACCAGCGCCCCACTGGAGCGGTCTATGCCGATGCACACCACGGCCCAGTTGTTGTCGTACGAAATTTCGTAACGCCCCAAGGCGTCAGGGCTCTCGTCCCAGTTCACGCGCACCACCAACTGGTATTGGCCGTCGGGAATGTCGGTCACATCGATCCACTGGCAGGACAAACCGCTGCTGTAGATGTCTCCACAATGCGCCGAAATGCCCATGTTGCTGCAACCGTACTGCGCCGTTCCCCCATCGCTACACTCCAAATCCATCACGCAAAATCCATTCTTGAACCCGATGGGCAGGGCGGTGCCGTCCATTTCAAACAAAATGTACTCTGCATACCCTTTGTAGTGGAAGTGGTTGTGGCAATCGCCCCATTCGAATTGCTGGGTCTCCGCGTTGTTGGACGTTGGGCCGATGTAGTAGTCCACGTCCCCAACGTTCTTGATGTGGGTCGTGAACCGGACCAACTCCCGCGTTCCGTAGCCGTTCAGACAGCCTTCCCCGACATAGCAATCCCCCTGCCCCACGTTCAAAGTCGCAGCGGTCAAGCTATTGGAAATCGCACTCTCCAACACCGTCAAATCCGGCCCCGTGCAATCGGGATCGCCCGGGTAAGAGCACTCCCCCGAGTCAACCTCCGCAAGCGGGCTGTAATTGCACGCCGCCTCGTCCATGCAGCCGGTCGGCGGCCCCACAAAGTCGAACTCCCATGCAAAATCCGCGTTGCACGAACCGTCGGGGCTCGCGATGCGGATCCAATACGTGACGCCTTCTTCCAACAGCACCGTCAAGTTCGCTGATTCCCCGCAACCGCCTTCGAAATCGTCGTAATAAATCGAACCTTCGTTGGTGTCGTCGAAGTTGTTCATGTTGCAGTAATCGTAGACCCACAGCCGCGTGTTGCAAGCCGCCTCGCACGTGCTCAGGAGGTACATGCCGTTTGCAGGTGGGGTGAACGTGTACCAATAGGTGTCGGCTGTTTGGTCCACCATGCCGTAATCGGCGTCCGTCAGCAGCTGAGCGTCCGAACACGTGTACCCTTCTGGACAAAGGAAATAAGCGGACTCACCAAAACCGTAGCTGTTGCCCGAAGCCACTTCCTCCCCATCGATGGAAATCCAGTAGCCTCCCGGGCTGTAAATGCCATCGCCGTATGAATCGTTGATGTGGAATTCGAGGCAAGGCGCTTCTTCTTCCGAAGCAAAACACACCACGGTCTCCTCCAACACCCCCGAAGTTCCGCCGCTCCCTTCAGCCAAAACGACCGCCCCCGAGAGCAACTCCCAGGAGGTTTCATTGGGCCAATTGTCCGGTTGTACCCCGATGGTGATTTCGATTTCACCGGCTGCACATTGAGCTGAAAGGTGATGAGGAACAAGGGAGAAGATTCCCAAAACGAGGAACAAAGATGAATGGAGTTTCATGGCGTTGGTTTCAAATCGTTGCAGTCGGGTAAGTTACTGCATCCACGCTCTAAACCCGCAAGGGGCTCAAAGCGTTGCATGCGTTGTGAACAAAATGGAACGTGCGTTGCAACTGCTTCAAGTTGCGCTATTTTTGCGGCATGTCACACGATCACCACGAACCCCAACAGAACGAAATCGCTGGACCCGTCGTGTTCGCGCTGATGATGTTCGCCATCGCCATCATGGCGATTGCCTTCATGGCTTCCTGAATCCCACGGGCGATTTCGTGAAAAAACCCCGCGTCGGCAGCCGACGCGGGGTTTTTCTTTCTGGCAAGCGCTCCTCAGCGTACGAGGTCCATCTCGTCGACCAAGTGACCCGCACCGGCATAGACGTCCACTACCCAGAGAACGTATCGGATGTCCACCATGATGTTCCGGCAACGGGTCTCATCGAACAGGATGTCGCTCATCGTGCTCTCCCACGTCCGGTCGAAGTTGATGCCGATGAGCTCCCCGTCACCATTGAGGGCAGGCGAACCCGAATTGCCGCCCGTGGTGTGGTTGCTCCCCGTAAAGCACACCGGCAAATCGCCGTCCGCGTTGCCATAAGCCCCCCAATCTCCCCGACGCAACGCTTCGACCAAATCCTCGGGCAAATCGAAATCCGCGTCCCCCGGAATGTACTTCTGGAGGATGCCCTTGTGCGTCGTAAACGGCTCATAGCGCATGCCATCGTAAGGAGCGGAACCTTCGACTTTGCCATAGGTCAAGCGCAACGTGCTGTTCGCATCCGGGAAAAACGCCTCGTCGGGAAAGAGCTCGCGCAGGGCCTGGGTGTAAGTGGAGGTCTGAAGGTCGAGGGCTTCGCGCAACCGACCGTACTCGGGTGCCACGGATTCAAAATACGTGCTGCGCAGTTGCGCGATGAGTTGGAATGCCGGGTCTTTCGCGAGCTTGGAAAACGCCTTCGGGCTGCCTTTATCGAGGAGCGCCACCAGGGCCTCTTCGTCGTCGAAGATGGATTTTCCGAACAAATCCGAAGCGAAGTCGGTCCCATTGCCCACTCCTTGCAACGCTTGCGGCAGGAATTCCGGACGGGGGGTGTGGGCGATGTACGGCCCCGTGAGCGCAGCGAGGATGGCCTCGTCGGTCGCAGCGTCGTACGTGCGGAAGTGCCCGCTCACCGTTCCACGCAGGGATTCCAACGTGGACTGCCATTCGCCTTTCTCTTCCAGTTCTGCACCGGACTCGATGGCGTTGCGAAAGGCGTGAGCGAAGTTCAGGATGTCGGCACCGTAGTACACGTATTCGATGAAGAGGGCCCGGGCGGTTTGGTAAGGAAAGTACTCCGCGTTCAGGGCTTGGATGGCGGGGACGCAAGCTGCGTAGGTGCGGTTGCCCGCTTGGGAGGCACGCTTGGCGAAGGAGGATTCGAGGTCGCGCTTCTTGCCCAGGGCGTTGAGTTCGATGAGGCCTTTGTTTTGGCCGATCCACTTCTTCCAAGCGTTCGCCACGCTGCTCTGCTTGTCCGCATAGCCGATGCGCAACGCTGCCGAGGAGGCGCGGGCCGCGTTGATGACCGCCAGGCTCGCGTCCCGCATGCCGATGCGCATGGGGTTGAGCTCGTTGATGACGAATTCCACGGCGTCCGATGTCAAGTACTGCTCCGTGGTTCCCGGGAAACCGAAGACCATGGTGAATTCACCGGGTTCCATGCCGCCGATTTGGACGGGAAGGTGGTGCGCAGGGCGGAAGGGCACGTTGTCTTCGGAGATGTCGGCGGGCGCGTTGTTCGCGTCGGCGTAGATGCGGAAGATGGAAAAATCGCCGGTGTGCCGAGGCCAAACCCAATTGTCCGTGTCCCCACCGAATTTCCCCACGGCACTCGGTGGCGCCCCGACCAAGCGCACGTCCCGGAAGGTCCGCGTCGTGATGAGGTAATGCGAGTTGCCAAAATCGAAGGCCACGACCTTGCCTTCCAAATCGGTGCCCTCGGTGGCCTCGGCCACGATGGCGGCGCGCTCGGCCTCGGCGTCCTCTGCTCCAAACATGCGGTCGGTTACGTCCACAATGCGGTCGATGAACGTCGCCGTCAAGTCCGGGTTGATGAGCTCCTCGTCCCGGGTCATCGCCCAAAAGCCATCGGTCAGGTAGTCGTTCTCGACGGTGCTGTGGTATGCGATTTGGCCATAACCGCAGTGGTGATTGGTCAACAAGAGCCCTTCCTCGCTCACCATTTCCGCCGTGCAGCCGCCCCCAAAATGCACGATGGCATCCTTCAAACTGCCTTGGTTCACGCTGTAAATGTCTTCCGCTGTCAGGTGCAAGCCCATGGCCTGCATTTCGCCTTCGACGGCTTCGAGCAACGTGGGAATCCACATCCCTTCTTTCGCTCCCGCGCTGAATGTGAACAAGGCAAAGAGGGCGCTCAGGGCGGCGTGCTTCGATGGAACTTTCATGGTCGGACGTTGATTTGAAGGCTGCAAGTTACCGATTTCGTCGACTTACCTTCGCGGGCATGGAACGCATAGATTTTCGATCCGACACGGTCACGCGGCCAACGGCCGACATGCTGGCCGCCATGGGCGCTGCGGCGGTGGGCGATGACGTGTTTGCAGAGGACCCCACAGCTGCGGACTTGGAGCGGCGCTGTGCCCGCATGCTTGGGCACGAAGCCGGGCTTTTTTTCCCCTCTGGGACCATGGCAAATCAAGCGGCCATTCAGGTGCACGTCGCACCGGGGGACGAAGTCATTTGCGGGGATTTGAGTCACATCTACCATTACGAAGGGGGCGGCATCGCGCGCAACGCGGGGGCGTCCGTCCGACTGCTCGCCGGCAACCGGGGGCGATTCACAGCGGAGCAGGCCGTTGCAGCCATCAACCCGCCCGACAGCCACTTCGCCCGCACCGCCTTGATCGCCCTCGAAGACACGGTGAACAAAGGCGGGGGCGCGGTTTGGGCGGAGGACGAAATCGAGCGGATTCGCGCCGTGGCGGAAGCGCGGGGGTTGCCGCTTCACTTGGATGGAGCGCGGCTCTGGAACGCGCAAGTGGCCCGCGGCGCCAGCGTAGGAACGGATGCGGACTGGTCGGGGTATGGCCGGCGATTCGACTCCATCTCCGTATGCTTTTCAAAGGGCTTGGGCGCGCCCGTTGGCTCGGTGCTCGTCGGTTCGACGGATTTCATTCGCCGGGCGCATCGGGTCCGAAAGGTCATGGGCGGAGGGATGCGCCAAATCGGAGGCCTCGCCGCCGCCTGCCTTCACGCCCTCGACCACCACTTGCCGGAACTGCACCGCGACCACGAGCGTGCGCGGCGGTTGGGAGAGGCCCTGTTGGCCCATCCCGACTTCGTCGGACTCGAACCCGTGGAAACGAACATCGTCATCGCGGAGTTGCGCCCGGGAGTTGCCGCCGCGGAGGCCGCTCGGGAACTCGAGGAACGGGGCATGCGGTGCATGGCGTTTGGCCCGACGAAAATCCGCTGGGTCCTGCACCGCGACCTGAACGACGCCCACCTCGACCGCGCATTGGCCGTGCTCGAAGCGTGGCGCACTGCGTGAATCAGCGCACCACGTGGAGGCGCTGAACGTCCCGCCCTTCCTGCGACTCGAAAAAGTACACCCCCGCGGGCCAATCAGCCACGTTCAATTGCCCCTTTGAATCCGCCAACTCGGCAACCACGCGGCCGGTGGCATCGCGCACCCGTCCGGTTTGGCTTCCTGCTGGCAACTGCCAATTCACCACATCCGCCGCCGGATTCGGAAACACCATGAAGGCCTCAGCATCGAGCGCCTCCACCCCGGTGCTGCACGAACCGATGGTCAAAATCAGCACATCCGAGTGGTCGCACCCCTCGTCGTTGCTCACGACCAAATACAAGGGATACGTGCCCACACCCCAATCGCTGGCCTCGATGTACAAAAACTGATTGATGGAGCCGTCCTGCCAAACGTAATCCAACGCCGGCGGACCGTACAACAACAGGCTCTCGTCCAAGCAAATCAGCGTGTCGCCGCCCAACGAAAATTCGAGCGATGAACCGGACACCACTTCCACTGACGCGAGGAACGTGCACCCTTCGTCATCCGTGACTTCGAGGTCGTACCATCCTTCCGGGAGCCCCGCTGGATCCTCTTCGATCGAGGTGAACCCGGCATCCGTGGTCCACGCGAATTCGTAAGGCCCCGATCCGCCCGAAAGGGTCACTTCGATTCCGCCATCCGAAGCCCCGCTGCACGATGTCGACGAGGACGCAAAATCAAACACGAAGGGCTCGGGCGCAGTCAAGGTGACGCTTTCGTTATAGGTCACACCGCAAGCCGTGGTGAGCTCGACCTCGTAGGTTCCTGGGAACAGGGCGCCCGCATAAGGTGCATCGGTGTCCACGCCGTTGCCGGTGATGTGGTAGCTGGCTCCGAGGCCGCTTTCGTTCATCGCGAGAAGGATTTGGCCAGAAGGTTCGACTTCCTCGCTCAACGGACAATCCATGTTGCTGGTGAGCACATTGAACGATGGCGCCGCGTCCGGATTGGAGGCCACGGACACGAGCGCCGTCCCTGAGCTCCCCGCCCAGCCGTCGAGCTGAATGAGGTACATCGCGCCGGCTTCGAGGCAGTCCGATGCGATGCGGGAGGCGTATCCATTGCCCGGACCACACCCTCCCGGGATGTCGTCCGAAGCGCCAACGAGCGTGAACGAGGACCAATCGCCGCAATCGTCCACCCGGTACAGCGCAAGTTGCGTGTCCATGTTGGTGCCCTCGTGGCAGCTGCTGATGAGCACGGGATCGGTGGAGTTGGCGGTGAAGCTGAGCCAAACCGTGCGCGCGATGTTCCCGTCCGAACCGCACCACCAACCCTGCGTTCCGCACCCGCCCAGGGGGTTCGCGTCGGGCGACGGTTCGCCGATTTGGACGGTTGCACCTTCCGTCGAAACGGTGACGGTATCCCCGTCCACGGTGATGGCCGCTGCATCGCACGGGCTGTCGTGCTGAACAAAGGACGATTCCGAGGGACAGAAGTTCCAGGTATTGCCTGCGCCGGAGCCCGTGTACGCCCCGATTGCAACGCCATCAGCGGCCAGCTCGAATGACGTGCCCCCATCGCCGTAGTCGTCGATGTGAACGAAGTCGTAGCATCCCCACGTGGGCAGGCAAAACGGCCCCTCGGTGATAACGGCATTCGAAGCATACGTCACCGAAGCGTTCGCGTTGCCGTTTCCGTCGCATCCCACCTCGTCGGAGTTCCCCCCAAATGCCCACGGATTCATCCCGCATTCCGCACCGGTGTCCACGATCTCCCAATACACCTCATATCCCCAACCGTCCGTATCCACCGTGACGGTCAGCGCCGACTCGCCCGCTGGACATTGCGCAAAAAGGGAGGGAACCAGGACCCATGCTGCCCCGGTGATGGATGCTATCCTTAACATGTTTTTCAAAACTTTTGTCGGCGGAAGATAGCGCGAGATTGGATTGCGGACTGTGCCGTCCTACATTCGCCGCTTGCTTCCTTCAATCCCGCAACCATGATTGTCCTGCTTTCCCCTGCGAAGACCATCGACTGCACCGCAATGGACCACGCCAGTTCGGCGTCTCAACCGGCCTTTCTGGAGGAGGCGGAGTATTTGGCCCACAAACTCGCGAAGTTCTCTTCGAAAAAGCTCCAATCGCTGATGAAAATCAGCCCGGAACTCGCCGAGTTGAACGTGGAACGCTACCGAAATTGGCACGCGCCGTTCCACCCGGGGAATGCGTCGCCGTGCATCGAATGCTTCCAAGGGGAAGTGTACCGCGGATTGGATGCGAAGACGTTCAAGCAGCCGGATTTGGAGTTTGCCCAGCGGCACCTCCGCATTCTGAGCGGCCTGTATGGCGTGTTGCGGCCGCTGGATTTGATGCAACCCTATCGGTTGGAAATGGGGACCAAATGGCCCATCACCCCGACGAAGCCGAACCTCTACACGTACTGGGGAGACCGCATTGCGAAAGCGATTGCGGCCGATGCGGAAGGTGTTGTGGTGAATTTGGCCAGCCAAGAATACAGCAAGGCGGTCCAGCGTGACGCATTGAATGCGCCGGTCATCGACATCGAATTCAAGGACCTCGTGGGCGACCAATTCAAGGTGTTGGGAACGTATGCGAAGCACGCACGCGGGGCCATGGCGCGGTTTGCCATCAAACGCCAAATCACCGATCCCGAAGGACTCAAGGACTTCAACGCGGGCGGTTACCTTTACACGGAGAATCTTTCAACGGAAACGACTTGGGTCTTCACCCGAGATCATCATTCAATCCCTTCTGATGTTTAAATCCAACCTTCCAGCCCTTGCCACGGTGGCAGCGGGCCTGTTTTTCATGACGGGTTGCGCCCAATCTCAAAATGCGCAAACCCAAGAAACCTCGACTGAGATGACTGAATTGAGCTACGCCTTTGGCGTGTTGTTCGCCAACAACCTGATGCAAGAAGGGGTGAACGAATTGGACACCGACGCGGTCGCACGCGGCTTTGCTGAGCAATTTGGCGGCACCGCCACCTTGACGATGGAAGAAGTGAACCAGGTGTTGAGCGAAGGCATGGCCGCCTTGCGCGAAGCCCAAAATGCAGACTACTTGGCCGAATGCCAAGCCTTCCTTGACGAAAACGCAAAGAAGGACGGCGTGCAAGTCACGGAGTCGGGATTGCAGTACGAGCACCTCGTGGTGGGCGACGGCCCCTCCCCCGATGCGTCGTCCACGGTCACCGTGCATTACAGCGGCACGCTCATCGACGGCACCGAGTTCGATTCGAGCTACAAGCGCGGAGAGACCATCAGCTTCCCGCTCGGTGGCGTCATCCCCGGCTGGACGGAAGGGCTGCAGCTGATGAAGGTCGGCGGCAAGACGCGCTTTGTCATCCCCCACGATTTGGCCTACGGAGCGACCCCCAACCCGAACAGCCCCATCCCGCCGTATGCGACGCTCGTCTTTGAAGTTGAGCTGTTCGAAGTGAAGTAAACCCCACTCATCGGCCTGAAAATGAAACCTTGATGGTTCCCGAGCGTAAACGGGGCCATTAAGGTTTTTTTCATGGACCCATTTTACGCCCTTCCCTCCCGCCTCGCGGGCACGTTTTTCCTGGTTTGCTTGAGTTGGTTTGGCCTGCAAGGCGGGCACGCTCAAGTTCCGTACGTTGCCGCTCCCGCACCTTCGGTTGCGGTGCAAGCCGGAGAGGTGAACTCCCCTCCTGTTCTAGAGTGCGCGGACGACGAAGACCGGTCCGAAGCCGACGGCGCTCAACGCCGATCTTACGAGCGATTCGAAGAAGCCGTTCGCGCGCAAATCAACCGCGACCGCTTCCAAGTTTACCGTGGGGAACGTCCCGCGGAGGCGATTTGGTCCTTGCCGGTGGTGGTGCACGTGTACCACCGAGGCGAGGACGTGGGCGAGGGGTTCAACTTGAGCTACCCGCAATTGAACAGCGCGCTCGAGGCGCTCAATTCTGACTTTGCGAATGGAGAAAGCGTGGACACGGGCATCCGCTTCAAATGGGCGCGTCGAGGTGTTGAGGGCTTGCCGACAACGGGCATCGTGCGCCACCTCTTCACGGATGAAACGCTGGACCGCGCGCACGAATGGATGGCGGAGGTCGCGTGGGATCCGGAGCGGTACGTGAACCTGTTCGTGCTGCCGGATTTGGGCCGCATGGGGCTGAAAGGCCAAACCATCGGGGCGTCCCTCGAGTCGGCTCCCCTCGGCATCGCCATCGCCAGCCGCGCGTTCGGAACGCTCGGCTGGGTCGACGCCTGGACCTCCTCGAACCGCACGCTCACGCACCAAATGGGGCACTACCTCGGCTTGCGCCATGTCTACGCAACGGGCGGCGACGGCGACTGCTCGCGATCCGGTGACGGCGTGTGCGACACGGAACCAACGGGACGGCACACTTCATGCGAACCGGTCCATGCGGACGAAGACGTGCACAACCACATGGATGGGACGCCGGGCATCTGCCGAACGCATTTCACTCCGGGCCAAAAAGAACGCATGCGCGCAGTCCTCCAAGCGATGCGCTCGGCGTTGATTGAACGTTCCGCGACCGAACCGATCGCGCCGTTGGACGGGGCCATCACCGGTGTCGGCGTGCGGGATTTGGCCTGCTCATCGGAAGGCACCCCGTGGGTGGAACTGGCGAATGTCGGCAGCGCGGTCATCGATTCGGCCATTGTGCGCATCCGACTCAACAGCCACGATGCGTATCCGATTTTCTGGCATGGGCGCTTGGCCGCGGGTGAGCGCGTGCGCATCGAAGGGCCGAAAATGGCCATCGGGTACGGGCCTTACGCCGTCAGTGTGGAACTCGAATTGCCCGTCGAAAACGGCCGCAACCGCGTGGACGCATCGAGCCCATTCCAAGAGCTTGAAGGGTACCTCGCGAACAACGCGTGGGTGGAATCCGGGGAGAACTTGCCGGGCAACCGATTGGCGTTGGCGCTGGCTCCGGATGCGTTCGGAGACGAGATCAGCTGGGTTTTGACGGACCAAAACGGCACCGAATGGGCCCACTCAGCCCCCTACCCGTTGGGCAAAGCAGGCATTCCGGTTGAACAAGCGACGTGCGTTCCGGCTGGATGCTACCGCCTCGAACTCTCGGACGCTGGGGGCAACGGATTGGGCCAAGGGCGTGGCACCTGGTACGAATTGCGCTCGGGCAATGGGGACGTGTTGGCCTCGGGAACCGGCGATTACGGTGCGGGAACGCGAACGTCCTTCTGCGTCGCGGCCCTGGAAATCCCGACGTGCATGGACGCCAACCAAAACGGCGTCTGCGACGACCTCGAATCCCGTGGCTGCACCGACGAACTGGGCTGCAATTACGACCCCAAAGCCACCTTCCTGAGCGATTGTGAATTCCCGGATTTCGGCCGAGATTGCGCCGGTGAATGCCTCGGCGATCGCGACGGAGACGGCATCTGCGACCAGCTGGAATGGCAAGGCTGCCTTGACGCGTCGGCGTGCAACTACGACGACCGGGCGACCGACGAGGGCCCCTGCGAGTACGGCAACTGCAATGAATCGGCCGCAGGGCTCGGGGAAGCACTGGACGGCAAGAACGAAATCAAGTTGTACCCGAACCCCTCCATGGAGCAACCTCCGGTTTGGACGGTGGAAGGCTTCACCCGCGATGGCATGCGGGCCCGGTTGTACTCTCCGAACGGCATGCTGGTTTGGGAAACCGTGACGGAACGGGAATCCGACGGCCGCCATCGACTGCGCACGGACACGTGGATCGCCAGTGGCGCTTACATCCTTGAACTCTCGGCCGCGGATTATGAGCACCCGGTGGCCCCTTCGGTCGTGCACGTTCGGGTGCGTTAATCGTCCCGCACGGGATGCAATTCCCTCCTGAATCCGTAGTTTGCACCCCATGACCGCATTGATTACAAACGACGCCGTGGTGCTCGGCCTGTTGCTCGCCGTGTTGGCTTTGGTCTTTCACACGAGCCAGCTTCCTCGATTTGCCAAATTCTACAAGGTGGTGCCTTCGCTCCTCCTGTGCTACTTCCTGCCGGCTCTGCTCAACTCCGCCGGAATCATCGATGGCGAATCGTCTTCGCTGTACTTCGTGGCCTCGCGCTATTTGCTGCCCGCGAGCTTGGTGCTGCTGTGCTTGAGCATTGATTTGAAGGGGATTTGGAACTTGGGGCCCAAAGCGCTCATCATGTTCTTCACGGCCACCGTTGGCATCGTGATCGGCGGCCCCATTGCGCTGAAACTCGTGAGCTTCATCGAACCCGCGGTGTTGGGCGGAGAGGATCCGGAAGCGTTTTGGCGAGGCCTTTCAACGGTCGCCGGATCGTGGATTGGCGGCGGGGCGAACCAAGCAGCACTGAAGGAGATATCCCAAACCACGGACGACCAATTCAGCGCGATGCTCATCGTGGACGTGTTCGTGGCCAACTTGTGGATGCCTTTTCTGTTGGTCGGAGCGGGCATGAGCGCGGTGCTCGATCGCCGGCTGAAGGCAGATGCCTCGGCAGTCGATGCCTTAAAGGAGAAGGTGGAACGGTTCTCTTTGAGCATTGCGCGCAACCCGTCCTTTTCTGATTTGATGGTCATTTGCGGCATCGCCTTCGGTTCGGTCGCGGTGGCGCATCTAGGGGCCGACGCGTTGGGGCCGTGGTTCAAGGGGTGGTTTGGCGGCATCAAAACCGCGAATCCCGGGAGCTTCGTCACGTACTTGTCGAGCTTGGAGCAGGGATTCTTCTGGATTGTGGTCCTGGCAACGGCGTTGGGCATCGCGCTGAGCTTTACCCCCGCGCGTTCCTATGAAGGGGCTGGTGCGAGCAAAATCGGCAGCGTATTCTTGTACGTGCTCGTAGCGACCATTGGAATGAAAATGAACCTGCGCGAACTCTATCACCAATGGGACGTGTACTGGTCGGTCATCCTGATCGGATTGATTTGGATGGGCGTGCACATCGTCACGTTGCTGGCGGTGGCCAAATGGATCAAAGCTCCGTTCTTCTTCGTTGCGGTGGGATCGCAAGCCAACGTCGGCGGCGCCGCTTCGGCCCCCATCGTAGCCAGCGCCTTCTCTCCCGCGCTCGCGCCCGTTGGCGTGTTACTCGCCGTCCTCGGTTACGCGGTCGGAACCATCGGAGCCATCGTCTGTATGGAGCTGATGCATGCCATCTCGCTGTAAGGATTTGGCCAAATTCGGAGGCAACGCCGCCACGTGATACAGGACCTTCCGTCGGTCGTTGTCGTCGCGTTTCCTTCGAACCAAATCGTATCCGTACAACAAATTGAACTCCGTATTGACTCCTTGGATGATGCGCGACCGCTTGGCCCGCAGGGTCTCGGGAGACTCGATGTTGTGGATGTTCCACAACACGTCCAGTTCAACCGCGGAATAAGACCGCTTGCTCGAGAGCACCACCGACCGAAGCGGTTCAGACCAATGCGCAATCGACGCAACCGAAGACGCCGGCAACGAAACCGACTCCTTCGGCCCCGGATCGGATGGAAGGGGCTCCGGTTGAACGTTGCGCTGGTACCACACCCAACCTCCAAATCCCACCCACGAAAGGACCAGCAGCCCCCAAGGAAGTCCCAGCGACTCCGCCCCTCCCTCATTCGAAGGCCGAACGGCTCCCATTTCCACAGGCGCCCTGAAATCCGCGAAGCGCACCTTTTCCCCGTAATCGTATCGGTTCAGGCGGTGCTCATCTTGGCCAAATTCGAGCACATTGCCCGCTGAAGTGCGCACCACGGCAGCGGAAGCCGCTTGCATCAAATGACCAGCCCATGCGTCACTTGGAAATTCAGCCACCCATCCATCCGCTTTCCTCAAGACCACCAAGTCCTGATCGCCCGCCACCCAAACCACGTAATCATCCAGAACAAACCGCCCCGTGGACGAAGCCTTAAAAGTCCCTCCGCGCACGCCGCTCTTCCACCGACCGCTTGCCAAATCGAAATCCCAAGTCTCCAACTGTTCTGCGAGCGAACACCACACCGCCTTCCCCCCATCTTGCCACACGACGTAGTCAAAGCGCGGATCCGGAGTCGTGCCTGCCGCCATCACCCGCTCCCAAGCGACCGAATCCGGATTCCACTTCCACACGCTAGCATGCCGACCACACGCCAATTCCCCGCCGAACGCCCACCATTGCCCATTCCAATCCACCAGGTGGTGCGGGCGCACCGCACCCGGTCCCTCATCTGGATGAAGTCCAGGCACGACACCCGCCACCAACTCAAAGGTGCGTTCCGTAGAACCGGAGCGGATCACGATGCGATTCCCCCCTTCATCCAGCTGGCGCGACTCCATGTAGGTCGCTTCCGGGATTCCCCAAACAACGACCGAAGTGCACACCATCACAAGTGCTGTGATCAGCCGCCCCCTTCGTAACGAACCCAATTGCTTCATCATGTTCCTGAACTCGTTGTCGAAAATAGAAGGAATAAAAGTTTCGAATTGAGTGACGATGTGATTAACGGAAATAAAATCCGTTGCAACGCATTTTCTACCCGAATATACCGACGATTTGGATGCGAATGAAGCCTTCAGCCATTCAGGAGGCCTTCGAAGAGGTGCCCCATGCGATCGCGTTTGGTCTTTAAATATTGCGCATTCTCCGGTGCGATGCTCGTCTCCAACGGCATCCGTTCCACCACTTCGATGCCCGCGTCATTCAATGCAGCAACCTTATCGGGATTGTTGGAGTGCAGCCGAACGCGCGCAATGCCGAGCTCACGCAAGAGCCAAACGGCGGCCTCGTAGGACCGGTCATCGGCCCCATGTCCCAGTTGCAGGTTGGCATCCAGGGTATCCCATCCTTTGGCCTGCAATTCGTACGCTTTGATCTTTTCGACCAATCCGATGCCACGGCCTTCTTGGCGCAGGTAAATCAGGATTCCGCCGTCGGCACCGAAGCGATCCAACGCCGCGTTCAGTTGCGGGCCGCAATCGCATTTAAGCGAGCCGAAGACGTCGCCGGTCATGCACTCGCTGTGGATCCTGACATCGGCGACATCGCCCGATTGGGGGTGATGGAGCGCTACATGCGGGTGTTCATCGCCGGGTTGACCGAAAGCGAGGAACCGAAAACCGCCGTGCGAGGTGGGCAGTTCTGTGGAGGCAAGCACATTCATTTAGCTAAGTTACGTCAAGGTCCCATGCGGGGGACGAGGGCGATGCGGTCCATAACGGGTTCCACGGCCAAATCCCGGCACCCCATGGTGTACGGTCCGGCCTGCTTCGTTACCGGGCGCCAGGCCCCGTTGCCGTCGGCGTCCCATGCATCCACGACGACGCGCCAATTCGTCCCGTCGGGTTTGGGGCAGCGCCAGGCGAGGTAGTCGCCCTCCTGAACGCCCGTAGTGGAAGGGGGCGCACCGGCCAAAGATTGCAACGACCAACCCGTGTGGCGCCAGTGAGCGTGCAGCGAATCCCCATCCACGATGCGCACTTCAAAGGCCACGTGATCAAAACCAAACCGCGGCCCCCAAACCGTCGACCAACGGGGCGCACACATCCTGACGCGAATTTCCCACTCGGGTCCCTCTTCGAACACTTCAAGGGACTTCAGGTCCATGCTGCGGTCAAACCCGGGGGAGGTAGGAGGCACGATGCTGCCGGTCAAGCCACGGTCATCTCCGCACGCATCCTCCTCCCGCCCGAGCGACCGGCGTGGATGCGCGACCTCCACCCACTCCGGAGCCGAAAGCGAAACGAGTTGGTTGCCTTCAAATCGAGCCCGCTGAACCCGATGCCGGCCATTAGGAACGCCAGCAAGGCCTTCCGGTGCGAACGCGCCATCCACCACCCACAGCGAATCCACCGGATCGCGCGAGGCCACGCGTTCGGAAGCCGGTCGCCAATCGCTCCAAGCCAACCACGCGTTGGGAGAGAGGTCCGCACGAATGAGGCGACCGGAATCGAACGCCACATCGGCGGTTCCTTCGACGCGACTCGGCACCGGTTCGCGCCCCCCTTGCCTTGGAGGCGTTTCAGAGGCAACGACCCGATGCGCCGAGGCGTTGCACAGGACATGGACCGTGTCGCCTTCGTGGGCAACGGACCAGTACAGGATCGGCGTGGCCTCGATGGCGCGCGCCTCCACCACGCGTCCCCGACTCAAGGTCGGGTGAGCCCGCCGCCACGCAATGGCCTCGCGCAACCAAACGAACGGCTCCGCATCCACGTCGAACCGACCGAACATGTTGGGCCGAGGGGTCCGGTCACCCTGCTCCGTTCCTTGGTAAAGGACCGGCACGCCCGGCAAGCTGAGCAGCGAATTGAGGGCCTGCCGCGTGGCCGCCTCGCTCGCCGTAGCGCGGAATCGCGCCATGTCATGGTTGTCAATGAAGTTGACCAACTGGCGGGCGGGATCGGAGAACATTTGGCCTTGAAGCGTCAACCGATGGACCAAATCCGCAACCGCCCCTCCCTCTCCAAACACCCGCAACAAGCTCTCCTGCAGGGGGAAATTCAGCACCGCATCCACCCCCTCATAACCGGGGCGCCGCAAATGCTTCAGCAACTCCTGCTCCCCTTCATCCCCGAATGGCGCCGAATGCACCCACACTTCCCCAAACGTTGGGAAATCCCGCCCATCCCGTTCAGCAAACCGGCGCACCCCAGGATCCCCCAGCTCGCCCTCCAAAAACGCCGGCCAAAAGCCCTCCTCCACGTACTTGTGCGTGTCGAAACGGAACCCATCCGCTCCCCCCTCCTCGATCCACCAGCGGTAAATCGCCCGCAACCGAGCGCGCACCGAATCCGACTCCGTGCGCAAATCATCGAGGTTGGCCAGCTCAAAGGTCAACACCTGGTCGGGGTCGTTATAATCCTCAATGGTACCGAACGCATGGTAAAGCCCGGACTCCGGCTGCAACCACTCCGCACGCGGACGGTCCCGCACCACGCGGCCCGAATCTGTGGTGACGGCCCAGTCCCCGGTGTGGTTCACCACCACATCCTGGATCAGCAGCATCCCCCGATCATGCAACGCGTCCGCCAAGGACTTCCAATCCTCGAAGGTCCCGAAATGCGCATCAACTGACTCAAAATCAGACGCCCAGTAACCGTGATACCCCGTGTACGTGCGCTCCGGATTCCACCATTGGTTGTGCACTGGAGGCGTAAGCCAAATCCCCGTAGCGCCGAGCTCCTCCAGGCCATCCAACACCCCCAACACCCCTTCCAAATCCCCACCCTGAAAATGCGATTCCCGCGCAGGGTCCCACTCTCCGGCCCCCTGATCGTCATTCTGGGGATTGCCATTCGCCAGCCGATCGATCAGCGCGAAGTAAATCACTTCGTCGCGCCAGTCGCGCTGGGTCGAACCGCACCCCCATCCCATCACCACTGCGACAATTCCCAACCACATCCGAATCTCCATGAATCAAAAATAACAAGGGGCGCCCTCCCGGGCGCCCCTCATCCAATCCAAACCGTTCAAACACTCAGCACTCCACGCCAAAGGCAGCCAAGAAGGCCAACAAATCCGGCGTACCAATGGCTCCGTTTCCATCCAAATCCGCAGGGCACGGGTTCACCGCGTCGAAGGTGCACGTCCCATTCTCCACGTTGGCGTTGGGATTGTAATTCGAGGCGGTTGAATACGTGCAACCCTCCACCAACGGAGTCGCACACGATCCGTCATCCGAACCCGCGAACGGGTGAAACTCTGCGCTGTACGGGTCCGTGCAACCCGCACAAGCATCGCAACTGAAGAAACAATGCGCCTCGGTGATCAGGTCACTGCCCGCGACCACGAGGACCCGATTGCCCCCGTTTCCGCAGTCGCCCACCGACTCGTCCGCGCCCCACTCGTTGCCGTTCACGAATTTGTACTCATACGCCCCGTCAGCCAAAACCAACTGCACCTCGTACACGCCGTAGCCCAAAAGCGCCATCGGCGTCGCTCCGGGATCCCAACCTTGGAAGGCACCCGCCACGTGCACGCCGTTGGGAGAAACGGCCTCGTTGCTCATGTTCACACGCAGGGTCACCAGGTATTGGCACGATCCATCGTTCGCGTCCGCTTCAGCGTTGTAATTCTGGGCGTTCGCGTCGTCGCAGCCGGGGTTGTAGAAGCACGAACCATCGTCCTCGGTGGCTGCCGTGTTGTAGTTGGCCGCGGTTTCATCCGTGCAGCCCATGACCGCCTCGGAGCACCCTGAGCAACTGTTGAAACAAACGACCTCCAAGACCTCCGCCTCACCCGAGCGGAAGTGCGTCCGGTTCCAGCTTCCGAAGCCGTTGTCGGCCCCGCACCCCATCATGGCAAAGTCGGCGGTTTCCGAACCGCTCTCATCGATGGCACCTTCCACGAACGGGTTGCCGATGGAGTACTTGTATTGAATTTCATCCACGCCCTCCACGAACACCGTCCCCGTCCAAACGCCGTCTCCATCTGAATCGGCGAGCGCCACCGCTCCTGCCTGCCACGAGGGCGTTGTGAAGGACCCCATCAGGTAGACGCCGTTGGCTGCTGCCGAATCGATTTGGGAAGCATCCACTTGGAACGTGATGTCCGCCCCCGGAGTGGGCAAAGCGCATTCGGCCGTGCACTGACCAAAGCACGTGGACACGGTCAAGGCCTCATCGCCCACTGTGATCTCGCGGTTGTTGGAAACGGCGCACTCTGAGGGGACGGCTTCATCGGAGCCCCAAGCGTTTCCGTTCACGAATTTGTACTGATAGGTGGCGGGCTCAACATCGAGGGTAACGCTATAAATGCCGTCGCCATCATCGTCCGTCAGCTCCGTTCCAGCGGGATCCCAGCCTTGGAAAGCCCCGGCTACATGCACCCCTTGAGCGCTTACTTCCTGGAGCGACAGGTCCACTTCAAAGGTCACCGGCGTCGTCGCAACGACCGTACCGCACGCCACACACGCTCCGAAGCAGACGGGATCCAACACCGTGTCCACGTCCGGCGCCGCCTCCATGAAGCGGTTGTTGTTGTCGCTCACGTTGCCGCACGCGGGGGGAACGTTTTCTTCGAGGCCCCACGTCGGACCGTTCATGAATTTCCACTGGACAAAGCTTCCGGCCTCCACGGCTGCTGTGACCGAATAGACGCCATCACCATCATCGTCCGACAATTGGGTTCCACCTGCGGTCCACCCTTGGAAGGAACCCGCTACAAACACCCCAGCAGGGTTCGGTGGGGTGTCGTTCATGTCGACTTGGAAGGTGATGTTCACCAGTGATTGGGACCAAGCGCCCAAGGAAAACGCAAGGGCTGCGGCAAAGGATAAGACGTGCTTCATGGCTATGATTTGGTTTGATCAGTTCGATGGTTCAGCTCAAATCCAAGACGAATGAACCGAATGACATCACGTAAATATACGGCAAACATAGTGTACTAGATACACTTGCTTCAGAATTATTCGCCCGCTGCGGCCTGTTCTCGGATCCGGAACGTCAGCAAGCCGCCCAATACCAGCGAAGTTCCTGCGAGGAGCATCGGAGCAATTTCGCCTTCGCCGAACAACCGTTGAAGGACATTGATTCCCCCCAGTGCTGCTGCAATCTGAGGCAGCACAATGAACATGTTGAAGAGGCCCATGTAGGTGCCCATTTTCTCCTCGGGCAAGCCCCCGGATAGCATGGCATACGGCATGGACAAGATGCTTCCCCAAGCCAAACCAATGAGGCCGAACGACGCATTCAACCACCCCGCGCTCGTCGGCGCCAGCAACACCATGGAGGCAAACCCCAACCCACCGAGGACCAACGCCACCGCATGGACCGCCTTCCGGTTGATGGGCATGCGCGACGTCACAAAGGTCAACACCAACGCGAACACCATGGAGCTCAGGCCGTACGTCCCCATTGCCGCACTGACGGCATCGGCTGCATCGTTGTACGCGCCGATTTTCTCGGCGAAAAGCGGATCGCCTGAACCGGGATTGGGGGACTGAAACACATGAGCAGTGAGCGCAGGGGTCGCCTTCGCCCACATGGTGAAAAAGGCGAACCAACTGAAAAACTGCACCAAACCAAGGCTCCGCATGATGCGCGGCATCGCCACCAAATCACCCCACAGCTCCTGCGCCCCCTTCCCCCGGGTCTCCTGCTTCATCTCCTCAAAGGCAGCCAAATCAGCTGGCGGATCTTCCGTGGTTTTCCAGACCGTGAAGAGGATGGACGCGAGGAAGACGAAGGCGCCGACGGCGAACGCTGCGAAGACCGAGGGCGGGATTTGGCCTGCAGGCGCTTCATTCGAGAAGGCCAAAACCGGAGCCGCCGCCGGCCAGTTCACCTCCACCCACTCCCCCATCCGCGTGATGGCCAACGGCAAATTCGAAGCCACCCACGTTCCGATGCCGATGATGAGCGTTTGCATCACGAACCCGTACGAACGCTGATCCTCGTTCAACTTGTCCGCCACCAACGCGCGGAACGGCTCCATGCTGATGTTGATCGACGCATCCAGGATCCAAAGGAACCCCGCCGCCATCCATAACGCCGAACTGTACGGCACGAAGAACAACGCCAGCGAGCTCAAGATGGCGCCGATCAAAAAGTACGGGCGCCGACGCCCCCAGCGCGGGCTCCACGTGCGGTCGCTCAGGTACCCAATGATGGGTTGGACGATGAGGCCCGTCAACGGAGCCGCAATCCACAGCAAGGGCACATCATCGGGCTCCGCACCCAAGGTTTGGAAGATGCGGGTCATGTTCCCGCCTTGCAGGGCAAAGCCAAATTGAATTCCAAGGAACCCAAAGCTCATGTTCCAAATCTCCCAAAATGAGAGGCGGCGCTTGGTGGTGGTGGTGCTTGACATGCGCCCAATTTAGCGAATAAGTGTACAAACAACACCAGCAGTTTGCTGTCGGAATGGTGCACAAAAAAAGGGAGGCCGCTTGGCCCCCCTATTCTTTTTACATGCTGGTGCGGCTCACTCTGGGCAGGAAGCGCCGTACGTGGCCAGGAATTCAATCAAATCGGCCGAACCCACGGAACCATTGCCGTCCACATCGAAGGGGCATGCATCCACGCAATCGAAGATGCAGGACCCGTCATCGACCGATGCGGAGGCGCTGTAGTTCAAGGCATCCATGTACGTGCAACCGGAAACGGCCTCGACGCACGAACCATCGTCAACCGTTGCGAGCGGATTGTAGTTCGCCGCCACATCATCGGTGCAGCCCGCCCAAACGCACGACCCGTCGTCATACGTGACAGCCGCATCGTAATTCGAAGCATTGCTGTATCCGCAACCGCCTACGATGCACGAACCATCGTCCACGTTCGCAAAGGTTTCGTAGTTGTCCGCGTCCGGGTTGGTGCAACCGAGGTATTCGCAAGACCCGTCATCGTCCGTCGCGGCCTCGTTGTAGTTATCCGCTGACGCGTCGGTGCAACCCGGGACTTCCAGTTCATCGCAAATGCCGTCGCCGTCCGCATCGTTCACGCAGTTTCCAAAGCAGTCGAAGTACAGCTCGGGGAACACACATGAGCCATCGTCGGTGTTGGCTGCCTGGTCAAAGTTGCAGGCCGCGCTGTTGGTACAACCCAAAAACTGACACGACCCATCATCGTCGGTCGCAGCCGGGTTGAAGTTGTCCGCATCCGCATCCGTGCAACCCGCGATTTCTTGCTCGTCGCAAACGCCATCGCCGTCGGTGTCGTTGATGCAGTTGCCGAAGCAATCACGGAAGGGCTCGGGGTAAATGCACGAACCATCGTTCGCTTCAGCAGAAGCGTCGTAGTTGCACGCGGTGTTGTCGGTGCAGCCTTGAACCACAACGGGGAATTCCAATGTTTGGTTCGTCTCTTGCGGATTCGAGCCGTTTTCTGCTCGGTACTGCAAGTTGATGCTCAGGTTCACCACACCATCGGTCGTCAATTGAGCGACCAACACCCGCCCCTGTTCGTCGGGATAAGCCAACGGCTCCAAACCGGGCAACACGAACCAGCTGCCCCCCAACGCGTTTTCGATTGCGAACGCGCCCCCAGCCTCGAAGGCCGCCGCTGCATCGTCCGTCCCCAACGTCGTTAAGTTCACTGCATCGTTCTCTCCCCCAATCGTGAACCACGAATCGTACGCCACGTTCGGATCCACCAACAGCGCAACATCCGAAACCTCATTGGCAAACGCCCCGCCCAAGTCGTTTTGATAGAACGAAGTGGTCGTGGTGATGCTCATCGGGTTGCCTTCCACCGCGTAGACGGCACTGAGCTGGTCGTCTGGGTTTTCAAAGTTGGCGTAAACGCGGTAGGTGCGCATGCCCACCGTCGGCATGTCTTCGGCCACCAACTCATAGGTCAACCCCGTGTACGAAGGCTCGGGGTACTCGCAGGAACCGTCGTCAATGGTGGCTTCGGCGTCATAGTTATCCGCCAGCGGATCCGTGCAGCCCAGACTGTTTGCGGACTCTGGGAAGGTCAACTGCATGCCCGTTCCTTGGTAGGTCACTAAGTCGAGGTCCCGGATTTGGATGTTCCAGTTGACGGACACGACGCCGTTGCTGGTGATTTGGCCCAACAGGACCCGTCCATTCACCGGCACCGCTTGCGCAGATACGCCCGGCACCAAATAAATGGAGCCACCGGTAAAGGTGTTCACATTCAACTCGTCCGTGGCATTGAAGTCCACCAAAAAATCTTCCATGCCCAACGAGGCGGAGTTGTCGTTTTCACCTGGCGCCGCGCCCAACGCGAGCCACGTGTCGAATTCCATTTCCGGGAACACCGCGAAGAAGGCTGGGTTGAGTTCACTGGGGAAGTTGCCTCCCATGTCGTTCTGGTAAATGTCACCCGTCGACGAAATGGTCCAAGGTGCCGTGTCGTAACCGAAGGCAGCGACGACCTCCAAATCCGCGCTCGAGAAGTCCGCATACACGCGATAAGTCGTGTAACCCGTGATGCCATCCTCGGCGTAGACTTCGTACGAAAGTCCTTCGATCAAGCCCCCGCCCCACGTGCAGGTTCCGTTGTCCGTGGTTGCGTCCGCATCGTAGTTGTCCGCGGTTTCACTGGTGCATCCGAACGATTCCTGATCGTCACAGATTCCGTTGTTGTTGAAATCGGACAAGCATTCGCCTGCGCAATTCTGTCCGGGATCCGGGTAGGTGCACGATCCGTTGTTCACGGTTGCGTCCGCGTTGTAGTTGCACGCCGTTGAATCGGTGCAGCCCGGAATGTACAGGGTGCCTTCGCATTGGCAGTTTGCGGAATACGCGTCGTCAATGGTGTTCGGGTCACCATCGGTGCAGGCATCCCCGACGAACACGCAAGGTTCGGGAATGTTCGCTCCAGGAGCATAGTTGCACGCCTCCGGATCAGGGCAACCGCTGATCGCCACTTCGCCCAAGCAATTGCAGGATGCATCCCAGGTGTCGTTGATGGTGCCCGGGTTGCCATCATCGCACGAAGACCCCACGTTTTCGCACGTGGCAGACATGTTCGCTTCGGGGTCGTAATTGCAAGCCGTTGGATCCATGCAGCCTTCGACAATCACGACCCCAACGCAATTGCAGTTGCCGTCAATGGTGTCTTCCATGGTGCCCTCGTTGCCGTCGTTGCAGGCATCGCCGATGAAGAAACACGAACCATCATCCACTTCGGCCGTTGCGCTGTAGTTGCACGCCGAAGCCGACATGCAACCCGATTCGAGCTGTGGCCACGTCATTTCAAGGCCTTCGTCATTGAATGTCACGCCCGCCCCATCTCGGTACTGCAGGTTCCAAACCAACGTCATGACCCCCGTCGTGGTGAGTTGCGCGATGAGCACCTTGCCGTCATCTCCCGCCAATGCATCCACGGATGCGCCGGGAACGACGTACCAAGACGCACCGTTTTGGTTGTCCACGATGAATCCGTTCCCCGTGTTGAATCCGGGAATGAATGGCTCGAACCCGAGCTGAGCAACCCCTCCTGAACCGGTCGAATTCGCGCTACCGATGGTGAACCACGAATCGTATGCCATCGAAGGCACAACGGCAAAAAACGCCTCGTTGATGGCTTGGCCCAAGAACGAACCCAGCGGGTCTTGGTAGAACGATGTCGTGGTGGTCACCTGGAGCGGCGCCGCAAGGGAAACGCTCTGCTCCCCGTAAATGGCGATCAACTCGTCATCGGGTGCATCAAAGTTGGCGTAGAACCGGTACGTGGTTCCAAATTCCGAGGTGGCCGTGGTTTCGACCGTGATGCCCGTGAATGTCGCGTGTGCCATCAGGGACAGCAAGCATGCACCGGCAGCCAAGAAAAATGATTTCATGGTGTTGTGTTGTGGTGGTTGGGTCATGTGAAAGACGCACCGAAGGGGCTTCGGTTGTCCAAGCATTGGCTCAAGTTAACGGGAATCCCGCAACGCCACAACCACACGGGTCAGTGCTTGTCAACGAAGCGATGTGCACGCTTGAATCAGGGCGGTGGTTGAGGCATCGTGGTGCGCCATTTGGCCTCCCTCCAAATCCTTCAACACGCTGGATGCCAATTCCTTTCCCAACTCAACCCCCCATTGATCGAAGCTCAAAATGTTCCACAGAACCCCTTGAACGAAAATCCGGTGCTCGTGCAACGCGATGAGCTGCCCGACCGCATGGGGCGTCAGGGCATCGAACAGGAAGAAGGACGTCGGACGGTTGCCTTCAAACACCCGGTGAGGCGCGACCCGGGCGATTTCCCCTTCGGTCTTCCCGTGTGCTCGCATGCTGGCCTCCACTTCCGAACGGGACTTCCCCTTCATGAAGGCCTCTGCTTGTGCAATGGCATTCGCGAGCAGCTTGCGGTGGTGGTCCTCGCTGCTGGACAAGGGTGCCTTGAACGCGATCAAATCAGCGGGGTGCACCGTTGTTCCTTGATGAAGCAACTGGTAAAATGCGTGCTGCCCGTTGGTCCCCGCCTCCCCCCAAACCACCGGTCCCGTCGCGTGGTTCACGGGAGCGCCATCCCGACCGATGGACTTGCCGTTGGACTCCATGTCCGCCTGCTGGAGGTACGCCGCAAACCGGGACAAATCCTGGGCATAACACAAGACCGCATGGCTGGAAAACCCCCAAAAGTTCACGTTCCAACACCCGAGCAACGCGGCGATGACCGGCGCATTTGCCGCCAACGGCGCTTCTTGAAAATGCCGGTCCATGTCACGGGCCCCGCGCAGCAGTTCCCTGAAGGATGCGGACCCGGCGGCCACCGCAATGGCCAAGCCCACGGGCCCCCAAAGCGAGTACCGGCCGCCCACCCAATCCGAAAACCCGAACACGCGCTCCTCGGAAATGCCGAACTCCGCAGCCAACGGCACGTTGCTCGACACCGCGGCAAAATGCCGCCCGACCGCTTCGTTGCCCTGAGCATCCGCGACCCAACGGCGTGCCGCCAAGGCGTTCGTCATCGTTTCTTGCGTTGTGAACGTCTTGCTCACCACGATGAACAGCGTCGTGGCAGGGTCGAGTCCATTCAGCACGGACTCCAAATGCGCACCGTCCACGTTGCTGACGAAGTGCACCCGAGGGCCCGAGCACGACCGGCGCAAAGCCCGTACCACCATCTCCGGCCCCAAATCGGAGCCTCCGATGCCGATGTTCACCACGTCGGTGATGCCGCCATCGGCACGCACCGCATCGGCGAACTGCAGCATGCGCTCCCGAACGGCCAGCACATCCGGCATGACGGGCACGCCCCCTACTTGGAATCCGTCCTCGGCTACGCCACGAAGGGCCGCGTGCAAGACTGCACGACCCTCCGTTTCATTGATGGCTTCGCCCGCGAATTGGGCATCCCGAGCTTCGGCCACGCCTGCGGTTCGGGCCCACTCAACGAGGGCCTTCATGACTTCGGCATCCACCCGCTGCTTCGAGTAGTCGAATAACATCCCGGGCAGCGCGATGTGCAAGCGCTCAAATCGCTCACCGTCCGCCTCGAACTCCCCCGCAATCGTCTTCCCCTCCCAGTGCGCCTTCAGCCCACGCAAGCGCTCCACGACCGGAAGGGCCATGGGGTTCATCTTCGTCAACATCCGAATCAGTGGTTGCGTCCGATGCAATTCAAATCTTCAAAGGCCTGCTCCAACCGGTTGACGAACGAAACCTCGCCTGCACGCAACCAAACACGCGGGTCGTAGTGCTTTTTGTTGGGCTTTTCGGGGCCATCGGGGTTTCCGATTTGGCTTTGCAAGTAAGGCGCCTTCTCCGCGAAGTAATCCCGAATGCCTTCGGCAAACGCCCACTGCATGTCGGTGTCGATGTTCATTTTGATCGCCCCATAACCGATGGCCTCGCGGATCTCCTCCGGGGTCGAACCGCTTCCTCCGTGAAAGACGAAATCCACAGGCTTCGGCTCCGTGCCAAACTTCTCTTCAATGTGGCGCTGGCTGGCATCCAGGATCTTCGGCTGAAGGCTGACGTTGCCGGGCTTGTAAACCCCGTGCACGTTCCCAAAGGCCGCTGCGATGGTGAAGTTATCGCTCACCCGCTTCAACCGCTCATAGGCGTAGGCCACTTCCTCGGGCTGCGTGTACAATTTGCTGCTGTCCACATCCGTGTTGTCCACTCCGTCCTCCTCGCCCCCGGTCACGCCGAGCTCGATTTCAAGGAACATCCCGAGTTTGTCCATGCGCTCCATGTAGGCAACGCAGGTGTCGAGGTTCTCCTCGATGGACTCTTCGCTGAGGTCGATCATGTGGGAGCTGAACAGCGGCTGTCCCGTCCGCTCGAAATGCGCTTCGCCCGCATCGAGGAGGCCGTCAATCCATGGCAGCAACTTCCGAGCGCAGTGATCGGTGTGCAAAATCACCGGCACGCCATACGCTTGTGCCAAGGTGTGCACGTGCATGGCACCGCTCACCGACCCCAAGACTGCCGCGCGCTGATCTTCCAACTTCAGCCCTTTGCCTGCGTAAAATGCAGCCCCTCCGTTCGAGAATTGAACGATGACTGGCGAGTTCACTTTCGCCGCGGTTTCGAGAACGGCGTTGATCGAATCGGTGCCGATGACGTTGACCGCCGGAAGCGCGTAGTTGTTGGCTTGCGCGTCTTGCATGACTTGGCGGACTTCTTCGCCCCAGAGGACGCCTGCACGGAATTTGCTCATGGTATCGGTTGAATTTTGGGCCAAATTTACCACGCAATCCAACGCGCACCCCTGCCAAATCACCCCCCGCTGCCCTCCAACCGATTCAGCCGGGGATGCACCACCGCGAAATAAAGCGGCGGCAACCAACTCAGGACCATCATGCCCGGATATCCGGTCGGCAATTGCGGCGCATCGGGCAAGTGATCCAATTGCGGATAAGGCTTAGCGGGCGCGGCGTGGTGATCCGAATGTCGGCTCAGCTCGAACAACACCACGCGACCGAGCGGGTGGTTCGAATTCCAACTGTGCACCGCTCGCACCCGTTCGTATCGGTGCTCGTTCACTCGCGCCCGGCTCAATCCGTAATGTTCGATGTAATTGACGGTCTCCAACAGCAAGCCGCCCAACATCGCCGCAACCACCCAAGCTCCAGCCACATCCCATCCCCAAATCGCCCCGACACCCCCCAAAACCGCCCCTTGAATCACCTGCCAACGCAACACCTCATTCCCCCAACTCCAAAACGGCTTACCCGCTCGCCGCAACCGCTCCGCTTCCAACTGCCAAGCATGCCACCAGCCGCCCCACCAGGACTTGACCCAAAAAAACCACACCCACTCCCCACGACGAGCCGTCGCCGGATCTTCGTCGGTGGCGACGTTCCGATGGTGTCCGCGGTTGTGCTCCACCTGAAAGTGCGCGTACAGCGAGGTCACCAACAAAGCGTACGAAGCCAACGAAGCCAAGCGGTGGGGTCGGTGCCCCAACTCGTGCGCCACGTTGATTCCGAGCACCCCACACAGCAAGCCCATCGCCGTCACCCGTCCCCACCACGTCGCGCCATCGAGCTCCGCCCCATCCATCATCACCCAAAACCAAATCAAGCCCCCCCATTGAATGAACACCATACTGCCCAACCACGCATCGAACCGGCCATCTTCCTGAATGGCCGCCGACTCGGAAGGCGATAAATTTCGTCCGTTGGGCCTCAGCACCAATTCCAACATCGGCAACAAGACGAACGCATACCCGATCGCGACAAATGACCACAGCCCTTCCAACAGAAACGAAGCGGCAGCAGAAATCGGGATGGTCAGCGAAAACGCATACCGCAGCCAGCGCCAACGAAGTTCACTCGACGGATTCATTGCGTTGGAAATTACGCAGCAAATCGTCTGCGCGCAAGTCCAACTGTGCCAACGAGATGCGCGCCCATTCCGCCTCCTCCGATTCCGGGTGAACCTCGATTACCTGCTGGTAGGTGAGCCGAGCTTGCTCGCGATCACCCAGCTCCGTCTCGGCGATGAAACCGACGAGGAAGGCACACCGCGCGCGCTGTGGGTACCTTGGAAAGTGATCGTGGACATCCCGCAACTGGGTCATCGCCTCCTCGAACGCGCCTTTTGACCGTAAAAGGTCTGCACGCCGAAACAACATTTCAGGAGCTCGCTCCTCCCCGTTGCATGCATTCGCGAAGTCCGCATAATGGCGGATCAATTGATCCCGAACTTCGCCGCGCGGGTTCACTTCATCCCCAAACAATTCCGCTTCCAAGGCGCCGATGGCCTCCAATCGCTTCGTACAATCGACTGTTTCACCGACCGAATTCCCCACGGGATTTCCGCAAGCCGCCAAACCGACCGCCAACCAAACCCACCGGCTCATCGCCCGCGAACTCCAGGAAAGCGCATCCGGTAATCCACCGGAACTTTCCCGTTGGTGATGTCCCGCAATTTCCCATGCAGCAAGCGGCGGCGCATGGGATGCAGGTGGTCCGTGATGAGCAAGCCCTCGATGTGATCGTACTCGTGTTGAACCACCCGGGCCGGAATGCCCTCCAGACGCTCCTCCACGAGCTCCCATTGCTCGTTGTAATATTCCACCGCAATCCCCGTCGGACGCGTCACCTTTTCCCGAATGCCCGGGATGCTCAGGCAGCCTTCTTCCATGTCGTCTTGCGCCTCGCTTTCTTCAAAGATCACGGGATTGATCATCACGCGTTTGAAATCCTTGCAGGCCAAATCACCGCCCTCGCCTTCCGCAAACGGACTGGCGTCCACGATGAAGAGGCGCAGCGACTCTCCGACCTGGGGTGCTGCCAAACCCACTCCCTCCGAAGCGTACATGGTCTCCCACATGTTCGCAATGAGGCTCTCCAATCCGGATGATCCCTGCTCCACGTCTTCCGCCTCCACCTTGAGAACCGGATCGCCATAAGCCACTACTGGTAAAATCATGCGCAAATTTACCACGATTCAGCGAATGAGGGTGCGGATTGAGGTGGCGGATTGGGGGTGGGTTTTGGCCTAACTTCGCGGCATGAGTGTGCTCGACCCCATTTCCGAAGCCATAGAAGCCATTCGCAACGGTGAGATCATCATCGTGGTGGACGACGAAGACCGTGAGAACGAAGGCGATTTCCTGACTGCCGCGCGCAACGTCACACCCGAAGTCATCAACTTCATGGCAACCCATGGGCGGGGGCTGATTTGCGCGCCCCTCATTGAAGACCGCTGCGACGAACTGGGGCTCGAACTGATGGTCCATTCGAACAACGCAGCGTACGAAACGCCGTTTACGGTTTCGGTTGACCTGTTGGGGCACGGGTGCACGACGGGCATTTCGGCCAGCGACCGATCGAAGACGATTGCTGCCCTCATCGACCCGGAAACGCGCCCTGAAGAGCTGGGCAAGCCGGGACACATCTTCCCGCTTCGGGCCAAGCGCGGCGGAGTGCTTCGGAGAGCCGGCCACACGGAAGCGGCCATCGATTTCGCTCGGCTTGCAGGCTTCGAGCCTGCGGGGGTCATTGTGGAAATCATGAACGAGGACGGCACGATGGCACGGCTTCCCGCTTGCCGCGAATTGGCGGATCGGTTTGGCTTGAAACTGGTCAGCATTGCCGATTTGATCGCCTACCGACTTGAGCACGACACCTTGATCAAGAAGGAGACCACCCGCGAAATCCCGACGGAATACGGCACGTTCCAAGCCACAGCTTATCGCCAAACCACCAACGACGTGGTCCACTTGGCCATGCGCCTGGGAGATTGGGACCGCGATGAAGCGGTGCCCGTGCGCGTCCACCACACCGACGTGGTTTCAGACCTGTTCATGACGTTGCAAAGTGGTCGCGGGCGCGAATTGCGCGCTTCCTTGGAGTACATTGCCCAGCGCGGCAAGGGCATCGTGGTGCTCATCAACAAGCTCCCCGCTGACGGTGGACTGCTCGCCGGACTGCTGAATCACCAAACGGGCACCCCCCCACCAACTTCCCCCATGGACTCCAAGGACTATGGCATTGGAGCTCAAATTTTGCGCGATTGCGGAGCGCGCAAGCTCGAGGTGCTGTCCGACCGTCCCCGGAAACGCGGAATCATCGGTTACGGCCTCGAAATCGTCGACACCATTGCGATTTCGCCCTTGTTGAAACCCGTCCACGGGTAACCCCCGAACCGAAACCCCACCCCTGGGCAAAAAAAAGCCGCACTCCCGGAGGAGCGCGGCTTGGTCTCATTCAAAGCATCCGCAGCGGGATTACTTCTTAAATTTATCGTACTTCTGGCGGAACTTGTCGATCCGACCGGCCGTATCCACGAACTGGGCCTTGCCCGTGTAGAATGGATGTGACTTGTGGCTCACCTCCACCTTGATCAGCGGATACTCGTTGCCGTCTTCCCATTGAATGGTTTCCTTCGTGTTCGCCGCTGACTTGCTCAAGAACGCGTACTCGTTGGACATGTCCTTGAAGACGACCAAACGGTAGTTATCGGGGTGAATGCCTTGCTTCATGTTGCCTCTGAATTGGTCGGCAAAGATAGGACATTTCCCGAGAGATGCAACCGGACGACGCAAAACATCAAAAAAACCACCACAAACACCGGCTTGTGGATAACATGCAGTTATGAAATCCTTGAACCCCGGCCAACACGACTAACTTGCCCTCGGTTTTAAGTGAGTTTAGCGCAAGCTAAGCATCAAGTGATAATTTGGTTAAGTTGGTCCTGTCCCAGAACGCTGGGACAGGACCCTTTGTTTTGGCACAATTTGCGCTCAAAACCGCGCGCCCCCTTCCACATCTTGATGTTCGCAATTGCCCGCCCCCCGAATCTCACGCCGCATTTCCCCCTGTAGCTTGCGAGGCAGCAACCTTGACCCATGCACCTCGCCCAATTGCTTTTGTTTTTCTTGCTCCGACCGTGGTTTGCCTTCATCGGCTTGGGCGAACACATTGATGCCGAGAGCCGCATTCCCAGTCAGCTTGCAGCCGGCGAATACGCGACCGCAGCTTGGGTCATCCACAAAGGCGATGCACGAGGATTTGCTCGGCTCCACCTGAACGTACCCGAACACTTGGAGATGACGCCGTTGGAAACGCACGGAGCATCCTTCGAGTTTTCGGGGAGCTCGGTGAAATTGATTTGGTTGGATGCTCCTGCGGAATCCACATTCCAGATCAAGCTCGGGATGCTTGCAGAGCCGCAATTCGACGGCGGGGTGTTCGAACCCCTTTGGTCTTACATCGTGGAAGGACAGCGAAAGGACGTGGCGATGACCCCGACCTTTTTGGCTGCTGCGAACGCGAGCATGACCGGCTCACCTTTGATTCCGGCCCCTGCGCATTGGGAAGTTTCGGGAGCAAAGCCCGAAGATGCTCCCGCACCGAACCGCGACTACGACCCTGCTGCGTTCTCCATACAGCGAAGGATTTACATCGAAGGCCCTGACGTCGCGCGCGTTGAGTTCCACGTTTCGGGACACCGGAAAAACCACATGCTGCGGATCTATGAGGCGTTGCCGGACGGTTGCCGTGCTGAACACGACGTCTTGGAAAAAGCCACGGTCCGCTGCGAGGCGCAGGAATTGATTTTTTCTTGGTTCAATGCGCCCAAATCCGACGCATTCAAAGTCAGTTACCGCATCATGGGAGATTTGAGCGGGTGCTTGGCTGCGCTCTCGGGGCACGCGGAGTTCGCTGTGGAAGAAACCACTCAA
The DNA here is from genome assembly GCA_965656785.1 of uncultured Flavobacteriales bacterium. Taxonomy (GTDB): domain Bacteria; phylum Bacteroidota; class Bacteroidia; order Flavobacteriales_D; family Sanyastnellaceae; genus JALQTD01. The sequence goes on from CBFHLY010000009.1 coordinate 66,605, forward strand.
GTCGTGGACATTCCGGATTTCGACCGAAGCCTCGTGTTCGACCCCGAGCATTGGATGGACGACCTCCCTGTGGGGGCTGTGCTTGAAGCGGTCACTGCGCTTCCCGTCTCCGAGCCGATTGACGTGCCCGCTCCCGAAACTGGGGTGACGTTCCGGGTGCAAGTGATGGCTGCACATGTCCACGTGAAAGCCCCTTGGTTCAAACGAAAATTCGGCTTCCAAGATCCCATCGACGCGGAACCCCACGAAGACTGGATCAAGTACACTACCGGCAGCTACTCCGACTACTCCAGCGCGCGAAATCGCCGCGAGGAATTGGCTGCTGGCTTCACCTTCCCCGGTCCCTTCGTGACCGCCTACGAGGAGGGAGAACGCATCACCGTGCAAGAGGCTTTGGTTCTCGCGCAGCAACAATGGATTCCCTGATGGCCATCGAGAAAACAAATTGGAAATCGGCGATCGCAGGTTACCGAGATTACCTGGAATTGGAGCGCGGCTTGAGCCGCAACTCGGTTCAAGCTTACATCCGTGACATTGAGCAGTTTTCTCAATTCGCGTATCGTGAAGAGCAGATCGCGACGCCGGAGTCCATCACCATGGACATTGTGGAACAGTTCATGGGGAGTTTGTACGACCGAGGCTTGGCTCGAAACAGCCAGGCCCGCATGCTGAGCGGAGTGCGGAGCTTTTGCAAATACCTTCGAATGGAAGGGCTGATGGAAGGCGACCCGGTCGAATTGGTCGAATCCCCGCGGCCGCAGCGGAAGTTGCCCGACGTGCTGAGCGTGGAAGAAATCAGCCTCCTCATCGACAGCATCGATTTGTCGCGCCGAGAAGGCGTTCGGAACAAGGCCATGCTGGAGACCATGTACAGCTGTGGTCTTCGGGTGACGGAGTTGGTGGAGTTGAAGCTGAGTCAGGTGGACTTAGTGGACGGATTGGTCCGCGTCATCGGCAAGGGCAATAAGGAGCGCATCGTGCCCATCGGAACGAACGCGATGAACGCCATCGACGATTACTTGAGCCATTACCGTTCGAACATTGTGCCAGCGCCTGGACACGAAGACGCGCTGTTCCTTGGTCGACAAGGACGCGCCATGAGTCGCCAAATGGCATTCACCATGATCCGCCGCGTGGCCATCCAAGCCGGCATTCGCAAGCACGTCAGCCCCCACACCTTCCGGCACAGCTTTGCCACCCACCTCGTGGAAGCGGGAGCCGATTTGCGGGCCGTTCAGGTCATGCTCGGACACGCCCAGTTGTCGACAACGGAAATCTACACGCACCTTGACCGCCGCTTCTTGCGCGAACAGGTCACCCAGTTCCATCCCCGAAGCGGCAAATCGGCTTCCCCGAAAGAGCGAAACAAGCCCTCGAAGAGCCGCTGACCGCTCAGAAGTCCACGCGGTAGAAGAAAATCGGCAAGAAGCCCAGTTGGTACTCCTCGCGGATGCTGCTTTCGGGGTTGCCCGATTCATCGGGAGCGTAAGTCAATTTCAGCACGTTTTCTCGACCGGTTAAGTTGACAAAGTCGATGCCCAATTGGTGCGTGCTTTCGGGACGGTTCCAGGTCAGGTTGGTCTTCAGGTCCATGCGGAAATAGGGCGCAAATTGCTGCTCGTTGAACCCTTCGTCCAAATAGATGAGCTCCCGCTGGGCGTTGCTCGCGGCCAAATCCGGGGTTCCATACCGCCGTCCGCCCGCCCGGGTCACCTTCAGCCCGGTTACCAAGCTCCAAGCCGGGCTGAAGCGCCAATCTTTGCTGGCCAGGGCGTTCCACGCATAGCCCCCATTGAAATCGGTGTTGCGTTCGACCCCATCGCTGCCCACGAATTTCGAATCGAACAGCGACCCCGTCAGCAACACGAACCAATTGTCTCGGAACGACCGCGAAACGGTCAACTCGACCCCCTGGTTGCGGGCGGTGCCGTCATTGGTCAAGCTGTCCGGAAACAACCGACTGAAGCCCGCACCTGAATTGATGAGCGAGAAGGCGCTCGCCTCCCGTTCCACGGGAATGTTCCAAAGTTGCTGCCGGTACACTTCCGCCTTCATGGACCAAACAGCTCCCAACGGTCGCGCCCACCCCACCACCGCGTGACCGCTTCGGGTCATGCCCATGCCGGAATTGGGAACATTGAGCGTTCCGTCAGGCAGCGTGCCATTGGATGCCGCATATAAATAAGTGGACTGCACTTGCGAATGGACCCCCAACCCCGCGGTGAATCGGTTGGCTCCCTGCTGGAGTTGCACGCCCAAACGCGGCTCGAACCACGAAAAGTCGCCGGAAAGCGATTGGTACTGAGCATGCCAGCCAGCGGTGAAAATCCACGACGGATTCGGTCGGAACTTCCACTGGAAGAACGGTTGGAGGAGGACTGAGGTTTGGCGCGCATCCCACCGCCTCTCCCAACCCTGCAACGCGTCCAAGCTGTCCACCTCGATGCGAATGCTGTCCTCGAACACCCCCACACGGTAGTCCACGTTCACCCCATACCGCCACGTCGTCCGCGCATCGCGCTTGGTGGTGGCGTGCAGCGCAGCGCTCAGGCGGTTGTTGTGGAAGTGGTAGCGCATGTAATCCACCACGCTGTCCAGCCGGTACGTGCTGTCGGGCACCAGCAATTCGCGGTAGACCAAATTATGCTCGCTGTCCTGCCGATCCCGGCTCGCCGCCAACGTCGCCTTCACGTACGTCCGTTCATTCAAAGGCAGGGTGTAGGTCGCGCCCACGATCCCCGTCCCGGAGCCGAACAGCTGGTCCCGATCGTTGTCGCCATAAATGTTCCGCTCCGGCCGCTCCTGTTCGCTGATCATGATGTCGACCTGGCTGACACCGGCAATGCCCCAAAACGCCAACGCTCCCCCGTTGCGCTGAGGGAAAAACAGCCGAAACGTGCCGTCCTGGTAATAAGGCACCGCACTCGTTCCGATGTCGATGCCCAACTTCGAGAAAATCACCGCGCTGCTGTACCGGTAATTGACCAAGAACGTCGAGCGCTTCTCCCGGTTGATGGGCCCTTCGAGCATGGCTTCCGCACCGAGAAAGCCAAATTGCGCACTGCGCACCCAGCGGTCCGCACTCCCATTGCGCATCCGCAAATCGAACACCGCCGCGGTGGAATTCCCGAACTCCGCAGGAAAAGCCGCCGTATAAAAATCGCTGTTCGCCAACACCTTGTTGTTCAGGATGGCCACTGGACCTCCGCCCGTACCGGGGATGCTGAAGTGATTCGGGTTGGGCAAATCCACCCCCTCCACACGCCACAACACCCCGCTCGGGCTGTTGCCGCGCACCACGATGTCGTTGCGGCTGTCGTCCGCTCCCTGCACCCCAGCAAAGTTGCTCGCCATGCGCGCGGGGTCTCCCCTCGAACCCGCATACCGGTCCGTTTCTTCAACGGTGAACGCGCGCGCACTCACCGTCGCCATTTCGTTCATCAGCCCATCCCCTTCATCCGTCGCACGAACTTCAGCTGCTTCCAATGCCACTAGCGACTCCTGCAACGGCACTTCGAGGAAAGTGGGCCGACCGCTCGATACCTCCACGGCGTCTTGGACGAAGGTTTCGTACCCGATGAATCCGATGCGCAGGCTCCACCGCCCCACCGACACGGATTCGAACGCGAACTGACCAGCTGCATCGGTTGAGGTGAATTGCGAGGTGACCCCTGCAGAGAACAACTCCACGGTCGCTCCAGGCAAAGGGAACCGCGCATCCACATCCACCACGCGCCCGCTCACCGAAGAAACCTGGGCGAGCGTCCACGGCAACAGCGCGACGAAAAAGACCGCGGTGGTCAAGCCCCGCAACGCACCGGTGCGTAACTTCATCATCATGAATTCCATCGCGCCAAGGTACACGATTCTCGCAACGTGGTTGGGGCTGCTCCTTCCGCTCGTCGCTTGGACCCAGCGGGATGTGCCCTTTGCTGAGCGGGCGAAAACCGTGCTGCAGATGGACCTCTACCCCGCTCATTCGCCGGACGGACCGTGGCTCGTTTTCGCGCATGGTGGCGGATTCAGCGGGGGGGCGCGCGATGCGAAGCCGGTCGTGGATTTGGCGCAAGGATTGGCGGAGCGCGGCGTGAATGTGGCGTCCATTTCGTACCGGCTGCGGCAAGTGGGCGTTGGTTTTGGTTGCAACGTGCCGGTGGAGGACAAACGCGAGGCGATGCGCTGGGCCGCCGAAGACCTGGGGGCTGCGGTGGAAGCCATTCGGGCGCGCGGCGCGACCTTCATCGCGGTGGGCGGGTCGTCTGCCGGAGCGGAGGCCGCGCTGCTTTATGGATTGGTGCTCTCCGAACGGCCGGTGGATGCCATCGTGAGTTTTTCAGGCGCGGTGGAGGCAGAGGGGTTGGAACTCGACAACGCCCCACCGCTCTTCGCTTTTCATGGCACATGCGACGGCGTGGTCCCCTTCGGGCGAGCCGTGCATCGCGGGTGCGCGGCCGATTCACCCGGAGCGTTTGTGCTCGATGGCGGCGGTGCCTTGGTCGGGTGTTACCGAGCAGCGATGCGGCCGGCGGTGATTTGGGCGTTCGACGGTGCAGGGCATGAAGTCTGCAACGACGCCATGAGCAATCCCGCGATGCTCGACGAATTGGCCGAGCGGCTGAATGGCCTCCACCGGGCGGGTGCTGTTTTGCCCGGAGAATACTGGATCAACCTTTCCCATTTGCCATGCGCATCCTCCTATTCCTTGCCCTGTCCTTGACGCTGAACGCTTCTGCACAAGTGGATTCACGCGGGTACATCGTTTCCGTGGGCGACCCCATGCCCGCGTTCGACTTGACGGACTTGAGCGGCCAACGGTACACGAACGCGTCGGTCGCCGGCAAAACGGTCGTGTTGCAATTCACGGCGTCGTGGTGCAGCGTGTGCCGCAAGGAAATGCCGGAGTTGGAAGCCCACGTGCACCAAGCGTTCAAGGACCGGGAGTTCGTGCTCATCGGCGTGGATTACGACGAGCCCACTGAAACCGTCGCTCGCTTCGCGGAAGAAACAGGCGTCACCTACCCCATGGCACCCGATCCTGCCGGCCACACCTTTCAATCCGTTGCCGCACCCAAGGCAGGGGTCACCCGGAACGTGGTCATCGACCCCGAGGGCACCATCCGGTTCTTGACCCGGCTTTACGACCCGGAAGAATTCGCGGCCATGGTGGACCTCATCGACGAACTGACCACCCCCTGATCAGGGAGCGTTGCGCAAGCACCGGATGGAGCAGCCTTCCGCGAGGTCCTTCTCCGAGCTGTAAACGTCTGTGCGGTGGCCCGTCAAACCACGGATGTACAGCGAACGCTTGCTGCGCCGGGTTGATGACCAGAAATAGGCGCTGTCTCCGAAATTGAAATCCTGCCCATCCGAGGTCCGGAATCCCGAGGGCAACGCATTCCAGCCGAAGGCGTTGGTGCCCGTCCAGTTCTCGAATTCCGGCAAATGCGCTCGGAGTTGCGCGCCCTGGGTTCCGCCGCGGAATCCGAATTTGGCCGCCTCCGCCTCCCCGCATCCCAGGGCGATTTCGAGCGTCATCCACTCCTCGTGCGTGGGCACGTGCCATCCCGCAGGACAAATCCCGCGCTCATCCACCACCACGTGCCCGTTGTAGTACCAACCGTGCTCGGTGCTGCCCTCGGGCGCCCGGCGCGGCCTCCCCGCCCGCACGACGGCCTGCGAATTCGCCGGCCACCCCGCGTTCCACAAGTCCGAATCGTCCACGACGGGAAGGGCGTCCCCATTGGAAAACGCCGTCGCCGACAAATTCTCGGCGAACCAGCACTGTCCCCCGATGGCCACCAGGGGATACGTCCGTTGTTGATACCGCACCGTGCCCTCAGCGGGGCACTGGGCGCTGACGGTGGCCCAAGCGGCGACGAACATGAAAAATGCGAGCGGTTTCATGTGGGGAGTTTCCAATGCGTTGTGGCTGCTGCGAGCATGGTTTCGGGGCGACCTGCGTCCACCGGCGGCAGGCCGAGGTGAGCGAAGACCCGAGCGAGGACGGTGGCGACGGGTTGGTCGTCCACAGGGGGCGCGTGGGTTTGCTTGGACAGTTTTTGGCCTTCCGCATTCGTCACCACGGGAAGGTGCGCATACCGAGGCGTGGGCAGGCCCAAACGCTGCTGCAACGCAATGTGTCGGGCCGTCGAATCCAACAAATCGGCTCCGCGGACCACGTCGGTGATGCCCGCAGCCGCATCGTCCACCACGGCCGCCAAATGGTACGCCCAATGCCCATCCGCGCGCTTCAACACGAAATCCCCCACCTCCTCGGCGAGGTTGAATGCACAAGCCCCCGCCCACCGATCCTCCCATTCCACTCGCCCGGTGCCCACGCGAAACCGAACAGAACGCGGCACCCCAGCCGGTGGCGCCTCCCGACACGTCCCCGGGTAGACCGCGTGCCCCGCCAATTGCGCCCGTGTGCAAGCGCAACCGAAGGCGTCACTGCGTGCTAACAGGGCGTTCAATGTGGCCGCGTAGGCGTCGCCGCGCTGGCTTTGGTACACGACCGGTTCATCCGGGATCAAGCCAAACCGCTCAAGCGTCCGCAAAATGCCGTCCGCAGCCCCCTCCACCTCACGCGGTGGATCCAGGTCGTCCATCCGAACGAGCCAAGTTCCACCCCGAGCCCGCACATCCAACCACGACGCCACCGCAGCCACCATGGACCCCTCGTGCAAGGGGCCTGTGGGCGACGGCGCAAAGCGACCGATGACCTTATCCGCGGACAAGTTTGCGGTATTTCACGCGCTTCGGCCCCACATCCCCCAAGCGCTTCTTCTTGTTCTCCTCATACTCGCTGTACGTTCCTTCGAACCAAACCACTTGGGAATCGCCCTCGAAGGCGAGGATGTGCGTGCAAATCCGGTCGAGGAAGTACCGGTCGTGCGAAATCACGACCGCACACCCCGCGAAGGACTGGATGCCCTCCTCGAGCGCGCGGAGCGTATCGACGTCGATGTCGTTCGTCGGCTCGTCGAGCAGCAGGACGTTCGCTTCGGTCTTGAGCGTCATGGCGAGGTGAAGGCGGTTGCGCTCTCCGCCGGACAACACGCCGCACTTCTTTTGTTGGTCGGAACCGCCGAAGTTGAACTTGGAAACGTAAGCCCGGCTGTTGAACAACTTGCCTCCGATTTCGAGTTGTTCGTTGCCGCCGCTGACCACTTCCCAAACCGTCTTCTCCGGATCGATGTCCGCGTGGCGCTGGTCGACGTAACCGACCACGGCCGTGTCGCCCACCCGGAACGAGCCGCCGCCCGGCGTCTCTTCGTTCATGATCATGCGGAACAGCGTGGTCTTTCCCGCGCCGTTGGGTCCGATGACGCCGACGATGCCTGCCGGCGGGAGCGAGAAGCTGAGGTCTTCGATGAGCAGCCGGTCGTCAAAGCCCTTCGTGATGTGCTCGGCCTCGATGACAACGTTGCCCAAGCGCGGGCCGTTGGGAATCGGAATGCTCAAGCGTGCGTCCTTCTCCTCCGTGCCTTCTGCGAGCATGGCTTCGTAGTTGTTCACACGGGCCTTGTTCTTCGAGCGGCGGCCCTTCGGGCTTTGGCGCACCCATTCCAATTCCCGCTCGAGTTCACGGCGGCGCTTGGATTCGTGTTTCTCTTCCTGGGCCAGGCGCTTCGATTTTTGTTCCAACCACGAAGCGTAGTTGCCTTCATACGGAATGCCGTGACCGCGATCGAGCTCCAGGATCCACCCCGCCACGTTGTCGAGGAAATAGCGATCGTGCGTCACGCACAACACCGTTCCCGGGTACTGCTCCAAATGTTGCTCCAACCAATCAATGGACTCCGCGTCCAAGTGGTTCGTCGGTTCGTCGAGCAGCAGCACGTCGGGCTGTTGCAACAGCAAGCGGCACAGCGCAACGCGGCGGCGTTCCCCACCCGAAAGCACTCCGATTTTCGCATCGTCCGGGGGGCAGCGCAGCGCGTCCATCGCGATGTTCAGCTTCGTGTCGAGTTCCCAAGCCCCCATCGCGTCGATTCGGTCCTGCACCTCCGCTTGACGGTTCATCAGCGCATCCATCTTGTCGGGATCGTTGAGGATGTCTTCGTCCATGAATTTGGCGTTGATTTCCTCGTACTCCTTGAGCACGTCCACGATTTCTTGCGTGCCTTCTTCCACCACCTCGCGCACCGTCTTCGACTCATCCAGCTGAGGCTCTTGGGACAAATACCCCACTTTCAAGCCCGGAGACCAGGTCACATCACCGGTGTACGATTCGTCCAAACCCGCAATGATTTTCATCACCGTCGACTTACCGGCCCCGTTCGCGCCGAGGATGCCGATTTTCGCTCCGTAATAGAATCCGAGCGTGATGTCTTTGAGGATGTGCTTGCCTGTTGGGGTCACTTTGTTGACCCGGTGCATGCTGAAAATGACCTTCTTATCGTCTGACATGGTGGTTGTGTTAAGCGCTGGTGGGCCGGGCCAAACCCCGTCCTTCTGCACCGCGAAGTTACACCACCTCCGCTGGATTCCGATGACCGCCCAACGGCTCCAACGCCGCGGTTCGGTCCGACGGCTCCAACTCCAGCAACGTGATTTCAGGCGGCATCCCGACGCGTCCGTGGAAGCCCAGGACTCCGAATCCGCGGTTCACGTGCAGGATTTGGTCCCCTTCCTGGTAAACCCCTCCCCAACGGCGGTAGCGCAATTTACTCGGCGACAACTTGATGCCCAGCCATGGCAACTCAATGCCCATCTGCATCCCGTGGGTGTGCCCACTCAGCGTCAATTCAATCGGCGCCTTGCCGCCCATCACCTGCTTTTCCCAATGCGTGGGGTCGTGGCTCATCAAAATGGTCGCCCGGTTTTCTGCCCCGGAACCGTCCATCGTTTGCTTCAAATCCCCAGACTGCCGAAACCCCACTCCCCAATTCTCAACTCCCAGCAGCACCAGTTCATCGTTCCCCCGGCGAAGCACCTCGTGCTCGTTGAGCAACAACCGAAATCCCATCTCCGAGTGAATGGTGTGAAGCCGGTCGATGCTCGCGGCACGGTCGGCCTCCGTGATGTCGCCGTAGTCCGCGTAATCGTGGTTGCCCATGATGCTGAACTTCCCCAACGGAGCTTCAAGCGCTGCAAACGCTTCAATCCACGGCTCCGCTTCTTCCGCAAGCAAATTCACCAAGTCCCCCGTGAACAAAATCAAGTCGGGCTTCAATTCCTGCACGCTGCGCAACGCCTCCAACACCGGTTCGGGGGTTCCGTGGAAAGAGCCCAAGTGGGCATCGGAAAGCTGGACCACCCGCAGGTTGCGAAACCCTTCTCCCAAGCCCCGAATGCCGAGGCGATGGCGCTCCACGCGGTAGGCGTATTTGCCCCAGGTCACTCCGTAAAGGAAACTGCCGAAGGCCAGCGCAGCCGCCCCTTGGCCGATGTACGATAAAAACGTCGCCCGCGGAATGGGCTGCACCCCGTTGGTGACTTGCTGCACCCCACGACTCACGCTCCAACGGACGTCCTCAAGCAACTGAACAGCAGCCAAAATGACTTTCGGAATGACGGTGACAATGAACAGCGCCGTGAGGAACGTGAAGACCTGTGGGTAAGTCAATCGCCAGTACGGCCACGTGAAGCTGTTGATGGCGAACAAGGCGTTGATGACGATCATTTGGCCCAACCACACCTTCCGCCACACGTTCCAATTCGCGGAATCCGCCCACGTCCGTTCCAGCGAACGGTAAGCCATCCACTCCACCACTGAAATGATGGCCGCGAGGACCAAGAACATCACCAAAAGTCGCATCATGGAAGGCATGGCGCAAAATTACACCCCCTTCGCCGGAGCGGCCCCAAAAAAATCAGAAATTAAAGCACCGACTCCCAGTCGGAAATCGAAGCTTCCGTGGGCAGCTCGAGCCACTGCACTCCGAGGGCGTTCACGCTGCGAAGAGCGGGCTGTCCATGGAGCAAATGCAGATCGTGGGTGGTGATGACAATGCCCTTTCCACGCGCCGCCAATTCATTTAGGTGACCGAACAGCCGCGTTCGGGACGCCGCGTCGAGGAAGGCCGTGGGTTCGTCGAGCAGGAGCCACGGCGTGTTTTGGAGAAAGGCGCGGGCGAGCATGACCCGTTGACGCTGACCGTCCGACAGTTCGCTCAGGCGGACGCTCCACCAGCCGGCCTCTCCGAACCGCTCCAAGGCCCGATTCCGTTCAGCGTCCGAGGCGTCCATCAATTGCAGCACTTCCCCGGCGGTCAGGCCGCTGGCGCTGGGCGGTGTGCTCGCCACGAACGAAACGAGTTGGGCGCGTTCTGCAGGCCGCATGCGGTGCACGTCGTGAGCGCCGAGGTGCACGGTCCCGGCAAGGGGCGGCTGCAAGCCGGCCAAGGTCCGGATCAACGTGCTCTTTCCCGCGCCGTTCGCGCCGATGAGCGCATGCAGGCCAGCATCGGACCAAATCCGATTGCCAACAGGCCCTACCGGTCGGCGGCCATACCCACAGACGAGTCCCGAAAGCGTGAGGTTCATGGCGTCCACGTTTTTTTCAAGAGCACGTAAACGATGACGGGCCCCGCCAAGATGGACAGGACGGCGTTGAGCGGCCAACTTCCGCCGGATAGGCGAACCAGGCCATCGGCCAGGAGCGCTAAGGTGGCCCCGGCCGCCACCACATTGGGCAGGAGGGCGCGGTGGGTGCGGCCGCGTTGCGCCATTCGAACGAGGTGCGGTGTGGCCACGCCCACGAACGCAATGGGGCCGCACGCCGCCGTCACCACCGAGGCAATCGCGCCCGTGACGAGGACCACTCCCGTCCGGATCGCCCCTTCGGAAACGCCCATGCTCGAAGCGGTCAGGGGACCGAGGGTCCAGGCGTCCAGGGATTTGGCCCGAAACCACGCCCAGCCCACGCCCAGCAACGTGGCGGCCACCACGCCGAAGGCCCATCCCCCTTGAGCCCGACTGAACGACCCCATGCCCCAGAAAACGAACGCCTGCAGGGCTTCCTTCGACGCCTCCACTTGGAGCACGTTCACCAAGGCCCCCACCACATAGCCGAGCATCATCCCGAAAACGAGCAAGGTCACGGGACTTTGAAACCGGCGGCTCACCATCCACAACACGGCGAGCACCACCCCGCTGCCGATGAGGGCGCCGAACAACGCAAACGATGCCGTCCCTCCGAGGATGGCCATCGCAACCCCGAGCGTGGCGCCCGACGAGATGCCCAGAACCGACGGTCCCGCGAGCGGGTTGTGAAACCACGTTTGCAGGAGCAATCCCGAAACCGCCAATCCCGCCCCGGCAGCCGAAGCCAACACCACCCGCAAGGCGCGAAGTTCCCATAGAATGGTCCGCCCCATCGCAGCGGCCTCGCCCGAACCGGACCACGCCTGTTCCCAAACGGACGCAACGGAACCAAAGCGCACATGCAGGAATGCAAACACCCCCCACCCCATCAACCAAGCCCACCGAGCGCGGTTCATGGGGTCTCAATCCATTCAAAGCAGCCCGCTCCTCCCCCTTGGCCGTGAAACAAATCGATCAGGTCAGCCAGCAAGACGTCCGGTGCCGCGACCAACGTACCGAAGTAATCGCAGGTGCGCGTATTGGCAGCAAAAATGGCTCCCGAATGGGGTTGCAGTTCCGCATAAACCGGATGGGTGGCCGCGATTTCGTCCCAGGTGATGGAATCGGCATCGTGCCAAACCAAGCCCCACGTATCCACTTGGTTGTTCAAGGCCATGAGCTCTTCGAAATCCACGGGAATGCTGCCCGGTGTTTCGGTCGACGCAAAGGCATAATGAACGCCCGCGTCCGCTAAAAACTGAGCGATGAAACTGCGACCGGAGGGTGCCCAAAAGGCGTCCCCATCGATGCTTCCCGTGAACACTTCGAGCCACTCGGATTCGTGCACGGCGGCCGCGTCGCGCAAGGCCAAATAGCGCGACTCGACGGCCGCGAAAGCGGAATCCGCGGCTGCGGTTTGGCCCACCAACCAACCGAAAGCCCGCATCCACTCCGCCCGGCCCAAGGGATGGCTCTCCAAGTATTCCGTCACTGGCAACACCGGGACCTCAGCGGGCAAGCTCACTCCCTCGAACGGGTTGTGAAACGGAAACGTGGTCACCGCAGCAGGGGAATTCCACAGCAACTGCTCGAGCGCATCGCCCGCATCTTCGCCAAAGTCGCGCGCCCGCTCATCCGCCAGCCGCGCCAGCGCCTCCTCCGATTGCAGGTACTGGCACCCCGATCCTCCCGCCCAGTGCGACAGGCCGCCGAACGCCTCCATCAACGCAACGTGCGTGGTGCTCCACGTCGCGATGCCACGCCCCGCGCCCAGCGTCCACTCGCCCGACTTCGGCGACTCGCGCACCACGCGAACCTCGGCGTCGCCATGGAGCACGAGGACCCGACCGCCTTCTTCCCAGTGAAAGCGCGTCGCCCAACGCGGCTGAATAGCGGCCGCCCCGGGGCGTTCCGCATCCGGCGGCGACCCCGCGCATCCGAACGCCGCCGCAAGCACCACGTACAAAGACCATTTCCAGGACATGCCGCAAAGGTAGGCTGTCCGCTATCTTTGAAGCATGGCAGAGGAAATGACCCCTGAACTGGAAGCGAACCGGAACGACGACGCGATGCGGATGTTGCTCTCGGACTTGCGCCGGCTCGAAGCGAAAGTGGCCCTAGGAGGAGGCCAAAAACGCCTGGACAAGCAACACGAACTGGGAAAAATGACCGCGCGCGAACGCCTTGCAGCCCTGTTCGATGCGGGCGATGAGGCGCTTGAAATCGGGGCCTTGGCAGGCGAAGGCCTGTACGAAGCGGAAGGCGGCTGCCCTTCGGGCGGGGTGGTGGTCCAAATCGGCAGCATCCACGGACGCCTGGTCATTGCCGTTGCCAACGACGCGACGGTCAAAGCCGGTGCTTGGTTCCCTATCACGGGCAAGAAGAACCTGCGGGCCCAGGAAATCGCCATGGAAAACCGGCTGCCCATCGTCTACCTCGTGGACAGCGCGGGCGTTTACCTGCCCATGCAGGACGAAATCTTCCCTGACAAAGAACACTTCGGCCGGATGTTCCGCAACAACGCGGTCATGAGCAGCCGGGGCATTCCCCAAATCGCTGCGGTGATGGGATCGTGCGTGGCCGGCGGTGCCTACTTGCCCATCATGAGTGACGAGAGCCTCATCGTAGAGGGGACGGGATCAATTTTCTTGGCGGGCAGTTATTTGGTCCGAGCAGCCATCGGGGAAGACATTGACAACGAGACGCTTGGCGGAGCTGACACCCACGCTTCCATCAGCGGGGTGACGGACTACAAATGCGCCAACGACGCCGAAGCGTTGAAGAAAATTCGCGAACTCGTTCGGCACATGAAAGCGCCGAGTCCCCTCGCTGGCTTCCACAGGGAAACACCGGAATCGCCGAGCGGACGGGACATCCGAAGCATCTTGCCTCCCGATCGCGCCCAACCGTATGAAGGCCGCGATTTGATTGAGTCGCTCGTCGATGCGGGTTCGTTCTTGGAGTACAAGAAGGAATACGGACGGACGCTCCTCACGGGCTACGCGCGCATCGATGGGTGGAGCGTGGGCATTGTGGCGAACCAGCGGAACATGGTGAAGTCGAAAAAGGAGGGGCTGCAGTTCGGCGGCGTCATCTATTCCGACAGCGCGGACAAGGCGGCTCGTTTCATCATGAATTGCAACCAAAAAGGAGTTCCACTCGTGTTCCTGCAAGACGTCACCGGATTCATGGTCGGCTCGCGATCCGAACACGGTGGCATCATCAAGGACGGTGCAAAATTGGTGAATGCGGTGGCGAATTCCGTCGTTCCGAAGTTCACCGTCATCGTCGGCAACAGCTACGGGGCGGGGAATTACGCCATGTGCGGCAAGGCGTACGACCCGCGGCTCATCGTCGCTTGGCCGACCGCACGGCTGGCCGTGATGGGCGGGGCTCAAGCCGCAAAAGTCCTGCAACAAATCGAAGTGAGCCAGTTGAAAAAGAAGGGCGAAACCATCGACGAGCAGGTCGCAAAGGCCGTCTTCGATCGGATTTCGGCGCAATATGAGGAAGCGACCCAACCGGTTTACGCCGCGGCGCGGTTGTGGGTGGACGCCATCATCGACCCCCAGGCCACGCGCCATTGGATTTCACGGGGCATTGAAGCGGCAAATGCCGCCCCGGCCGAACGCCCCTTCAACCCAGGCGTCATCCAAACCTGATCGTCACTGGGTTCGCTCGAGGCGGTGGAGGTTTTCGAGCAAGGGGTGAAGCAGGACGTGAACGTCACTCAGGTTTTGGTCTTCCAGCCCTCCGCGCACCATCAAAATCGACTCCAGCAAATCGCCCTCGCCGTTCAGGGCCTCGAGCTGCTCGACCCACGTCAACGCCTCCATGGCGCTGCGGAAATCACCGCGCACCGCGCACCGCACCACCGCCGGAAGCAGGTCTTCCGAATGGAACCCGCAGTTCCACAAAAAGCCGATGATGTCCGCGCTGATGGCCTCGAACTCCGGGTCGTCCAGCGCATCGCCGAAGATGTCCTCGGCCGCCGACACCTTGAGCGACCCGAGCACGCCCGAAGCCGCCGCCTTGACTTCATCGACGGGGTGGTCGCGCACCAGTTCGAGCAGCGGACGCACCCATTCGACGTTGCCGACTTCTTCTGCGGCTTTGATGGCGTCCAGCACTTCGTCTTCCTTGGTGCTGTACAATGATTTCCAGGTTGCCATGTGCCAAAATTACGTCGTTCCCCGCCCCCATCGCACCACGGCAAGCAGTTCCGTGAGCAAGATGGCCGTCGCGCCCCAAATCCACCGCCCCTCGCACGCGTAACCGGGAACGTGCATCGCGCCCCGGGGCATCGCGATGCGCTGGGACGTCAGCACCGGTTCGGGATGCAGGCTCCAACGCAATACAGCAGCCACTTCCTTCTCATCCGGCATCCACTCCGGCTCCTCCGCCAACACCGCTACAAAGGCATCGACCACAAACCCACTCGGTGGGATGTACAAAGTGGTCAGGTGGCCCACCACGTCCTGCTCGTTCACGCGAACGCCCATTTCTTCTTCGAATTCCCGCTGGGCGGTGGCCCAACGCGAGGGATCGGTGGGCTCCACCTCGCCTCCGGGAATGCTGATTTGGCCTCCATGCACCCCTTCGTACGGGGTGCGTTCCATCAACACGCCGTGCCACTCCTGCGTGGCTGCATCGGGCACCAAGGCCAGCAAAACCGCCGCAAAGCGCGTGCGCCGTCCAGAGCGTTCTCCCTCCAAGCGATCCGGCCGCTTGCCCGGCACCGCCGCCAGCCGCTGCGCGCGCACCGCATCCGGAACAGCGGTGAACACCTCCCGCAAGTGAGCGCGCACGTCGATGGGATCGGCCAAATGATGGAGCATGCCATAAAGTTCGGGCAAGTCGCGGGTTCCAACACGATTGCCTTAACTTCAAGCCAAATGAGCGAACTGGAACTCCTTTGGATGGACCCTGGGGCGGAATTGCATTTCCCTCCCGTGGAGCGCAGTGTTGGAGCGGGCATTTTGGCGCTCGGAGGGGACTTGTCGTTGGACCGCATGCTGTTGGCCTATGAGTCCGGCATTTTCCCGTGGTTCATGCCGTGGGAGCCCATTGCTTGGTGGGCGCCCACCGAACGGTGCGTGTTGCGGCACGACCGGCTGAAGGTTTCCAAGTCGCTCCGCAGCACCCTGCGCAAGCGCCGATTTGAAGTCCGCGTGGACACGGACTTTGCTGGGGTGCTGAAGGGATGCGCGGATCGCGAGGAGACGTGGCTCTCACCGGATGTGGAGCGCGCGTTCATGGAAATGCATCACTTCGGATTCGCGCATTCGTTCGAGGCGTGGAGCGATGGGGAGCTGGTGGGCGGGCTGTTTGGCGTGGCCATAGGCCGGCAATTCACCGGGGACAGCATGTTCTCTTACGCATCGGATGCTTCGAAAGTGGCCTTGGTGCACCTCGTGGATTTTGCGCGCCATTGGGGCTTTGGGGCCATTGATTGCCAAATCGTAAACGACCACCTGCTCTCCCTCGGAGCCGAACCGCAGCCGCGTGCTGAATTCATGCAGGAATTGAATCGCAACGTGCAGGCCGCACCTTCCATGCGCGGCCCTTGGACGGACAAGGTTCCGGAAAACTGGCCCATCGTTCCATGAAAGCCCCGAAGTTCAGCGCGATGCATCGGGCCGTTCAGCGCATCATCTACGGGTTGGGTTGGCAAATCCAAGGACAGCTCGGGGCACACTACCGGCCGCTCCTCCTGGTGACGTGCCGCCCGCAAACACCCGTTGGCCGAGGCGTTCGGTGGGTGTTTTTGCGTTCGTTGCCCGACCGAAGCCGCATTCAGGTCATCGAGTTGAATCCATCGGTCCCGATCGATGAGGCGATGTGGGCCCGTGTTCGGGAAGGTGCCAGCTGGATTTCGTGTTTGGCTTTGGATCAACGACGCCGTCATGTGGTCGTCCACCGGCCCTTTCCGAAAGGGACGCACGCCGATCGCGAATGCGCTTACGTGTGCCGATACCTCGGATACTTTGCGTCCAACCCGCAAACGCCCCCCACCACAGCGGCGGCCCGAGAAGCGGAGGCGGCCGGTTATTAACAATTGATTCACATTTGGACCCAATCCGTGGACAAAGCGTGGACATCTCGTTCATAAGCTTCCCTAACTGCGTGGGCTTGCGTTCTAATTTGTCCTCTCAAGTTCGGTTCAAAAAGCACATTTCATGCAGCAATTAGACAAGTACGACTACATGATTTTGGACATCGTCCAAACGCACAAAAACGAATTCAACGCGAACATCCGCCTCGCCGTTCTCGAGCGCAATTTTTGGAAACGCATCGAGGAAGATACTGACCTGAATGTGGGCCAGGCGCGCATTGGAGAACGCATCACCAACTTGTACCTCGATGGCATGGTACAGAACCGCAACGGCTACACCCTCACGAAGAGCGGTCGCCAACAACTTGCTCACGCGCCTTGGGCCGACTCCTCCCAGGTGGCTTGATTTCCCCAACTAAATGAATGCGAAAAAAGGCGACCAGTGGTCGCCTTTTTCATTGTGAACCGCTTAACCTCGGCTCAACTCAACCCTCGATGACTTCGAGTGCTGGGTACTTCGATTTCCAAAACTCCAACTTTTCGCGGTCGCGAACCGTAATCACCGTGCGACGATCGAGGCGAACTTTGATGTTCGGTTGGAGCTCCTTCTCTTGCTTTTTGCGAGCCATGCTTTCAATATTTCTCGCGGGCGGGACATTCCGTCCGTGGTTTGCTTTTACGAATGAACAGCATTTGGGACGAAAACGTTCTCCATGTGTAAAACAAATGGTGGTTTGTTAGACATTTTTAGTGTTTTTCGCAAGTCCTTCGTGAAATTAGTGTACAACAGACACGAAAAACACCCCCGAACTTCAGCAACTGCAAGAAAACCAAGGAACAACCACGTAGAATTCACCGCGCCACCCGGAACGCATAATATTGAATGTACAAGTAGCACAGCAGCGGCAGGACAAATGCCGCTCCAAATCCGCCCGTCAAGTCGGCCAAGTACCCCACGGCTGGTGGGATGACGGCCCCCCCGAAAATGGCGGTGCACAAAATTCCGGAACCCAGAGGCTTCAACTCCCCCAATTCATCGATTGCCAGGGTGAAAATGGTCGGGAACATGATGCTGTTGAAGAATCCGACGGCAAGCAACGCGAGCAGTGCGGGAATGCCCGACGCGTTGATGCTGATGAGCACCATCAGCATGGCCGAAAGGGCGAACAAGCCCAGCAATTTGTTGGGAGCAATGCGCGTCATCAACGCCGAACCCAAGAAACGCCCCACCATGGCACCGCCCCAGTAGAAGGTGAGCAAGGCCCCGATCACGGCTTTGGCATCCATTCCTGCCACCTCCGAGCCCTTGATGCTCGCTGCAAATTCCACGAGGGCGCCCACCACCGGGTTTTCGCGCAAGGCCTCCGCGATTTCCAACGACAAGCCATAGCTCACCATGTAACTGCCCAAGGCGACCTCAGCGCCCACGTAAACAAAGATGCCCAGCGCTCCGTATCGCAGCCGGCGATTGCCCAAGGCTTCCACGTAATGGGATGCGGCACCCGCCTTTTGGGCCAACACCTGAGGCAACTTGATGACGCCCACGAGAACAGCAAGCGCGACGAACGCACCCGCTAGCCACAAAAACGGTCCTTGAACGGCCCCCGCTTCTTGCGCGTAGTACGCGGACTTCGCCGCCTCATCGAGTTGAGCGATCTTATCAGAAGACATGATCTGGTCGCTCAGCAAATAGGTGGCTGCAACGATGGGAGCGATGGTGGTGCCGAGCGAATTAAAGGCTTGGGCCAAACTCAAGCGGCGGGATTCGCCGCCTTTGGGTCCCAACACACTGATGTACGGGTTGATGGCCACCTGCAAAATCGCCAAGCCTCCAGCCACCACAAACAAGGCCAGCAGGAACAAGCCGTAAAGCCGGGTGTCCGCCGCAGGATAGAACAACGCGCACCCGAGACCTGCCATCGCCAAGCTCGCGATGATCCCGGTTTTGTAACCAAAGCGCGCAATGAAGCCGCCCCCAGGAATGGAGAACACCCCGTACGCGGTGAACCACGCCATTTGGACCAATCCCGCCTGCAAGTAGGTCAATTCGAATACCTCCTTCAACCGCGGGATGAGCGCATCCACCAGCACCGTGATGAAGCCCAACATGAAAAACAGCGCCGTCATGACCAAAAAGGGCATCAGGTAGCGCGAGGGAGATTTCACTTGTTCCATGGCGCGAAAAATACCACGGAAATCAACGTTCAGAACGCTTCAGGCGACGGAACCCCCACGCTGGAACCCGCGGTGCAGGCGTTGTGCAAACGAAAACGCCCAATGAACCGAGCTCATTGGGCGTTTTCGTGCGGGGAAGCGACCTCAGCGCATCAACTGCACGGTACCGGTATATTCCTGAGCGTCCGTATTGAATCCCTTCAAACGCACCACCCAGTTGTAGATGCCATTCGGGGCGTAATGGGCGCCCCCATTGACTTCACCGATCCAAGGTTCGAGCGGATCCTGCGTGTGAAAGACTTCTTCGCCCCATCGGTTGAACACCCACATCTCGAAGTCCTTCACGCCCGACAAGTGAACGGCAAACGCATCGTTCAATCCATCGTTGTTCGGTGTAAAAGCCGTCGGGACGTACAAATTCACCGGTCCTGGGATGTTGGTGTATGCCGAATCGCGGCAACCAATCCAACTCATGACTTCCAAGCTGGCCGTGTAATCCTGCAACCCATCGTATTGGTGAACGGGGTTGGGCTCATCGGACGTCGACCCGTCACCGAAGTTCCACGAGTAGCTGAAGGCCCCTTCGAACGGCTCTGCTGGTGAAGGCGTCGCGGTGAACTGTGCCTGGGTTTGGGTCAACATCGAAACGGTGAAGTTGCTGAACAAATACTGCACCGCCACCTCCGTCGCCTCATCCACTTCCCAACCGCAAATGTCGGTCGCCACCACCGGGTAAGTCGCCGTTTGCGTTGGAACGATGTATTGCGTCGGCCCGTACGCATTGAGCGTGGGCCAGTAGTAAACGAATCCCTCCTCGCCTCCGGTGGCATTCGCTTGAATGCTGATGCCGTCGCCCGCGCAGATGGTGATGTCCTCGGAAATGGTGATGTCCAACGGAATGTTCGGAATGATGTACGAGACCTCATCGGAAGCTTCACCGCCGCATCCGTCTTGCACATTGACCGCAATGGGAATGGTGAAGAAGCTTTGGACCAAAATCTCCTCGTCCGAACTGTACGGTTCCCCGTTCACGACCCAAGCGTACTCGTACGCTCCAGCCCCGCTGAGGATGTCCACCGCAATGGGCGTGTTGTCCACGCACGAGGCGTTGATGGCATCCCCCAACTCGATGACCAACGGTGGGTTCTCGATGACGATGTCGGTGGAACTTCCACCGGTTTGACCGCAACCATCGTTGACGACCACTTCAATTTCGGTGTCCACGAAGGACTCGATGAACACGGCATCGCTGCCTTGGCCGCCCATCAAGTTCCCATCTTGGTACCAGAGGTACGTGTACCCGCCTGATCCGCTGGTCACATCTGCTTCCACCTCGAACACCGTGGTACAAGGCCCCACCAATTCCGTCGGCGTGACCACCACCACGTCCGGCGCGGTCACTTGGACGTCCACTTCCACGGACTCTTGCTGGCCACAGGCATCGGATACCAGCACCTCAAGCACCAGGTCCGAATCGGTAGCGCCCGTGTAGTTCTGGCTCCAAACCCAAACGGTGCTTCCGTTCTCGAACCATTGGTAGTTGAACGGTGCTTGACCAGTCACCGAAGGCCCCACGGTAAACTGCTCGTTGCAGAACACCTCCAAAACAGGATCCAAATCAACCACCAGCTCAGGAATGTCGTAGGTGACCTCAATCGAGTCCGTCGCTTCGAAGCCACAGGCGTCCGTGACGGTCACGTACACCATCTCGGCGTCTTGCCACACCCCCAAATTCACCTCGCTCGGCATCCACCACGAGGGCGGAATGTTGCCACCGTCTTGATCGTACCAATCGTAATCGTAGCTCCCTCCCGTCGAAGGGCCGTTGCCTCCTTCCGCATTCGCCGAGATGGTCGAGGACCCGTTGCACGTGAGCTCCACAGATTCCTGCGCGATGTCCACCACAAAGGGTGGGAACTCCAGAATTTCCACTTCAATTTCGACCGTTTGGGACGGCGTACCGCAGGTATCGCCGACCGTCACAAAGCATGACCAGTCGTCCTCGGGAGTCACGACGATTTCTGCGGCCGTTTCACCGGTACACTCCCATTCATACGTGTAATTGCCATAGCCCCCGGAGATGATGGGCGAAACGGGTTGCTCAAATCCCAAGCAGGCCTCCGTGGTGTATCCCGAAACCTCGAATGGAGGCGGGGCGTCCGCGATCGTGAAGGTGAAGAAGGTCTCCAATCCTCCTCCGTTGCAGGCCGCCACGTTGTCAATCACCATTTCAACGATTTCATCCGACTCCGAAATGCCGTCAACGGGGGCAACGAGCTGGAACGATACCACGCTCACAAAGGGATCGAACACCACGGAGTCCGGCAACGGGAGCAACGAGCCATCGGGCTGTGGTTGACCAAAGTCCACACCGTTCGTCGCTGTGCTGTTGCTGTAATCGATGTAAACCATCTCTTGGAGTTCCAAAATGGTCTCCAAGGGGCGCTCAAAGGTCAACGTAGCCGTTCCGCAATCTTCGTAGATGGTGTTCGCTTCCGGTCCGCCCACGTCGATGCTCAAATCGATTTGAACCACGGCATTCGATTGGAACGAACCGGCCTCGAGCACCACGATGCTTTCGAGTGCTGTATCCGAGCCATCGGCGATGGCGAGCTTGATGTGATACGTCTCACCGCATTCGACCTCGTGCCATGCGGTGAAAGGCACGGTGTAGCCGTTGATGCAGGGCGCTTCGGTGGAACCTGGATTGTCGATGTAATACGCGTCGTTGGTTTGCGGGTTTACCGAGGAAATGGTGATGGGGATGGCTGGGTCGGTGTCTGGAACCGCCGCAATGTTCACGGCGCCGCCCGGGAAACCCGCTGGGCTGTCATACGGACCGGTAATGCCCGGACCGCTGAGGAAGAAGGCGAACACATCGTTGTAGGCGGAATTGATCCACGTGAGGTATTCGTCCGATCCGAAAACATAGTTGAACGAGACCGTGTCCCCAGCCGCAACGAAGTCGAATTCCAAGACGCACCCGTCGTTGACCGAGCTCACGTTGAAGTTCTGGCCGATGAGGGGAGGCACCGAGTTCGCCACGGACAGCAAGTCCGGGTCATTGAACCCATTGCCGAGGCAATCCGTGCAGGCTCCGGCCTCACATCCCAGGTTGGAGGAGTTATCGGTTGACAGGACCAAGCCTTCGGCAACGGAGAAGGTTCCCTCGCCATCGGTCATGTAGCCCAATTGGACGCTGCCTCCGGTGTAGGTGATGTTCGTAGCCTGAACCCCGTTTCCCAGCAGCACGTCGTTCACGTACTCCTCGAGGGTCAGTCCTTGGGTGATGACCTGCGCCTCTACGGCTCCTGCGGCGCAGCAGCATGCAATCAGTAACGGCAAAGCCCTTTTCATCATCTTGGATGTGTTTTGGTCTGAAATCAGCTCCGTGAGTGGAGTCCGCCAACTAGACCCCCAAACATAGCAAAGGGTTGCCTCTGCTTGGACTCAATTTCGAAACACTTCCAGCTGGGGAATGAGCTGCTTCCGTGCATGGAAAATGCGGCTCTTGACCGTTCCCAATGGAATGCCCAGTTGCTCCGCGACTTCCTCGTAGCGGTATCCTTGGAGATACAGGCCCATGACCCGGGCCAAATCCGGACGCAACCGGTGAATGGCCTCCCGAATGTCCTTTTCAGTCAACTGGCTCTCCACGTCCCGCGAACCCTCGCTGCCCATCATCCACGAATCTTCACCGCCAAGGTCGGCGTACACGGGCTTGAGTTTCTTCCGGTTGTTCAGGAAGATGGAGCGCATGATCGTGTACAACCAGCCTTTGAAGTTGGTCCCTTCGCGGAAGGAGTTTTTATACCGAAGCGCCTTGACCATCGTGTCTTGGATCAAATCGTCCGCATCGTCCGAATTTCGGGTCAGGTTCAAAGCGAAGCCCCGGAGGAACGTAGCGTGTCCTACGAGGAGGTTGTTGAATTCAATGGTACTCATGGCGCAGGTTTTGTGTAACGATTCCCGACAAAGATTAAACAGAAATCGCGCGCAACCATTGTTTTGTGGAAGAATGTTTTCTAAAAATTCCACAAAAAGAAACAACCCGCTGGTTTTCAGCGGGTTGTTTGTTTGGGGTCTTGTGGAACGGGTTAAGAAACGCCGATGGGGCGGCCGGGGTGCAGGGCACTGATGATGCCGTGGCCGTTCTCGAATACTTGGAGGAACGGGGCCTTGGGGGGCACGCCTGTGAAGGGCCGGCCTGCAAGCCAAAAGCGATGCGGCGAATCCCCATAATGCGACTTGATTTGGTCCACATAGCCCCCCACCCGATCGGCATCCGGGTGCACGGTGCAATACGTCACGAAGTCCACCGCGGGAAAGTGGTGCGCGAACTGCTCCAAATCGGAAAACGGCACACTCGATCCCAGGAACAGGCTGTGGTCCCCACGCGCCTTCGCGAGATAATGGAGGAACAGCAGCGACAACTCATGGGTCTCCTGGTCCGGCAAGTAGTGCACCAAAACGCGCTTCGGATTCGCCACCATCGGCATGGCCGCCAACCGCGCATACAGCTGCTGTCGAATGAGTTGGCTCAGAAAGTGCTCCTGGGCGGGACAAATCGCATCCGACAGCCAAAGCAGCCCGACTTCCTCTAGAAATGGTAGGTAAACCTCCGTGAAGAGGCGTTCGAATCCGTGTTCTGCGGTGTAGCGGTCAGAAAGTTCCACGAAAAGGCGCTCGTCGTATTCGAGCATGGACTGCTTCATTTGGCCTGCAATCCCCGCTGCCGTCGCATCGGCCAAGTTCAAGTTTCCCGCGGCCTGCGCCACTTCCTCCCGCGTCATGGCCGCCACCTTGGAAATCCGCTTCCCACTCTCCACCAACGTCGCCACGTTCATCAAGTGCTTCAACTCCGACCCCGCATAATACCGGATGTTCGTATCCGTACGCTGGGGCTCGAGCACTTGATAGCGCTGCTCCCAAATGCGGATCGTGTGCGCTTTCACACCAGATAAATGCTCGAGGTC
>CBFHLY010000010.1:0-83869 GCA_965656785.1 uncultured Flavobacteriales bacterium
TTGACTTCGACTCTACGTTGCATGTTGACGGCAACACGGACGTTGACGGCGACTTTGATGTCGACGGCATCACGACGCTTGACAGCTTGAATGCTTCTTTGGGTGTTGACTTTGACTCTACGTTGGATGTTGATGGTGTGACCACGCTCGACAGCTTGAATGCTGCTGAAGGTGTTTACTTCGAGTCTACGTTGGAAGTTGATGGTGCAGCGGACCTGAACAGCACGTTGACTGTTGATGACTTCGCTCAGTTCAATGACACGGTGTCTGTTGCTAAGCACTTGGTGGTGGAAACGCCGACCCTGCCTGCTGGAACCAGCGCTGGAATCGTCGACGAGCCTGAGTTCGCTGTTAAGAATGCTGGTGGCGACTACATCGTTCAGGTGGACGGTCACAACGACATCATGACGGTTCAGAACTTGACGGTTACCGACCAGGCTTACTGGACGGGCAACATGGAAGTGACGGGTGACATCTCTGGAGACAACATCATCTCGACTTCGGGTATGTTCGCTGGTAACACCAACTACGGTTACAACTGGCCGTCAGACGGTACGGACTACAACATGTTGACGCGCCGTGACTACGTTGACTACCACCGCATCAACCAAACGGACGTGCCCCAGTTCTGGAGCTACGACGCTGACTTGATTGCTAGTGCAAGCGCTGATCCGGATTACAACGAAGCAGTTTACTACATGAACGGTAACGTCGTGTTGTACGCAGACTCTGCAGCTACGACGGGTGACAACTACGTGTTCACCATCAAGGGCCGCAACTTCGATCAGTTCCGCGATGCAGATGGTAGCTTGACGAACGACGCGGACATCGAGGCCAGCCTTTGGGCTGAGAACAATGAGTTCTCGTTGAACACGAACATCACTCGCGTCGACGCTACGACGATGACCTTCACCCTCGGCTACGACGATGTGAACTCAATCGTGGCTTGCACGGATGGTGTGGTTCGTCCGAAGTTGGCTGTCGGTACCGTTGACGGAGGAATGTTCGACACGGGCATTTACCTCTTCTTGGATATCGTTGCAGCTGCACCCACGTTAGAATAATTGAATGTTTAACCCCCAAACGAGCACCATCATGAAAAAGCTCTTTTACATCTTGTTCCTGCTCGGGGGTCTCGCTATGATCTCAGAAGACGCCGCTGCGCAGGTCACGATGGACCGTCAAGCGATTACCTCTGGATATCATAACGGTGAGGTTAGTGCAATTGGAGACGTACTTGGCGAGATCAGCGGATCAATCGGCCAAGTGTTCACCACCACGGTAGGCGACGGAAACGTCTTCCTTACCCAAGGTTTCCAACAAATGGCATTCCGCGAATGCCCTGGAGACGTGACCGGTGACGACATCGTCGGAACGAATGACCTCCTCGCCATCCTTGCGCTTTACGGAACGCAGGATGGAGGAGAGATCGGAGGCTCGGCGAACGCCGGTGCTGAAGACCTCAACGGGGACGGCATCATTGGAACCGCCGACCTGTTGGTACTCCTCGCTTACTACGGTGAGTTGTGTAACTAAGACCCCTCTTATTTGTGAGATAAAGAAAGCCCCTCTTCGGAGGGGCTTTTTTGCGTTTGGTTGAATCGACTTTCGGCGAAGCCTTGAGGGATGCGCTCAGCTCTGATCAGGATGCGTGGGATTTTCGTACCCATGGATGATGGTCGTGGGAAGGGGGGCGTTGGCGGTAGCCTTGTCAACTTCTTCAGGAGCGTGAGGAAGGTGGACTCTGTTGTGTCGTTATGTTGCCCATGCATTTGGACAAGCGGCAAGGCGCTTCTGGGCGCTAGAAGAGCTCCAATCTGCACGGCAGCCGTAGAGGACTTGGTTTGGCAATCTGGCTCATCCTAGGGTCGCAATAGCGCGCGATTTGGCTGTTCGTTCAGCGGGTGGCGGAAGGGTGGGCTGCCGAGAACCGCATTCATGGTTGCTCCCGAAGACGCGCTTTGGTGCACAAGTTGTTGTAGTGGCTCGGAGCGGGCTTGTTGCGCAAGCCAGATTCGCCCGCAGCGGGGGCGCGGGTCAGGGGTGGGGCGATGGGTTTTGGGGCCGAATCAGCCGGCGTTCGCTTCCGTGGAGAGTGCGCGGAACCGCTCGCGGGCTTCGATGACGTGGAGGCTGCCCGGGTATTCGAAGAGGAGCTGCTCGTAAAGGGGCAGGGCGTCTTCGACGCGGTGCAGGTGGTTTTCCAAGATGGTGGCGCGCCAAAACAGCGCGTCGTCCGCCAAGACGTCGTCGAAATGCAGGTCCGTAATTTCTTCCAGGAAGGCGAGTGCGTCTTCGAATCGGCCGTTGAGTCGGGCCCATGTTGCCTTTCGGAACAGGATGTCGTCCTCCAGCGCGTGTCCGGTCCAGTCCGCCATGAGGCTGTCGAGGGCGATTTCGGCTTCAGGATACCGGTGCTGGAGCGCCAGGAGTTCCGCTTGCGCGAAGCGCTCCATCGGCTCGGAAATCGTGTCGAGGGCGTAATTGTCCGTAATGAGCAAGGACAAATCGATTGCGTCGTTCGAGATGAGCTTTGAAGTCGAGGCCTTCAGGGCGTCGAGTTGGGTTTGGGCCCAATCGAACTTGCCACCGAAATAGGAGACGCGGGCGTTGCGGAATTTGGCCTCATGACCCAGCGGATCGTCCCCAAAGTCCAGCTCCACCTGCGAAAACAGCAGGGACGCTTCCCAAATGTTGTCATCAAAGACGTGGATGTCTCCGAGCTCCAGTTTGCACACCGCGACGATGCGGTCGTACAGGCCGGGAAGTGCGATGGTCGCCTCGAGCAGCTCAATGGCCTCGGTGACCGCGCCGAGGTAGAAAGCCAGCACGTGGGCGCAGTCCTTCGCCATGACGGCGGATTCGGTGCGCAGCCCCAGCGCATCCAACGCGGCGCGGTAGTCGTCCGCCAATGTCCGGTAGGCCGCGAGGTCGGGAGGCAGCTGCGCCTCGAGTTCCTCGTACCGCACTTGCAACACCTCGTTCGAAGCCGTGTAGAAGTAGGGCGTCCTCGGCCCTTTCTCAAGAACGGCTTCGAAGCACTTGCGGGCCGTTCCGTAGTCGCGGTTGGCCAGGGCGGTGTTGCCCAATTCCATCAGCCGGTGCCCGTCTTCGTTCAAGCGCAAATCCAACGCTTTCGCATGCTGGAACGCCCCCGCAAAGTCCTCCAGCGCGTTGAAGTACCAAACGAGCATCTCCGGAAAG
Source organism: uncultured Flavobacteriales bacterium (assembly GCA_965656785.1). Classification (GTDB taxonomy): domain Bacteria; phylum Bacteroidota; class Bacteroidia; order Flavobacteriales_D; family Sanyastnellaceae; genus JALQTD01. The sequence continues at coordinate 3,205 of CBFHLY010000010.1, forward strand.
ATGATGTCGTCCGGATGGGTTTGCATCGCACGGAGCAGCGCCGACCGGATGAGGGACGCCATTTCCGGGTTCTCGTAGAAGCGCATCGTGCGGTAGATGCTGTTTTGGACCGTGCGCAGGTACGTCGGTCGCTCGTGCAGCAGCTCGCAGTACGAGTCCAACATCCCCGGGTAATCGCCTCGAATGCCCTGCAAATTCGCTAGGCTGTACGCGAGCCCTTTCGTGCCCATCGCCGCTGATCGTTCGTAGACCTCGAGGGCCAAATCGAGCTCGTTCAACTGCACGAAGGCGTCTGCGAGCTTCTGGGCGTTGCCGACTCCAGGACCAAGCAACGCGAGCGCTTCGTTGAACGCCTCCATCGCCAAATCCCGCTTGTTAAAGCGGACGTACAATTCGCCGAGGTCCACATACGCCGTCGCGCGGTTGCCGCGTCCTCTCAGCCGCTTTTTCACAAGGTCTTCCGCCCGCTCGAAGTCGTCGATGGCCACGAGCGAGGCGTAGTACATGTCGTAGATCTTGTCCGTCTTGTCCTTCTTCCAGAGCTGCTCGAGGTAGAGGACGGCTTGCTGGTACGAGCCCTCCTCGTAGTAGTATTGCGCGAGTTCGAGGTCGCTTTGGGCTTGGGAAGCGGCGAGGGTGCCGAGGAGCGCCACCGTCAGACTGAGCTTCCTCATGGCGCGCGGTTTTCGAGGACCCAAACCGCAAGTCGCTTGCGCAGCTCCGTTCCGAGGCTGTCGGCGGCGGGTTTCGTCCGAGCGGCGAGGGACAGGGCCTTCGTGGCGTACGATGCGGACTCTTCCCAAGAGGACGCAATGCGTTCCGCGGAGGTGCGTTCGGCGTTGACCTGAACACGGATGTACGTGGAGTCGATGGGGGTGCCTGCGCCGTCGACCGTGGCGCGGGATTGGAGGGCTTCGATGAGCAATTGGATTTGGCCTGCAACCTGCTCCTGCGAAGTGCGCAACTGCGAGATGCGCTTGGGATTGTCCTTCAGCAAACGGCGGACCTTGCCCACCTCGTTGATGATGGCGCCCTCCGACCGCGTGAGCACCATGCTCGAATCCGCCGCGAGCAACTCAAAATCCTGCAACTGCGCGCTGGCCCAAACCCGCACGGCATCAATGGAATCCTGCGGCAAAGCGGCATACGCCTCAGCGGCCCGCTCCATCTCCAACCGCGCTTGCTCCAACTCGGCGATTTCGGAACGGTGCCCACGGCCCCCACACGCGCCCAGCAAGAGCACCAGCCCCAGGGCCACGGCCGCCAGGAGTTTAGCTTGTTTCATGTCCCGAAGATAATCACCCCCGGGAAGCTTCGAAACGCGGAATCAGTGAATGGATGTGAATCCGACGTAGGCTTGCAAACCTTCCGGAATGCGAATGCCATCGGGCCCTTGGTGGTTTTCCAACAAGGCCGCCACGATGCGCGGCAAAGCGAGGGCCGATCCGTTGAGGGTGTGCACGAGTTCGTTGCCGTTTTCGCCGCGGAATCGGCACTTCAGCCGGTTCGCCTGGTACGTCTCAAAGTTCGACACGGACGACACCTCCAACCACCGCTCCTGCGCAGCCGACCACACCTCGAAATCGTACGTCATCGCCGAAGTGAAGCCCATGTCGCCTCCGCACAACCGCAGGATGCGGTAGGGAAGTTCGAGCGTGTCGAGCAGCCCCTTCACGTGATCGACCATTTCGTCGAGCTTCGCATACGACGTTGCCGGGTCCGCGATCTGCACGATTTCCACCTTGTCGAACTGGTGCAACCGGTTCAACCCTCGCACGTCCTTGCCGTAGCTGCCCGCCTCGCGACGGAAACACGGGGTGTACCCGCACAGCTTGATGGGCAAGTCCGCCGCATTCAGCAGGGTATCCCGGTAAATGTTCGTCAAGGGCACCTCCGCCGTCGGGATCATGAACAGGTTGTCGTCCTGCATGTGGTACATCTGCCCCTCTTTATCCGGCAGCTGGCCCGTACCAAACCCCGACTCCTCATTGATCATGTGCGGCGGGATGTACTCCAAATACCCAGCCTCCTCCGCCCGCTCCAGGAAGAACCGAATCAACCCCCGCTGCAACTTCGCGCCCTTGCCCTTGTAGAACGGAAAGCCCGCGCCCGTGACCTTCGCCCCCAAATCGAAGTCGATCAAATCGTACTTCGAAGCGAGGTCCCAATGCGGCACCGCGCCTTCCGCCAACGTCGGCACCCCCCCGCTCCGGAAAACTTCCACGTTGTCCTCAGCGGACTTTCCGGCTGCCACGAGGTCGCACGGCGTGTTCGGCAAGTGGCACAGCGCTTCGTGCACCGAACCTTCCAATGCCGCGAGCTGGTCCTTCAATTCCTTTTCCTGGGCTTTGTTTCCGCTCACCGTGGCCTTCATCGCCTCGGCCTCTTCGCGCTGTCCCGAGCGCATCAACTCGCCGATTTTCCGGCTGGCGGCGTTGCTTTCGGCGAGGAGGCCGTCGAGGCGGGTTTGTGTGGCCCGGCGCTCGGCGTCTGCGGCCAGGATGCCGTCGATGGTTTCTGCGGCATCGAGGCCACGCTTGGCAAGGGCGGCGATCACCGCATCGCGTTGTTCACGCAGGGCTGATAGGGTCAACATGGGCGTTGTTCTGCTGGAAATGGGTTGCCAACCAATGCGAGCCCCGTTGGCAGGGGCGAAAATACAAAACTCCCGACCCTACGAGAGGGCCGGGAGCGTTGCATTCAATGCGAATTCACGTTCAATCAAGCCTCGCCCATCGGGACGACGCTGACGAATGAACGGTTGTTTTTCTTCTTGCGGAATTCGACCACGCCGTCCGTCAATGCGTACAGCGTGTGGTCTTTGCCAATCCCGACGTTGACGCCCGGGTGGTGTTGCGTGCCGCGTTGGCGAACGAGGATGTTCCCCGCGATGCAACCTTGACCTCCGAAAATTTTAACGCCCAATCGTTTCGAGTGAGATTCCCGACCGTTCTTGGAGCTACCTACACCTTTTTTGTGAGCCATGGCTTAAAGGGTTTTCAGCGCGTTTCTTGCGAAATGCGTCGATTATGCTTTGATGTCCGTGATGCGGATTTCGGTCAATGAAGCCCGGAATCCATTCAACTTTTGGTAACCTTTCCGGCGCTTCTTTTTGAAGATCAGCACCTTGTCACCTTTCAAGTGGCGTTCAACCACTGCGGAGACGGAAGCTCCGCTTATAGCCGGGGCGCCAACCTGAACGTTACCGTCTTGATCCGTCAGGAGCACGCGGTCAAAGCTGACCTTCGCGCCTTCTTCCTGCTGGAGGCGGTTAACGAACACCTGTTGGTCTTTCTGTACCTTGTACTGGTGCCCTGCTATCTCTACGATTGCATACATGGGAATGAATTTAAAGTCCCCTAATGGGTCGGCAAAGGTAGGCCAAACCCCGTAACTTATCAACACCTCCGCGCGAACTTTTGTGCACTAGGCTTTCCGCCGCCCTGCGTTGATGATGGCCACCCCACTCAAGATGACCGCCCCGGCCGCGGCATGCCCCCACGTCAACGCTTCCCCATCGAGGAACCCCCAGACCGCCGCAAACACCGGAATGATGTACGTCACGGACGCGGCGAACAACGAGGACGTCAGCGCGATGACCTGATTGAACAAGGCCAGCGCCACCGCCGTCCCCACGACCGCCAACACGGCCACCGCCCCGATCGCCGCCACCCCCTCGTCTTGCGCCAACACCCGCCCAAAGGTCCCACTCGCCACCACGTATCCCCAACTCGGCACCGCGATGAACCCGAGCGAAAGCGACGCCAATTGCAACCCGGTCGGTCCCGCCAACTTCTCCCGCGTGATGTTCACGTTCAGCCCATAACACATCGTCGCCGCCACGATCAACAACCCCGGCCACCAAGCCGCATCGCCCACCACCATCGTTTCCCCACGACTCACCATCCATAGCGCCCCTGCAAACCCCACCAAGAGCCCCACCACCTGGCGCGGCTGTGCACGGTTCCGGAATACGAATACGCTGAACACCAGCGTCCACAGCGGGGCGAGCGCGTTCAACATGCCTGCAATGGCGCTCGGCAACTGGGTTTGGGCTACGGCAAACAGCACCGCCGGAATGAGGCTCCCGATGACCCCCGAGGCGAACACCCACTTGCGCTGCTCCCCTCGCACCCGCTTCAACGCGGACCAAGCCACCGGCGCCAACGCCGTCCCCGCAAAGGCCATCCGAAGCGTCGCCAAATCCAGCGGCGCCATCAACGCGGCGCCCGTACTCGCGAACAGCGCGCGCTTCATCAAGATGAAACTGCTGCCCCAAACCGCCCCCAACAGGAGCAGCAGGGCCGGGGCGAGCCAAGGGCGCGCAGGGGAGGAGGGCGTGTTCACGGGCCGCGAAATTAGGATTCATTGGATTCAGGTCGTGCTCATCGGGTTTTATCTTTGCACCATGTTGAAACTTTTCGGAATTCGAGCGGCGGGTGCCGCGGCGTTGTTGGTGGTGGCCATGGGTTCTGGATGCGGCGAGGGAACTTCGGGCGTGGCGGTCACTGAACATTTTGAGGCAGGGGCCTCGGGGCACTCGGTTGCGCGGTTGGGGGTGGAAGGCATGATGTGTGCGGTGGCGTGCGGTGGTAAAATCCAAAAAGAGCTGCTCGAGCTCGACGGCGTTTCCAACGCCCACATTGACTTTGACGCGGAACGCGCCGAGAATTTCGTTGAGGTCGAGTTTTCCTCTGAACGCGTCTCCCCGGAGGCCATGGCTGCGAAGGTGCACGAGATCGCTGGGGGCATTTACCACGTCAACACCGTGGACGTGACGCATTACGCACTCGCCGCGGAAACTCCCTGACCGGTTCTTCCGAACTTGCGGTCCTGAAACCTTCCTCCCATGACCGTCCTTCCTGCATCCACTGAACGGAGTTTGCGCCGCTGGGCGCGGGTCACTTTTGTTTCTGCCTATTTGGTCGTGCTTGCTGGAAGCGTGGTGCGCATGACCGGCTCGGGCATGGGATGTCCGGATTGGCCGCGGTGCTTCGGTTTGCTCATCCCCCCGACCGAATCGGCGCAAGTGACGTGGACGGAGGGCGAGTCGTACGACACCGGGCGCATGCTCGTCGCAAACGATACGTTGTGGGTGGTTCAGCAACCGCTCGAGGCGGGATCGTTCGCGAAGGCCCAAGCGGAAGGGTGGGTGCGGCCTTATGACAAGCACGATTACGCCCTGTTCAATCCGGTGCACACGTGGGTCGAGTTCATCAACCGGCTCATCGGTGCCTTCACGGGCCTGCCGGCGCTGGTCTTCTTCGGTTTGGCCGTTCGGCACGCACTGCGTCGCCGCGGATGGCGTCCGGTCCTCGCTGCGGTGTGGACCCTGGTCATGCTAGCATTCGCAGCGTGGTTGGGCAAGAAGGTCGTCGATGGCAACCTCATCCCGGGCTCCATCACCTTGCACATGGTGGGAGCGCTGGCCATCCTGGCAGGTCTCCTTGTGTTCATCGCCGATTCGCTTCGCCGGGAGCGGCCGATGGCGTGGCGGTTGCATCGGGGCTGGCTCGCTGTGGCTACCGTGTTGGCGGCGGGCCAGCTCGTCTTTGGAACCCAGGTGCGCGAGGCGATTGATGGGCTCTCCGCGGCGGGGGTGATGCGCTCGGATTGGCTCGGTGCGTTGCCCGATTGGTGGAAGGCGCATCGGACGGCGTCCTGGGTGGTGTTGGCGGTGCACGCGGCTTGGTCGGTTCCGTTGTGGCGCCAAGGCGGCGATGCGAAGCGGTTGGCCCAGGTGGTGGCGGCCATCCTGGCGGGGCAGTTCCTAACGGGCGTGGCGTTTTCGTGGGCAGGGATGCCAGCACCTGCGCAGCCCGTTCACCTGCTGCTCGGCATGGCGTTGGTGCTGGTCAATGCGTGGGCGTGGACCCGTGCTTCCCGTGCCTGATGGCCCCCGAACGCAACAAGCCAGGAGCGGAGGCCCCTGGCTTGTTTGCGTTTGAAGGAATGGCGGATCACCCGCTGCACATTTCGCAATCGTCCGGATTCTCGAGTGAGCAGGCGATGGCCGCTTGCTCCGCTTCGGTCATTTCGCGGATGGGCTTCTGTTGCGGTGCGGGTTGGGATTTGTACTTCTTGTCCACCGTGAACTTGATGGCATCGGTAGCGGCTTTCGTGCGCAAGTAGTACATGCCCGTTTTCAAGCCCCTCTTCCATGCGTGGAAGTGCATGGAGGTCAACTTGCCCGTGTTCACGTTCTCCATGAACACGTTGAGGCTTTGCGATTGGCAAATGAAGGCGCCTCGATCTGCGGACATGTCGATGAGCGCGCGCTGTGGAATTTCCCAAGCCGTGCGGTACAAAGCCCGCAGGTTTTCGGGAATCTCCTCGATGTTTTGGATGGAACCGTTCGCCGCGATGATGCGGTTCTTCATGTCCTCGTTCCACAAGCCCAGGCTGTTCAAATCCCGCAGCAAGTGCTTGTTCACGATGATGAATTCACCCGCAAGCACCCGCCGCGTGTAAATGTTCGACGTGTAGGGCTCGAAGCATTCGTTGTTGCCCAAAATCTGCGCCGTCGACGCCGTCGGCATCGGTGCGAGCAACAGGGAGTTGCGCAGTCCGTGTTCCTTGATTTCCTCTTTCAGGATGTCCCACTCCCAACGCGAAGAGGGCTCGACGTTCCACATGTCGAACTGCAAGATGCCCTTCGATGCGGGCGATCCCGGGAACGTTTCGTACGCCCCTTCTTCCTTGGCAAGGTCCTTCGATGCGGTGCACGCGGCGTAGTAGAGGGTTTCGAAGATGTCCTTGTTCAGCTTGCGCGCTTCCTCCGAATCGAAGGGATACCGCATCATGATGAACGCATCGGCGAGGCCTTGAACGCCGATGCCGATGGGGCGGTGGCGCATGTTTGAGTTCCGGGCTTCCGGAATCGGGTAGTAGTTCCGATCGATGATGCGGTTCAAGTTCTTCGTCACTTGGTACGTGATCTCGAAGAGCTTGTCGTGGTCGAATTCGCCGTCGTTCACGAACCGGGGCAGCGCAACGGAGGCCAAATTGCACACCGCTACTTCGTCGGGCGCCGTGTACTCCATGATCTCGGTGCAGAGGTTCGACGACCGGATGGTGCCGAGGTTCTTCTGGTTCGACTTCCGGTTCGCGTGGTCTTTGTACAGCATGTAAGGCGTCCCGGTCTCGATTTGGCTTTCCAAAATCTTGAACCACAAATCCTGTGCCTTCACCGTCTTCCGGCCCTTGCCCTCCGACTCATACTTCGTGTACAACGCCTCGAATTCTTCGCTGTGCTTGTCGGCCAACCCCGGGCACTCATTGGGGCACATCAGCGTCCACTCGCCGTTCTCCTCCACCCGCTTCATGAACAAATCCGGAATCCACATGGCGTAGAACAAATCCCGCGCCCGCTGCTCCTCCTTTCCGTGGTTCTTCTTCAAGTCGAGGAAGTCGTACACGTCCGCGTGCCACGGCTCGAGGTAGATGGCGAACGACCCTTTGCGCTTGCCGCCGCCTTGGTCCACGTAGCGCGCCGTGTCATTGAAGACCCGCAACATCGGTACGATGCCGTTCGAGGTGCCGTTCGTTCCCTTGATGTAAGAGCCCGTTGCACGGACGTCGTGGATGGCGAGGCCGATGCCGCCGGCGTTTTGCGAAATCTTCGCGGTTTGCTTGAGCGTATCGTAAATGCCCGTGATGCTGTCTTCCTTCATGGTGAGCAGGAAGCAGCTGGACATTTGGGGCTTCGGCGTGCCGGAGTTGAACAGGGTGGGCGTGGCGTGGGTGAACCAGCCTTCGCTCATCATGTTGTAGGTGGCCACCGCACTCTCGAGGTCCTCTTTGTGGATGCCCACCGCCACGCGCATCAGCATTTGTTGCGGCCGCTCGGTGATCTTGCCGTCGAGCTTCAGCAGGTACGAACGTTCCAGGGTCTTGAAACCGAAGAAGTCATAGTTGAAGTCCCGATCGTAAATGATTTGTGAGTCGAGGAATTCCGCGTTTTCGCGGATGATTTCCATGACGTCGGTGGCGATGAGGCTCGCGTTTTCTCCGGTTACCGGGTCCACGTAGGTGTGGAGCAGCTCCATCGTTTCCGCGAACGATTTGTACGTGGATTTGTGCAAGTTCGAGACCGCAATGCGCGAGGCCAAACTCGCATAGTCGGGATGCGAAACCGCATTCGTCGCCGCCACTTCCGCCGCGAGGTTGTCGAGCTCCGTGGTGGTCACCCCATCGTACACCCCTTCGATGACGCGCATCGCCACCTTCACGGCGTCCACGGCATCGTCCAGCCCGTAGCAGAGCTTCTTGATGCGTGCGGTGATCTTATCGAATTGAACCAGCTCCCGCCGGCCGTCGCGCTTGACTACGTACATGTTGCTTGAAATTAAAAGTCGGCGTCCAACGAGAAGGCGTTGTCTTGGCTGTCATTGGACTTCATGACGCCCGCCTTTTGGTATTCACCCACCCGCTTTTCAAAGAAGTTGGACTTTCCTTGCAGCGAAATCATGTCCATGAAGTCGAACGGGTTCGTCACATCGAATTCCTTCTCGCAGCCCAACTCCACCAGCAACCGGTCCGCCACGAACTCAATGTACTGGCTCATCAAATCGGAATTCATTCCGATCAAGCGGACCGGAAGTGCGTCGAGGATGAACTCCTTCTCAATGGTCACCGCATCCACGATGATCTTGCGCACCGTTTTCTTCGGCAGCTTGTTAACGATGTGATCGTTGTAGAGCATGCAAGCGAAGTCGCAGTGGAGGCCTTCGTCGCGCGAGATGAGTTCGTTCGAAAAGCTCAATCCGGGCATCAAGCCGCGCTTCTTCAACCAGAAGATGGAACAAAAGCTGCCGCTGAAGAAGATGCCTTCCACCGCTGCAAACGCCACGATGCGTTCAGCAAACGAACCGTTTTCAATCCAGTTCAGCGCCCAGTCCGCCTTTTTCTTTACGCAATCGAGGGTTTCGATGGCGTTGAACAGCTGGAGCTTCTCTTCCTTGTCCTTGATGTAGGTGTCGATGAGCAAGGAGTAGGTTTCCGAATGGATGTTCTCCATCATGATTTGGAAACCGTAGAAAAACTTGGCCTCGGTGTATTGAACTTCCGCGACGAAGTTCTCGGCCAAATTTTCGTTCACGATGCCATCCGACGCCGCGAAGAACGCGAGCACATGCTTGATGAAGTACCGCTCGTCGTCGTTCAGTTTGCTGTTCCAATCCACGATGTCAGCGGCCAAATCAATTTCCTCCGCCGTCCAAAAACTCGCTTCCGATCGCTTGTAAAAACTCCAAATGTCATCGTGTTCGATGGGGAACAAGACGAAGCGATTCGGATTCTCTGCTAGAATGGGTTCCGCAACAACGGTGTTTTCTGGCAGGACAGCGTCGATGGTCGACTGGGTCGAGGTGGCGGTGTTGATTTCGTTCATGGTCGCGATGACTGAATCAGTGGGGTTAAACTTGTGGTTTCGGCGGCGGGCTTGCGAGCGGGTTTTCCTGGTTAGAAAGGACAAAAACCACACGTTCCGAATCCTTTCAGGTCCGGAATTGGTGGCAAGTTTCCCCCCACAAAGGGGGCGAGAAGTGAATGGTTAAGTGCCAGGAAAACGGAGGTCAGCAAGGCCCACTTCCGAATGACGATTCAAAGAAAGTCGAAGACCGGGCAGAAGCCCAAAACAAAAGAATCCACAATAGCGGGTAGTTGTGAACAACGCGACTGAATATAACGCTGTAATAAATTGGTTGTCAAATGTTATAGTGCGATTATGAACGAATCGTGAGGAACTTTTTGAGCCTTTGGGGCCGATTTTTTGGCACGATTTTGTAAGGGTGATTGGGGTCGTTTTCAGGGGGGATTTGGCTCCCAAAAAAGGGGCATTCCGCAGCCCCGCTAGATTCCTTTCCCAGCGGTGCGAATCCCTCCGTACTTTTGTAGCATGCTGCAGAAGCTCCTCAAGAAACTCATCGGCGACAAAGCCGCGAACGATATCAAAGCCATTCAACCCATCATCGACGACGTGCACAAGCACGAAGCGGCGATGCGTTCCCTTTCGGATGATGGCTTGCGAAAAGCTTCCGACCGGTTGCGGAAGCGGATTCAAGAACACCTGAAGCCGCTCGTGGAAGAGCAAGATGTTTTGCGGGCCGAGGCGGATGCCATGGCCGATGACGACCTCGATGCGAAGGAAGCGCGTTACGACGAGGTCGATGCGTTGAATGCGGGCGTCAACGAAGCGCTCGAGGTGGTGCTGGAAGAAATCCTGCCCGAGGCGTTCGCGCTTGTGAAGGAAACGGCGCGGCGTTGGTCGGAGAACAAAGAACTTCGCGTGACCGCCAAGGAATGGGACCACGAGGTGGCCGCGGGACGCGACAGCGTCGTCATCGACGGCGACCAAGCGGTTTGGGCGAACAAGTGGATGGCTGCCGGGGCCGAGGTCGAGTGGAACATGGTGCACTACGACGTGCAGCTCATCGGCGGGGTCTCGTTGCACCGTGGTAAGGTGGCGGAGATGCAGACCGGTGAGGGCAAGACCTTGGTGGCGACGTTGCCGGTTTTCTTGAACGCGTTGGCCGGCCGCGGGGTGCACCTCGTGACGGTGAACGATTACTTGAGCCGACGCGACTCCGAATGGATGGGGCCGTTGTTCGAGTTCCACGGCATGTCTGTGGATTGCATTGACAAGCACCAACCGAACAGCGAAGCGCGCCGCAAAGCCTACCGCGCGGACATCACGTACGGCACGAACAACGAGTTCGGCTTCGACTACTTGCGCGACAACATGGCCCAGCGTCCAGATCAGCTCGTGCAGCGCCCGCACCACTACGCCATCGTCGACGAGGTGGACTCGGTGTTGATCGACGAGGCGCGGACGCCGCTCATCATTTCCGGCCCCACGCCGAAGGGCGATGTGCACGAATTCGAGGAGCTCAAGCCGAAGGTGGTGAGCTTGGTCAGCGTGCAGCAGAAGGTGGTGCAAGGCTTCCTCGCGCAGGCAAAGAAGGGGATGACCACGGAAGGGGTGGGCAAGGAGGAAGCGGCGGAAGCGAATTTGGCCTTGTTCCGCGCCTACCGTGGACTGCCCAAATCGAAAGCCCTCATCAAGTTCCTCAGCAACGACGGCGTCAAGCAGCAGCTCCTGAAAACCGAGGGCTACTACCTCCAGGACAACAAACGGCACATGCCGGAAGCCGACGAAGAACTGTACTTCGTCATCGACGAAAAGCACAAGCAGGTCGAGTTGACCGAGAAGGGCATCGAATTCCTGACGGGCAACATGGAGGACGACACGTTCTTCACGATGCCGGACCTCGCCACCGAGCTCGTGGCCATCGACAACGCCCCAGGAACCGATGAAGAGCGCGCCGAGAAAAAGGCCGCCCTCATGCAGGACTACAACGTCAAGAGCGCTCGGATTCACACGATGAACCAGCTCCTGAAGTCGTACACCCTGTTCGAAAAGGACGTCGACTACGTGGTCATGGACAACAAGGTCATGATCGTGGACGAGCAGACGGGGCGGATCATGGACGGCCGGCGCTATTCCGACGGCTTGCACCAAGCCATCGAGGCGAAGGAGTCGGTGAAGGTGGAGGCGGCCACGCAGACTTACGCGACGGTCACGTTGCAGAACTACTTCCGGATGTACAACAAGTTGTCCGGGATGACGGGTACGGCGGAGACGGAGGCGGGCGAGTTGTGGGACATCTACAAGCTCGATGTGATGGTCATTCCCACGAACCGGCCGATTGCGCGGAAGGATGAGCAGGATTTGGTCTACAAGACGAAGCGCGAGAAGTACAACGCGATCATCGACGACGTAGTGAAGCTGAGCGAGGCCGGGCGGCCGGTGCTCGTGGGTACGACGACGGTCGAGGTCAGCGAATTGCTTTCGAAGATGCTGAACTTGCGCGGCATCCAGCACCAGGTGCTGAACGCGAAGATGCACCAGCGCGAGGCGGAAATCGTCGCGTTGGCGGGCCAACGCGGGGCGGTGACCATCGCCACGAACATGGCGGGTCGCGGAACCGACATCAAGCTGAAGCAGGAGGTGAAGGACTTGGGCGGATTGGCCATCATCGGCACCGAGCGGCACGACAGCCGCCGGGTCGACCGCCAGCTGCGCGGACGTGCGGGCCGTCAGGGGGATCCGGGTTCGTCGCAGTTCTACGTGTCGCTTGAGGACGACTTGATGCGCTTGTTCAGCTCGGATCGCGTCGCGAAGATGATGGACCGGATGGGCCACAAGGAGGGCGAGGTCATCCAGCACTCGATGATCACGAAGTCCATCGAGCGGGCCCAAAAGAAAGTGGAGGAAAACAACTTCGGCGTGCGGAAGCGGTTGCTCGAGTACGACGACGTGATGAACGCGCAGCGGGAGGTGATTTACAAGCGCCGCCGCCACGCGCTGCACGGCGATCGGTTGCGGACCGACATCGCGAACATGTTCTACGAGTTGGTCGAGCAGCACGTTTTGGCCTTCCAGCCGAACAAGGATTACGAGGGATTCCGGATGGCGTTGTTGACGGACTTCGGGATCGAGCCGACTGTGGATGAGGCGGGATTTGGGGCGAAGACGCCTGCGGATTTGGCCTTGGAGACCTTCCTGCAGGCCGAGCGCACGTACCGCGAGAAATTCGAGCTGCTGGCGCAACGGGCGCATCCGGTCATCGAACGCGTCCAAAACGACGAGTCGAACAACTACCAGAACATCCTCGTTCCGTTCACCGACGGTCGGAAGACGCTGCAGGTCGGCGCGCACATCGCGACGAGCGTGGAAACGCAAGGGCGGAGTGTCTTGGAGGAACTCGAGAAGGCCGTGGTGCTCGCCATCATCGACCAGTACTGGAAGGAGCAGTTGCGGAAGATGGACGACCTCCGTTCGAACGTGCAGAATGCGCGCTACGAGCAGAAGGATCCGCTGGTGATTTACAAGATGGAGAGCTTCAGTTTGTTCCAGCAGATGGCGGGCCAAATGAACGCGGACGTCGCTTCATTCCTCATGAAGTGCACCATCCCCACCGGCCCGGCGCCGCAACAAGCGCCCAGCCGCCCGGCGGTGGATCCGGTCATCGCTGCGGGCAACGTGCAGGTGACGAAGCCCGGCATTCAGAACATCCAGCAACAGGCGATGTCGGCGGCTCAAGCTGCTGCCGCACGTGCGCAACAACAGCAGCAAGGTCAAGCGCCACCCCGGCCGAAGCCGGAGCCGATTCGGACCGAGAAGAAGGTGATGCCGAACGAGTTGTGTCCGTGCGGTTCGGGCAAGAAGTACAAGAAGTGCCACGGGGCCTGATCGATGGATTTTCACGCGGAAACGCCCTCGGCTGAGCGGTTGACGGCGGCGCTTGGAGCGTTGGAGCCCGGGACGCAACCGGCTTGGGGGAAGCTCGATGCGCCGGGCATGGTGCAGCATGTGAACCGGTTCATGGAGCTGTACCTCGGGGAGCGGAAGATGGGCGGATTTGCGGGGTGGATGGCACGCCATTTGGGCAAGGTCTTTTTGCGGCGGGTGGCGGTGAAGTCGCCGTTTGAGACGCCGCGGAATTTGGCGACGGCGCCGGTGTTGGCGGTGCGAGGAGGCGCGGATTTCACGGGCGAGGTGGAGCGGTTTGTGGACTTGTTGGGCCAAATCGAAGCGCTATCCGGAACCTACGAGCACCCCGTGTATGGGGCGATGCCGGCGGACGACGTCAAGGGGTTGGTGCGGCACCATACGGCGCACCACTTTTTTCAGTTCGGGCTGCTGTCACGCGAAGGGTAAAACGGAGGGCGCGACGGGGCGGGTGCCGCTGGCGGCTTCGACTCGGTCGGCGAAGGCGGCGCAGGTTTCGGGAGTGGTGACGCTGTCGGGTTGGTGGACGAGGAAGTGGGCTTCTCGGAGGCCCCGGTCGAACCAGCTGCCGAGGCGGTCGATCCAGGATTGAAGGCGGATTTGGTCCGTCGGATGGCCGTCGTAACCCCCCCACCGAATCAACACAAACGGCGCGGTCACGCGCATGTGCACCGCATCCCGCCGACCCGCCGTATCGCTGATCACGGCCCCCACACCCAACGCCTCCAGCCCCTCCCAAACCCCCTCCGCCTCCGCCCCGCCAGCGAACCAGTCCGGGTGCCGGAACTCCACGGCCACCTCCAACTCCCGCGGCCACTGTGCCAAATAATCCAGCAACGCCTGTCCCTTATTTGGCCCATAATTCGGCGGCAACTGAATGAAGGACGGCCCCCGGCGCGCCCCTAACGCAACGAGCCCGTCGATGAAATCCGCCGTCGGCCCCTCGCAATTCGCAAACCGCCGAAAGTGCGTGATGATCTGCGGAAACTTGGCACAGAACCGAAAATGCTCCGGCATCCCCGCCGCCCATTCGGCCATCCGGTCCGCCGGGTGAATGCGGTAATGCGTGGCGTTGAACTCGATCGTCCCAAACGCCCGCCCATACGCCTCCGGCCACGCCCGCTGCGGCACCCCCTGAAACACGCTTCCCCGCCACGCCCGCACCGTCCACATCGTCCCCCCACACCGCACGTTCCACGGCCGCCCCGCGCCCGACAGCACGCGCCCCGTCACCTCCGCATCGCCCGGCAACGCAAAGCCCCCGTCCGGGAACCCCTCCAACGTCTCCAACTTTCCAAATTTCATCGCACCCACAAAGCTAGCACCCCCGCCCACAAACTCCCCATGGAAACCCGGAACCGGCGCCCTTCATTTGCCCCATGATCAACTGGAATGGGGCGTGGGATTGGGTGTTCCCCCGGTGGTGCGTGCGCTGCGAGGCGCCGGCCTGGGGAGAAGACATGCCGCTCGGGGCGTGCTGGGCGTGCGCGCTCTCGTGGCCGGACGTTCGCGGCACTGCCGGCCAAGTCCTGTTCGCCGACCGCGTCTACGGCCTCCGGGGCGCCCTCGGATTCCGCCTCCGGGGCGCCCCCGAACTCCACCCGCTCGTCCACCGCATCAAGTACGGAGGCGACCGGTGGCTCGCCGAGCGCGCCGGCCGGTGGCTCGCAGCCGGCAACGACCCGCCCGGCACGGTCCTCGTCCCGGTCCCCCTTCACTGGCGCCGAAAAGCCCGACGCGGCTACAACCAAGCCGAACTCATCGCCCGCGGCGCGGGCCGCCACTGGCACCTCCCGGTCGCCCGCGACGCCCTCCTCCGACGCCAGCACCAGGCCTCCCTGACGGGCAGCAACCGCACGACCCGTCAACAAACCCTCGGCGCGACCTACGAAGCCCGCCCTCCCACCGGTCCGCACCGCGCGGTCCTCGTTGACGACGTGCTCACGACCGGCGCCACGTTGCGCGCCTGCGCCACCGCCCTCGAAGCGAAGGGCTGGCAAGTCACGGGCGCGGCGGTCCTGGCCTTGGCGTGAACCCCGCGCCGTATCTTTGCCCCATGTCATCCACGCTGCACGTGCCGTCCGATCCTGCCGAACGCTGGCCCACCCTGTTGCCCCAATTGCGGGCCTTGGTGGAAGGCGAACCCCACTGGGTCGCGAACTTGGCGAATTTGGCTGCGGCGCTTTACGAGGCGTTTGGCTGGCACTGGGTGGGATTTTACACGGTGGACTTCCAACGCGACCAGCTGGTGCTCGGTCCGTTCCAAGGTCCGGTGGCGTGCACGCGCTTGCACCACAGCAAAGGCGTGTGCGCGGCAGCCTGGGACGCGGTCGCAACCCAGCACGTCCCTGACGTCGAGGCCTTCCCCGGTCACGTCGCTTGCAGCGCTGCCACCCGTTCGGAAGTGGTGGTGCCCATTTGCGCTCAAGGCAGGGTGGTGGCCGTCCTCGACATCGATTCGACGCAGCTCGACGGCTTCAGCGCCGCCGACGTGGCGGGTTTGGAGGCGGTGGCGGCCTTGGTGGAAACGCACTGGGACGCATGGGAATCCTGAAGTGGTGGCCGGTGGCGATGCTCCTCGCGGGGTGCGCTCAAGTGTCCGCGCCCACGGGCGGTCCGGTGGACGAGGACCCGCCGCAGGTGGTGGCGGTGGATCCGCCCGCCGGCACGACGAATTGGGAGGGCGGCGTGCTGCGCATTGCGTTCGATGAGTACGTGCAGGTGAAGAACTTCCGCGAGCAGTGGCTGATTTCTCCGCCGCTCGATGCGTTGCCGACGTACCGGTTGCGGGGCAAGACGTTGGAATTGGACTGGTCGGACGTAACGCTGCCGGAGGGCACCACGGTGGTGCTGGATTTGGGCGAGTCGGTCGTGGATTTGCACGAGGGGAACCCGTTTCTGAAGGGGGTTTGGGCGGCTTCCACGGGCTCCGAGTTGGATTCGTTGCGCTGGTCAGGCCAAATCCTTCACCGCGATTTCGCCACCCCCACCCCCGGCATCCGCGTCATGCTCTTCCCCGCGGCCTGGCCATTGGACTCCCTCCTGGCCGGCGCCCGCCCCCGCTACGTGGGCTTGACGGACGCCGCTGGTCGGTTCGAAGTGGGCTACATCGCGCCCGGGCGGTACCGCACGTGGGCGGTCGAGGACGCGAACAAGGATTGGGCGTGGCAGCCGGGCGAGTCGGTCGGATGGGGCCCGGTCTGGGAGGCTGGCGATACCCTGCCCACTGCGATGACGCTGTTCCCGACGGCCGAACCCGAGTCCGTCTATCCCGGCCGCGCCACCGCCGACTCCTCCGGCCTCATCGCCGTCGAATGGCACGGCCCGGCCGCTACCCGCCACGTCAGCTGGCGAGGCCTCGACGGGGATTCCCTGAGTTGGTGGGCCGATCGCGACAGCGTGTGGATTTGGCCCAGCGATCCGGACACCTTGGTTTGGACCTGGCAAGGCGGCGCGGACACCCTCGCGGTGCGCCGATCCGCCGCCCGCCGCCCGCTCAGCCCGTCCGCAAAACCCAGCGGCAAGCACGTGGCCAGCCGACTCCGTACGCTCCGATACGCCCAGCCGATCAGCGCCATCGATCCAGCAGGGTGGCGCATCATCGTGGACAGCATCGAGGTGGGCTTCGACTCCCTGACCCTCTTGACCCCCTTCGAAATCGCCCTTCACGCGGCCGAAGCCCCCGGCGTGAAGTACACGCTCGAGGTGGACCCCGATGGCGTGACGCTGTTGGGCGGCCAACCGACCGATTCGATCGAAACCCAGTGGGCTACTTGGCCGGACGATCACCTGTCGGAGCTCATCGTGACCGCAAAGGCTCCGGCGGTGGCCGGCCGGTTGCGCTTAGAGGATGCCGCGGGCCGGAACCTCGCCGAACGCCCCTTGGCTGCCGACGATTCCATCCAATGGATCATTCGGGAATTGCTGCCGGGCAAGGTTGAACTGGTTTGGGAATCCGATCGGCACAGCGAAGGCGCGTTTCAGGAGGCCGATCCTGCGCTGACTCGGCTCGGCGACGTGCGGTTGAAGGCGCTGGGTGGGTTGGAATTGCGGTCGAATTGGACGGTGGAGTGGCAGTGGTCGATTGACACCGGGAAATTCCCGAAATTGCAGTGATGTTTTTGACAGCGATGAAACGGTGCTTGAGCGCGGTGATGCTCTTCGGACTTTGGGCCTTGCCCGAAGCCGATGCGCAGTACATCGCCACGAGCAACGACAACATTTGCGCGGGCGATGTGGTCAACCTGTACGTGAACGTCACGGGTTGGTATGACGATCCGACCGACTCCAACCCCGCGGATTGGAGCTTCACGTGGACGCCGGCCGAGTTCTTTGCGGCCAACACCACCCAGTCGGTGAGTTTTACGCCCACGGAGTCCGTCACCGTGCAGTGCACCGCCATTGCTCCGGATGGGGATGACCTCTACCTCGCCATCAACTTGGACGTGTACCCGGCCTTTACGGTCGACGCGGGAATGGATGTGCTGACCTGCACGACGGATGGGATTCAGCTGCAAGCCACGAGCGATTCGCCAGCGAACTTGAACTGGTTGTGGGAACCTGCAATCGGATTGTCGGATCCGACGATTCCGAGTCCGACGGTCGTCGGGGAGGTGACCCAACTCTACACGGTCACCGCCGAGGTGAACGAACCCAACGGCGATGGGTGTACGGCTTCGGATTTCATTGAGGTGGCGTCGGTTCAGCCGTCGCTGGATTTGGGCCCGGACGTGGTGGCCTGCACGGGGGAGGAGGTGGTGTTGCAATCGGGGTACGCGAGTTCGGTTGACCACGACTGGACCTTGCCGGGAGCGAGCGGGCCGACGGTCACGTTGACGGCTTCGGCCACGGTCGGCTTGACCATCACCACGGCGGACGGCTGCGAAGCCGAGGACGAGGTCACCGTGGTGTTTTCCGATGGGCCGGTGCTGGATTTGCCGGCGGAGGTGACGTTTTGTTCTTCGAACGGAACGGCGTTGGATGCCACGCCGGTGGACGATGCCACGGGGCCGTTCCTGTTTGCTTGGTCCACGGGCGGTTCAGGCCCTGAGGCGCTGGTGTACGAATCCGGTGAGGCGAGCGTGACGGTGACCGATGCCGGGGGCTGTTCCACGACCGCGACGGTGGCGTTGGAAGCGCTGCCCAGTCCGGAGTTGCACTTGCCGTCGGACACGACGTTCTGCTTTGAGGACTTCCCGGATGCCACGTACTTGTTGAGCGTGCCCGGCGGATTTGCCGGGTACTCGTGGAACACGGGCAGTCCTTCGAACGTGCAGGTGGTCAATGGCCCTGGTTTGTACTCGGTTTCGGTGACGAACACCATCGGGTGCACGACGACGGAAAGCACGTGGGTGCAGGATTTTTGCGCGATGCCGTTGTTGTGGGTGCCCAATGCGTTTTCGCCCGACGGCGATGGCATGAACGAAGTGCTGCGCATTGAAGGGCGCAACATCGTGGACCTCGAGTTCGTCATTTACGACCGATGGGGCAACGAGGTGTGGCGCACGACGGAACTCGGGAGTTATTGGCACGGTGCAGGACCGGGCGGTCGCTACTACACCGCGGATGGCCAATACGTTTGGCGCGCCCGCTACCGATCGGTGGTCGACCCGGCGGGCAACTTGAGTCTGTGGCAAGAAGCCGGAGGCTCCATCACCGTCCTGCGCTGATCAGGAGTTGACGTCCAAGAACCGCTTCACGGAGCTGAGCGTGCCGAACACCACCAACGTGTCGGTGGGCTTCAGTTCGGTTTCTGGACGGGGAACACCGATGATGTGCTCCACTTCCTCACCATCAGCCTCCTCGTTCACCCGACGAATCGTAATCAGCCTCAAGTCGTATCGGGCCGTCAGGTCGACGCTGCCGAGCGTGCGCCCTACGCAGTTCTCGGGCGCGCGGATTTCCGCGATCTCGTAATCGTCGGGCAGTTGCAGGAAGCCGCGAATGTTCGGGTGGATGAGGCGCTCCGAGACCACGTTCGCCACCTCGCTCTCGGGGCTCAGGATTTCCTTTACCCCGAGGCTCGTCAAGATGCGCTGCTGGTTGTCGTCGTTCGCCCGGACGATGACCCGCGGCACCCCGAGGTCGAGCAGGTTCAACGCCGTGAGGACCGTCGCTTCGAAGTTTTCTCCGATGGCCACGACGGCCGCGTCCATGTCATGGACTTTCTGAGCTTGCAGGGCGCGCTTGTCCGTCGAATCGAGGGTCACCGCAAGCGCGATTTCGTCCTTGAGCCGCTCGGTTTTCGTGCTGTCGCAGTCGAAGGCGATGACTTCAGCGCCTTTGGCCGACAGCGCAAGGGCGATTTGCTGACCATAACGGCCGACGCCGAAGACGGCAAAGCGGGAGGAGCGGTGCATGGCTCAGTGGGATTTTAATATGCAGTGCTGCAAGATGGCATGAAAACGGGCCAAATCCGAGAACGAATTGTACAACGGCACCGGCGCCATCCGGATCACATTGGGCTCCCGCCAATCGGCCACCACGCCCGCCGCGGTCAAATCGTCAAAGAGCTGGCGACCAAAGCCGTGCGCAAGAAGCGAAATCTGCGATCCGCGCTGATTGACCTCGGTCGGGGTGATGATTTCCAACTCCGCCCCGGTGCGCTCCGCCACGTCGTGGATGGCCGCCTCGAGGTAGGCCGTCAACCGGTCTCCGCGTTCGCGCAGCGCATCGATGCCGGCTTCGAGGAACTGGTCGAGCGCAACGGCGTGGACGGCCATGTTGAGGACGGGCGCGTTCGAAAGCTGCCACGCCTCGGCGGTCGCGATGGGGTGGAAGTCCGGCTCCATGAGGAAGCGGCGCTTCTTGTCGTGCCCCCACCACCCTTCAAAGCGCGGGATGTCCGTCAGGCCGAGGTGCCGCTCGTGCACGTAGATGCCGCTGACCGCGCCCGGACCGGAATTGAGGTACTTGTACGAGCACCAGCAGGCGAAATCGACCCCCCATTCGTGGAGGGACATCGGCACGTTGCCCATGGCGTGGGCGAGGTCGAAGCCGCAGAGGGCACCGACTTCGGCCGCCGCCGCCGTGATGGTCCGCATGTCGAGGCGCTGCCCCGTGTAGTAGTTCACGCCGCCCATCATCACCAGGGCGAGCTCGTCGCCCGCTTGCTGGATGGCGGACTCGATGTCGACCGTGCGGAGGGTGTGCTCGCCCGGGCGGGGGCTCAGTTCGATGAGGTCGGTGGCGGGGTCGCCGTGGTGAAAGCGGATTTGGCTTACCAGCGCGTAGCGATCCGAGGGAAACGCCTTCGCCTCCGCGAGGATCTTGCGCCGCTTCCCCTGCGGCCGGTAGAAGCTGACGAGCAGCAGGTGCAGGTTCGTCGTCAGCGCATTCATCGCCACCACCTCGTTCTCCTGGGCGCCCGTGAGGTGGGCCAAACCCCGCGCAAACCGCTCGTGGTAATCCGCCCACGGATGCGCGCCCCGGAAATGCCCTTCGACCCCGTGCTCCCGCCAACTGTCGAGCTCGACCTGCAACGCGTCCGCCGCCGCCCGAGGCTGCAGCCCGAGCGAGTTGCCCGTCAAGTAAATGCAGTCCTCGCCGTCGTGCTGCGGGATGAAAAACTGGTCGCGGAAGCGGCTCAGCGGGTCTGCCACGTCGAGTGCGCGGGCGGTGTCGAGGGTGAAATCGGCGTTCATGGCTCGGTCGGTCAGTTGAGGCGGGTAAAGTTCGCAGGAAATCCGTCCCCCGCGCATGACCCGCCCGTCAAATCCACAACGCCATTCCTTGAGCGGCGAGCAGCCCGTCGAGCAGGAGGTCGTAATAGCGGGTGCCGCGGGCGCGCGAACCGAAGGCGACTACGAGCAGCGCGGCTGCGCTCACGAGGTAGCGGCCGGCCGCGGGGTCCACGCTGACAAAGGCCGCCGCGCTGAAGGCCACGAGGAACAGCGCGATGCGGATGGCTTGGGACGGGCCGATGAGGTGCGGCAAGGTGCGCATGCCCGGGGCGTCCACGTCGAGGTCGCGCACATCGAACGGGACGGTGATGCCGGCCACGAATGCGGTTTGGCCTAAAAACGCGAGCCACGCGTGCTCCGCGCCCTCCCCGACCAAATGCGCCGGCAGCGCCACCGACAGCACCGCCCACGTCAGCGCAATCCACGGCAACTTCGCGCCCGGCCACTCGCGCCCCGCCGCCCGTCGCCCGCCCGCCCGCCACGGCAAGAACGCGTACGCCACTGTCAATGCGCCGCCCAACCCCGCCAGCGCCACCGGCACGGGATCAAGCAACAGCAGCACCAGCGGCAGCGCGTGCGCCACGAAGGCACAGACCGCCGCGAGCACAGCGGCAGCCCACACCGCCAGCAGCTTCCGCCCATGGTTCAACAGGAACGCCCGCCGCTCCGGCCGCAGTTCCTCCGGCGCTCGGTGGGCCTTCACCACCCGGTGCAGCGAATAGGCCGCTCCCGTCGTGGCGCCCGTGAGTCCGGCCAGCGCCCAAGCGTGCGCCGTAGATCCGCCCCACAGGACGAACTGTGTGGCGGGCGCAATCGCTCCACCGAGGGCAATTGCAACGTGCGTGGGGGCCGGAAAACGCATGCTGCAAAGTTGGCCCCAAAGCCCGTTGATTTGACGCTTGAACCTCAACCGATTCGGGGGGGAGCGAAGTATATTTGTCCGCTATTCACCTGCAAACCCCGAACCCATGAACACGGGAAGCTTTCTCTCTCGGCACATCGGTCCCCGCGAGGCGGATCGTGAAGTCATGCTCCGCGCGATCGGCGTGGACTCGATGGACGACCTCATCAACCGCACGGTGCCCGGGGGCATTCGGTTGCGGGAAAAGTTGTCGTTGTCGGCACCGTTGACGGAGGCCCAGTATTTGGACCACATCAGCGCGATTGCCGCGAAAAACCAGGTGTTCAAGAATTACATCGGCATGGGGTATCACCCGACGGAGGTGCCCAGCGTCATCCGGCGGAACGTGCTCGAGAATCCGGGTTGGTACACGGCTTACACGCCGTACCAAGCCGAGATCGCTCAAGGCCGGCTCGAAGCCCTGCTGAATTTCCAAACGGTCGTGACGGATTTGACCGGGATGGAAGTGGCGAACGGTTCGTTGCTCGATGAGGCGACGGCTGCGGCGGAGGCCATGGCGATGATGCACGCGTCGCGGTCCCGGGCGCAGGCGAAGGCGGGGGCGAATACGTTCCTCGTGGACGAGGCGGTGTTCCCGCAGACGATGGCGTTGCTGCGGACGCGCTCGAAGCACATCGGCATTGAGCTGCAGGTGATGGCGCGCGAGGCGATGGCGTTTGAGGCGGAGGGCGTCTTCGGCGCGTTGTTGCAGTACCCGGATGCGAACGGGGTGGCGCAGGATTTGACGGAGCTGATTGCACAAGCGCATGCGTCGGAAGTCCAAATCGCAGTGGCCGCCGACCTGATGTCCCTCGCCCTGCTCAAGGCACCGGGCGAAATGGGCGCTGACGTCGTGGTGGGCAACAGCCAACGCTTCGGGGTGCCCATGGGATACGGCGGACCGCACGCGGCGTTCTTCGCGGCGCGCGACTCCTACAAGCGGCAGTTCCCCGGTCGCATCATCGGCGTCTCGGTGGACCGCCTGGGCGCTTCAGCCCTCCGCATGGCCCTCCAAACGCGGGAGCAACACATCCGCCGGGACAAGGCGACGTCGAACATTTGCACGGCCCAAGCCCTGCTGGCCATCATGGCCTCCATGTACGCGGTCTACCACGGACCGGACGGCCTGCGCGCCATCGCGACGCGGATCCACAGCCGGGCCCGCACCCTCGACGTGGCGCTCAAGGCGTCGAACGATTACGAGCAACTCAACCGCACCTACTTCGACACCTTGAAAATCAAGGTTTCCGGGGGCGAAGACGCCATGAACGCCTTGCGCGCTCGGGCGGAATCGCGGGGCATCAACTTGCGGTACTTCCCGGATGGGGAGCACGTGGGCGTGTCCATGCACGAACGCATGACGGACGCGGACCTGAGCGACCTGTGCGGCGTCTTCGGGGTGAGCTCGGTGGCAGGCGTGGAAGCGGATTCGGCGTTCTTGGGCGGGGTTTGGCGTGAAAGCACGTACCTGCAGCACCCAGTGTTCAACCGCTACCGCTCGGAAACCGAGATGATGCGGTACATCAAGCACCTCGAAAACAAGGACATGTCCCTGGTGCACGCCATGATTCCGCTCGGCTCGTGCACGATGAAGCTCAATGCGGCTACGGAATTGATTCCGATCACGTTCCCGGCGTTTGCGGAGCTGCACCCGTTCTGCCCCACGAACCAAGCGGAGGGGTACCGGGAGATGTTGGAAGGATTGGAGCGGGATTTGGCGGAAATCACCGGCTTTGCTGGGGTGAGCTTGCAGCCCAACTCCGGTGCGCAAGGCGAGTTCGCGGGACTGATGGTCATTCGGGCGTATCACGACAGCCGCGGCGATCACCACCGCGACGTGTGCCTCATTCCGTCGTCGGCTCACGGCACGAACCCGGCGAGCGCGGTCATGGCGGGCATGCGGGTGGTCGTGGTCGGTTGCGACGACCAAGGAAACATCGACCTCGACGATTTGCGCGCGAAGGCAGAGGCCCACTCGGACCACCTCGGCGCCATCATGGTGACGTACCCGTCCACGCACGGCGTCTACGAAGAGAGCATCCTCGAATTGACGTCGATCGTGCACGAGCACGGCGGCCAAGTTTACATGGACGGTGCGAACATGAACGCTCAAGTCGCGCTCACGAGCCCGGGCCTCATCGGTGCGGACGTGTGCCACCTGAACTTGCACAAGACGTTCGCCATCCCGCATGGTGGCGGTGGACCGGGCGTCGGGCCCATCGGCGTGGCGGCGCACCTCGTGCCGTTTTTGCCGGGCCACCCGGTGCAGCAGGTGGGCGGCGAGCAGGCCATTGATGCGGTGAGCGCGGCGCCGTATGGCAGCGCGTTGGTATGCCAAATCTCATACGCCTACATCAAAATGCTCGGCGAGGCCGGACTCCGCGCTTCCACGGAATGGGCCATCCTCAACGCGAACTACCTGCGCGCTCGCCTCGAAGGTTCCTACGACATCCTGTACCTCGGAGCACACGGCACGGTCGCCCACGAAATGATCCTCGACTGCCGCGAGTTCAAGAACACGGCGGGCATCGAAGTCATGGACATTGCGAAGCGCCTCATCGACTACGGCTTCCACGCACCGACCGTTTCGTGGCCGGTAGCGGGCACGCTCATGGTCGAGCCGACGGAAAGCGAGGCCCTCGAGGAACTCGATCGCTTCGCCGACGCGATGGTGTCCATCCGCGAGGAAATCCGGGCCATTGAGCAAGGCATCGCAGACCGAGAGGACAACGTCGTGAAGATGTCGCCCCACACCGCTGCCGAAGCCACGGCGACCGAATGGACCCACCCTTACTCGCGCGAGGCGGCGTGTTATCCTGCGGCCGATTTGCGGTTCCGGAAGTTCTGGAGTTCGGTGGCGCGGGTGGACAATGCGTATGGCGATCGGAATTTGGTCTGCACCTGTCCGCCCGTGAGCGAATTTGTCGATGCGTTGGTGTGAATTTGTCAATAAATTCACGCCCCTATATTTGCAACGTAACAAACCATCCAAACGCTTTTACATGAAGCACATCTACCTCTCTTCACTCTCCTTGCTCTTGGCAGCGGGTGTGACCGCCCAAGGCCTCTTGCCTGTGGCTCACCAAAAAGACGCCCAAGCGCGCCGCGTGGACGCCATGTCGACGCAGCCAACGGGCGATCGCGAAATCATTTACACGAACGACTGCAACGTGGACAACTGCGGAGACTGGGTCTTCGGCAACGGTTCTGATGTCGCGGGAGCCCCGTGGGAGGGCATCGACATCAACTTCATGTGCACCACGGAAGGTCCCGTCGGCCCCTACAACCAGTGGGCAGGTGGAAGCGGTGACGGCAACGCGGCGAGCGATTTGAACTCGACGACCAGCGCCAACGGCTGGCTCATCGTCGACTCCGACGAATTCGGTCAAGAGTCAAACTACAGTGCAGCGTGGGTCGAGAACGCGTGGTTCCAAAACGCGGAGGCCATCGACTGCTCAGGCCACCCATACGTCACGATTTCCTTCGAAACGCGCTACCGCTGCTGGGACAATGGCGCTTCGGACGACAGCGAGAAGTGCTTGGTTGAGGTCAGCCGCGACGGCGTGAACTGGCCGGACATTGCTACCGCAGACGAGGCTTCGGGCACCGTCGATTACGGTGATGGTCCCGTTCAAAGCCGTTGGGAAGTGTTCCCGGGCTACGAGACGTCTGACCAAACCGACAACCCGAGCTTCATCGAGTTGGACATCACGGAAGCTGCCGGCGACCAAGGCATGGTCTACATCCGGTTCCGTTGGGTCGGTACGTGGGGCTACAGCTGGGAGGTCGATGACATCCAGTTGTTCGATACCCCGGCGCACGACGTCCGCGTAGACAACTACGTTTCTTACACGGACTTCGAAACCACGGGCATCTACGAGAACGGTGCTTGGGCGGAGAGCCAATTGATCCCCCTCGACCTCGCAGTGAAGGCGGTGAACACCGGCTACGAAGAAGCTACGGGCACGCACGTGAACATCGACGTGAACGGCACGGACGTGGGCGCTTCGGACGCGGTGAACATTGCTTACCAAGGCGCGGACACGTTGCGCTACTTGCAGTGGACTCCCGCAGACGGACCGGGCAACTACGAAATCACCTACACGTTGGCTGCTGACAGCGCCGACGAGAACGAAGGCAACAACGTGGCCGTTCAGAGCTTCGAAGTCACCACGCTCCAGTACGGACGGGACGACGGAACCATGACGGGCTTGTTCCCTGCGGACGGTGCGGACGACTTCGTCGCTTGCAACCCGTACGACATTTGGGGCGACGCGACCATCTACGCCATCGACGTGGCCATTGCTGCGGGTTCTGAAGAAGGCACGCCGGTCATCGCGCACTTGTACGACGGCACGGACGCTGCGTTCCTCGATACCGATCCTTACGGCGGCCTCCTCGTGAGCTCGGCTGAAATGGACCTCGCGGCTTCATACAGCAACGACGGTTCGGAGGCTGTGGGCGACATCGTTTGGTACACCCTCGTGTTGGAAGAGCCCTACGAAGTGACGGCAGGCGACTTCATCGGCGCTGGTTTCGAGCACTACGGCGGTTCGAATGTCCAAATCTGGGAGTCGAAGTACACCCAAGACCAAACCTCCTTCGTCTACGGTCCCTTCGGTTCAGGCGGCGCATACGATTGGTACTACACGAACGAAGTCCCGATGGTTCGCTTGAACCTCGACCCGACGGCAACGAACACGGTTTCTGTGGAAACGACGGACGCGTTGGACTTCCGTTTGTTCCAGAGCTTCCCGAACCCGGCCAGCGACAACGCGCGCGTTCAGTACAGCCTCGAGCACAACGCAGACGTCACGTTCGAAGTGCGCGACTTGACGGGCAAACTCGTCTACAGCGAAGACCGCGGCACGCAGCCCGCCGGCTACCACAGCTTGACGCTCGACGTCAGCAACTGGGGCGCGGGCATGTACACCTACACCTTGACGGTGGACGGTGCACGCGACACGAAGCGCATGTCGATCCAGTAATCGACATCACGAAATCTGATGAAAGGGCTGCCTCCGGGCGGCCCTTTTTTGTGCCCTGAATTGTTCAAATCCTTGGGTTGAACAGGTGGCGGATTGTCGCGGCTGCAGTAATTTGTACGCCATATCATTCCAATCTTACTTCAATGAAGCATTTGACCCTCGCCTTGTGCGGTGTTTTGGCAGCCGGAAGTTTGAGCGCACAGCGCTTGCACGACCGCCAGGATTTTGCACAGGCTCCCCAAGCGTTGTCCGCTGTAGAAACGCAAACCGTACGCCAAGCGACCACTTCTTCCATGGAAATGGCTACCCGTGGGGGCGGCACCGTTTTGTTTCAAGAGGATTTTGCCAACGGTTTCGCAGGAAACAACACCTTCGGGGCTTGGACGGCGGAAGACACTGGAGGCGGTTCCATTTGGCAGTACGTTGATGCCAGCGGCAACGGTCAATTTGCCGATGGCACGGCTTCGGGAGTGCAACCGCCTGCAGGTGAATTCTCGGGGAACATCAATTCGCTGGCTTCTACCACGGGAGCCAACGGTTGGATGATTTTCGATTGCGACTACTACAACACCCCGATCTCGACTGGGGTAGAAAACACGGAAGGGTGGATCACCAGCCCGGTGTTGGACTTTACGAACAACGCCTCTGTCGTGGTTTCGTGGGAGCAGTATTTCCGTTACTGCTGCTTCCCGTTCGCTCCCGTTTTCGTGGAAGTCAGCAACGACGGTGGCAACAACTGGATCACGTTCGATGGTCACGGTTCGTTCATCGAATCGGCGAACACCGCTTCGGCGAACCCCCTCACCACCAGCGTGGACATTTCGTGCGCCGCTGCAGGCCAAAGCAACGTGCAGATTCGCTTCTCCTACCTCCAGCCGGAGGAAACGGGCGACGGCTACAGCCACTACTTCTGGGGCATCGATGACGTGGTCATTTCGGAGAACCCCGTTGTGAATGACCTGTCCATCGTTCAATTGACGACCGGTGATGTCTTCAACGTTTACGAGTACAAGCACATTCCTTTCGAGCAGCGCATTTTGGCGGCTGACGGGGGCTTGGTGGCTGGTGTGTTGTACCGCAACAACGGCAACACGGACCAAGAAGGCGTGGAAATCGTCGTGGACATTTTGGATTCAGATGGCAACGTGGTCAGCTCCAACACCGAGACGTTGGGAACGGTGCCGAGCTTCAGCAATGGCGCAACCTGCCCGTCGAACCCTCAGGACACGGTTTACATCACGACGGGTTGGGAGCCGACGGACCTTGGAACGTACACCGTCCAGGCGAACATCATGGCGATGGCCGCGGACGAAGTCGCCAATGACAACTCGGCCGTCACGGACGTCACCTTCACGACCGATGAGTATGGCCACGACGACGCGGACAACTTGGACATTGAGTTCCGTCCGCGCGCCATTGATGGTTCGGATTTGTTCGAGCCCACGGGCTACGGAAACTTCTACCACATGCAGAATGAAGGTTCGACGGCGTACGGCATGACGGTGCGCTTCGGCCCCAATACGGGCGGTGTGGGCGAGTTGGAATTCGAGACGCGTTTGTACACGTTGGATGGTGCCGTGGGCTTGACGGATTCGCCGTTTGAATCCACTTACTGGTTGTACAACGATGAGTGGACCCCGTCGAGCATTGCGAACTCGGAGTTCGTGTACTTGTCGTTCGAGGATCCCATTGCTCTGGATCAAGGCAACTTCTACTTTGCGAGTGTCATTGTTGAATTCGAGACCGATGCGGAACTGACCGTACTCGGAAATTCGGACAGCGACACGGACAATTCGACGGGCCAATACAGCCAGGCGGGATCCGGCGACTACGTTTGGTTCACTTCCCAAACGGCGACCCCGGCCATTCGGTTGATCACGTCGGAGCGCGTGGGCGTCGATGAGGTTGCCAATGCAAACGGCATCCAATTGTTCCAAAACACGCCGAACCCCGCAAATGGAACGACGACCATCCGGTTCGAAATGCTCCAATCGCGTCGGGTTGCGTTGGAAGTTCGGGACCTGCAGGGTCGTTTGGTCCAGACCGTTGATCGCGGCCAATTGCCCGCAGGAATGCACAACCTGGTCCTCGACACGGACGCCCTCAACGCTGGCATCTACACCTACACCTTGGTGGCCGATGGCATGCGCTTGACGAAGAAGATGGTGGTGCGCTGAACACCGATTTGAAATGGGAAAGGGCGGTCCGTGTGGGCCGCCCTTTTTGCGTTGAAGAAGTTCGTTCTGCTGTGATTGAAATCCCCACTTTGGGGCGAGTGGCGAACAGACCCAGGTTCGTTTCGACCCTGCCTCACCGCGAAAGTGGGGATTTCAATTTGAGCGAGCCAACGCTGCGCCCGAACACATTCAGTTGTACGCCACCACCATGTAAAGGTGCACGAGCGTCATGGCCGCGGTGAGGCCGGCGAGGCCGACGTGCCACGGGAGCCAACGCTGCTGGCCGGCGCTGAGGCGGGTGCCGAACCACGCGGATCCGAAGAGGGCCAGCGGCAGGGCGGCGAGCAGGCCGTAGCCAAGGTGGGGGCTGTGTGCCCAGACGGCCAGCGGTAAGACGAGGCCGATGAGGTGGTGGATTTGGACCCAGCGGTCCCAGGAACGGCCCGTTCGCTCGAAGACGGTTCGGCCCAGGGTGAGCGCCCACTGGCCCGCAATGAGGCCCGCCACGGTCAGCCCCGATACGGCTCGGTAGGTCGGGTCGAATTGGCCCGCGAATCCCGACCAGCCCGTCAGGGAGCCGGCGGTCAGGGCCAGGAAGCCCGCTGCGGTGCTGACGGCGACCCAGCGGTTCATCGCGCTGCGGCTACGAGGCGGTCCAGAACGCGCGGGGAGGCCAGCTCGTCGATGCTGTCCTGAAGGGTGGCCAGGTCCGGGAGGGCGAAGCCGTGCGAGGGCCAGCGGGGGCCGACGGCGGGGCGGGAGTCGGCGGGGATTTGGTCCACCTCCGCGAGGTAGGCCGTCCAAACCGCCGCTACGCCCGCGCGGTACGCCTTCAACATCGCCAGGAACTCGACCGTCGTGACGCTGTCCTTCGGGTAGGACCACGTCGTGGCGCCCATCAGGTCGTTCAGCGCCCAGTCCGTCTTCGCGCTCCGTTCGTGCTCGTTGTGGCAGCTCACGCACGCCGGCGCCGATGCGAAGTCGGGGAACATGCCGATGACGTCGCCGCTCGCCGCGTCGGTGAAGATGCGCGGCGCCGGTTCAGCGCGCATCGCTTGAAATTCCTCCGCTTGCCGCCCTTGGAACCGGTTCGAGCTTTCGATGGGGTGGTCGCTGCCGAGGAACAGCCCGAGGGGCACTTCGCTCGAGGCCAAATGCGAAGCCACGCCCCGCAAAAACAGCGCAGGCAACGGCCCCGCCACCACGTCCGGATCCGTCCAATGCTCCGAAAACTTCAAGCCCTGCGGCTTGCCCGCCCCCACGATCGCCTTTGTGAACAGCGTGCGCGTCACGTCGTTTTCGTGCGCCAGCAACGTCAACGCATCCGCCGTCGAAAGAACGGGCTTCGCCGAAGCCTCCGAAGTCAGCGGCGCGGGCGCCGTAGCGAACAAGTAGGTCAGCACCGCCGCCCCGGCGACCCCGAGGACCGCCCAAAATCGAATCGCTTTCATGTCAAAGTAACCATTGCGGGAAGAACGAAACCGAAATCCACCCCCACTGCTGCAGCACGCCCGCTTCGAAGGGGCGGCCCTGCCGTTCCGCATGGGCCTCGCCCGCTACCATGGCGGAGTACCCGACGGTCGCGTTGATTTCCTTCGTCGGTTTGAACGTTACGTGGGTGTCGATCTCATTGCCCAACAACCGCGCCGCGTCCGGGGTTCGGAAGTGGTGCGCGATGATGCCGATGGAGGCGCCCTTTCCCAGCGGCCGGACGTGCGCGAGCCGCGCATTGAACAGCCCGTCGGCCATCGTCCCCACGTAGAAGTGGTCCATCCACCCGTACCATTTGTGGTTCGTGCCGAGCATTGGGTTGAACGCCGTTTCGTCGCCGCCGCTCAGCCGGTCGAGGCCCAACGTCGTGCGCCCCGTGCCTTGGTGGCCGACTTCGGCTGCGAACAAGCTCGCAAAGGTCGAATCGGTGAACTGCCCGTCGAGTTCCAAGCCAGCGAACCAGCCGGACTCGCTGCGGTATTTGTAGTTCAGGCCCGCCGTGAAGCGCGACTCCACGGGCGACCGCTCGTCGAACAGCAAGCCCGCCACCCGGTGCCCGCTCCCTTCCCAAACGTGGTGGAGCATCGACCGATGCAGCAACGTCGCAGGGTCGCGGGTGTACACCGCGCTCGTGAGGCCGAGACCGCTGCGGTGGGTGAGCCGGATGCCGTCGAGGAAGCGGCCGGTTTGGGCCCAGTCCAACGCGCCCACCACGCGCTCGTCGTCGAATTGGATGGCCTGGCGGCCGAGGGTGATTCGCGTCCGGTCGCTCATTTTCCACGCGCCCCAGGTCTCGTACGTGCCGACCTGCCCGTCGGCGCCGTAGGTCCGCACGTCCTGCAAGCCGACCTTCACTTCCCAGCGCGGAAACGAGGCCGTCAGTCCGATGCGCGTCCGCTGTTGCGTGGCGAGGGTGGATTCATCGGCGGCCGTTTGGACGACCTTGTAGCCGTCGCGCCATTCGGTTCGCGGGCGGACTTGCAATTCCGCGGTGTACGTCGTGTCCGTGAGGAGGAGGAAGCTGAGGAGGAGGTTCATGGCTGGGTGGCGGTGTAGCGTTTTTCGTCGCCGTAGGGGTCGGCCTCGCCGGCGAAGTAGGCGCGCACGGCGTCTTCGCTGAGGCGATCGGCCATGCGCGTGGGCGCGGGGCGTTCGTGGTTTCCGTGGAAGTCGTGGCAGGTCAGGCAGCTGGCCCAGTTTTCGGCCGAGACCAAATCCGCATGCGGCACATCGATCGGGTCATCCTCCACCTCGAGGTCGCTGTGGCAGTTCACGCAGAACCCCGGCTCGACGGCGGCGACGCGCTCGCCGTGGTGCTCGCCGTGGCAGTTGTTGCATTCGTGCGGACCGAGGGTCGCGCGTTGTTCGGCGAAGCGGAGTTCTTCGAAGCGGGACGTGGGGTGGCGGTCGTTGGGCCGGTCATGGCATTCGAGGCATGCGGCGTTGTCGACCGGGCCGTAGAGGACGTCGACCCAGGGGGCGTCGTGGAGGCCGAGGAGGCCCCGGGCGTTGTGGTTCAGTTGTTGGCGGACCGTGCCGGGGGCATCGCGGTGGCAGTCCCCGCACGCGAGGCTTTGGTGGCCCGTGTTGAGCGGCCCTTGCGCGCGGAAGCCCATGCCGGGGGGGACGGCCCAGAGGCCGATGGACAGGACGGCGAGGACGAGGGCGGCCGCGACCGCTTCGGGCCGTCGCCAGCCCCGCGCGGGCTTGAGGGTGACGTTGGGGGTGAGCGGGCGGGCGATGCAGGAGAGGACCTCCTCGCCGGCTTCGTGCCGCCGGCCCGCGCAGTCGACGGCGCCGGACTGGAGGGCGACGCGGCAGGTGCCGCATGCGCCGACGCCGCACGCGTGGTCCCAGGGCCAGCCGGCCTCGGTCGCCGTTTCGAGCAGGGTTGCGCCGGTTTGGCCGGTGGTGGAGGCGCTGCGGCCGAAGCGGGGTTGCCAGGTCAGTTGGGCCGCTATGCCTTCGCCCGGGGCCGGACCGTAGGATTCCAGGGCCGTGAGGTGGGCGGGGTGGGCGGACAGGAGCGGCTGCAGGGCGGACAGGAGGCCGGGGGGACCGCAGACGTAGAGGGCGGTGGAGGGGGTGAGGTCGGGGGTGAAGCGGCGGTCGTGGATTTCGTGGAGGGTGATTTGGCCTGAAGCCGCCGCCTGCCGGATCTCGTCCCTGTACATCGCGTCCTCCGGGCGGTCGTTGCCAAACCACAATTCCGGCCGAGCGCCCGCCGCCACCAACGCCTGCGTCACCGCCCAAATCGGCGTGATGCCACTCCCTCCAGCCACCAGCACGTGGCGCTCCGCTTCCAGCGGTCCAAATTCCCCGAACGGCCCAGCCACCGCCACTTCCGCGGGCTCCGTCAGCCGGTTCACCCACTCGGAAACGCCGCCGGTGCGCGCTTGCTTGATGCCGAGGAGCCAGCGGCCTTCGGCGTCCACCCCGACGATGGAAAAGGATCGGCGTTCTGTGTGCCCATTCAACGTCACTTCGATGACGCAGAATTGACCCGGAAGCGGTGCCGGTAAGCCGCGGCGGTGAATCGCCACTTCAACGGCAGCGGCCGTCAGGCGGCGTCGGGGGTGCAGAAGAGCGGTCATCCACATGGCCCCCCGAAGATAAGGCACGCAACGAGGGAGCGGCTATCTTTGCTGCTATGGGATGGAAGGCACAACTCAGCAAGCCCTTCGCCCGCTGGGCCTTGCGCGGGCTGCAGCGGCGAACGGCGGATCCGGTTGCGGCGCAGGATGCTGTGTTCCGGGAGCTCATGCTGCGGGGTGCCCAGACCGCCTTCGGGCGGGAGCACGGGCTGCACGCCGACATGAGCCCGGCGGACTTTCGGGCGGCGGTGCCCGTGCGGGATTACGAGGGGTTGAAGCCGTGGATGGACCGGGCTGTGGCGGGGGAAGAGGGCGTGGTTTGGCCTGGAAAGCCGCTCTATTTCTGCAAAACGAGCGGCACGACGAGCGGCGCGAAGTACATTCCCCTCACGCGCGAGAGCCTCCCGAACCACATCGGAAGCGCGCGGAATGCGCTGCTCGCGTACATCGCGGAGACGGGGAAGGCGGATTTCGTGGACGGCAAGATGATCTTCTTGCAGGGGTCGCCCACGCTCGCGGAGACGCCGGGCGGGGTGCCGCTCGGGCGGTTGAGTGGCATCGTGGCGCACCACGTGCCGGGCTATTTGCAGAAGAACCGGTTGCCTTCGTTTGAGACGAACACGATCGAGGATTGGGAGGACAAGGTGGAGGCCATCGTGCGGGAGACGGCGGGGGAGGATTTGCGGCTCATCAGCGGGATTCCGAGTTGGGTGCAGATGTACTTCGAGCGGCTGTTGGAGCACACGGGGAAGGCGACGGTGAAGGAGGTGTTTCCGCGCTTCGAGTTGTTCGTGTACGGCGGCGTGGCGTTTGAGCCGTACCGCGAGCGTTTCCGCCAGCTCATCGGGGCGGACGTGCCGGTCGTGGAGCTCTACCCGGCGTCGGAGGGCTTCCTCGCTTTTCAGGATAGCCAAACCGCGCCCGGCCTCTTACTCAACACCGCCGACGGCATCTTTTTCGAGTTCATTCCGGCGGACCGGTACTTCGACGAAACCCCGCCCCGCCTCGGCATCGACGAGGTGGAGCTGGACACGCAGTACGCGGTAGTGCTGAGCAACAACGCGGGGCTTTGGGCCTACGACATCGGCGACACCGTGCGCTTCGTTTCGCTCGACCCGCCGCGCATCGTCGTCACGGGCCGCATCAAGCACTTCACGAGCGCCTTCGGCGAACACGTCATCGCCGAAGAGGTCGAGGGGGCGATGCAGGAGGCGGTCGCCGCCCACGGGGGCGTGGTCCGCGAATTCCACGTCGCGCCCCAAGTCACGCCGCCCGCCGGCGACCTGCCCTTCCACGAATGGCTCGTCGAGTTCGACACGCAACCCGCCGACCTCGCCGCCTTCAGCGCCGCCCTCGACGCGGCCCTGCAACGGCGCAACCCGTACTACCGGGACCTCATCACCGGCTCGGTGCTGCAGCCCGCCCGCCTCACCCCGTTGCCCGCCGGCGCCTTCCACGAAGCGATGCGCCGCAAAGGCAAGCTCGGTGGCCAAAACAAAATCCCCCGCCTCGCGAACGACCGCGCGATGGCCGAACTCCTCACCCCATGAACATCGCTGTCCTGATCGGAGGAAGCGGAAGCGGCAAATCGACCGTGCTCCGCGGATTGCGCTCCCATTTCGATGAGCGCGTGGCCGTCCTGTCGTTGGACGACTACTACAAACCCAAGGACCAACTTCCGGTGGACGACGCCGGGGAAACGAACTTCGATTTGCCGGAGGTCATCGACCACGAGGCGCTGCTGGCCGATGTGGACCGGTTGGCGCGCGGGGAGTCGGTGCGGCTGGCGACGTACACGTACAACCGGGACGTGATGCAGTCGGAGGAGATCGTCATCGAGCCGGCGGAGTGGTTGGTGGTGGAGGGGCTGTTTGCCATGGCGTACGACGGGATGCGGGAGCGGGCGGATTTGGTGGGCTACATCGATGCGCCGGAGGAGGTGCGGTTGCAGCGGCGGATTCGGCGGGATGGATCGGAGCGCGGGTACACGGAGGACGAGGTGTTGTACCAGTGGCGTCGGCATGTGCGGCCTGCGGATTTGGCCTACATCGAGCCGTGGAAAGCGGAGGCCCACGTGGTCATCGACAACCACCACCACTGGCAAGACGGCCTGAATGAGCTCATCGATCGCATGGAAAATCACACGAAATGAAGAAGGCGTTTACCCTCCCCACGTGCACGACGTGCAAGCGGATTTTTGACGAATTGCAGCCGGCGGTGCACGGGTGCGAGGTGGTGGACATCAAGTCGGAAGGCATCGCGCCGGAGGACCTCGATGCGATGGCGGCCCACGCCGGTTCGTACGAGGCGCTGTTTTCGCGGCGGGCGATGAAGTTTCGGAGCATGGGCCTGGCGGATCAGGAGCTGACGGAGGCGGATTATCGGCGGCTCATCCTCGAGGAGTACACGTTTTTGAAGCGGCCGGTGTTCCTGTTCGATGACGCGGTAACGGCGGGGTCGGCGAAGGCCGCGGTGGCCGAGGCGCGGGAACGGCTGAACGGCTGACGATGCCGCGCTTGCTGGCGCACGTTGCGCTGCTCCTCGTGGCGTTCACATATGGGGCGAACTACTTGGTAGCGAAGGGTTTGATGCCGGATTTGATCGGGCCCAGCGGGTTCATCGTGCTGCGCGTTCTGGGCGGTGGCGGGCTGTTTTGGGTGGTGCGTGGAGTGATCCGGGCGACGACCGGCCGGTGGGAGCGGGTGGCGCGGGCGGACTTGCCGCGGCTGGCGCTGGCGGGGCTGACGGGGGTGGCGATGAACCAGTTGCTGTTTTTCAACGGGCTGAACTTGACGAGTCCGGTGAATGCGAGCCTCATCATGACGGTGAATCCGGTGCTGGTGCTGCTGATTTCGGCGGCGTTGCTGGGGACGGAGGTGACGCGGCGGAAGGTGGCGGGCGTGGCGCTCGGCATGGCGGGCGCGGTGGCGTTGCTGCTGCTGGGTGCGCGGTCGCAGGCGCTGCATGCGAGTTGGCAGGGCGATTTGATGGTGCTGGTGAACGCGGCGAGTTACGGGGTCTACCTCGTGGTGGTCAAGCCCTTGATGGCCAAATACCGCCCCCTCACGGTCATCTCCTGGGTCTTCCTGATGGGCGCGCTCTTCGTCCTGCCCATCGGCGCTTCCCAAGCCGCCGCCATCGACTGGTCGGCCTTCTCGGCGGTCCACTGGCAAGGCCTCGCGTTCGTGGTCCTCTGCACGACCTTCCTGGTCTACCTGCTCAACATTTACGCGCTCCAAATCGTCCAGCCCACGGTCGTGAGCATCTACATCTACCTGCAACCCCTGCTCGCCACGGGCCTGAGCTGGTGGATGGCGCAGCGGGGCGGCGTGGACTACACGGCGGAATTGGACGGCTGGACAGCGGCGTGCGCGGCGGCGATCTTCGCGGGCGTGGCGTTGGTGAGCGTGCCGCAGCGCAAGGCCACCTGACAGGGGTTGCTCGTGCAGCATTCCCGCTTTAATTTGCTGTTTATGAAATCGTTCTTGTTGGGATTGCTCGCCTTCCCGGGTTGGTGTGGGCCCAAAGCTGGTCGTGCCAAAACGTGGCCAACGTGGACTTCGGCGATTGCGGGAAGCCGCTGGGCTTCGCAAACGTGAACGGGCAGTGCGCGCTGGTTTCGGGGTGCATGTCGCATGCGGGGGGCGTCCACAAGCGCACCCGAGAAGCCCCACCGCCCACAATCAACACACCTTCCCCGAATACAAAGGATCACACCGACAAGCTAACGTGGCCGCTCTGGCTTTTCTGCCCCTCCAGCGTTGTGGGGAAGTGCAGTCCTACTTCAGGAGGGTTTCGAAGGCCTCGGTGTCGTCGAGTTCGAGGATCTTCCTGATTGATGACCGTTGGTTGTAAATGTGCCCAATGCTCACACCGAGGTGTTCGGCACATTCTTCACTGCTGGAGCCGGCTAGAATGAGGAAAAGGAGCAGTTGCTGTTTTTTCGTGAGCCGATTGAGAAGGGATGCATCCTTGATTTGGCTTTTTAACTCGCCATCAAACAGGTCGAAATGCATGGCTCGAATCATGGTGCGCGACGCCTTCGAGGGCTCTCCGGTTTCAATCAGTTGTTCGAGCGCCTTGAACGATGTGGGAGTGGAGTTGGAACCCATTGAATGGTGTGTTTTCTTCAACTGCCGACGCAAAAAGAGGTTGAGGACGATGAGGGCCACAGAGGCGATAAAAAGCGCAACTTGAAGGCGTTCTCGCTTGGGTGGAGGAGGAGCTATGGTACTGAGTTGTTCCACTGCATTCGGGCGGAATGCGCTTGATTGCGCATGCACATCATGCAATAAAAACCTGCGGGAATAGACGAAGGCGGTGGTGTCTTCCGACCAATCTGGGTGGTATGCTCCAAGTTGGAATCGGCTCCATTCGTGTCGCCATGGACCATAAAGCCACCGCAGGTAAGGCGCGGGAAGGGAGGCCTCAAGGTGCTCCTCAGACAACAGGGTCTCTGCTCTTTCTTTGTGCTCCATCCAGGTGGCATAGGCTCCGTGGTAGAGAACGATTTCCGTCCACGCCCAGACATCACCATCGTCTGCGCTGGGAGCTTGCAGGTTTTGTGTCTGCGTGGCCAGTTCAATGCGCAATTCCAAAGAATCCCACTGCAATAAAGCTTGTGCCCTTCCTGTTGGAAGGCATCCGGACAAGGCAACGACGAACGCTGCTGTGATAAACCGATTCGTGGGGATCATCGCTTCGGTTGGTTTTCAGGTTCGTTGATCCAATCGTCCAAGGAGGCGCTTTTAGGGATGTTCAGCGCGGCACGGAGTTGGGACCGAAGGCTGTACACGTACTTGGTGGACCAGCCGGTCCGGCGAGCCAGGTCTTTCGGTGCTTCGCCGAGTTGAATGGATTGAAGCACCAAGGACTCTGCCTCTGAAAGGTTCAGATCCATCCGGGGTTGGTTCCTGTTCGAAACGGAGAGTCGGGAGAGGTGCCTCAGTGCGGTGACTGCTTGAACCTGCGTGGCAGCGCCGTCTCTCCAATCCTCAATGACCTTCATGAGCTCCTTGGCGTTCATCCGATTCAGTTTTTGGAGTGCTGAGCGCTTCAACAATTGTGCGGTGAACAGGACGGCGAGGATCCCGGTCAAGCTGCCCCAAATGAGCATGCCGAAGTCAAAGTCGGTGGATGCCGAGCCATTGAGGGATGCTGATTTTGTACCAAATGCTTTCAGGTCATTCAGTGCTTTCCAGAGGTCAATGAACGTATTCAAGTCCTCTCCGCCTGTGTGCACCCAGTGGATGAGGGTGGAGTGAACCGAGAGTTGCTGGTCCCATGATGGCGTGTCCGGGTCAATTTCAGAAATGAGGCTGAACAGGTTGCGAGCTTGAGCGGACATGAACTCCTCGGAGGACAGTTTCTGGGATGTTTCCAGGATGAGGTTAATCCACGATTCATTCCGATTTCCGGCTCCCCAATTCAATTCTCGCCAATGCGTTTGCAGAAACGGGAGGTCATCAAGTTGAAGGTGGGCGGCAAAATCATTCGTTCGAATGATTTGATCGGCTTCGTCGATGAATGATTTGGGGAGGGAACTTGCCAGCTCTTTGCCGCGAAGTTGAGCCAAATTTTCAGCAGCCAATGCGATCCAAATCAGGGCTTCTTTTGGTCGCTGAAATTTCAGATTGACTGCCGCTAAGTTGTTCAAAATCATAAACATGGACTCGGTTTCGTCCTTGTCAACGAGGTCCCATGATTCTTCGAAACAAGCCACGGCGTGCCCCAATTCATTCATCTCAAAGTAACACGCTCCGATGTTCGCCTCTGCCACACCGAGGGGTTGCATGCTCTCCCGTCCGGACTGGATGAAGTGGTCAATGGCGGGTTCCCATAGGGATGCGCTGTAATAGGCCGCGCCCATGAGGTGGTGATAGAGGGGGAATTCCTGTTCACAGGTGGGGAAATCCCCCTCCCTGTCCTGAATTGCTCTGGGGTTCAATGTCAGGATCACACAAGCAGCACCCTCGGCTTCCACGCAATCTCCAAATGTCATCCATTTCCAGGCTTCGCGCAGCATGCAAGGTTCGTCTTTGTTGCATCGTTTTCTGATGGCCGCGATTTCATCGAGGCTCGGGTGTTGCGCTAAGGGACCCTGTGCGAAAGAGCACAACAAGAAGGCCACCAAAAAAAGGCGGTTGATTTTCATGACTGCGCTGGTGAGCGGATCTGTACCCATGTTGAATTCCAAGTGCTCCGTTGACCCGAAAAATACAGATGAACAAGCGCACGTTCCGGGTCTTGGGGCATCTTATATGGCATGAAGTCACAAAATAACCGTGCTACTGGATACGTGAACGGGTTACCGCGTTACATCATAGAATTACATTCAAATAACTGAAATAGAGTTGTTTGCATTTCTCGTTCTTGCATGTGACGGTTTCAGGGACTTTCCCCTTCGTGCGGGACGGCGTTTCTGCGGCGTTTTTGGCCGTAAAACAGGGGGTAGTTTTATTCCTCGATACAAAACAACGTTTCAGCGATGAAAAAAACCCATCCATTGATCGTCGTGCTGCTCCTCCAGTTTATTCGGGGGGCAGTGAGTGCCCAGGTGACACCACCGACGGGTTTGCATGACTCCGTACCCTACCAAGGGGCGCCAATTTTACACAACCCGATCGAGGTGGAGGTATCGGAGGACCAATCAAAGGTGTTCCAGAATTGTGACTGGCCCAACTTGTTGGACATGGTTCGAGATTTGGAAATCCGAATCGCCACGGCGCTGGAGGTGGATACCGCCTTCAATGATTACAGCCTCACGGAGGAAGTGATTCACGAGCGTTGGAAGCAGTACGATTGTTTCGTGTTGCGCGATTCCGTTCTTTCCCTTCAGGTTCAGTTGGACGAAGCGCTTGCAAGTGAGCCCACGGTGGAGACCCGTTCTGTGCTTGACGTGGCACAAACATGGGCCAAGCTCCGAGGTGCGGTCATCGATGATGGCAACGCTGACTTGCAGCTTTGGGGTTTCAAGTGGGGCACGGACTCGACGCTGACGGATTCGCTGGTGGTGCCGTTCGAGGAATATGAGAATTTCTTGGACACGTCCGCCTTGGATACGGGGAGCTTCGTCTGGCAACTGCCGGATTTGACCCGGTATACCCAGTACTTCTTTGCGGCGTTTGGATCGAACGAGGAGGGGCCAGGATATGGGGATACCCTCACGTTCACGACGTTGCCCGATTTGGCTGATGGATTGAGCCTCGACACCAGTGATGTGGTCCAAAACTCAGCCACCCTGAAACTGAGCATTGACGATGCCGGTGGACAAGGTCCGGATGATGTCCAGTTCTATTATTCCGCCGAGAGCTTCATTGCCAACGCATTTTCTGGGGATAGCTTGGCGTCCGATTCTACGGGTGGGTCGGCGCATTCGGTGGTGCTTTCTGGTTTGACCCGCTACACGGATTACTACTTCAACGTGATGGTGGAAAACCTGGCGGGCCGTGCGTATGCGTCAGAGAACATGATGTTCAAGACGCTCCCGGATTTGGCCACCCTCGCGACGCCGACCCTTGTGAACGATACCCTCAGCGCGAGCATCACGGACAACGGCGGCCAAACGCCGACAGAGCATTCCATGCGCGTGTCGAAGCAGTCAGACCTATCCAATGCGACCACGCTGGCGACCACTTTGACAGCGACCAAGGTGTCCGCCCCCTTGCCAGGACTGGATCCGGGTACGTGGTATTATGTTGTCGCTGTCACGAAAAACAATGCCGGGTCCACAGAGTCGGCGAGTTTGCAATTTGCAACCGAAGTGGATGTTACGACGAATGAAGAAGTTTCGGAAATCGAGGAGACTTCAGTTTCGCTTTCCGGGGAAGCGACATTCGGTTCTGCAAATCCGAGTGCTGTGGGGTTCATCTGGTCGAGCAATGCTGAGCTCACCAGCGCCACCACGGCGAATGCCACTT
Organism: uncultured Flavobacteriales bacterium; assembly: GCA_965656785.1. GTDB lineage: Bacteria > Bacteroidota > Bacteroidia > Flavobacteriales_D > Sanyastnellaceae > JALQTD01. The sequence goes on from CBFHLY010000010.1 coordinate 44,251, forward strand.
TGAATGCTGACGGTACGTTCTCGCAATCCATTTCAGGGTTGACCGATGGCACGACGTATTACTTCTCGGCTTACGCGACGAACGGCCAAGGGACGACATACGGCGATACGTTGAGCTTCACGAAAGTTCCTCCGTTCCTCTGCGGCACCAGCACGGTGACGTTTGACAGCTACGCGTACACCACCGTTGAAATCGGCGATCAGTGCTGGTTCGCCGAAAACCTCCGCACGACGAAGTACGCCGACGGTTCTGCCATTCCGGAAGTGACTGATGGCGTTGCTTGGGGTTCCACCAGCGATGGAGCACGCGTTGCTTACGACAACGATGCGAGCAAGCTGACGACGTACGGCTACCTGTACAATTGGTACGCGGTTGACAGCGATGCGGAGCTGTGCCCTTCGGGCTGGCATGTGCCGACGGATGCTGAGTGGACGACGTTGACCGACGGCCTCGGAGGATCCTCCGTCGCAGGTGTGGCGATGAAGTCCTCAGCCTCGGAGAACCCTTCTTGGAACGGTAACAATAGCAGTGGTTTTTCGGGTTTGCCGGGCGGCTACCGCGACAATGGGAACTTCGTCAATGCCGGCAACTACGGCTACTGGTGGAGTTCCTCGCCCAACGACGGCAGCGCGTTAAGTTCCATGTTCGGCATCAGCGAAGCCTGGATTCGCGTACTCGGTTCCAGCGGCGACTACGTCAATCCGGACTACTACGACCAGCGCAGTGGTTTCTCCGTCCGTTGCGTTCGGGATTGAACGCGGGATTTGATGGAACATTTGGCCATTTGACCATTTAGAACCCTGATTGCCGAATGCCCGAGCGAAGCGAGGGTCGCAATGGAATGGGAAGCCCCCAGTGCCGCGAGGTGCTGGGGGCTTTCTCCTTCAACGGAGGTCGCGGTGCATCGCCAATTCCTCGCAGGCGGCGCCTCCACCGCGGAGCAGCGAGCCGGGCGTGCGGGAGGTGCCGCTTCAAGGCCGGGGAGGTGCGCGGCGTGGAGCCAGTTGCTGGGGGCGGACTGGTGGGGAGGTGTCAGGGGCGCGGGTCGAAGCCGGTCCAGGTTTGGCCCGTCCACAAGTGCACCCGGAGTTCATGCGGAAATCGATCCAGGTTCCCCTGCCAAGGCCCGACCACCGTTGCATCCCAAGAAGTGGTCACCAACACGGTTTCCTCGTTCACGTCAGTACACCGGCCCTGCGCGCGCTGAACCATCGCGTGCAAGGCGGTCTCCAAGTCGAGGGTCTCCCTGCCCTTCTTCATCCCAAACCCCGGCGCATCCACGGCAAAGAAGACGCCCCTCGGACGACAGGGGCCCGACAGGTCGGAAGGGTACACGTTCCACTGAACCCCCGAACGAATCGGGTTCATGGCATGCTCATCGTCGGGCAACCTCAACCACTTGATGCCGTCCGTGAGCTGGCGAAAGATGACGCCCCACTCGCTCGGTTTGAACCGCTTGAGGTTGAACCGCTCCCCCTGCAACAACACGCGAAAGGCATCCCAGTTCTGGAGCTCCGCCTTCGTCGGTTTCCTGCCAAATCGCTCAGCAAGAAACCGCTCACGGAGTCGGTTTTCCCCGTCCATCGGGCGTTCCAGCCCGTTGCGTTCATCGAAGCCGCTCAGGTTGAAGTACTGCTTCTTGAGCTGGTCCCACAGCAAGAACCACTTTTCTTCAAACAGGTCGTACTCGTTGTCCATGATTCAGGAGGATTTGTCGGGCGTTCAGGTACTTCGTCAGCCGCCGGGCATCGCGTTCGGTGACTTCCGTGAGCCGGGTGACATCGAGGTTGTCTTCGAGGTCCGCCAGCTTCACTTCTCGGGCCAAATCATTGCCCACTGCCCGCCGAATGAATTCCTCGTAAGGTTCATCTTCATGCGTTTTGGTCACGCACCGGAGCGCTTCGATGATGTGCTCAGGAAACTGCTCGGACAGGGATTCAAAACCGTACGCATCGCCGCAATCCTCGACGACGTCGTGCAGCGCAGCCACGACCTTCGCATCGGGGGTCCTGCAGCGCTCGACCACGCGCAGGACGTGCTGGATGTAGCTCGCCCCGGCTTTATCGGTTTGGCCGGCGTGGGCCTTGGTGGCCAGCGCGATGGCGTCGTTGAGGAGGCTCATGGTTTTGGGTAGTTTTTTGAATGGATGCGGCTCAAAGCTAATTCTAAAAGGAGGTGTTGATGGGCATTTTTTACTGCTTGATCTGTAGCTTTACAGGAATGCAATTCCCCGAAGACTCCATGATAGACCCCGGAATGCTTTCCGGTTGCTTCAAGAACACGACTGCCACTTACAAATTTTATTGGTTTCTTGCTATCCTAAAAGAAACCGAGCAAGGCCATGAGCGAATTGACAAAATGTCACTGTTTGCTCACATGATTGCGCATGCGTGGTATACCGTGAATTACTCCCGTGTGTCTTTCGGAGCACTGGATAATTTGCAGAAGGCCGTTGAGGTTTTGCGTGAGCTCGAGAGCATTCCGGTCGACGCCAACCCCGATTACGTCCACAACGTCCTGATTACATCTCAGAATCCGGCCACCCAACGCGAACTGTGGCACTTCGACCGCAATGTGCCCCACAAGTTTTTAAGTCCTTGGCTCGGAAGCGGCAGCAAGAGCGGAGTCTATTTACGGTCCCAGCATGGTGACCAAGAACCGCCTTACGCCCTTTACGATGACTTCATTTTGTTGCAGCCGTCGTGGGTGGAATACTTCAAGCGCTATTCCGGGCTGCTGCGCGGATTTTGTTATTGGCATTTGACGTTGTTCCTTCAAGCCCGCAACCCGAATGTGCCCGATATTCCGAACAAGCTGACTCGGCCGGAAAAGCGGGGAAGCCTGCTTGATCACAAGCGAAAGTTTTGGGACATCGTAGTGGAGGAGATTGGAGGGGTGGAGTGCATCTACACGGGTAAGCGGTTGCACGTGGGGGATTACGCGGTCGAGCACTTTGTTCCACATGCCTTTGTGGCCCACGACCAAATGTGGAACCTCATTCCCGCCGATCCCAGTTTCAACAGCAGCAAGAGCGACAAATTGCCGCCCCTCCAGCGTTACTTCGATCCATTTTTTGGACTTCAGCACACCGCCGTCGAAATCATCCGCTCGGCCCAGCCGAAGAACAAATTCCTCGAGGATTATGTGCGGGTCTTCAAGTCGACTTCCATTAACCGGGATGCTTTTCGTGATACGCTCGTTCCGCTCATCACCATCGCTGCCAACAATGGTTTTCAGTACATGCATCCACCAGAGAACGTGCGGGCATGAGCCTGTTCCTCAACCTCCCCGCTGAGCGCATCCTTTTCCGGACGGAGCATTTCTTCGTCATCGAGGATGGCTTCCCAGTCGCGCCCGGCCATTTGTTGATTATTTCAAATCGGTGGTGCGCCGATTGGTTTGCATTGACTTCGGCTGAGCAGGTTGCGTTGCCGGCGGTCGTCATGCAGGCGAAAGCGTGGATTGAGGAGCGGCACGCACCGGATGGGTACAACATCGGCATGAACTGCGGTGAAGCCGCGGGCCAAACCGTCATGCACTTTCATTGCCACCTGATACCGCGCTACCTCGGCGACACGCCGTCTCCGCGCGGCGGGGTGCGGGGGGTCATTCCGGGCAAGCAGGGTTACTGAGGGCGGAGGCGTGCGGGATTTGGCCTAAATTCGGGGCATCATGGCCATTGCGAAACCCTTCAACCTCACCGCCTGGATTGAGGAACATCGGCACCTGCTGAAGCCGCCCGTCGGCAACAAGAACCTGTATGTCGAAAGCGGCGACTACATCGTCATGATCGTCGCGGGCCCGAATGCGCGGAAGGACTACCATTACAACGAGACCGAGGAACTGTTTTATCAGCTCGAAGGGGAGATCAATGTGCGGATCCAGGAGGACGGACGCGCGGTGGACATGCCGTTGGGCCCGGGGGACATGTACCTGCATCCCGCGCGGGTGCCGCACAGCCCGTCGCGTTCCGAGGGCAGCATCGGTTTGGTGATTGAGCGGAAGCGCAAGGGGACGGGGGCGAAGGACGGTTTGCTTTGGTTCTGTGACGCTTGCAACCACAAGCTGCACGAAGTGTACTTCCCGCTGGACGACATTGAGAAGGACTTCCTCGGCCACTTCCGGGCGTTCTATGGCAGCGAGGAGCTGCGGACGTGCGGGGCGTGTGGCCACGTGATGGAGGTGGATCCGCGGTTCGTGGGCTGAGCAACGTTTTCGCAAGAGGGGCAGTCCTTTCATTGCGCATGTGCGCTCAACTTTTCTGCGATGCAATCGATCCTTCGTTCCTTGAGTTTGGCTGTGGCAGCGCTCATCACGTGGTCTGTTCAAGGCCAAATCTGCTACAACACCACCCTATTCCTCACCTCCAACGGCGAGGCCGGCCCCTCCGCAGTTGCTGCCACCCTGACGTGGGACGGCATCGGCGAAGTTGCCGCGTTCGAAGCCTCGTTGCCCGAGGGCGCGTGGCAAGAGACGTTCTGCCTGTATCCCGGGTGCTACACCCTGGCGGTCATCGGGAACGCGCCGTTGAATCCGGAGGTGTTCCAAGTCGGCGTCGAGGCGTTTGGTGGGGAGCAGGAAGTGGACGCGATGTTCGGGGATGCAACGGTTTGGTACACGTTTTGCGTGAATCCCGAGGTGATGCAGGATTGTCCGTCCTCCATCGATTACGTGGCCGTTGAGGGGTGTCACGGAACCTTTGAGATCGGTGGTTTTGAAGAGGGCGAGCAGGTGGTTTGGAACTTCGGGGACGGGTCGGATGAGGTGGTCGGCGGGCATTTTGCCGAACACGTGTACGAAGGGAATGGGGAATACGCGGTGACGGCTTCGTACACCTCGTCGGCGTGCCCGGACGGCGCGTGGTTGGAGGCGGTCGTTGCGGTGACGGATTGCGGTGGGGACGATTGCCCGGAGTCCATCGAATACCTCGCGGTGGACGGGTGCCTCGGGACGTTTGAGGTCGCGAATTTTGTGGAGGGCGAGTCGGTGGTTTGGGACTTCCTCGACGGGACGGATCCCGTGGAAGGGGGACACTTCATCCAGCACGAATACGCGGGCAATGGCACGTACGACGTCATCGCTTCGTATTCGTCGTCGCTCTGCCCGGACGGGGTGGAACTCGTCGGCACGGTGCAGGTTACGAATTGCGGCGGTTGCACCTTCGAAGCAACGACCACGCCCCTCGGCTGCGGCATCGCCCAGCTCAATGCCGTCGGCTTGCCGGAGGGAGCGCAGCCGAACTGGTACCTCGACGGGGCGTTTGTCGGTTCGGGGATGGAAATCCTCGTGGACGGACTGGCGCCGGAAGCCGGGGTGGAGTGCTACGCGGTGACGGGGTATGCGGAGCTGGAATGCGGTTTGGCCACGGCCAACGTGGAACTCTGCGCGGAAGCCTGCGGCGGCGAATGCCCGCTCGAAATGGACGCGGTGACGATGGACGGCATGTGGTGGAACTTCACGGCCAGCGGCCCGGCGGAAGGCACGGCGCTCGACTGGTTCATCGATGGCAATTACGTCGCAACCACCGAAAACGGGCAGTTCGAAGCGGGCTTCGACTTCAACCCGTACTGGGAAGTTTGTGTCGCCTACGCCTCCGGGCCGTGCGAAGGCCTCACGGAAGCGTGCTTCGACTACATGGGCGGATCGGGCTGCCCCAACACCGGCATCGAAGTCGCCCCGTTTGAAGGCTGCGGCTTCGAATTGTGGCTCGGCGACGGCAACCCCAACGCCGGCATCACGTGGTCCGTGGACGGCGAGTACATCGAACAAACCGGATCGCCCATCACCCTGGAATTCCCGGAAGGCGGCGAGCACGAAATCAGCGCGTACTACGTGAGCACGGGATGCCCCGGCGAGTCGTACTTCACGGTGGTCGACGCGACGGGCTGTGGGGAAACGGCCTGCAACCAGGAAGCCCACGCGAACCAGCAGGACTGCGACAGCTTCGTGCTGTGGGCGAGCGGCGTGCCGGAAGGTTCGACGGTCGCGTGGACGTTGGACGGGGAGCCGTACGAAGCGGGCCTCGAATTCGCCTACACCGTCACCGACATGGAGTGCCACGTCTTCGCGTTCACCGTGACGTCGGGCGCGTGCGAAGGGGAGGAGGCTGAAGTCCAAATCTGCCCCACCGCTTGCAACGACTGCGCGTCGTACATGGAGTTCGAATCGCTCGCCGAGGGCGTCTACCAATTCACGGCCTTCACCGCCGATGGCGAGCTATACACCGGTCCGCTGACGTGGTGGTTTGGCCCGAACGCGACCATGGAGGGCAATCCCGTGGCGTACACGTGGTTCGAGGACACGCCTGAAATCACGGAGGTGTGCGCGTCGTTCCCGGCATGGGAGGGCTGCGAATCGCCGGGCGAGTTGTGCGCGGTGATCGAGCCGGTGGCTCCGGGTTGCGAGGAGGTCAGCTTCACGCTGGACGCGTCGGTGGTCAACGTGGCCGAGGTGCAGTTGATTTGGGCGATGGCGGCGGAAGTGGAGGGCTTGGAGCTGGGTGGCCTCGACACGGAGGGCGCGTGGAATTGGCTGAACGAAGGGCCGTACGAGGTGTCGTTCTGCCTGCCGTACGCGTGTTACGACATGGAGCTTTCGTGGGCGAATTGGCCGGTGGAAGGCGAAGAGGTGGAGCTGTTCACGGCGTGGGTCGCCTGGGCAGACCAAATCCTGCCCCTCATCGCCACCGGCACCTCCAACGGCGCGACGGAATTGGGCTTCGGCTGGGCCGACGACTGCCTCTCCCTGTCCACGTTCCCCGCACTCACGCCGTCCCTTGAGCTCTTCCCGAACCCGACGTCCGGCCTCGTCCGCTGGTCCCACCCTGCCGACGCATCCGCCACGGTGCGGGTCCTCGACCAAGCGGGGCGCGCGGTTTGGGCCGGTTCCACCCCGTCGTTCGACACCTCGGAATGGGCGCCCGGCCTCTATTTCGTGGAGCTGTCGACCCGGTCCGGTGAGCGGCTCGTGGAGCGCCTCGTGGTCGTTCGTTGATTCGCGGGCAACGCCTGCAAAACAGGTGCCTGCCTTCCCTTGCGCTTTGCTAACTTCGCGACCACGCGCCCGAGCGGCGCACAACCTTTGGAAGCGAACGCATGCAGTACTCTAAACTGAATACCATTACGGGCTGGGCGGTCTGGGCTTTGGCCACGATCGTCTACGTCCTCACCGTCGAACCCACCGCCAGTTTCTGGGACTGCGGCGAATTCATCGCTTCCGCGTACAAGCTCGAAGTGGGTCACCCTCCTGGGGCGCCGTTCTTCATGCTGCTCTCGCGGTTCCTGATGATTTTCAACCCGTCGAACCCGGCGTTGGCGGCGAACGTCCTTTCGGCGCTGAGCAGTTCGTTCACGATCGTGTTTCTGTTTTGGACCATCACGCACCTCGGGCGCAAGGTGATCCGCCGGGACGGCGAGCCGGGGATGGGGGAGACGCTCGCGGTGTTGGGGGCGGGCGCCGTGGGCGCACTGGCATACACGTTCAGCGATTCGTTCTGGTTCAGTGCGGTGGAAGGCGAGGTGTATGCGCTGTCAAGTTTGTTCACGGCGCTGGTGTTTTGGGCCATCTTGAAGTGGGAAAACATCGCGGATGAACCCGGCGCGAACCGCTGGGTGATTGCCATTGCTTACCTCATGGGCTTGTCCATCGGGGTCCACTTGCTCAATTTGCTCGCCATCCCGGCCATCGCCTTCGTTTACTACTTCCGCAAGTTCACGTTCTCGTGGAAGGGCCTGGCCATCACGGGGTTGATTTCCCTGCTCATCCTCGGGTTCATTCAAGAAGGGCTCATCAAAGGGGCGGTTCAGTTGGCGGGGTCCTTTGAGTTGTTCTTCGTGAACGATTTGGGGATGGGCTTCAACACCGGGGTCATCGTGTACATCCTGTTGCTCATCGGGTTGATTGCTGGGCTGGTGGTGTTGACGCACCGCCGCAACTGGCCGGTGATGAACACCTCGGTTATGGCGTTGGCCATGGTGCTCATCGGCTACTCCACGTTCGCGACCATCGTGGTGCGTTCGGCGGCGAACCCGCCCATGGACGAGAACAACCCGGAGAACCTGTTTGCCTTGCTGTCTTACTTGAGCCGGGAGCAATACGGGGACCGTCCGCTGCTGCGCGGGGAATACTGGGGTTCTCCCACGGACGATGAACAGCCCTATTTGGACGGCAAACCCGCGTGGGTCAAGAGCTTCAGCGTCTATGAAAAGAAGGGCGTTTCGGACGAGCGCATCGCTTCCTACCGCAACGAGGCGGAGGCGGTTCGCTACGTGGAATCGCTCGAAGGGACGCGCTATTCCGTGGTGGAGGAATACGTGGACAGCGGCGAAAAGCGGGGCACAGTGCCCAACTACGAAGACGAGTTCACCTTCTTCTTCCCGCGGATGTACAGCTCCACGGCCTCGCACAAGCAAGCGTACAAGGAGTGGTCGAACTACAAAGGGTACAGCGAGCAAGTCTTGCTCACGAGTCCCCTTGTGGACGGCGGCATGACCGCGACGGAGCTGGAGAATCACCTGAAGAACGAGGTGCTGAAGCAGGAATACGGAGTCCAGGAATTGACGCGGATTTTGAATGCGTTGTTCAAACAGAACGGGGCGAATTTCAACAGCGAATTCAAGGTGAGTAAGCCACGGGAAATCCTGGTGCGCGATCCGCAGTCGGGTCAAATGAGCATCGTGGCTCCCCTCGACAACGACGGCATTCGCGGTCAGTTGGCGAGCATGATGGTGTCGAACATCCAGGGCTCGTTGGGCTGGGGCCGGGATTGGGTGACGGCGAAGGAGCGGGAACTTTCCGATTTGGGCGGCATGGTGCGGCAGGCCATTTCGCGTGCGAACCGCACGGGGAGTGCGGAGGATCAGCGGTTGGCCCAGCAATTGATGAACCGACAGCGCGCCAGTGAGCGCGAGCTCATTCCGTCATTCTCGGAAAACTGGCGCTTCTTCACGAACTACCAAATCGGCTGGATGTACCTCCGCTACTTCATGTGGAACTTCGCAGGACGCCAAAACGACATTCAAGGCCATGGGGACATCCTCGATGGCAACTGGTTGAGCGGCATCGATTTCATTGACGCGGAGCGCTTGGGCTCGCGGGACGCGCTGACCCAGGAAATGAAGGACAACCGCGGCTTGAATAAGTTCTTCTACCTCCCGCTCATTTTGGGGTTGATCGGTTTGGTTTTCCACGTGTTGCGCGATCCGGAGCAATCGCTCGTCGTGGGATTGCTCTTCATCTTGACGGGGCTGGCCATCGTGGTGTACTTGAACCAAACCCCGTTCCAGCCGCGCGAGCGCGACTACGCGTACGTGGGTTCGTTCTACGCCTTTGCCATTTGGGTCGGGCTTGGGGTGCTGGCGCTGTTCGAAGCGGCACGTGCGCTGACCTGGTCGGAATGGGCGAAGATGGCGGGCGCGACGGTGGGGGCTGGCGTGGTGCTGTTCGTGGTGGAAACCGCGGGCGGCAAGGGGCACGCCTTGAGCTACAGCGTCTTGTTCATTGCGGGCGTGGCTTCGTTGGCCTTGGCTTTGGGCGCGCTGATGCGCCAAACCTCCACCAGCGAAACCGCACGCGCCACGGTGATGGTCGTGCTCGGCCTGCTCATCCCCTACGTGATGGGAGCCGACGGTTGGGACGACCACAGCCGCGCACGTCGCCGGACGGGGGTCGACTTCGCAAAGAACTACCTCGAATCGCTGGCACCGCAGGCGATTTTGTTCACGAACGGTGACAACGATACGTTCCCGCTTTGGTACGCCCAAGAAGTGGAAGGCATCCGAACGGACGTGCGCGTTTGCAACCTCAGCTTGCTCAACACGGATTGGTACATCGACCAAATGAAGCGCGCGGCCTATGAGAGCCGGCCGCTGCCCATTCGGATGTCCGAGGAAAAGTACCGCCAAGGCACCCGCGACATCGTGTTGCTCGACTCGCCTGCAAACCCGAATGATCCCTATGTGGACCTCGATGCCGCCATGGTGCACGCGCTGGACGATTCGAAGAGCCGAAATTTCGGAGGGGGAAAGAGCTACCAGTCCCTGCCTTCGAACAGCTTCTCCTTGCCCGTGGACTCCGCTGCGCTGTCCCAAGCGGACTGGCTGACGGCAGAGGAAAAGGCCCAGTTGGTCGATGCCGTGGAGTGGACCATCGTGGACGACCGGGATAACCCGAAAACGTACATCCTGAAGAACGCCTTCGCGGTGTTGGAAATGTTGCGTGAGAACGATTGGGAGCGCCCCGTATACTTTGCGGTAACGACCGGTCCCGATAGCTACATCGGATTGCAGGATTACTTCCGGTTGGAAGGGTTGGCCTACCGCTTGGTGCCGATCAAGTACCCCGAGCCGGCGGACCCCAACCGCACGGGTGGCGTGGGCACAGAAATCATGTACGAGCACGTCACCACGCAATGGCAGTGGGGCAACATGGACGATGTGGAGAACGGCATCTACATGGACGAGAACAACCGCCGCATGGTGGTGAACACCCGCATCCAAATGTCGAACCTCGCGGAAGCGTTGCTCGAAGATGGTGATGGCTTGCGCGCCTTGGAAATCTTGGACTTGCTCCTAGAGAAGACCCCGAAGGAGAACGTGCCGTTCACGCGGGTGATGTTGCCCATTCAGGAACAGTACGTGGAACTCGCGACTGCCGACACCTTACGGTCTCGGGGGGCTGCCCGTTTGACGGCGGAGCAACGCGCTCATGCATCGGAAAGAGCGGCTTGGATTACCGAGGAACTGCTGAAGCAGCAAGAGGAACTCATCGACTACTTCGTTTCCTTGGAGAGCGGTGACTTCGAAGCGACGTACCAGGACCGCCGGATGGCCTTGTCCGTGGCCAATCGCTTGGTGGATGTGGTGAAATTCTACAACCCCGATTCCGAGTGGGCGGGTCAGTTGAGTGAGCGGGTGAAGGGCATGCAGGAGCGCGTGGAAGGCCGGAAACGCGAGTTGATCGATTTGGGACGGGTCGAGTTTTAATGGCGGAGGAAGCAAAGCAGCGCGTGCGCTTGGCCATATTGGCATCGGGCTCAGGCTCGAACGCGGAGGCGATCATGCGCCATTTTGCGGACCACCCGCACGTCCAGGTGGCTTGGGTCGGGTCGAACCGCCGGCAGGCGGGCGTGCTTGAGCGGGCTCAACGGTTGGGAGTGGCCGCCTCGGCTTTTTCTGGAAAAGACGCGGCGGGCGGGGGCCTGCTGGCGGAGTTGCGGGAGCGGGAAATCGATTGGGTGGCGTTGGCGGGTTACCTCCTCATGGTGCCAGCCGATGTGGTGCAGGCTTTCGAAGGGCGCATGGTTAACATTCACCCGTCGCTGCTGCCGGATTTTGGAGGGCCGGGGATGTACGGCATGAACGTGCACCGGGCCGTGGCGGCGTCTGGAGCTGAGCGTTCCGGGATGACCATCCATTGGGTCACCGAGGCGTACGATGAAGGCGCGGTGGTGTTTCAAGGGGAAGTGGAGTTGACGGCTGACGACGATGCGGAGGCGATTGCCGCCAAGGTGTTGCAGTTGGAACACCAGTATTATCCGCCGGTGTTGGAAGGCCTGATTGTGGGCTGGACCGAACGTCGGTTGAACGGAGCGAAAAAATCCTGAGGCAGCATGTTGTTCAATTGGGAAGAGTTTTTGAAAAGCACCATGGTCATCTTCGCGGTGATCGACATCATCGGGAGCATTCCCATCATCCTTGACCTCAAGCGCAAGGTGGGGAACATCCATTCCGGTCGGGCCTCGCTGGTGGCGCTCGGGCTCATGCTCCTGTTTTTGTTCGTCGGGGAAGGCCTCATCAATTTCCTCGGCATTGACGTGAACAGCTTTGCTGTAGCGGGTTCGTTCATCATATTCTTCATGTCGCTGGAGATGATTTTGGGCGTGGAATTGTTCAAGCAGGATGCCCAAAGCATGAAGGCGGCCACCATTGTTCCCGTGGCGTTCCCCCTCATCGCAGGAGCGGGCAGCATGACGTCCATCTTGTCCTTGCGCGCGGAGTTTCACCAAATCAACATCGTCCTCGCGATCCTCGTCAACATCCTCTTGGTGTTCGTGGTGCTGCGGCTCACGGACCGCATCGGGCGACTGCTCGGTGATGGCGGCATCGTGGTCCTCCAAAAGGTCTTCGGCATCATCCTCCTGTCCATTGCGGTCAAGTTGTTTACATCCAACGTGACGCACCTGCTCTGATGCCGCAAGTCATCGCCTACACCGATGGAGGGGCCAGCGGCAACCCCGGGCCGGGTGGGTTCGGAGTGGTGCTGATGAGCGGCCACCACCTGAAGGAAATCAGCCGGGCTTACCGACTGACGACGAACAACCGCATGGAGCTGCTCGCCGTCATCGCGGCGCTCGAGGCCCTGCGCCACCCGGGCACGCACATCGACATCCATTCGGATTCGAAGTATGTTGTGGATGCGATCACGAAAGGCTGGCTTCAGAATTGGGTTCGCAAAGGCTTCAAGGATCGAAAGAACCCGGACCTTTGGCGCCGATACCTCACCGCCGCCAAGCCCCATCACGTGCGGTTCCATTGGGTGAAGGGCCATTCGGGCGATCGCTACAACGAGCGGGCGGATCAACTCGCGGTCATGGCCTACAAGGAAGGCGTGCTCGAAACGGATGAGGGGTACGAGCGAAGCGTGGCGTCGCAAGGATGACCGCGGAGGGGTGAACCTCCCGTATCTTTGTCCCCGAACTTAATTCCCGAAGCGATGCGCACGGACAACTACGCTGGACACGACTACTACCAATTGGACGAATGGCTGACCGAGGAGCACAAGCTCATCCGCGACACCGCGCGCGCATGGGTGAAGAAGGAGGTCAGTCCCATCATTGAGGACGCTGCGGAACATTGCGCGTTCCCGAAGCACTTGTTGCCCGGTTTGGGAGAGATTGGGGCATTTGGCCCGTACATTCCGGAGGAATACGGCGGAGCGGGTTTGGACCAAATCAGCTACGGCCTCATCATGCAGGAACTGGAGCGTTGCGACAGCGGCCTGCGCTCCACGGCCTCGGTTCAGAGCTCGCTCGTGATGTACCCCATTTGGAAGTACGGATCGGAAGAACAGCGCAAGAAGTACCTCCCGAAGCTCGCTTCCGGTGAGTGGATGGGCTGCTTCGGACTCACCGAACCGGACCACGGATCGAACCCCGGAGGCATGACCACGAACTTCAAGGAGGACGGCGACCACGTCATCCTCAACGGGGCGAAGATGTGGATTTCGAACGCCCCGTTCGCCCAAGTGGCGGTGGTGTGGGCGAAGAACGAGGCGGGCCGCATCAAGGGCATCCTCGTCGAGCGCGGCATGGAAGGCTTTTCCACCCCGACCATGAAGGGGAAGTGGAGCCTCCGCGCTTCCGACACCGGGGAGCTCATTTTCGACAACGTGCGCGTGCCGAAGGAGAACATCCTCCCGGGACGCGATGGCTTGGGTGCGCCACTCAGCTGCCTCGACTCGGCACGATACGGCATTGCTTGGGGCGCCATCGGAGCCGCCCTCGACTGCTACGACGTCGCCTTGCAGTATTCGAAAGAACGCCAGCAGTTCGACCGCCCCATCGGTGGATTCCAGTTGCAGCAGAAGAAGCTCGCGGAAATGATCACGGAAATCACGAAGGCGCAGCTGTTGACCTACCGGTTGGGCACCTTGCGCAATGAAGGCCGCGCCACCTCAGCGCAGATTTCCATGGCGAAGCGCAACAACGTGGAAACCGCCCTCCAAGTCGCCCGCGAAGCCCGCCAAATGCTGGGCGGAATGGGCATCACCGGCGAGTACCCCATCATGCGGCACATGATGAACCTCGAGTCGGTGGTGACCTATGAAGGCACCCACGACATCCACCTCCTCATTACCGGATTGGACGTCACGGGACTCAACGCATTCACTTGATGTTGTGTGTAACTCATTGATTAGCATTTAAGAAGAAAGTCAGGTCTGGTGTAACTTTGGCATTGAATTCATCGTATTCAAGGCCATGGGACTACTTAATCGCCTCCGGAATGTTGTGACGTTGGGGCTGGTTTCTGCCATGTTGATGTTGCTCAATGAGCAGCTTCATGCGCAAGGAAGAAGCTATGGATTGGGAATTGGCACCTCGCACTATGTCGGCGACTTAGGGGGGTCAGCCTCAATCGCTCCGTGGAAAACCACCAGCATGCGGGCTTCACGGCTGGCCATTTCTGGATTTGTGGAATTTCCGACGGAAGGCCGCTGGCAAGTGCACACGGGATTGAGCTTCATTCAGTTGTACGGCGATGATCGGTTTGCAGACAGCCCGACGCGCGTCGCGCGCAATTTGCACTTCAAGAGTTCGGTTTGGGAAGCTTCGGCTCGGGGCCAATTCAAGTTTTGGGACCGGCCGCGCCATTGGAACCGCAGCGCGGGTTCGCGTGGCTACGTGTTCTTGGGCATCGGGGCCTTCACGTACAACCCGAAATCGCGGGTGCGTTCGGATTCGAACGACATCAGCAACCCGATTTGGTATTCCCTTCGCGAATTGACGACGGAAGGCCAGGAGGAACCGTACAGCCTCATCGCGTTTTCGATGCCCATGGGCATTGGGTTCGATTGGAATTTGACGGGCGGATGGCAAGTCGGTTGCGAGATCAATTGGCGGTACACGACGACGGATTACTTGGACGACGTCTCGGGGAATTACGCAGATCCGAGCCAACTGTCCGAGCTGGGTGCCCTCTTGAGTTCGCAATCGAATGCTTACAGCACGGCCATTGCGGGGCCAACGGGAGGGACGGTCGCAAACCACCAGTACCACGTCGGGGGAGTTCCGAGGGGAAACCCCGATTCGCGGGATGGGTTTGGCACGATTCAATTCACCTTGTCGCGTCCGGACGCCTCATTGCGTTCCCGCCCCGGTTCGTGGGTCGGGCAGTTCCGTCGCCGCGGATTTTTCCGTTGAACGCCCGGGAAGCGGTCCGAACTCGGACCGCTTTGTTTACGACCAAGTGAAGTCGTCGGCGTCGAGGAGCACCGGGAATTTTGCCCGGAATTCCGTGAGCGCTGCGGCTTCCCATCGGCTCCCGAACCAACCGATTTCCAGCACCTCCTGACCGCGGCCGTAAGGGTCGATGCACGCGCTTCGGCCATCGTGGTGCACGCCGTTTCCATCCGCGCCTAACCGGTTCACTCCGATGCAATGCGCTTGGTTCTCGATTGCGCGCGCCCGCAACAAAATGGCCCACGCATCGGAGCGCACCGCAGGCCAATTGGCCACCACGACCACGCCATCGTACAGATCAGCCCGATGATTGCGGGCGAATACCGGGAACCGCAGGTCGTAGCACGTGAGCAGCAGCAAACGCCACCCCTGCCATTCCACGATGACGCGTTCCGCGCCGGGCGTGTAGTGCATTTGCTCGCCTGCGAAGGTGAAGGCGTGCCGTTTGTCGTAGAACCGGAATCGACCGCTGGGTTCTACCGCGTAATGGCGGTTGCGGAAGTGCGCGCCCTCCCGGACGCTCAGGCTGCCGCAAACCAAAGCTCCCGTCTCGGCGGCCCAACGCTGCATGGCCGCGAATGCCGGTCCGTCTTCCGCGGGTTCCGCGAAGCGTTCCGGCTGCATGGTGAACCCCGTTGACCACATTTCGGGGAGGACCAACACATCGGCGTCGGCCGGGGCAAGGGCGAATTGGGCTTCGAACGCGGCCAGGTTCGCGTCAGGGGATTCCCAAACCAGCGGGGTTTGGAGGCCGTGAACGTGGAGCGCAGCCTTCATGATCCAGCGAGGCGGCGCAGGCGTTCGATGGCCAGGTCGAGGGTGTCGGGCTGCTTGGCAAAGCAAACGCGGATGCGCGTGGACTCGGTGCGCAACGGGTGGCTGGGGTCGTAAAAGGACGAGAGCGGAATGGTGGCTATTCCTTGGGGTGCGCGGGTCCAGTCGCGCACGACGTCCTGATCGGAACCGGAGTGAAACGCGGCGTAGTCGAGGACTTGGAAGTAGCCGCCTTCCGCCGGAGCAAAGGACCAAGCCGTGTCCCGCAATCCAGCGCACAGGCGGTTGCGCAGCGCGGAGTAGGTGCTGGCGAGTTCGGCGAGGTGGGTTTGGCCTGCCTCCTGCGAAAGGAACTCGGCGATGCCCGCTTGGAACGGCGCGCCCGTCGAGAAGACGTCGTACTGGTGCACCTTTCGGACCTCGGCCATCAAAGCGGCCGGCCCCGCGAGCCATCCGATTTTCCAACCGGTGGCGTGCAGGACTTTACCGAACGAGCCCGCGATGAGCGTGCGCGCCGCCAGCGCGGGATGGTGAGCCGCGCTCAGCGCCTCCCGCCCGTCGTGGACGATGGGGCCATAGACCTCGTCGCTCAGGACGATGGCGTCGCTGCCGTCGAGGCAGCGATGCAGTTCCTCGAGGTCTTCGCGTCCCCACGTCGCCCCGGTGGGGTTGTGCGGCGAGTTGACCACGACCATCCGCGTGTGGCGGCTGAGCATGGTCCGAAGGCCTTGGTAATCCAAATCGTAATCCGGCAAATTCCGCTCCAGCCGACGAACCGTTCCGCCAGCAAGGCGCACCACCGGCGCGTACAGGTCATACGCGGGCTCCATGATGATGACTTCGTCGCCTTCGCTCACCAGGGCCATGATGGCCGCAAAGAGCACCGACGACGCTCCCGCCCCGATGGTGATTTCATCCGCGGGGTGATAGGTCGTTCCGGTCCGCTGCTCGCAATCGGCCGCAATCCATTCGCGCAAGCGGATGTTCCCGGCCATGGGAGCGTACTGGTTCGCCCCGCTTTCCATGGCGCGCGCAACCGCTTGTCGCAAGGCGGCTGGGGGGGCGAGATCCGGGAAACCTTGGGCCACGTTCAGGGCTCCGTGCTCGCTGGCCAACGCAGACATTTCGGTGAAGATGGTGGTGCCCACTTGGGGCAATTTCGACGCAGGAGCGCTACCGGGAAAATCCATGTCAGCGGGTGATGGCGAGTTTTGTGACGCCTCCGGATTTCCCTTTGGCATCGGTCACAAAGATGAGGTAAACCCCGAAAGGAACCGGATGGCCGTGGGCATCGAGCCCATCCCAAACCGCCCGGCCACCTTGCGATTCCAATGTGGCGATCCACCGTCCGCCCGCGTCCGTGATGTGAACGGTTGAGCCGTAAGCGCAGCCGTCCACCGTGATGGGACCGTCGAAATCGGCGCGCACCGGGTTGGGGAAGACGGTGAGTTCGTCGATGATGGGAACGAAATTGGTCGCATCCCCCATGCGGCTCACCAGCCCTTTTTCCGTGCCGAAGAACACGGTGCCGTTGCCGTGGTTGATGGCAACGTCGAAGACGTTATCGCTCAGCAGCGGGCTGTTTTCGGTCGTGAAATGCGCCACCTGCGACAGGCCATCGGCTTCGATGAGGTAGGCACCGCTCGTTTGCGTGGCGATCCATTTGCGGTTGCCGCCGTCGATGCAGATGCTTGTAACGGATTCGGTTTCAAGGAGGTATTGGAAGTTTCCATCTTGTTGAATCAAGATTTGGCTGGCCAAATCCCCATCAAACCCCGACTCGAACACCGCGGAAGGCAAGTAAATCACCGCCGGCCCCGCTTCGGTTCCCAACCAAATCTCCCCATCGAGGTCTTCCTCCAAGCACAGCACGTTGTCCGACGGCAGCGCGGAATTTTCCTTGGTCAACACACGCCAGTCGTCGTCCGATACGTCGTTCGGCGTACCCGCTGGGTCGTACACCAAGACGCCGCCACCGCGCGGAATCACCGCCCAAATGTAGCCGTTCCGCGCAGCAAGCACCTGTTCCAGAAACCCATCGGTCCCGAGCGCGTTACCGACATCGAGGGCCGTCCATTCGCCCTCGGCCGTCAACACGTGCAACGGGTCATCCGCGAAGGCGTTGGTGACCCATAAGTTCCCCTCGGCATCGAAGTCCAACCCGCCCACTCCCGTGCGCAACGATCCCCCGAAGTTGGCGGCTTGGAGGGTGCTGTTGGCGGGGGTGTGGTGGTCGGCGATGGCGCCGTCGCGCAGCTCGAAAACGCCGTCCTCCCACGATCCGAAACAGACGTGGGTGGGGTCGAGCGGGTCGATTGAAACGGCCATGAAATCGCGGACGCCCAACACGTCGTTGGACCCTTCGCCGGGTTCAAGATGCAACCACGACCCATTCACTTGGCCGAACATGCCGTGCTCGTAATACAAGTTGGTCCACGTAGCGTCCACCCCCCCGGAAGCGACCCAACACGCGTCGTTCCAGCAGTCGATGTGGCGCACCGTGGCCACTGGCGGTCCATCGGGAGCCCAGCTGGCATCCCGCGGTTCATCGAACAAATCCATGCGCAGCAACCCGCCGTTGGCGTTGGCGATGTACAGGTCCCGAAAGGAGCGCACCCCTTGCGCATCGATGGCGGGGTGGAAGACCATGTCGCGCACCCGCAGCGGTTCACCGCCCGCCGAAAAGTCCAACTTGATGGCATTGAAATCCGCATCGTACTGCCGAATGGCGTTCCAATCGGCCACCGCCAGCCGCCACCCGGAGTCGTCGGTTCCCGTCGCGATTCCGGCCACCGTGATGCCTTCGTAATCCGGTAAGGGTTGCCAAAGTCCCCCGATTCGCACCCACACCTGATGCGCGGGTTCGTTCTCCGCATCGTACCAATGCACAATGGGTTCGCCATCGGGTGTAAAGGCCAAATCCAAGTACTCCCCATCCTCCACCGGCACATCGGCCCACCGCGTCCACGCATCCTGCGAAGACAGGAACGGATGGCTCACCGTCGCCTCAAAAATCCCTGCATCGGTGGCGGCCACCCAGCTCTCGCCTTGCCGAACCAACGCGTGCACATCGCGCGGATTGCCGCTTCCTTGCGGGTACCACGTGTCGACCACGTAACGCGCGTCCGCTTCCAGGGCCACGAGCCCGAAGCCGCAGGCCGCCACCACCCGCCGGTCGGCAAACGGGCCGCTGAAGGCGTTGATGGCCTTGTTCCCCGTCAGGTTGCTGTCCCGGATGTCCGTCAGCGTGAACGCCACCGAACCGTCGGGTGCCACCCAGTCGATGAGGCCATCTGCGTAACCGATGAGCACGAGCTCCGACTCCGGATCCCAGCCCAGCGCCGTGGGGCTGGAACCGGAAAGGCCCGTGACCGTCGACCACGTGGTCAGCGTTCGGTCGTCGAGCCGGTAGATGAAGACGGCGTTTGCGGTCCGGGTGGCCCAGAATCCCGCTTCGCCCCCCGGGCCGCAATAGACGGTCTCCTCGGCCTCGCTATAGGGAAGGTGATCTTCCCAGCTGCCCACGGGGATTTGGCCAGAAAGGGCGGCGGCTTGAATCAGCGCAATCCACAAGAAAAACGGACGGATCAGGGGCATGGCCTTCAGTTTACGCAACTCCATACGCTGCAAAGTTCGGGTTATTGTGCCCAAATCGGCGGTTCATCCCGCTTGGTTCCATCGGAAGGCATCCGCGCCCTGCGATTCCAGCCGATCCAGGGCCGCCTCGCTCGCGAGCCGGTAGACGAATCCCCGCCGCGTGGGCACCCATTCCACGATGCCCCAAACCACCAACAAGCTCAGCAGGTCTTCCGCATCTTCAGGGTGCAGTCGGCCCTTGCGCATGACGTGCTTAAAGTGCAGGGTTTTGCCCTCTCGCCACGCACGGAACACCTTGCCGATGTACTGGTCGTAGTGGAATTCCGGGCGTTCGGCCCGCATTTCGTATTGCCACACCTTGACCAAAACCGGATTCGCCTTCAAGTTCTCGTCGCCCCGTCGCAAGAACGCCTGCCACCGGTCGGGCCCCGCTTCCGAAGCCGGCGCCGTCTCTGCGAAATGCGGCCGGCCAGCGCTGCGCGGCACCTGCACCTCCAGGACGGTCCGGAATTCGGCCTTCCAAACCTGCACTTCAAACGGCACCGCGGGCCGGCAGTGGACCTGCGCCGCCTCGTTCAGCATGTGGTATTCTTCCTCCGCATTCACCCCCGCGATGCTGCCGTCGTCCTTCACTCCAATGAGCAAGCGCCCCCCGTCCGTATTGGCGAACGCAGAAAACGTGCGCGCAATTTTGCGGGCATCGTCCACACGGGTCTTGAAGTCCTGCCGTTGGTGCTCCCCTTCGGCGATCATGTTCATTACGTACGACATCTGCCGGTGAAGTTGGTCAATTTTTCGCGCCAAACCGCCGGTTGTGAAGAGGTTTTGCGTAATTTTGCCCCGAACGTCAGAGAAACGGAGAAGCACAGAGGGGCCGCAACCCCTCTTTTTTTGGCCCCTACCGAGGGAAACAGCCGCTTCGTAATCCGGCGCGAAATAACATGATCACCGCATCCACCATCCGCGAAATCGCCGAATCGCACCTCGAAGGAACCCCCGGGTTCATCGTCGACGTGCACGTCAGCGAGGGCAACCACATCAAGGTGCTCCTCGACCACGACGTGTCCACGTCCATCGAGGACTGCATGGCGTTGCACCGCCACCTCGAGTCGTCACTTGACCGTGATGCGGAGGATTTCAGCTTGGATGTGAGCTCGCCGGGGTTGGACCAGCCGCTGAAAATGCACCGCCAGTACGTGAAGAACATCGGGCGATCGGTGCAAGTGAAGCCGGTGGAGGGCCCGAAGGTCGAAGGCGAACTCGTCCGAGTGGACGACGACGCACTCACGCTGAAAATTCGAGAGAAACGGCGCATTGAAGGAAGGAAAGCGAAGGAGTGGGTGGAGGAGGAAGTGGTTTGGCCTTTCACACAAATCGCCTCCACGAAAGTGGTCATTTCATTCAAGTAACTCCCACAGTAGCAATAAATCAAGCTGACATGGCGCAACTCAATTTGATCGATTCCTTCAAGGAATTCAAAGAGTTCAAGAACATCGACCGCGAGGTCATGATGGGCATTCTGGAAGACGTCTTCCGCGCGATGATCGTCAAGAATTACGGTGACGACGAGAACTTCGACATCATCATCAACCCGGATAAGGGTGACTTGGAGATTTGGCGCAACCGCGAAATCGTTCCCGACGGTGAGGTGGAGGATGAGAATTCGCAGATTGCGTTGTCCGAAGCCTTGAAGATTGAGGACGACTTCGAGGTGGGCGAGGAGGTTTCGGAGGAGATCAAGCTGGAACAGTTTGGCCGCCGGAACGTGTTGGCGCTGCGCCAGAACTTGGCGGGCCGTGTGATGGATTTGGAGAAGGACGCGTTGTACGAGAAGTACCGCGAGCGTGTGGGCGAGGTGGTCACGGCGGAGGTCTACCAAATTTGGAAACGCGAAATCCTCCTCGTCGACGACGAAGACAACGAGGTCGTGATGCCCCGCGAACACCAAATCCCGGGCGACTTCTTCAAGAAGGGCGACACCGTGCGTGCCGTGGTGGCGGAGGTGGAAATGCGGAACAACAGCCCGCGCATCATCCTGTCGCGCACCGCTCCGGAGTTCCTTGAGCGCCTGTTCGAACAGGAAGTCCCTGAGATTTTCGACGGCCTCATCACCATCAAACGCGTGGTCCGTGCACCGGGCGAGCGCGCGAAAGTGGCCGTGGAGTCCTACGACGACCGCATCGATCCCGTGGGCGCATGCGTGGGCATGAAAGGCTCCCGCATCCACAGCATCGTGCGCGAGTTGAAGAACGAGAACATCGACGTCATCAATTGGACCGACAACGAGCAGTTGTTGGTTTCACGTGCCCTCAGCCCTGCGAAAATCACGTCGATGGAGCTCGATGATAAGACCCGCCACGCGAAGGTGTTCCTCAAGGCTGACCAGGTCAGTTTGGCCATCGGTCGGGGCGGCAACAACATCAAGCTCGCGGGGCAATTGACCAACTACGAGATCGACGTCTACCGCGACGACGAGGACGTCCTCGAAGATGTGGATTTGCGCGAATTTGCGGACGAAATCGATGCCTGGATCCTCGATGAGCTCCGGAAAATCGGATTGGAAACTGCCCGTGCTGTCCTCGAAATTGGACAGGAAGATTTGGCCCGCAGGACGGACCTCGAGGTCGAGACCATCGTGGAAGTCCTTAAAATATTGAAGGAGGAATTGGCTTGATGCCGTGCCTCCCGTTACCTTTCGTGTTCGTTTAACCCACACCAGAGCCCGCTCTAAACGCCAATGGCAGACGCAAGCAAACCCGTACGACTCAGCAAAGTAGCCCGAGAATTCAACCTCGGCATTCCGACCCTTGTCGAATTCCTAACCGGAAAAGGCATCGCCATCGATTCCTCGCCCAACGGAAAAATCGACCCGGAGGCTTATGCGCTGGTGCGGGCCAATTTCCAAGACCAAAAGGAAGCCAAGCAAAAGGCCACCGCGTCTTCGCGTTCCGTCCAAGAGCGGGAGAGCATCACGCTCGAGTCCGCGAAGCGCAAGGCCACCAAGGTCAAGGAGGAGGAACCTGAGATCGACCTCTCCATTTTTAAAAAGAGCGAGCAGCAGCCTGTTGTGGAGCGCATCGAGGCGCAGCCTGAACCCGAAGTGGTGGCTCCGGTTGAACCGGAACCTCCTGCTCCTGTCCCGACCCCGGAGGTGAAGGCAGAAGAGCCGAAGGCCCCTGAACCACCAGCGGAGCCTGTTGTGCCCGCAGCTCCCGAAGTGAAAGCCGAGGAAGTTCCCGCGCCTGCGCCGGAACCGGAAGTTCCCGCAAAGAAGGAAGAACCCGTTGCGGCTCCTGCGGAGACGGGCGTGAAGGTGGTGGGCAAGATTGAATTGCCCGCTGATCGGAAGAAGAAGCCCGCGGCGAAGCCCGAGAAGAAGAAGGAAGAACCGAAGCCTGCACCCAAGACGAAGGCGGCTCCGACGCCCCCGCCGGCCGCGACAAAGCCGGCCGCAGCAAAGCCGGAAACGCCTGAGGTCAAGCCCGAGGAGCCGAAGAAGCCTGAAGTGATGCGTGCACGCGCAGAGAAACTCACCGGTCCGACGGTGGTCGGCAAGATCGAGTTGCCCGTCGAGCGGAAGCGTGGAACGGCCGCCGAAGAAAACAAGCGCAAGCGCAAGCGCATCACCAAGGTCGACGTGGCGAAAACGGCCAAAACGACACCGGGTGCTGGCGGTGCAGCCGCAGCCAACAAGCGCGGTGGCCGCCGGAACGAACCCAAGAAGGAAGTCACGCAAGCGGATATCCAGAAGGAAATCAAGGAAACACTGGCACGCCTCAGCGGCGGTTCGAAGTCCAAGTCTTCGAAGTTGCGCCGTGCGAAGCGGAGCGCCGTTCAGGAGCGCCAAGAGCAGGAGGCCGCTCGACAACAGCAGCAGGCCACGGTCCTGCAGTTGACCGAGTTCGTAACGGCCGCCGAATTGGCGTCCATGATGAACGCCAGCGTCAACGAAGTCATCAGTGCGTGTTTGGCGCTGGGGATGATGGTTTCCATCAACCAACGTTTGGACCAAGAGACCATTTCCATCATCGTGGAAGAATTCGGCTACACGGCGGAATTCGTCTCGACGGACGTCCAGGAGGCCATTGAGGAAGAAGAGGATGCACCGGAGGATCTCGAACCGCGTGCGCCCATCGTGACGGTCATGGGTCACGTTGACCACGGAAAGACGTCGCTGTTGGACTTCATCCGCAAGGCGAACGTCATCAGCGGCGAGGCCGGTGGCATCACGCAGCACATCGGTGCGTACAGCGTCGAATTGCCGAGTGGAGGGAAAATGACGTTCCTCGACACCCCGGGTCACGAGGCGTTCACTGCCATGCGTGCCCGTGGTGCGCAGGTCACGGACCTCGCCATCATCGTGGTGGCAGCCGATGACGCCGTAATGCCGCAAACGAAGGAAGCCATCAACCACGCTCAAGCAGCGGACATTCCGATGATTTTCGCCATCAACAAGGTGGACCGGGAGGAAGCAAACCCCGAGAAAATCAAGGGCGAATTGGCCGAGATGAACATCTTGGTGGAAGATTGGGGCGGCAAATACCAGTGTCAGGAAATTTCGGCCAAGCAGGGTCTCAACATCGACGAGCTCCTCGAAAAGGTGCTGCTCGAAGCGGAGTTGCTGGATTTGAAAGCGAATCCGAAGAAAGCCGCCCTGGGAACAGTCATTGAAAGTTCGCTCGATAAGGGGCGCGGTTACGTCACGAACCTCTTGGTGGAGGGCGGAACGATGCGCGTAGGCGATGCGATTTTGGCCGGGCAATTCTCGGGCAAAATCAAGGCCATGTTCAACGAGCGCGGCCAGCGCATCGAGGAGGCGGGTCCTTCGGTCCCCGTTTCGGTCCTCGGCTTTGATGGCGCTCCAAATGCCGGTGACAAGTTCCACGTGTTCGAAGACGAGAAGGAAGCCCGGGCCATCGCTACGAAGCGCCAGCAATTGCAGCGTGAGCAGGGCGTCCGTGCCCAACAAACCGTTACGTTGGAAGAATTGGGTCGTCGGATTGCCGTGGGCGAATTCAAGGAGTTGAACTTGATCGTGAAGGGTGACGTGGACGGCTCCATCGAAGCGTTGAGCGACTCGTTGCAGAAGCAAAGCACCGAGAAGGTTCAGGTGAACATCATTCACAAGGCGGTCGGTCAGATTTCCGAGTCGGACGTGTTGCTCGCCTCTGCGTCAAGCGCCATCATCATTGGTTTCCAGGTGCGTCCTTCGGGGGCTGCCCGGAAGTTGGCCGAGCGCGAAGAAGTCCAAATCAAGCTCTACTCGGTCATCTACAAGGCCATCGAAGAGATGAAGGAGGCCATGGAAGGCTTGTTGTCCTCGAAAATCGAAGAGACCATCGTGGGCTCTGCGGAAATTCGCGAGACCTTCAAGATTTCGAAAGTGGGAACCATTGCGGGTTGCTTCGTCACCGACGGCCTCATCAAACGTTCCTCGAAGATTCGCGTCATCCGCGATGGCGTGGTGGTCTACACCGGAACGCTCGGGTCATTGAAGCGCTTCAAGGACGACGTCAAGGAGGTCAAGAATGGCTTCGAATGCGGCCTGAACGTGGATCGCTTCAACGACATCAAGGTCGGCGACGTGATCGAAGCGTACGAAGAAATTGAAGTCAAGCAAACGCTCGAGGACTGATTCGGTCCCTGCGTTGAACTCATTCATCGCCGAGTCCCTCACGGGGCTCGGCGATGTTGTTTTCGGCCCAATTCAGGGGCGGAAGGGCGATGGGACCCGGAACAACGAGCGATTGCGGATGGGTTTCCAGCCAGTACTCCCGTTCGCGTTCGGCACTCCACGGGTCGCGAAAGTCGCCCAGCATGAGTTGGTAGTTCATCGAGAGCGGGACCAAATAAATGTTCCAGTCGGTCGCACTGCGCAAGGCGGATCGCTCTCGCCGGCACTCCTGCAGGGTTCCCGTCATCAATTGAATGCGGTAGCCTTTCATGGCGGGCGGGCTCGCCTTCCACGCGCTGTCGAGCGCGAGCAAGCGCCCATCGGACTCCATTCGCCACGTGGCCGCTTGAGGCGCTGCTGAATCCGCTTCGAACAAAGGCGGTTGTACCGCAGCTACGGTGTCCAGTGGCGCGTTCGCGGAGCGGTCTTTGGGGACGGATTCGGCGTCCAAAACGGGCGATTCGGCTTCTACGATTTCGACGGTTTTTGGCCTGAAAAGCGACTTCCACCAGCTCGCTTCACCCGTTTCCAGGGAATCGGATTGAGCAAGGGCACACGGGGATGCGAGCAGGAATGATGCTCCTAGCCAAGCGATTGAACGAACGCGTTGCATGCTGCGAAGGTAACGTTCGAAACGAAGATCGGGGTGTGGCTCGAAGTGCATTGCCCCCCATAATTCCTGCAAAAAATCAACCGCTCGAACTTAATTAGAGTCATTCTAAATTAGAAAGTCATCAGACATTGCTATGACAGCTTTCCGCAGAACTGAGGCACACTGCATTACTTTTGCGCCCGAATATGTGAGGGTAAACCATCGTCATGCAACAAGCGATTTTTAACGGCACTCGGACGGCTCGATGGGCAGTTCAGAGTTTCCTCGCCGCTTGCCTCCTCCTATCGAATGCTGCGGCATTTGGCCAAATATGGGAAGGTGGCAATGTGGAAAACGGACAAGCGTTGTTCAATGCGAACTGCGCTTCCTGTCACAAAGTGACCAACGAAGTCCTCGCGGCTCCGGGTCTTGCGGGCATCCGCGACCGGTGGACGTCTGGGGACGAGCTGTTGGTCCAGTGGATTCAAAACCCGCAGGCCGCTGCGGAATCGGGCGATCCGTACATCAAGTCGCTCGTCGACCGCTACGTCGGTACGTACGGCTGGATGAGCGCGCAAGCCGTTTCCGCGGATGATGTGAAGGACATCATGGCGTATGTCCAAAACCCGCCTGACGTCGCTGCCCCTGCAGCCTCCGCTAGCACGGATTGCATCACGGTCGATGAGTTGCCGGTTCAGAACGCGGACAACCCGTCGATTTGGTTCCTCGTCCTCCTCGTGCTGTTCCTCGTCATCGCGCTGAGCGCGGCAGGTGTCAACCGCACGTTGCGCAGCGCCGTGAACGTCTCGAAAGGCGACGCTCCCCTCCCGGACGCCACCTACTTCCAACGCGCTAAGGGTTGGATGTGGAACAACTTGGTCTTCGTTTCACTGGTGGGGCTCTTTGTGGTGGCCTACGCAGTGGTCATCGGCTACCAAGGCCTCATGGGAATCGGCGTGATGGAAGGCTACAAGCCCGACCAGCCGATCAAGTTCATCCACTCGGTGCACGTCTGCGAGAACGAAGTGGATTGCAAGTACTGCCACCACAGCGCATACGAGTCGAAGCACGCGGGCATTCCCTCGACGAACGTGTGCATGAACTGCCACAAAGCCGTGAAGAAAGGTCGTCGCTATGGAGAAACGGAAATCGGCAAGATTTACGCGGCCATCGGTTTCGATCCCGAGTCGGGAACGTACATGAACGGCGCAGGTGAGAAAGGCTTCACGAATCCCCAAGACGATTTCGGCGGAGAGCCCATCCGTTGGAACAAGGTTCACAACTTGCCGGACCACGTGTTCTTCAGCCACCAACAGCACGTCGTGGTGGGTGGTTTGCATTGCCAAAACTGCCACGGCGATGTCCAAACCTACACGGTCGGCCGCCAAGCGCGCACCGAGGACATCAACAAGTTGGTGGATGACTACCCCGGTTTGATTCAGTTGTCGAAGCCGACCTTGACCATGGGTTGGTGCATCGAGTGCCACAACAAGGCAGAAGTGTCGTTGGCTTCCAGCGGTTACTACGAGGAGATGCACGAGCGCCTTCGGGACGACGAGCGCGGAAACGAAGAGTTGCGCCGCTACTTGGAGGACGACAAGATCACCGTTAAAGAGCTTGGTGGCTGGGAATGCGCCAAGTGCCACTACTAAGAACACGCTACCATGTCGCAGAATAAACGCTACTGGTCCGGTCTCGACGAATTGCACGGGACGGAAGAGTTCAAAGCCATCCAAGGACAGGAGTTCCCCGGTGTTCAGTCGGTGGACGAATTCCTTTCGGACGACCGCTTGGAATCCACCCACACGGGTCGTCGTGACTTTTTGAAGTTCATGGGATTCAGCTTGACGGCCGCTACGTTGGCCGCTTGCGAGACCCCGGTCATCAAGTCCATTCCCTACACGAACAAACCCGAGGAGGTCACCCCAGGGGTTGCGAACTACTACGCTTCCACCTTCTACAACGGCCAAGACTATGGCCAGGTGTTGGTGAAGACGCGCGAAGGCCGCCCGATCTTCATCAAGTCGAACGCCCTCACCGGCGAAGGCAAGGTGGGCGTTCGGGTGAACGCTTCGGTCATGGGCTTGTACGACAGCGCTCGCCTCAACGGTCCCCGGAAGGGCGGCCAGCCGACGGATTGGGCCACCATCGATGCGGATGTGCAAGCGGCGCTTGCGGCCGGTGGTCGGAAGGTGGTGTTGACCCACTCTGTGGCGAGCCCTTCGTTGAATCGCGCCATTTCCCTGTTCTGCGCTGCAACCGGCGCCGAGCACGTTCAATACGACGCCATCAGCTACAGCGGCATGCGCAAGGCGAACGTTGCGGATTACGGCCGCGACATGGTTCCTACTTTCGCGCTGGATCGGGCGGAAGCCATCGTTACCATCGGTGCCGATTTCCTCGGAACGTGGGGCGATGTGGCGGTCCAAACCACCGCTTGGTCGAAAGGACGCCAGCCTGAGAACGGCAAGATGTCGTCCCTCCATGCCTTTGAGAGCGTGATGACCCTCACCGGCTCCAATGCGGACCGTCGGAACATGATCAAGCCATCGGAAGCGGGACGCGTGGCGTTGGCGCTGCTGAACGGCTTGACGGGCGGAGGAAACAACGGTGACTTGTCGGAATCTGCCGCAGCGGGCATCGCTCCAGCGGTTGCTGCACTGAAGGCTGCGGGATCCAAAGGCTTGGTCGTTGCGGGTTCGAACGACCCCAACGTGCAATTGATTGTGAACGCGTGCAACCGCGCGCTCGGTGCATACGGTACCACCGTGGACTTGGAGAACGCTTGGGTGTTGGGTCGTGGGAACGACGAGGCCTTCGCGGCATTGGTCGCTGACATGGCCGCGGGCAAAGTGGGCACGTTGCTCATCCACGGCGTCAACCCAGCTTACACCTCAACGGCATTCGCAACGGCTTTGGGCAAGGTCAAGGCGTCCATCAGCACCTCGCTGTTCTCGGACGAGACGGCCTCCCGTTGCACGCACATCGCACCGGACCACCACTGGTTGGAGTCGTGGGGCGATGCCCAACGCACTACCAAGCGCGTGGATTGGGTGCAGCCGACGATTTCGCCTTTGTTCGACTCGCGTGCGGCTGGCAGCAGCTTCTTGACGTGGGCGAACAACCCGGAGACGGATTGGTACACCTTCTTGCGCCAAACGTGGAATCCGAACTACAGGGCAGACCAACTCTACACCGACGCGGCTTGGAACAGCTCCTTGCACGACGGATTCATGGCCCTCGAAACGGAGGGCTTCCCCGTCAGCCTCGAAGGGTCCGGCTCGGGCTTGGCCGCCGCGAAACAGGCGGTGATGGCAACCAAGGGCGGCGCCTTTGAGTTGGCCTTCTATCAAAAGAACACCATCGGTCAAGGCGATCAAACCGCCAACCCGATGTTGCAAGAGACCCCGGACCCGCTGACGAAAATCACGTGGGACAACTACGTGACCATGGCGAAGTCCGACATGGACGCCATGGGCCTCAACACCTACATCGGTCAGGAGAAGCCAGCGTCCGTGGTGCGCGTGACCGTCGGAGGTCAGAGCGTCGAGATGCCTGCAATGTTGCTGCCAGGCCAAAAGCCGGGCACCATCGGCATCGCCTTGGGCTATGGCCGCGGCGCGAACGGTGAGGAGGTGGGCAAGGCTGCATTCCAAATGGCTGAAAACGGGGATTTCCTCCGCGATGCCAACAGCGCGCTCGTGCCGGTCGGAACGAATGCCTTCCCGCTCCTGGGTTCGGCTTCCGGCCTCCCACAATACGAGCAGTTGAACGTGACGGTGGAGGCGATGGGCGCCACGTATGCCTTGGCGAGCACGCAGATTCACAGCACGGACATGGGCCGCGACTCCATCGTGAAGGAGACCACTTTCGGTGCGTACTTCGCTGAGCGCAAAGCGGCGAAGGGTTCGGCCTCGTGGAATAAGCTCATTCGGATCGGCGTTCACGAGGACGTGAATGGCGACGGCGTCATCAACGCACAAGACTCGAAGCCCACTGCGGCCTTTGACTTGTGGCACGAGCACCCCGTTGAGGAGGTGGGTCACCGGTGGGGCATGACCATCGATTTGACGACCTGCACAGGATGCAGCGCCTGCGTCACCGCGTGCCACATCGAGAACAACGTGCCGGTGGTCGGTAAGGACGAGGTCCGCCGTCACCGCGACATGCACTGGATGCGCATCGACCGCTTCTTCGCTTCCGATTACAGCTTGGAGCGCGGCGAGGAGGAAGGCGTTGGAGCCATCGGTTCGTACCGCCGCATGGAGGATCCGGCAGAAAACCCGCAAACGGTCCACATGCCGATGATGTGTCAGCACTGCAACCACGCACCGTGTGAAACGGTTTGTCCGGTTGCCGCTACGACGCACAGCAACGAGGGCTTGAACCAAATGACCTACAACCGGTGCATCGGTACGCGTTACTGCGCGAACAACTGCCCGTACAAAGTGCGTCGCTTCAACTGGTTCAACTACCCGGGCTACAAAAAGTTCATGAACTTCAACCCTTCGCAGGACAACCTGACCCGCATGGTCTTGAACCCGGATGTGACCGTTCGTTCGCGTGGGGTCATGGAGAAGTGCAGCATGTGCGTTCAACGCATCCAGGAGGGCAAGCTCAACGCGAAGAAGGCGGGCACGAAGGTTCCGGACGGAGCGGTCGTTACGGCTTGCGCGGAAGCGTGTCCCACGAACGCCATTCAGTTTGGCGACCTCAACGACAAGCAGTCGCACGTCGCAGCCGTGTCTGAGAACAACCGCGCTTACCACGCGTTGGAAGAAATCGGTGTCCAGCCGAACATCTTCTACATGACGAAAGTGCGGAACACCGAATCCACCGAAGCATAACCGATCGACATGCAAAGAGAAGCAGCCATTCGGGAACCCCTGATTCTGGGGAACAAGTCCTACAAGGACATCACCGATGACGTGGTGGGCCCGATCCAGGGTCCCGCGCCGATCGGTTGGAAAATCATGATCACCATCTCGGCCATCATCGCCGTGTATGGGGTCGGCTCCATCTTGTACCTCTTGGGTACGGGCATCGGGGTTTGGGGGTTGAACAAGACCGTGGGTTGGTCGTGGGACATCACCAACTTCGTTTGGTGGGTCGGCATCGGCCACGCGGGAACGTTGATTTCCGCGGTGTTGTTGCTCTTCCGTCAGAAGTGGCGGATGGCCATCAACCGTTCTGCGGAGGCGATGACGATTTTCGCGGTCATCATGGCGGCGACCTTCCCGGGCATTCACATGGGTCGGATTTGGGTCAGCTACTGGGTGTTGCCGTTGCCGAACCAATTCGGTTCGTTGTGGGTGAACTTCAACTCGCCGCTCTTGTGGGACGTGTTCGCCATTTCGACGTATTTCTCGGTATCGCTCGTGTTTTGGTACATCGGCCTCATTCCGGATTTCGCGACGATCCGCGATCGGATGGTGAAGCCGCTGCCGAAGAAGATTTACGGCATCCTGGCATTCGGCTGGAGTGGTCGGGCCAAACACTGGACCCGCTTCGAAGAGGTCAGCCTCGTCCTCGCAGGCATCGCAACTCCCCTCGTGTTCTCGGTGCACTCCATCGTCTCGATGGACTTCGCGACCTCGGTCATCCCGGGATGGCACACCACGATCTTCCCTCCGTACTTCGTGTCCGGGGCCGTCTTCTCCGGTTTCGCCATGGTGCAGACGTTGCTCCTCATCATGCGGAAGGGCATGAAGCTCGAGAATTACATTCACGTCAAGCACGTCGAGTACATGAACATCGTCATCATCGTGACGGGTTCCATCGTGGGCGTGGCTTACCTGACCGAGCTGTTCATCAGCTGGTACAGCGGCGTGGAGTACGAGAGCTACGCGTTCATCAACCGCTTTTCGGGTCCGTACAGCTGGAGCTACTGGATCATGATGACGTGCAACGTGATCAGCCCGCAGCTGTTTTGGTTCAAGAAGATTCGCCGGAGCCTGATCGCGACGTTCATCCTGTCCATCGTGGTGAACATCGGCATGTGGTTCGAGCGTTACGTGATCATCGTGACGTCGATTCACCGGGACTACAACCCGTCGAGCTGGGGAGAATTCCACCCGTCCAGCATGGACGTGGGCGTCTTCATCGGCACGTTGGGCATTTTCTTCACCTTGTTCTTGGGCTTTGCGCGGTTCTTCCCGGTTTTGGCCTTGAATGAGTTGAAGACCATCCTCAAGTCGAGCGGTGAGGCTTACAAGAAACAACACGACAACCACTGATTGCAGACGCCATGAACAAGGTTTTCCATGTCATGTACGACGACGACGATACCCTGAAAGGCGCTGCCTCTCAGCTCGTCGCTAAGGGCATCCGCGTGAAGGATGTGTTTTCTCCGTTTCCGATTCACGGCATCGACCCCATCATTGGGGTGAAGCGGACGCGTTTGGCCATTGCGTCGTTCATGTACGCGACGACGGGTACGACCCTCGCGCTGCTGGGCATGTGGTATTTCATGATCAGCGACTGGCCGATGAACATTGGTGGCAAACCAAGCTTCTCGCTGATTGAGAACTTGCCCGCATTCATTCCCGTTACGTTCGAGTTCAGCGTGTTGTGCGCGGCGCATGGCATGGCCATTACGTACTTGTTGCGCAACGGAACCCTGCCGGGCATGCCGGCGACGAACCCGGATCCTCGCACGACGGACAACATGTTTGTCATGGAGATCACCACGGAGGACAATCACCTGGCTGCTGACGAATTGGAATCCTTCATCAAGGAGACGCCTCTCGTTGAGCTCAGCATCAAAGAATACAAGTGATGAAGACGCATTCGAAGCAGTTGCTGCCGATTGCAGCGTTGACGGGGTTGGTGGTCCTTTCGGGCTGCGTGACGGACCCGAACAGCCCGGGGTTGGAGTACATGCCGGACATGTATCGCTCTGCGGCGATTGAAGCGTATGTCGACTACGGGATGGACGAATACGCGTTTGGTTGGGCTGAGCAAGCCGAGCAGCGGTTGATCCAATCGGCACGGAAGCCGGTGAAGGGAACCATCGCCTACCAGCCCGATGCGAAGGAATTCGCGATGCCTTATCCTTACCCCAATACGCCTGCAGGCTACGAAGCCGCAGGGCAGGAGTTGTCCTCGCCATTGGCCACGACCAAGGCTCACATCGAGGAGGGCAAAGCGATCTACACGCAGATGTGCACCCAGTGCCACGGTGAAAAGGGTGAGGGCGATGGCGCGTTGTCGCGCAATGGCCACATTCAGGGCATCCCCTCGTACAGTGGAAAATTGAAGGACCTCCCGGTGGGCAACATGTACCACACCTTGACCTACGGTAAGGGCTTGATGGGTTCGCATGCCTCTCAACTCGATCAACGCGATCGTTGGTTGGTCATCGAGTACATCAAAGTGCTTCAGAACGGCGGGGAGCTGCCTGAGTTCGACGAAGCAGGCAATGCAGTTGAATCGGCATCGGCGGAAGCGGAGGCCACGGCAATGAACGACTGATATGGAATTCAAATTTGAAGGACGAGCAAAGACGATTTCCCTCGCATTGATGGGAATCGGGGTGGTAGCGCTCATCGGCGGCTACCTTACAGACGGCACGGAACATCACCAGCGGTGGTGGGCGAACCTGTTGGTCAACGGTTTCTTCTGGTTCTCCATTTCGTTGGCGGCGTTGTTTTTCTATGCGCTGAATTACGCGGTTGAAGCGGCGTGGTCGGCCATCTTGAAGCGCATTTGGGAAGCGATCTTCAAGTTCTTGCCCATCGGTGCAGGAGTCATGTTGTTCATCCTGCTTGCCGGTCAGTTTCATGCACACCATTTGTACCACTGGATGGATTCCAGTTTGTACCACGAATACATGGTGGTTGAAGGGGAACACGTGAATTACGTGGACACCATGGAGGCTGGAGCGGTAGCCAACCCGAACTACGATCATTTGATTGCCCACAAGAGCGCGTACTTCGCGCCTGCTTTTTACTGGTTTCGGACGATTGCGTACATCGCGACGTTCTTGGTTTTCGCGACGTTGTTCCGTCGCTGGTCGCTGCAGGAAGATGCCCAGCCGAGCTTGGATTTGCACTACAAGCAATTTCGTCGGAGCGCCTTGTTCCTCGTGTTCTTTGCAGTGTTCAGCTCGACGTTGTCTTGGGACTGGTTGATGTCGATTGATACCCACTGGTTCTCGACCCTCTACGGATGGTACGTGTTCTCGGGCATGTGGGTCAGCTTGCTGATTTTTGCGAATGTGATGTTGATTTGGCTTCGTTCGAAGGGCTACTTCGCGGAGGTCAATGAGAGCCACATGCACGACATCAGCAAGTGGATGTTCGCCATCTCCATGTTGTGGAGCTACCTGTGGGTGAGCCAATTCTTGCTCATCTGGTACTCGAATATTCCGGAGGAGGTGACTTACTACACACAACGCTTCTTTACGGATTACAAGTGGCCCTTCGTCATCACGTTCTTTGTGAACTTCGCTGTACCTTTCTACATGTTGGTTGCGCGAGATGCCAAGCGGAATGTGAAATTCGTGTTGCCCGTGGCGTTCCTCATCTTCATCGGTCATTTCGCCGATGTGTATTTGATGGTGATTCCGGGAACTATGTTCGACCACAATGTGTTTGGCTTATTCGAAGTCGGTCTGTTTTTGGGCTTCCTGGGTTTGTTCATGAACCGCGTATTGACGGCGTTGTCACAGGCTCCGTTGATTCCGGTGAACCACCCGATGCTCCAAGAGTCGAAAGATTTGCACCACTGATCAGGAAAGAACCTCATTCTCATGAAACTCCTCATCTTACTTGTCGTTGTCATCGGGTTGGTTGCCATTGTTCAGCTTGCCAAGGTGTACCAATTGACGTCTTCGTTGCGCGCTCGGCGTGAGGAAGACATTTCGGAGGCGGACAACCGGTTGAACGGCGGGTTGTTCTTAGCCTTTATGGTGTTGTTCTACGCATCAGTGATTTGGCTGGTCGTGCGTTATGGCGATTATGCGTTGCCTTCTGCGTCGTTGCATGGAGAAGCTGTGGACACCTTGATGGGCTTCAACTTGGCCATCATCTTCGCGGTGTTCTTCTTGGTCAACACGCTGCTGTTTTGGTTCTCGGCCAAATACTACTACCGACCTGAGCGCAAGGCCCGCTTCTTTGCGCATGACAACCGGTTGGAGTTGGTCTGGACAGTGATTCCGTCCATTGTTTTGGCGGTCATCATCGCTTATGGCTTGGCGACGTGGAACCAAATGACCGGCGCTCCCGCTGAAGACGCGTTGCGCGTGGAGATCTATTCGAAGCAATTCGACTGGACGGCGCGTTATCCGGGCAACGATGGTGAATTTGGCTTGTCGAATTACAACCTGATTACCCCGACGAATCCGTTGGGCATTGTAACGGCTGAGGGATTGGAAGTTTCGATGTCCGAGGTTGAAAAGTCGATTGCGAAGCTCGAAAAGGAGTTGATGCACGAGCGCGGCCACCTGTTGAAGGAGCAGCTGGAGTTGGAGGCGAAGTTGCACGGTGGCGATCACCATGGTGACCACGCGGACCACGGTCACGGGGTGGACCATGCGGCCGTTGAAGCGCGCTTGCATGAAATCGAGCTGCTGCTGGAAGATGAGTCGTCCTTGACCATCCTTACTGAAGCTGCGTACGAGGCCAAGGAGGACAAGTTGAATCGCCTCAAGCGCCACCGCCAGCGCCTCTCGGAAATCTCCGAGTTCAACTACGACGGAGGACTGAGTGCTTGGGCTGCGGGCAACGACGACCAAATCGTCAAAGGCGAATTCCACTTGCCTGTCGGGCGAGAAGTTGAAATGGTCTTCCGTTCGCGTGACGTCATTCACTCGGCTTACATGCCGCAGTTCCGTGCCCAAATGAACACGGTGCCCGGCGTTCCGACCCGGTTCAAAATGACGCCCACCATCACAACGGACAGCATGCGTTACATCACGGGTGATGAGAATTTCGACTACGTGCTGTTGTGCAACAAGGTTTGTGGTGCTGCGCACTTCAACATGGAAATGAAAATCGTCGTGGAGACTCAAGAGGAGTACGACGCTTGGATCAAGGAGCAAAAAGAATACCTCGTGAAAGAGGAATCGGAGGAGGCCCCTGCTGAAACGGCGGACCTCGAGGGAACTACTGAAAAAACCACTGCATCGTTGTAATCATGGCTGATCACGCACATCACCACGAAGAATCCTTCGTTTCGAAGTTCATCTTCTCGCAGGACCACAAAATGATTTCGAAGCAATTCCTGATCACTGCGGTGTTCATGGGAATTCTGGCGGTCATGCTGTCCATTTTCTTCCGCTTGCAATTGGGTTGGCCGGGTGAGAGCTTTGCCATCTTGGAAACGTTCTTGGGCAAGTGGGCTCCTGGCGGGGTCCTGGACCGGAACGCTTATTTGGCCTTGGTGACCATCCACGGTACCATCATGGTCTTCTTCGTTCTAACGGGCGGTTTGTCGGGCACGTTCTCCAACTTGTTGATTCCGCTTCAGATTGGAGCGCGCGACATGGCGAGCGGCTTCCTCAACATGCTGAGCTATTGGTTCTTCTTCGTATCGAGCGTCATCATGATCTTCTCGCTGTTCGTGGAAGGTGGTGCTGCATCGGGCGGATGGACGGTTTACCCACCGCTGAGCGCGTTGCCGCAGGCGATGCCGGGTTCTGGCATGGGGATGACGTTGTGGTTGATTTCCATGGTCTTGTTCGTGGTCTCCTCGCTTTTGGGCGGTCTGAACTACATCGTGACCATCATCAACTTGCGGACGAAGGGCATGAAAATGACCCGGTTGCCCTTGACCATTTGGGCCTTCCTTGTCACCGCGGTGCTTGGGGTGCTTAGCTTCCCGGTTTTGGTTTCGGCCGTGGTGTTGTTGTTGATGGACCGGACGATGGGAACGGCCTTCTACTTGAGCGACATCTTCATCGGCGGGGAGGCGTTGGATGTGACCGGCGGGAGCCCGATTTTGTACCAACACTTGTTCTGGGTCCTCGGCCACCCGGAGGTGTACATCGTGTTGCTTCCTGCGTTGGGAATCAGCTCGGAGGTCATCGCGACGAACGCACGGAAGCCCATTTTCGGATACAAGGCGATGGTCGGTTCCATCTTGGGCATTGGTTTCTTGAGCTTCATCGTTTGGGGTCACCACATGTTCGTCACGGGAATGAACCCGTTCCTCGGAAGCGTATTCGTCTTCACGACCTTGCTGATTGCCATTCCATCTGCGGTTAAGGCTTTCAACTACATCACGACGTTGTGGCAAGGTAACCTCCGCTTCACTCCGGCGATGTTGTTCAGTGTTGGCCTGGTCAGCACGTTCGTTACGGGCGGTTTGACGGGCATCATCCTTGCAGACTCCGCTTTGGACGTGAGCGTGCACGACACCTATTTCGTGGTGGCACACTTCCACATCGTGATGGGCATGTCCGCCATCTTCGGGTTGTTGGCTGGGGTGTACCACTGGTTCCCGAAGATGTTCGGGCGCATGATGAACACGAAGTTGGGCTTTGTGCACTTCTGGATTACGATCATTTCGGGCTACGGCGTTTTCTTCCCGATGCACTTCGTGGGCATCGCAGGTGCACCGCGTCGTTACTACGATTACTCGGCGTTTGAGTTCCTTGATTTCGTGATGGACTTGCAGCCGGTTATTTCGGTCTTCGCCATCGTGGGTGCTTTGGGGCAGTTGTTCTTCCTGTTCAACTTCTTCTACAGCATGTTCCGAGGCCAAGTCGCGGTCCAAAACCCATGGCGCTCCAACACATTGGAGTGGACGACGCCCGTCGAGCACGTTCACGGCAACTGGCCGGGTGCCTTGCCCGAAGTGCACCGTTGGGCTTACGATTACTCGAACCCTGCACACGAGGAGGACTTCGTTTCTCAGATCACTCCGGCGATTCCGGGTGAGGAGATCCACTGAGTTCGGTCGACAACACATTGTGCAAGACCTGGGCCTCGTGTCCGGGTCTTGCTTTTTCATTCAAGACTGGTTTGCACGGCGTATCTTGGTGCCATGAGCCACGAGGATTTTGATTTGAGGGGCGAGGCGGAGCGGGCCTCGGATGGGGAGCTGGAGCGCGTGCTGCGACCGGCGCGTTTCGGAGACTTTACGGGACAGCCTGCTGCGATGGACAACCTTGAAGTGTTCGTACGGGCAGCAAGGAATCGCGGCGAGGCGTTGGATCACGTGTTATTCCACGGCCCGCCGGGTTTGGGGAAAACGACGTTGGCCAACATCGTCGCGAATGAGATGGCGGTCAACATCCGAACGACTTCTGGGCCGGTGTTGGATAAGCCGGGCGATTTGGCGGGGCTGCTCACGAATTTGGAGGCGCATGACGTGCTGTTCATTGATGAAATTCACCGCTTGAGCCCTGTGGTGGAAGAATACCTGTACAGCGCAATGGAGGATTTTCGAATCGATTTGGTCATCGACTCGGGCCCCAATGCCCGTACAGTGCAAATTGATTTGGAGCCGTTCACCTTGGTCGGCGCGACCACGCGGTCGGGTTTGCTGACGGCTCCGTTGCGGGCGCGTTTTGGCATCAACTTGCGGTTGCAGTATTACGATGTCCAGACGTTACAGGCCATCATCGAGCGAAGCGCTCGCTTGTTGGGCATTCCGTGCCAGGCGTCTGCCGCTCGGGAGATTGCGTCGCGCAGTCGGGGAACCCCTCGGATTGCCAATGCGCTACTGCGTCGGGTGCGGGACTTCGCCGAGGTCAAAGGCGACGGCACCATCACGCCGGACATTACGGCTTTGGCCTTGGATGCCTTGAATGTGGACAAGCGCGGATTGGATGAAATGGACAACCGGATCCTGAGCGCGCTCATCGACAAGTTCAAAGGAGGTCCCGTGGGCATCAGCACCATCGCGACGGCCATTGGCGAGAACGCAGGTACGGTGGAGGAGGTGTACGAGCCCTACCTCATTCAGGAGGGCCTCATCATGCGCACCGCACGGGGACGGCAGGCGACGGAGGAGGCGTGGCGCCATTTGGGACGCACGCCTCAGGCTTCAACGGGTACGCTCTTCGATTCCTGAAATGGGCCGAACTGCTTGGCAACAGGCGGAGCAACGCAGGTGGTTGCGCGACGAGGCCAAAACGCTCGGATTTGCAGCCATCGGCTTCGCCAAGGCCCAACGACTCGATGAGGAGGCCGATCGCCTCGAGGCCTGGCTCAAAGCGGGCCATGCGGGCGAGATGGGCTACCTCGAGCGTAACTTCGACAAGCGGGTCGACCCCACGCTGCTGCTTCCCGGGACGCGCACCGTAGTGAGCCTGCTCTTCAACTACCACAACCCCGCCACTCCGACGGATCCGGATGCTCCCCGCGTGGCTTCCTATGCGCTCGGGGAGGACTACCATTACGGCGTCAAATGGAAGCTGAAGGAATTGCTCAAGCGGTTCCAAGCCCAATGGGGCGAGGTCCAAGGTCGCGTTTACCTCGATTCCGCACCAGTCATGGAGCGCCAATGGGCTGAGCGAGCGGGACTGGGATGGACGGGTAAGAACAGCCTGCTCTTGAACAAGCGGATGGGGAGTTACTTTTTCATCGGCGAGCTGATGCTCGACATCGAGCTCGAACCCGACGCCCCTGCGCTGGACCATTGCGGCACATGCCGCAGGTGCATCGATGCGTGCCCGACCGGCGCCATCATCCAGCCCCAGGTCGTAGATGGTTCGCGGTGCATCAGCTACTTCACCATCGAGCTGAAGGGCGAAATCCCCGAGCCGGCACCTGCCGAACATGGGAACTGGGTGTTTGGATGCGACATCTGCCAGGAAGTTTGTCCTTGGAACCGACACGCCAAGCCACACAACGAGCCCCGATTCGAACCCTCCCCCGACTTGCTCACATGGGGGAGGAAGGACTGGGAAGCATTGACGCGGGAATCGTTTCGGGAGCACTTCCGCGACAGTCCGCTTTGGCGGACGGGATTTGAAGGAATGA
Source organism: uncultured Flavobacteriales bacterium (assembly GCA_965656785.1). Classification (GTDB taxonomy): domain Bacteria; phylum Bacteroidota; class Bacteroidia; order Flavobacteriales_D; family Sanyastnellaceae; genus JALQTD01. The sequence goes on from CBFHLY010000010.1 coordinate 83,775, forward strand.
TGCGCAACCTCAAGTGGATTGCGACCGAACCGAAAGGATAAAAAAAAAGGCCCTCAAACGAGGGCCAAAGGTTGAAACGTTTCGTGAATGAGGTC